>CAZPHA010000027.1:0-34531 GCA_964586215.1 uncultured Ferruginibacter sp.
TCAGCTCAGATTATTTTGAATAGATACCCCGCTGCTTGCGGCGGGGTAATTCATTTTCAGTAAAAATTTTACCCTTCCAATAAATGGGCTTTTTAGGCTCGCTGGTATTTTTAAATTTAAAATCAAAAATTGCTTTTAATATTCCTTTTTCAAAGCTTTTTTTGTCAACTTTAAAAGTCCCCTGGGTACAATAAAAAATTACTTTTTTATTATTTAAGATGCCAGTTAAGGAAACATAAGGATTGCAATATTTTTCATCAAAAGAGAGTTCCAAACTACAATGTGTACCTGCATTTGAACGTGTATAACATTCATAAGCTGCAACATCATAGCAATCAATAAAATCACTTCCAGCATACTCATAGCACCAGGCATCTGCTTTTAGTGAATGATATTGGTGTGTTGTATCTACCAATTGATAAAAGGCAGTCAGGGAATCTTCATAAATTTTTCCAGCGCTGTCCTTCATGGCATCTACTTCTTCCGGGCAAATACCGTCACAACTGAGTTGGCCATGCTCATTTCTGTAAACCCCTTCGGGGTAGCTCCATTTTTTGGCAAAAGAAAAATCACCCGGTAAATTGTCCACCCATTCAATTTTAACGGCTTTGCCTTCCCCGGCAGCTGCTTGTTTTGATAAATGTTTGCGCTGGCCGATTGCTAAAAAATTTAGTAGAACAAGTACTCCTGTTAAAATATGGTTCATTATTGTTTAAAAAAATGTTAAAAAATTGTTATCGAGCAGTAAATTCATATTATTTATTCTAATTTAACTCTTTATTTAACTACTTCTTGTATTATAGATGCTTAATTTCTACTAATTACACATTTTACGGATAACAATTTTATGAGTTATTTGGTGTAATACTCATATGACACAAACGTTTACCAATCATCTCATCAGCGAGACAAGCCTTTATTTGCTTCAGCATGCCCATAACCCTGTGGACTGGTATCCATGGTGTGAAGAAGCTTTGCAAAAAGCAAAAGACGAAAACAAGGTTATTTTGGTAAGTATTGGGTATGCAGCCTGCCATTGGTGTCATGTAATGGAAAGAGAAAGTTTTGAGAATGAAGCAGTTGCCGATATTATGAATGAACATTTTATCAATATAAAAATTGATCGGGAAGAACGCCCGGATTTAGATCATATTTATATGGATGCTGTTCAGGCAATAGCAGGCAGCGGCGGCTGGCCGTTGAATGTTTTTTTAACACCTGATGCAAAACCTTTTTATGGAGGTACTTACTTTCCTCCAAAACGGGCTTATAACAGGGCCTCCTGGACAGAAGTGCTACAGGCAATTCAACAAGCCTGGCAGGAACGCAGGCATGAAATTGAGGCTCAGGCCGAAGAGCTAATGGCTCATTTGCAAAAAGCTAACAGTTTCGGACAAGCGAAGTTTGCTGATGTGGTTGATACAAAAAG
Organism: uncultured Ferruginibacter sp.; assembly: GCA_964586215.1. Lineage (GTDB taxonomy): Bacteria > Bacteroidota > Bacteroidia > Chitinophagales > Chitinophagaceae > Ferruginibacter. The sequence continues at coordinate 1,430 of CAZPHA010000027.1, forward strand.
TTTATTTATGGCGGATCAATGTCATGCCATAGCAAAAAACTTTTTGGCAAACGCTGATACAGTCTGGGGCGGCTTTGGAAAAGCGCCTAAGTTTCCACAAACATTTACCATTACATATTTACTTCAATATTATCATTTTTTTAAAAATGATCAGGCCTTACAACAGGCGTTACTTTCGCTAGACAAAATGATTCAGGGAGGCATCTATGATCAGATTGGTGGCGGCTTTGCCAGGTATAGTACAGACGAAGAATGGCTGGCGCCTCATTTTGAAAAAATGTTGTATGATAATGCGCTATTGATCACCGTACTCTGCGATGCTTATCAAATCACTAAAAATAAGTTATACGGAAAAACCATTCGCCAAACCATCGATTTTTTACAAAGAGAAATGATGGATGCAAAAGGCGGTTTTTATGCGGCCTTGGATGCCGATAGTGAAGGGGTGGAAGGAAAATATTACGTATGGCAAAAAGAAGAAGTGGTATCCATATTGGGAAATGATGCTGAATTATTTTGTCAATTTTACAATATTACCGATCAGGGCAATTGGGAAGGAGTAAATATTTTACGTGTTTTACAGCCTGTGGATGAGTTTGCCAATGAGCGTAAAATAAATGTGGATGAATTAAAAAGATTACTTGATGAAGGTGCTGCTAAACTTTTGACAGAACGCAACAAACGGATACGACCTGCTTTGGATGATAAAATTTTATTAAGCTGGAATGCCTTGATGATTACTGCTCTTTGTAAAGCTGCTGCTACTTTTAAAGATGAATATTATAAAACGCTGGCAAAAGGTACGTACGATTTTATCAAAAAAGTATTTTTCAAAGCAGATGGATCGTTATATCATACCTATAAAAATGGTCAGGCCAAATACGATGCTTTTTTAGACGATTATGCCAATCTTATTCAGGCAGCCATTGCGCTACAGGAAATCACGTCTCATATAAAATATTTATATGACGCCCAATCATTAACTGAGCAGGTTATCAATCTTTTCTCTGATGAACAAAATATATTTTTTTATTATACGAGTAAAGTTCAGAAAGATATTATATTAAGGAAAAAAGAAATATATGATGGTGCTACGGCATCTGGTAACAGTGGGATGGCTAATAATTTGCAGTATTTGGCTATTATTTTTGATAATAATAACTGGAGGGCAAGATCGGAACATATTTTGCAACAGTTAAGCACAGCAGTAGTAAAATATCCTGGTTCTTTTGGTAACTGGGCATCTTTACTGCTGAAATATACAGTGGGTATTAATGAAATAGTCATTACTGGTAAAGAGTATCGGCAGGTCAGGGAGGAATTGTTACAGAAATATGTTCCTAATAAAGTATTGCAATGTGCTGCTGATGATTCCGTACACATGCCTTTACTATTACAAAAGAAATTTGATGATCAGGTATTGATTTATCTGTGTAAACAATATCAATGTCTTCAGCCTTTAAATTCATTAAAGGAATTGTATGAACTGATATAGATTATGAGAACAATATTTGTAATAATAAACCGTTCTATTTTTTTTTAAGGAAGCGTTGCTTATTGTTTAAATTTTTATATATCATTTAGTTGTAAAATAATGTTAATTCAAAATAATGATTACATTTGCTCATACGCACAAAGTTTTAACTACAATGAAGAATATGTTGCTTTATCTGATAGCTGTTGGAGCTGTTATGCAATTATCATCCGGATGTAAAACATTAGGTAGTAAAAGTAAATCCTCCTCAAAAGATGATAAAGGACAGCTTATAGGTGTAGCGCCTGCTTCCAGATGGGTGCTTCCAAAACCTCCGGGAATGGTGTATATACCTTCTGGTACTTTTCATATGGGGCCAAGTGATGAAGATGTGAATTATGCCTTTACTGCCCGTAATAAGCAAGTGTCTATCAGTGGTTTTTGGATGGACGCTACAGAAATTACCAATAACGAGTATCGCCAGTTTACCAATTGGGTAAGAGATTCTATCGCAGGTAAATTAATGGGTTTTGTAAAACAAGGCCAGGATGGAAATGAATATTTGGATTGGAAAAGGGTAAAAGATATTAAATGGGGTGACAGAGCTACACTTGAAAAAATTGATGCGATCATTGTTACGCCTGATAATAGACTTAATAATAAGAAAGAAATTGATGCCAGTAAGATTATATATCACTCTGAGGTGTTAGATTACAAAGCTGCAGCATTAAATCGTGATCCCAATGTACCCCGTTCTAAATTTATTGTTAAAAAAGATATCCCTATATATCCCGACACTGTTTGTTGGGTAAGAGATTTTGCATACGCATACAATGAACCGATGGCAAGACAATATTACAGCCATCCGGCCTATGGTAATTATCCGGTAGTAGGGATCACATGGAAACAGGCTACTGCTTTCTGTGAATGGAGAACGCATTACTTAAATTCTTATTTGGAAGGTAAAAAAAGAAATGCTGAATCAGACTTCCGTTTGCCTACCGAAGCTCAGTGGGAATATGCAGCAAGAGGCGGTCGTTCTCAGGCGCCTTATCCCTGGGGTGGTCCTTATTTGAGAAACAGAAAGGGCTGCTTACTGGCTAACTTTAAGCCAGGTCGTGGTAATTATCCCGAAGATGGTGGATTCTATACCGTTAGAGCCGATGCTTATTGGCCCAATGATTTTGGCCTATACAACATGGCGGGTAATGTAGCTGAGTGGACTTCTTCTTTATACTATGAAGGTGGCTACAACTTTCAACATGATATGAATCCGGATATCCGATATAATGCAAAAGATTATGATAAACCTCGTGACAAGCGTAAAGTGGTACGAGGCGGTAGCTGGAAAGATGTAGGGTATTATTTGCAAACAGGTACCAGAAATTATGAGTATCAGGATACATCCAAATCCTACATAGGTTTTCGTTGTGTAATTGATTTACCCCCTTCACCCAAAAAACGCTGATAAAGATTAAATTTTATAAATATATAATTTAATAAAAATAAATATATTATACATTAATTTAAAATAATATGTATAATACTCAACTTATTAATTTACATAAATCTTAATTTAACTAATCAATAAACCCATTAAAAATTACAATTTATGGCTGCTGGTCAATCTCGTCCAATCGATCGTTTATTAAATATTTTAGTATCTGTGGCAGCGGTTCCCGTATTGCTGGGCGCTCTGTTTAAAATTACCCATGCGCCCGGAGCAGATATATGGCTGAAAGTTGGTTTATACACAGAAGCCGGTATCTTTTTTTGTTATGGTCTTTTATATTTATTAGCGCCCCCACCGGAAGGAGCTGTTTCGGTTGCTACTGTTGATACTGGTAATCCTGCTTTAAAAGGAATGGAAAAAATGCTTCAGGAAGCAGATATTACACCTGTAAGCCTAAAGAAATTAGGCGAAGGGTTTCAAAAATTAGGCTCTACGGTAAATGGACTAACCGAAGTAGGGGATATTGTAAAATCTACTTCTGACTTCAGCGCCAAAACCAAAGAAGCTGCTACAGCCATGGGTACTATGACCACTGCTTTTAGCGCCAGTGCCAATACTATGTCTTCTTTCAATAATGCATCGGATAGCGCTAAATTATTCCATGAGCAGGTTCAGGTACTTACCAAAAACTTAGGCTCATTAAATACTATCTATGAATTAGAATTGAAGGAAAGTAATAATCATTTAAAAGCGCTGAATAATTTTTATGGCAAAATGGCTGAAGCCAGCCAGGCTATGATGAATAGCGCTGAAGATGCTAACAAAGCAAAAGACCAAATCAGCCTGTTAGCCAATAATTTAGGAAAACTAAATTCAATTTATGGAAATATGCTAACTGCTATGCAGGGCAGATAATATTGTCAATTGACATTCATCCTTTTTAATCCAAACAATATTCAATTAACAATATTTAAATATTAACGTACTATGGCTTTACCAAAAGAGCCCCGGCAAAAAATGATTAACCTGATGTATCTGGTGCTTACAGCCCTGTTAGCGCTGAATGTATCAAGCGAAATATTAAATGCATTTAAAGTAGTAAACAATAGCCTTGATAAATCTAATAACTCTTTAAGTATTAGTTCTAGTGATGTTTATAATTCTCTTGAAGCAGCTTTACGTAAAGAGGAAACAAGGGAAAAGGCATTATTAATTAAGCCTAAAGCTGATTCATTAAGAGCATATTCAGCGGCAGTTGACTCATACATTAACGAGTTAAAGATGAAGATTCTTAGTGAATCGGACTATGATAGTAGTTCTAAAACATTCAAAGAAGATGACTTAGAGGCTGCAATAAGATTAATGGACACAAAAGGGGAAGGGAAGAAGTTGTATAAAAATTTAAAACAATATGTTGATGATATAATCAACTTAATGGGTCCTAACTATATGAAAAAGGCTTTCCCAACAGGATTACCTATAATTTTAGATAATGCTAAAAATGATAATGAGTGGACTATTAAGTATTTTAATATGGTTCCCTCTATAGCAGCATTAACTATTCTTAGTAAGTTTCAGAATGACGTAAAGAATACTGAATCTCAAGCAGCAAAATTTTTGCTAAGTGAAATTGGTGCTGTGGAAATTGTGTATGATCAGTTTACTCCATTAATAAGTCAATCTTCTAATTATGTAATGCCTGGCCAAGAGATTACTATTCGTGCAGGAATTGGTGCTTTTAGTTCTGCATCTGCACCACAAGTTACTATTAATGGTCAGACCTTTAATGCTGTTAATGGTTATGGTGAAACAAAAGTTATTGCTTCGGGTCCCGGCGTTCATAAAATTCCTGTGAAAATTAGTTTTAGAGATCAAAATGGCAAAGTTCAAACATTAGATAAAGAGGTTGAGTACACCGTAGGTACGCCCAGTGGTGCAGCAGTTATGCTGGATAAAATGAATGTATTTTATGTAGGAGTGGATAATCCTGTTACCATCGGTTCGCCGGTAGGTTGGGATAAAACTTCCGTTTCTATGTCAGGTGGAAGTATTAGTGGCTCAGGTTCTAATCGTACAGTAAAAGTAGGTGCTGTAGGTAATGCCAGCATTACGGTAACTGCTGACGGGAAGTCCAGTACTTTTAACTTCCGATGCAAAAGAATACCCAATCCTATATTTAAGGTGGGTGATGGTAGAGTAAGAATGCCTTCTGTAGCCTTTAAAAGCCAGGCTTATTGCAGGGCAGAGTTAGAAAATTTTGATTTTGACTTACGATATAATGTAGTAGGCGCTACCGTGTATTTTTCGGGTGCTAATTTTAGTAGTGTGGCTACTGCATCAATCGGCGGTAACAGCCTGGCGCCACTTTCGGCACTCATGGCAAAATGTGGTCCGGGTACAGTAGTTACCTTTGATAATATAAGAGTATCTGGCCCGGATGGTACACGGGCAATTGATAGCAAATCGATTGCCTTATATTAGTGGATAATGGATTAATTGTCTGTTCCGCCGAAGGCGGAATAATTGATAATGAGTTAATTTATAATTATTATGAAAAAGCAGCTTTTTAAGTATTTACTGGTGTTAATAGGAATATGTTTGTTTGCGGAAGCAGCGGATGCACAAAATCGCAGGAGGGCTACACGGCGAACTACTACGAGACGTACGACCCAGCCGAGAACCAATACCCAAATACAGCCAACAGCAGATAGTGTTGCAACAGCGATGATCAGACCGGATTCTGCTATGGTAAATGATAGCCTGCCTATTAAAGTAGTTAAAAAATCATTGCGTAGAGATGAAGCTGTTGAAACCAATGACTTAAAAGACAGAACGCCATTGGCATATGAACATATTCGTGCAGATGATGCTGTTTTTCGTCATAAAATCTGGCGTGAAATTGATGCCCGGGAAAAAATTAACCTTCCATTCATGTACGCCGCTACAGAGAATAACGGCGATCAACGATTTATTTCCATTTTATTTCAGGCTATACAAGACAGCGCTGTAACAGTTTTCAGTAATGTAGATGATCGATTTACCACCCCTATGACAAGGGCAGAAGTAGCTAAAGCTGTAGGCGGTGAAGCTATAGAAGTGCCCATTTATGATTCCCTGGGAGTAGCAGTAGGTACAAAAACAATGACCCCGGAAGTCAACATGGATTCATTTTATAAATTTCGCATTAAGGAAGAAGTCATTTTTGATAAGGAAAGTTCTCGTTTAGTTTGGAGAATATTGGGAATCGCTCCGGTAAAAAGTGTAGTTACTTCTATGGGAGTAAATTTAGGTGAAACCGTTTTATTCTGGGTTTATTATCCCGATATCCGGCCTTTCCTTGCTAAATACGAGGTATATAATGGTAAAAACTTTGGTGCAAGGATGAGTTGGGAAGAACTATTCGAAAGCCGTATGTTCAACGGAAGAATTATTAAAAGTACCATGGATAACCCCTATGATTTGTATTTGAAAGAATATAAAGGATTGAGCGACAATACCATACTTCAATTATTGGAGGGTGAAAATATCAAAGAAAAAATATTCAATTACGAGCAGGATTTATGGAGCTATTAAGCGCCTTATAAATTATTTATCAACGCAATATAAATGGTTATAAAAAAAATTAGTGTTTAAACTATGAAATTTCATTTTTTATACGTATATTTGTATTGTTTTTAATAGAATATTAGATTTTAAACGGGGCTAGATTTCTATCTTGGCCCTCTTTTTTTATAAGTACTTTTCCTTTAAAATTTATTGTTTTTGATTGAAATGATCTGCTAAAATCTTAGCCCTTGAAGCACCGATAATTTCTGCTAATGCTTCTGTAGTTTGCGCTTTAATATTTTTAACAGATTTAAATTTTTTTAGTAATTCGGCAATGGTATTTTTTCCTATACCCTTTATCTGTTCCAGTTCATTCGTAAAAGTGCCTTTACTTCGTTTATTGCGATGAAAAGTAATGCCGAAACGATGTACTTCATCTCTGATACGCCGGATTAGTTTTAGGCTTTCACTATCCCATGGCAATTTTTTTGATTGCTTATCTCCAATAAAAAATATTTCTTCTTCATTTTTAGCCAGCCCAATTACAGTGAGTTTGCCTTCTAAGTCAAGTGCTTTGATACTCTCCAATGCGGCGCTTAGCTGGCCTTTACCTCCATCAATAATTACCAGCTGTGGTAGTGGTAAATGCTCATCCTGTAAACGTTTGTAGCGCCGGTATACTACCTCCTGCATGGTTGCAAAATCATTAATACCTGTTACGGTTTTCACGTTATAATGCCTGTAATCTTTTTTACTCGGTTGCCCATTTTTGAAGCAAACCATGGCTGATACCGGAAAGCTTCCTTGAAAATTAGAGTTATCAAAACATTCAATATGTAAAGGCAATAATGGTAATTGCAAGTCGTGCTGCAGTTGGTGTAATACCTGTAATTTTTCATTATCCGTTTTTTCTTCCAATAGAAGCATTTTATTCCGACGTAATTCTTCTCTAAAGTAGTCCACATTTTTTTGCGATAAATCCAATAGCTTTTTCTTATCTCCTGCTTTTGGAATTAGAATGGTGACACCATTTTCCGGATATTCAATGTCAAACGGTACAATAATAGTAGTAGCCGTGCTGTTAAAATTTTGGCGTAGTTGTGCAATGGCAAAGCTCAATACCTCGGCGGCTGTTTCTTCTAACTTTTTTTCAAGAGTAATAGTTTTGGTTTGTATAATAGATCCATTGTTGACTGCTAAGTAATTGACATATGCTTTATTACCTTCCTCTGCAATAGTGAAGACATCTACAGTTCCGGTATTGGCACCAGCTACCATTGATTTTGCCTGATACTGTTTTAAATGGTCAATTTTTTTTCTGATCATTTCGGCTTTTTCAAATTCCATAGCAGCAGCATAGTGTTGCATTTCTGCAACGAAGTGTTGAATTACATTTGATAAATTTCCTTTTAATATTTCTTTTATCTGAAGTAAATTTTCCTCATAATCATTTGCAGATTGCAAACCTTCACAAGGGCCCTTGCAATTTCCCAGATGATATTCCAGGCAAACTTTAAATTTTTTATTTTTTATATTTTTTTCTGAAAGATTAAGCTTACAGGTTCTAAGAGGAATATTTTGTCGAATAAACTCTAAAAGTTCTTTTACTTTACCCACAGATGTATAAGGGCCTAAATAAGTGGAACCATCCGCAATTTTCCTTCTGGTGAAAAATATTCTTGGAAAAGGCTCATTTTTGATTACAATATAAGGATAGGTTTTATCATCCTTGAGGTTAATATTAAATTTCGGCTGATACTCCTTAATTAAACTATTTTCCAGTAAAAATGCATCCTGCTCATTGTTTACAATGGTAAATTCTATATAGTCAATCCGTTTGACAAGCTCATGGGTTTTGTAAGAAGTGTAATTTTTGATAAAATAGGAGCTGACTCTTTTTCGCAGATTTTTTGCCTTTCCTACATACAATAAATTGTTTTCTGCATCATAATATTTATAAATGCCGGGGTTATTTGGTATCGTATGAGCAATATTAGAAAATTCTTTTGCGGTCATGTGGTATTAAAATTGCCATTTGATTTTTTCTTCTTTTTCTATAGTTTCTGTGCTATTATTTTTCTTAATAGTAACAATTTGACAGTAAGCATTATGATACCAGGTAAGTTGCAATATCTTATCGGGATAATTTTTAACAAGGTAAATTTTTCTTACAGAATTTTTATCAGGATCTATGTACACATCCCAATGTCTTAAAGTAAATGTATCTGGTAAATTGCCGGTTGCATCATAAGTATAAGTAAATGCATTGATTGTTTCATCCTTAAATTTTGCCTCTGTAAAATAATTTATCAAATTTTGTGTGTCGATCGTTGGATAAAGAAATTCATGGCATACGTTTTCTAAATCTTCTGGTTTAAGCCAAATAGAATCTGTTTGGTTGTTTGAGGTGGTATACATTAAGGGTGAAAGGCTTCGGTTACGGATATCTGCAATTTGTCCTTTAATGTAAGACGTAACCGGAAAAAATGAGGCTTTGGTAGTGCCTGTATTGGCGTTATCACTTGCTGAATGATTGTTAGTGTTATTACAGCCTGCTGCCAAAAATGAAGAGAGGATAAAGAGAAAAATAATTTTCATAACTGCATATTACATCGGTTTACATTTATCCGAAGACTCAGCCTTCGGGTAGACATGTTAATAATTGCCTATGGCAATATTTTTGCCAGATTCAAAATTAACCAATATGCAGGTTATTAGAATAAAGGCCTCTTGAAAAAATATTAGAAAGTTTTTAATAAGCCTAATTTTATTCCCAATTGATATAGATGTTCGTTAATACTATACTCTTTACTATAAGTGGAAGTGAGCTGATACCTATATTGAGGGCCAAATTGAAGTTGTATATTTTCTTTTGTTTTGTAAGTTAAAAAAGTTTCAATTGCAGTATTGACGTTCCACCTACGCATTAAAAAAGCATCTTCTATATAGTTCTTCCTATCAGCTGAAATCAGGTAAGCTTTACCTCCCAATACAAAAGTCGGCTGAATACTGGTGCTGGCATACCATTTCAATTGCTCGTTGCCGGCCAGTTTAACCCCGACGCCTACCGGAATGGATACCTGATAGGTTTTATTATACAATTTTGATGGTTGTGATCCATTGGTAGCCGTAAAAGTAGAAACCCGGGGATCTAAATAAATTTGACCTGAGTTAGCATCACTCAACATCAAACTGCTTACCATTGGGTGGTTGACAGGAAAGGCTGTAACGCTATAGCTGGTATAGTTCAATTGTAATCCTGACTTTACATAAATGTTTGTAGTTAACATGTAATTTAGTTCTGCCCCTGTTTCAAGGCCGATAGATGGCTGATGATTAAGGGCGGTATTGATATCACTTTGTATGCCGTTATTATTAAAAGCCATTACCTGCTCTGATTGAGCCTCTAATTTTCTAAAACTTACACTAGGAGTAACATATAAGCGATAGGAAGTTCTATTCTTTAAATGGCTTTCTTTTAGTTTTAAAGTGGATAAATCACCAAAATTAAGTTCTTTGCTATGGATAGGCAGAGATGCTTCTGCTTGTGTTGTAGTAGAAAGTATTTTGCTTTTTTCTTCCGTAAAAACAAATGTACCAGCTTCTTTTAGGCTTGGTAAAGATTTAAAATTTTGATCCACATTATAATTCGTAATCAAAACGGTATTAATAGGTTGGTTCAATATATCATTATCAGCTTGGCTATTGTTATTACTTTGTTGTATATTATTTTTCGTATATGCGGCTTCGTTACCAATTCTATTTTTATGGCTATACTTCGTTGTAGCTAATGTAGGGGTACCTCCGGCAGGTTGTTGCTGATTAACAGTTAATAATTTAACTTGGTTATTATTAGTATAGGCAAGAAGCGCAGGATCACCTTTCCTGACTGTTTTATTTATGGCTGTTATTTCATTTCCATTGTATTTGTTTGAAGATGTATTGAAATACCCTATACATCCAATGAGAGTAATAATAACAAAGCTCATTGTAATGGAAGGCCATTTTTTTCCCGGGTGCAGATCGTTGTAAATGCTATACCAAAGCGTTTTAGTGGGTAGCATTCTAAACTCATCAGTTTTTTGTCTTAGCAGCCTTTCGAAATAGTCGTTATAAAATTGATGCTCCATTTTCGCCTGTATGTTTAGTCAATAATTTTCATTCTCGGACACAATTTTTATATACCTGAGCCTGCGGATAAAAAAATAGCTTTTTCTTTAGGCCTGAGTAATATGTTCTTTTTTATCAAGATATTTTCCAGCATAGCTTTGGCCCTTGTGTACTGGCTACGGCTTGTACTTTCTTCGATATCCAGCATTTCGGCAATTTCCTTATGTGTAAATCCTTCTATTGCATATAGGTTAAGTACAGTTCTGTATCCAATCGGTAACAGCCTTATACATTCTACTACCTGTTTGGCTTGCATAATAGACGGTATAGTATCTTCTTTAAGTTGAATATTGCTGGCGTGAATGATATCCACGCTATCCATAAATTTTTTATTTTTCTTTAAGATGTTAATACAGGTGTGAACAATAACTTTTCTGATCCAACCTTCCAGGGCACCTTCGTTTCTATACTGATGAATTTGAGTAAATATCCTGATAAAGCCTTCCTGTAGCATGTCTTCAGCGTCTTCTTTGTTTTTTGCATACCGGTAGCATACGCCTAGCATTTTTGGACTGAAGCGGTAATACAGGGCCTCTTGTGAGGCCGGGTTGTTTTTAAGACATCCGGCTAATAATAGCTCTTCTGTCATATAGAGCATTTTTTTTCACTACTGTTCAGATTAAAACTAAAAAATATGAAAACCTTGCCTAATATTAGATTTGCTGAAGATATTGTTGATTGGGTTCAGTTTGTAAAATCAATGCCGGCAAGGAATTCTATAATATCTACCGAACAAATAGCGACTTCCATATATAAATATAAGACAATTTTGGCTAAATTTAGCTGCATGGACGACTCAATTGGTAAATAATTTATTCTCTATTCATAAGAGGTATAAAAAATAAATAAATTTCGTAATTTATATAAATATTATTTATATTGTTTTATATATGTTAAAAATTATTTAAATAATAACCAACCCCAAACTTCAAACTTCAAACCCCAAACTTCAAACTTCAAACCCCAAACTCAAAACCTCCAACTAAGACTTCTTTCTAATCAGACTATCTGCCGGGTACGTTTTTTTCATACTATCAAGTATATTGTTGGCCCAATTGATAATCATATCTTTATCAGCTTTGTCTAAACGGGCATTTTTGTGCATCCAGGTATACGATTTAAGCGGCATGTTTTCTTCTTCCACTTCATCGATGACCTCCTGTAGTTTTCTATATTGTCTTCTGATACGATAACTTGCAAAAGTCGAGAAGTTAAGCTCCTTTTTTCCATCTTCTATATGATTGGCCAACCACCAGCTGACAGGCTGTATAGAAGCATACCAGGGATATTTTGTTTGATTGCTATGGCAATCATAGCAGCTTTTTTGCAATATTAATTGCACTTCTTGCGGAACGTGGTGTATGGCGCTGATGTCATTTTTAAAATCATCCGGAGCGGTAGCAATATTCTTTTTTACCCTAAAAAATTGAATAGCGATAAAGGTGATGATCAGCAGTAAGAAGGTAATTTTAAAAATTTTTCTCATAAAATTTATTCATTGTTTGGTTGTGGATCGATTAGGATTTCACCGGTCATTTCATTAGGAATAGACAAGCCCATTATCTTTAAAATAGTTGGTGCAATATCACCCAGTTTACCACTTTTTATTTTTTCACTCCATTGATTATCAATGATAAATAAGGGAACCGGATTTAGTGTATGAGCTGTATTGGGACTACCATCTTCATTAATGGCGCAATCCGCATTGCCATGATCAGCAGTAAGTAAAACAGTGTAATCATTTTCTAAAGCAGCAGTTACTACTTTTTCAACGCAGGTATCTACTGTTTCTACTGCTTTTATAATTGCTTCCCATACTCCGGTATGACCTACCATATCGGCATTGGCATAATTAAGACAAATAAAATTAGCTGTTTTATTAGCAATTTCCGGCAATATGGCTTCAGTTACCTCGTAAGCGCTCATCTCAGGCTTCAAATCATAGGTGGCTACCTTGGGGGAAGGTATCAAAATACGTTTTTCTCCATTAAAAGGTTTCTCTCTGCCGCCACTAAAGAAAAAGCTTACGTGTGGATATTTTTCTGTTTCCGCAATTCTGATTTGTGTTTTGTCATTATTTTGTAAAATCTCTCCCAAAGTATTTTTTAAATCATCATTTTCAAAAATAACATGCACATTTTTAAAATTATGATCATACTGTGTCATGGTAGTGTAGTACAAATCAAGTTTCGTCATTTGCCATTCGGGAAAATCCTGTTGAGTAAGTACTTCGGTAATTTCCCTGCAACGGTCAGTTCTAAAGTTGAAGCAAATAACGGCATCTCCCTTTCGAATACGACTATCAAAAGTATTATTAATGATAGGCTTTATAAATTCATCGGTAACGCCATTTCGATAGCTGTTGCTTATTTCATTTAAAATATTATCTGTTTGCACTCCCTGTGCATGTATCAGAGCGTCATACGCAGCCTTTACCCTTTCCCAACGTTTATCCCGGTCCATGGCATAATACCTTCCCGTAATGGTTCCAATTTTTCCGGTAGAATGTTGTAAATGTTGGTGAAGATCTGCAATATAACCCCCTCCACTTTTAGGGTCAGTGTCTCTGCCATCTGTAAATGCATGAATGATAACATTTTCTAAGTTTTGCTGCCGGCATAAGGTTGTTAATGCCTTTAAATGGTTGATGTGTGAGTGAACACCTCCATCGCTTACCAAACCCATCAGGTGAAGGCGGGCATTATTTTTTTTTACGTATTCTATGGTATTTAATAGGGAGATGTTTTTAAAAAATTCTCCATCTTTTATAGATTTATTTATTCTTTGTAGTTCCTGATATACAATTCGCCCGGCTCCCAGGTTAAGGTGGCCTACTTCACTGTTACCCATCTGTCCTTCCGGTAAACCCACCAGCTCGCCGCAGGTGATTAATGTTGTATGAGGATATTTTGTATATAAAGAATTTACAAAGGGAGTTTTTGCCTGTTGGATAGCATCCCTGCTTTTATCTTTTCCTAAGCCCCATCCATCCATGATGACGAGTATTACATTTTTATTTCTCATGGGGTAAATCTAGAAAAAAAAGGCAAAAAATCAGTAGAATTACCAGATAACTACTAAAAAAATATATTATTTATTCACTAATATGAAAATTGGCACGTTTTTAGCATATCTACCACTGTTCAATATTAAGATTCAATATAAGATTTTGTAATGCCGAGTTATATGAAAAAATATGTAAGTTTATTGGGCATTATTTTGGTGTTTAGTGCTTTCACTTCATTTTCAGGAATTAATGAAGTGATAACTGCAATGAGAACAGGTAATGTCAGCCAAATGTCAAAATATTTTGACATAACGGTAGATATTGCCATGCCAGATAAAAGCAATACCTATAGTAAAAGTCAGGCAGAAATGGTATTGAGGGATTTTTTTAATACTAATGGAGTATTAAGGTTTGATGAAATACATAAAAGTGATCAATATTGTATTGGAACATTGGTTACCAGATCAGGATCTTATCGTACTACTATTATGATGAGGCAAAAAGGAACCGATATGCTTCTGCAAGGAATTCGATTTGAAGCTCGACAATAATAAATACTAATTTCTATATTAAGAACTAAATCAAAAAAATTAATCTCCATTATTGGAGATTTTTTAATAGATAATGGGTTAGTGCCTGTCTCGCCTTTGGCGAGAGATAATTGATAATTATTTTTATATTTTTTACAGCTACTATCAAATAAAGGATAAAATGCCCCCAATTAATTATATGAGTAAAATGATTATTGTCCAGGATTCGTGGGATAAAAAATCATACAAATAAAATAAACACAACATTAAATCATTATCAATTAAAAAAATGTATGATCAAAATCAATTAGTCCAATTAATACAGAATGCACTCAACGAAGATATTGGCGATGGAGACCATTCCACACTCTGCAGTATTCCACCGGAAGCGATGGGTAAAGCAGTTTTAAAAATAAAAGAATCGGGTGTATTAGCAGGTATGGAAATAGCCCGTCAAATATTTCACCTGGTAGATCCTCATACTATTTTTATTCCTTTTAAAAAAGATGGTGAAGAAATGGAAAAAGGGGAATTGGCTTTCGAAGTAGAGGGGAATATTCATACCATACTGAAATGTGAAAGGCTGGTATTAAATTGTATGCAGCGTATGAGCGGCATTGCTACGTTAACAAAAAAATATGTAAGCAAATTAAAGGGCTTCAAAACTAAATTATTGGATACCCGTAAAACAACTCCTAATTTTCGACTGTTGGAGAAAGAGGCCGTAAGAATAGGTGGCGCTGTAAATCATCGATTTGGATTGTATGATATGATTATGCTTAAAGATAATCATATTGATTATTGCGGCGGTATTGAAAAAGCTATCATGTTTGCAAATGAGTATGTACAAAAGAAAAAGCCCGGTTTGAAAATTGAGGTAGAAGTCAGAACTATTGATGATGTTAAAGCTGTGATGAACATTGGAAAAATAAATAGAATTATGTTGGATAATTTTTCTCCTGCTGATATTGTGGCTGCCTTGAAAATTATTAACGGGCAATTTGAAACCGAGGCCAGTGGCGGTATAACTTTAGATAATATACAAGCCTATGCAGCTACAGGGGTGGATTATATCAGCTCCGGGGCTATTATTCATCAGGCAAGAAGCCTGGACTTAAGTTTAAAAGCAATGATTACTAATAACTGATATTTTATGGCAAAAAAAATAATCAAATCATTGGGGGGATTAGTCTATTCTACTGATCCGTGTGTAAAAATAGAAAATGATATGGTGGAAGAGCCGGATACATTATCACCCAGTCAACAAAAATTGAGAATAAAGCTTGAAACGAAACATAGGGGAGGTAAAACAGTTACCTTAATCCAAGGGTTTATTGGTAAAAATGCTGATCGGGAAAGTTTGGCCAAACAACTCAAAACGATCTGCGGCACAGGTGGTTCCGTTAAAGATGAAGAGATCATTATCCAGGGCGATAATCGTGATAAAATAATACAGTGGTTATTAAAAAACGGCTATCCGGGGGCTAAAAAAATATGATATGTTAAAAATGTTAACACTAAATTTGGTAAACAGGTAGCCGATAAAACCAAAAAATATTACTTAACTTTAGGTATAGGTAAAATTCTAATTACATGTTTAAAATCACAGAGGGTATAAAAATTAGTATAGAGACATTTTATCAGCAGGACTACAGCAATCCTTTGAATAACGAATTTATGTTTGCTTACAGAATTACCATAGAAAATACCAATGATTTTACGGTAAAACTTTTGCGTAGGCATTGGCATATTTTTGATAGTAACGGAAGCATACGAGAAGTAGAAGGAGAAGGTGTTGTAGGTGTACAACCGCTCATTCATCCCGGCGACCAATATCAGTATGTAAGTGGATGCAATCTAAAATCGGAAATGGGTAAGATGTATGGTAGTTATTTATTTGAAAATATTAACAACGGAACAAGTTTTTCTGTACTCATCCCTCCTTTTGAAATGATGGTTCCTTCCAGGTTGAATTAATTTTAAACACAAATTTTGTCGAATTACACTAAGGGGAGCCTCTATTACTAAAATATTGAGTATTTCAAAAAATATGCTATTTTTTTTAGCAAAACGTATTTGTCCGGTTCTGAAAATTCATGTAACTAAATAATCTAGGGTTTATATTTCGCTTTTTCGAATATCATTTCTGCATCCATTTTCATCAGTTCGTCAGGTGTAATGCCAGGATTTTTACTAACGAATTTTTTTACAATCTGCCATCCCGTAAAGGAGCCGATATTCCCCGGCGATGCATCGCCAAATTCCTGTGTTTTAGGACTTTCACCTATATAGTTTTTAATAATATTAATGTCAATAGTTTGTAAAAAATTATTTTGTACAAATAAATCCCAAATTTTCTGTTCATTCTCATAGCAGCCCTTCATTTGATCTTGGGTATAGCCTATCAGCATATGTTCATCTGTATTGGGTAAAATTTTTTGTAAAATATAAAGCCGCTTCCCTTTCTCTACCATTTGATACAGCAACGATTTATCTTCCATTTTTTCAGGAAACATATCAAGTACAACATTTCTCATACAATTGATAGCAATGTAAGCAGGCTCGAAGCGTCTGCTTATATATTCAGGATAAATCAGGCGTGTAATATCAGATTTGTATAGAGAAAAATTTTGTCCCAGATGATGTTGCAAACCTATCACAAAAGCATCATCGGTTAAAATATCGCCATAGCCATCCAGCGGGCCAATATAGGTTATAATTTTTGAAGGGGCTTTATAGTTGGGAAAATAGTATTTTACAAACTGTAAACCTTTTTTTATTTCTTTCTCCCAAAAAGAAAAGTCTGTAAAAATTTTCTCTGCACTATCATATACTGGTCTGTATGCTATGATAAAATCATTAACATATCTGGCAGAAGAATCTGCGGGCCATTGGGGATCAATATTTAAAATATCTTCCAAAAAAATCTTTGCGAAAGTTGGATTATTATTGATTTGTTGTAAATAGGTAAATAAATTTTCTTTAGAGCTGTCAAAAAAACTTTTCTCAAACCGTTCTACAGTAAGGTCAATTTTTATAGCAGATACATCCGGAATAGAATTGTTTTTGCAGGATATGCAGAGAATTGTTATTAAAAAAATAAAATTGATTAAACGCATGGGTTGAAGGGTTGCATAGCAAAATGTCTACCGGCAAAAATTTATACGAGCACAAAGATAAATGGATTACTTTATTCGTAAGACTCAATTTTTGCAATTCGCCGAAGGAGAAGCAGCAAAAATTGTAAGTCGAATCTCGCCGAAGGCGGAGGTTATAATACCCCACAGCTTACCTTGTTGTTGAAAAATGGTTCGGAGTTTGCCACGAGGCTCATACCTGCAATAATCTTATGAGGTTAAAATTTTTGTACGCCCTGCCCAATAAATCCCTACAGCAAACAGAATGTTTTTGATAATGTTGTTGAAGTTGTGGAAAGACCAAAAGGCTTTCATTGTATCTATTGACATATTTGTAAAAACATAACTGGAAATGATGAATAGAAAAAAATTAAAAGAGAAATAGTAAAATATGGCAGTATTTAACCAAAAAGGTGGAAAATGATAAATGGGATCAATGTGAGGTTTGACTTTTAGTACTTGAATATAATAACTTACCGAATAACAAATGTAAATAAATCCACCAGCCACACGAAGCCAGCTTTGATATGTGTGTATAGGTTGAATAAATATGGTATTAAATATAAAGAAAGCAATAAAAGGAACTAATAGATAATAATATTTTTTGCTACCCGATAATGAAGAATAAAAACGGCTCAATAAGAGAAATTGTATTACAAAAAAAATATTTGCAATTGAAAAAAGGCTGACATGCCTTAAGCCTGCAATAAAAGTTGTTACATCAACTAAAAAAGAAGTAAATACGAGAACCGTAATGATCTTTATCCCTTTAAAATTTTGGTTTTTCGATGTAAGAAAAACAATTATTGGGATAATTGGAGACAGATTAGAAAAGTATCGTATTATTTCCGGCAAATTTTTCATCACGGTTGGTTTACTTTTTTTGGCTTTATTTACAATAAGGAGGACAAGGGTTAGAATCATCCTCATATTTTTTAGCAGCTGCATTCAGCACACCACAATCGGCGCTTAGCAGTAGTTGTGGCCCTTTGTCATTGATGGCAAAATCAACTCTGATGTTTTCACAACCGGCGCTGTTGAGGCGTATAAAAGTATTACTACCCAAAAAATGAGCATCTATCAGTCCCGGATGTTTGGCAATCCATTGTTGAGCGGTTGCCCATGAAATATTTCCGGTCATAGTGCTTATGGTAGCAGTTGGCATAGCTGCCCCGCCAGCGTTTACGCCTATGGGTAAGATGTGTGTGTTGCCTTTGTCGTCCAGCGCATAATAAAGAGATATGCCTACGCAATTGGGCTGTGCAATAATTGCCTGCAGTTTGGAGTTTTTAAGCATGTAAGATTGGTCATAGCCATATTTTGTTTTATAATTGACGATCCACTTGTTGCCAATAGAGCCGTCAACCGGCGCTCCAACTTTTTTATTAAAAGGGTTAGGCGCCGCAATGGTCGCAACCGTGTTTATTCCATCGGCTGATATATTGATAAGTTGTTGCTTAGTGTCCTGCTTTTTACAAGACTGGCTTATACACAAAAAAATAATTGCAAAACAAGTAAAGGTAAAGGTGTAGATGATCTTTTTCATAAAATTCTGTTTCAGAAATGTTAAATGTGTGGCAAAATTAGCTTAATACAGCTTGGTAAAGACACGTATTTTCACCCAAAAAAGCCACAGGTATTTTTACTATTTTAAAAGGCTATACAATGTAATATTTGTAAAATTTCAAAGAGATGGAGTATTTAATTGACAATTTTTTAAATATTTTACCCCTTTTTAAATCTTTTGCTTTAATAATCAGCGCATTAAATATA
The DNA here is from genome assembly GCA_964586215.1 of uncultured Ferruginibacter sp. GTDB lineage: Bacteria > Bacteroidota > Bacteroidia > Chitinophagales > Chitinophagaceae > Ferruginibacter. The sequence goes on from CAZPHA010000027.1 coordinate 20,520, forward strand.
TTATTAATATTTATATATAAATATAAATTTATTGCACTACTCCTCATTTTGTTATTAAAAATTAATTAACAATAAATTATTTATTATTTTAATATTTATTTAAAAAGAAATAAATATGCTCTCCTTATTAAAAATTCCTGTAATTCGCAGAAATTCGTGTAATAAAATAGTATGAAAATATTCCTGGCACAGCAGAATTATCACATTGGAAACTTTGAGGGAAACACTGCTAAAATAATACAAGCAATAGAATCGGCTAAGCAGCAGGGAGGTGAAATTATAGTGTTTAGTGAGCTGTGTATATGTGGCTATCCGCCAAGAGATTTTTTAGAGTTTAATGATTTTACTGAAAAGTGTTATGCAGCTATTGATAAAATTCGGCAATATGCTGGTGATATTGCAGTGTTGGTAGGCGCCCCCGACAGAAATCTTATAAAAAAAGGAAAAAATTTATTCAATGCAGCTTATTTTCTTTATGAGAAGGAGATAAAAGCGGTTATTCATAAAACCTGCTTACCCACTTATGATGTATTTGACGAAAATAGGCATTTTGAGCCGGCATACGATTGGAATATCGTTTCGTTTAAAGGGAAAAAAATAGCTGTTACCATTTGTGAAGATATCTGGAACCTGGGAGATGATCCATTGTATCGTATTTGTCCGATGGATGAGCTGATGAAGCAGCAGCCCGATTTCATGCTTAACTTGTCTGCCAGCCCATTCGATTATACACATGAAGAAGATAGAAAAGCGACCATTAAAGCAAATGTAAAAAAATATCAACTACCACTCTTTTACTGCAATGGTGTCGGTAGTCAGACGGAAATCGTTTTTGATGGCGGTTCACTGGTATTTGATAAGCATGCCAATCTTTGTGGGCAGCTTCCTTCCTTTGAGGAAGCCTTAGCAGGATTTGAACTAAAAGCAGATGGAACAATCAATGCACCTGTTATTGTCAGAGCTGATGAAATTCCGAACCGGGAATTAAATCCGGATATTTTTGATGAGCAATTAAATATTGAACATATTTATGATGCAATCATTTTAGGTATCAAAGATTATTTTGCTAAAATGGGCTTTACCAAAGCGATCATAGGAAGTAGCGGAGGGATTGATAGTGCAGTAGTGGTTGCAATGGCTTGTAAAGCGCTGGGTGCAGAAAATGTAAAAGCAGTTTTAATGCCTTCCCGTTTTTCCAGTGATCATTCTGTAAAAGATGCCGAGCAGCTCAGCAAAAATTTGGGTAGCCCTTATGAAATCATTTCTATACAAAATATTGTTGATGCTTTTTTAAAAGAATTAGATCCGGTTTTTAAAGGAATGCCATTTGGTATTGCGGAAGAAAATATACAGAGCAGAATTAGAGGTAACTTATTAATGGCCATTGCCAATAAATTTGGCTATATATTGCTTAATACCAGCAACAAAAGTGAATTAGCCACCGGCTATGGTACTCTTTATGGCGATATGGCTGGAGGAATAGGCGTATTGGGAGATTGCTATAAGCTTCAGGTATATGAATTGGCAAAATATATTAACAGAGAAAAAGAAATTATTCCAGTCAATATAATTACCAAAGCGCCAAGCGCTGAACTACGACCCGGCCAAAAGGATAGTGATTCACTGCCGGATTATGATATTCTTGATAAAATTTTATACCAATATATTGAGTGCCGGCAAGGCCCGGACGATATAAAAGCAAAGGGTTTTGCTCCTGAGCTGGTAGATCGGATATTACGCCTGGTAAATATGAATGAGTACAAGCGTAATCAATTTTGCCCTATCATTCGTGTATCGCCCAAAGCTTTTGGAGTAGGCCGGCGAGTGCCTATAGTTGGTAAATACCTTTCTTAGGTAATATTGAAGATTTAATATTGAAATTTGTTAATAAATCTTACTTCACAAGTCTTCCATATTAAATCTTTTCCACCACTACAGCCGTTCCATACACCAGCACCTCTGTAATGCCAGCCATAACTTCATTAGCATCATAGCGCATGTTAATAATGGCATTGGCATCCAGTTGATTCGCATGTTGTATCATAAGTTGGTAGGCCTCCTCTCTGGTTTTTTCACATAGGGAAACATAAATAGAAATTTTCCCACCAAATAGTGCCTGAAAAGAGCCACCAATATTACCAAATACACTTCTGCTTCTAACGGTGATACCACGTACTACACCTAAATGTTTTGTGATTCTATGGCCTTCCAGTGAAGTGGAAGTAGTGATTAATTGTTGATCAACCATTTTTCAAAAAATTAAATAATTTAACAAAGTATTGCTCCTTTGATATAAAACAGTACATATTTGTTTGAGCAATAATCGTATTTTGCAAAAATAAATGTTTATAAATATACAATTAAATATGATAATTTTTTATGTTACAAACTTCTGAAGATATTCGTTTGCTAAATGAAAAAATAAACTACTCAGCTTCTTTTGCCAACAATATTTACAACGAGTTGAGCAAGGTTATTGTAGGGCAACAAAATATGGTAGAAAGGCTGCTGGTCGGGCTATTGAGCAATGGTCATGTGTTATTGGAAGGTGTTCCCGGGCTGGCAAAAACGTTAAGTATAAAATCGCTGGCACAGTGCATACATGCCAATTTTAGCCGCATTCAGTTTACGCCAGACTTGTTACCGGCTGATGTAATTGGAACAATGATCTATAACCAGCCTAAAAATGAATTTGTAGTAAGAAAGGGTCCCATATTTTCTAATTTTATTCTGGCAGATGAAATTAACAGGGCTCCTGCAAAAGTGCAAAGCGCTTTATTAGAAGCGATGCAAGAGCGGCAGGTAACCATTGGCAATGATACCTATAAACTGGAAGAACCTTTTCTGGTGTTGGCTACTCAAAATCCGATTGAGCAGGAAGGAACTTACCCCCTACCCGAAGCCCAGGTTGACAGATTTATGCTAAAAATTTTAGTAGGATACCCTACAAAATCGGAAGAGCAATTGATCATTCGACAAAACACATTAGGTCTGACTGTACCATCAATTCAGGCGGTTACTACTCCTGCTGAAATTTTAGAGGCCAGGCAGTTGATTCGGCAAATATATATGGATGAAAAGGTAGAGCAATATATTTTAGACATCATTTTTGCTACCCGTTTTCCTCAACAGTATAATTTATCTAAACTGGTACCCCTTATTAGTTTTGGTGGCTCTCCCCGGGCAAGCATCAATCTGGCATTGGCAGCAAAAGCACATGCTTTTTTAAATAAAAGAGGTTTTGTAATTCCTGAAGATATAAGAAATATGTGTAAAGATGTATTACGTCATCGTATCGGATTAACTTATGAAGCCGAAGCTGAAAATGTTAACGTAGAGCAAATTATCGACGAGATTTTGAAGGCAATAAATGTACCATAAATAATGGATAATTGATAATGTATAAATGAAAATAATCGTTTGTTTGAGAGTATTTTCAAAAATATTATCAACTATCAATTAATTAATTATCAATTATTTAAATGTTAACCACAGAGCAAATATTACAAAAAGTACGGGAGCTGGAAATAAAGAGTAAAAAAATTACTACTCATTTATTTACCGGAGAATATCACGCTGCTTTTAAAGGGAAGGGCATGCGTTTTAGGGAAGTAAGAGAGTATTATGCCGGTGACGATGTAAGATTTATCGATTGGAATGTTAGCGCCAGATTTAATCATCCCTTTACAAAAGTGTTTGAAGAGGAAAGGGAGTTGACAGTAATGCTTTTAATTGATACCAGTACGAGTAATTTATTCGGTACCATTGCCAGGCAAAAAAAAGATATGATTGTTGAATTAGCTGCTATACTTACTTTTAGTGCAATCAACAATAATGATAAGGTGGGAGTAATCTTTTTTAGCAATGAAGTGGAAGAATATATTGCTCCTAAAAAAGGCCGGCAACATGCTCTTTTTATTGTCAGAAAATTACTTACCACCATGCCCAAAGCTAAGGGTACAAAATTGAGTGAAGCGATTAAGTTTTTTAATAAAGCAGCTAAACAAAAAGGTATAGCTTTTATCATAAGTGACTTTTTGGATAACGGTTATAATGATGATTTAAAAATAATTGGTAATAAACACGATGTGATCGGAATAAAAGTATATGATAAAATGGATATGCAATTGCCGGATATTGGCTTAATACAATTACAGGATGCAGAGACAGATGTTGTCAAATGGATTGATAGCAGTAATAGCCTGGTACGATTTAATTATCAACAAAATTTTTTAAAACAAACGGAATCATGTAAACATTTTTTTAAAAAAGCAGGGGCCGATTTACTGAATATCCGTACTGATGAAGATTATATAAAAATTTTACAGCAGTTTTTCATTAAAAGAGCTAAATGACCGTCAGAACAAGGAATATAGCCGTATGGTGTCAATTGATTTTAATGTATTGCGTACTAACAACTGTTAGTTTTTCACAAACAGTACAGGCAACTATTGATAAAAGCAAAATACTAATTGGAGAACAGATTCATTGCACTGTAAAAGCTTCTTTTAACAAGGATGCCTATAGAATTTTCTGGTTTACTCTACCCGACTCCATCCCCCATTTTGAGGTGGTGCAGGCTGAAAAAATTGACTCTGTATTCAAGAATGGCAATTCTACACTGACACAGACTATTACGTATACCAGTTTTGACTCTGGCAAATGGGTGTTGCCATCACTTGTGATTGAAGCAAAAGATATCCACAGTGATTCTGTAATAACTTTAAAGACCGACTCTTTTGCAGTTGATGTTACATATGCTCCGGCAGACAGTACCGCTCAACTTAGAGATATTAAGCCTATTATGGGTGTAACTATTACCGATTATTTTATTTACTATATTATCGGAGGAGCCTTATTGTTGGTGTTATTAGCCTGGTTATTGTGGCGCTATTATATTCGCAAAAAAGAGAAACCTGCCACACACTTTAATGCCGGATTAACGCCTTATGAACAGGCTATGCATGCATTAGAAAAGCTAAAAACTAATACCTTAAATAGCGAAGCAGCGATAAAACATTATCATGTTTCTTTGGCTGAAATATTTAAAAAATATTATTCTCGAAAAATGTCTGTTAATATAATGAGTAGTACTACAGATGACGTATTGATCGAATTGAGCAGGAAAAATATTGTTAAAGAAGATTTATCTGAGGCGGCGAAAGCATTGCGATGTGGGGATGCTGTAAAATTTGCAAAATATATGCCATCAATTAGTGAAACAGAGAATTGCCGGGAAATAATTGCTGGTTTAATCAATAAATTGGAACTGGTTTTTAACAAACAATAAAGATATTACATTGATTTTTGATTATTTCCATAATGTTTCCTTTGCCCATCCCTGGTACTTTGTATTAATGTTGGTTGTACCTTTTTTATTGTACAATTATGTATCAAAAAATAACCGAAGACAGGCATCCATAAAAGTCTCTACGCTTAATACAAATAATTTATCCTCTTCTAAGGTTTATTTTATGCATCTTCCCTTTGTATTAAGACTGCTGGCTATTACTTTAATAGTTGCTGCACTTGCCAGGCCTCAACGAGCTGATGAAGAACAAAATGTAGAAGGAGAGGGAGTAGATATCATACTTTGTATAGATGTAAGTGGTAGTATGACGGCGCAGGATTTAACACCCAACAGATTGGAGGCTGCTAAAAATGTGGCTATAGATTTTATCAACCGAAGACCTGCCGACAAAATTGGCATTGTTATTTTTAGTGGTGAAAGTTTTACGCAATGCCCACTAACTACCGATCGTGCCGTACTGGTATCATCTATCCAAAATATTGCAAATGGATTATTGGAAGATGGCACGGCTATAGGATCAGGGTTGGCTACCAGCGTGGATAGATTAAAGTCTGACAGTGTAAAAAGCAAAGTAGTAATACTACTTACTGATGGCGAAAATAATGGCGGCCTGATTGACCCCAAAACAGCCAAAGAAATTGCTAAAACTTTTGGCATCAAAGTGTATACAATTGGCGTTGGAACGGAGGGCTTTGCCAGACAGCCGGTACAAACACCAACAGGTGTAATGTATCAAACAGTCAAAGTAGCAATTGATGAAAAACTGCTGATGGAAATCGCATCCCAAACGGGTGGAAAATATTTTAGGGCAAAAGATAATGAGGGGTTGGCTACTATTTATAAGGAAATTGATAAGTTGGAAAAATCAAAAGTTACCATTACTACTTCTGTTCATTACACGGAAAAATTTTTTCCTTTTGTGATAGTTGCTTTATGTTGCATTTTTTTGGAAATATTATTGAAATATACACTTTTTAGAAAATTTCCTTAAGCAATTATATTCATCATTAAAATCAGATTTGCAAGAGCTTTTCCGCTTAATCCTTTACTTTTACAAAAACAAAAAAAATTGTAATTCAGTAATTCGTGTAATAAATACACAGTAGTAATGGAAGCAAGGGTTTATAAAAGTACGGGAAGCTGGTATACGGTAAAAGCCGTTGATAAATTTTTTCAGGCAAGGCTTAAAGGCATTTTTAAGATAGATGCCCTTGCCAGTACTAACCCTATTGCTGTGGGGGATAATGTAGAAATTGAAATGGAGAATGAAGTAGAAAATACGGTTACCATTACCAATATCTTAGAGAGGAGTAATTATATTGTTCGGATTTCACCACACAATAAAAATCAACATCATATTGTAGCCAGCAACATTGATCAGTCATTACTTTTTGCCACACTTAAAGACCCTAAAACTTCACAAGGGTTTATTGATCGCTTTCTGATCACTGCAGAGGCTTACCATATTCCTGCCATCATTGTTTTTAATAAATTAGATATTTATCGTGAAAAGGAAATGAATAAGTTTTATGAATTGAAAAATATCTATGAACAAATTGGTTATAAAGTTATTGGTGTAAGCATTGTTAAAAATGAAGGAGTTGAGGATCTGAAAAAAATGCTACAAAATAAAACAACTTTACTAAGCGGTCATTCAGGAGTTGGTAAGTCATCTTTTATTAATACAATCTTTCCCGGATTTCAATTGCGTATACAGGAAGTAAGTGGCTGGAGTGGTAAAGGTATGCATACCACTACTTTTGCTGAAATGTTCGATTTACCATTTGGCGGAAAAATTATAGATACCCCCGGCATCAGGGAGCTGGGATTGGTAAACATCAGTAGGCAGGAATTATCACATTATTTTCCCGAAATGCGTAGATTGATAAATGAGTGTCAGTTTAATAACTGTCTGCATTTAAATGAACCTGGCTGTGCTATAAAACATGCTGTAGAAGAAGGGGATATTCACTTGGAACGATATCTGAGTTATTGTAATATCCTGGACAAAATTGAGGAAAAGAGTTACTAAAAATTTACGTACAGTAGTTAGATTAATTCATTGAATAGGTAACCAATAATTTGTGCAATTAGTGATAACTCGTGTAATTAGTGTTAAAAATTAATACACTTTTTGCTCTAAAAAATGTGCCAGTTCCATTACTACCTCACTTTCATGTGATTTATTTTTATTTGTCTCGCTGAAAATACTTACTCCGTTAAAAATGTTATAATGCAGTGTAAGCAATTCCCCCTGATAATTAAAATGCCAATCCATAGTTTCCACCGTTTCTTTTTTGTCAGACTGGAACTGTACTTTCAACTCCCTGCTTAATGTATCAGCAATAGCATAAAACTTAGTAATACCACAATTATCATCTATCACCGCTTCCGTACCACCATTCTGAGTTTTTAACTGATAACACATATATTGAATTTTTTTTATACTATAATGCAAACTTTGTGCCATAAGTTTTGCTAAATAATTTAGCATCGTTTATCTATATTAATAACGAATTAGTTACTTATTTATTATAATTAAAATCAGCATACCAGCTGCTATAGAGGAGGTAATTATTGGCAATACGTTTGATTTCGCCATTCACTAATTCCTGGCTAATATCCTTAACTTTTTTAGCAGGCACACCGGCATAAATACTACCTGGTTCTACAACAGTTTTCTCTAATACCACAGCTCCAGCCGCAACGATACTGTTGCTACCCACTCTTGCATGATCCATAACGATTGCTCCCATTCCTACTAATACATCGTCTTCAATTGTACAACCATGAACAATAGCATTGTGTCCAATACTCACATTGTTACCAATTATAGTTTTAGCTTTTTCATAGGTACAGTGTACCACAGCTCCATCCTGAATATTGACTTTATCACCTATAATAATGCTGTTAACATCACCCCTAACCACTGCATTAAACCAAATACTGCAGTCATTGCCCATCACCACATCACCGATTATGGTTGCATTGGGAGCAATAAAACAGTTGTTGCCAAATTGCGGCATTATATTTTTTACGGAAAGAATAACAGGCATATTTTTTTATTTTTTGGTTATCAGCATTTGTTCCCTGATAGAACTTCAGTGGCGACGCTCCGTTCATCATTTGTACTACTATGAAGCTTTTATCAAAGCTATACAAATATATCAGCGTAAATTCGTGCAATTCCCCGCCTGACGATGCAGTCGGGCAGGGTTTTAATTCGTGTTATAAACAAACAAAATTCGTGTAATCAATGAATAACAGGCAAATTTTTTTTCAACATCTCGGGCAGACTTCCAATGCGCCGCTTGCTTTAGAAATAGTAAAAGCTGAAGGAGCAAAGCTATACGATACTAACGGTAATGCATACGTTGATTTAATTGGAGGTATCAGTGTTTGCAATGTGGGTCATCGGCATCCTTATGTTATCAATGCTATCAAAACTCAGCTCGATAATTATTTACACGTAATGGTGTATGGTGAATTAATACAATCTCCCCAGGTTAAATATGCACAATTATTAACACAAAATTTACCACCATCACTGAACTCCGTTTTTTTTACAGCCTCGGGTAGTGAAGCCACCGAGGGTGCCATGAAATTGGCCAAAAGGGCTACCGGCAGAACACAAATTATCGCCTTTAAAAATTCTTATCACGGCAGTACGCAGGGCGCCTTAAGTGTAATGGGAAGTGAGTATTGGCAGCAGGCTTTCAGGCCTCTTTTACCGGATATATTGCAGTTAGATTATAACTCGTTTGATGATTTAGATGAAATTACCCATAAAACAGCCTGTGTAATAGCAGAAACCATTCAGGCGGAAGCCGGTGTAAAACCTCCGCTAAATGGCTGGTTGCAGGCATTACGAAAAAAATGTGATGAAACAGGCAGCTTACTGGTATTGGATGAAATACAATGTGGTTTTGGCCGCAATGGAACCCTATGGGCATTTGAACAATTTGATGTAGCGCCGGACATTTTATTGTTAGGCAAAGCACTGGGCGGTGGCATGCCCTTAGGCGCTTTTGTAGCCGATAAAAAATTGATGGATACACTTTCTTACAATCCGGTACTGGGGCATATCAATACATTTGGCGGACATCCGGTATGTTGTGCCGCCGGACTGGCAGCTTTGGAAGTGCTATTGAATGAAAAATTAGTTGATACTGTCTTTGAAAAGGAAAAATTATTTAAATCATTATTACAACACAAACATATTAAAGCTGTTCATGCTGCAGGCCTCATGATGGCTGTAGAATTGGAAAATTTTGAAATAAATAAAAAATTAATTGATTTATTAATAGCCGCTGCGTCTAGAAAGCGCTCAGGTGTATTTACCGACTGGTTTTTGTTTGCTTCTAATTGTCTGCGTATTGTTCCTCCCTTAACCATCACAGAAGAAGAAATCAGGCTGGCTTGTGGGCTGATTGTAGAGGTGTTGAATAAGTTGAAATAATAGTAATGAGTATAAGTAATAGTTAATTCCTTCTAATTTTAATTTGTAGAAGTTTCAATTAATTTTTGGGATATCTCCAATAATTTTATTACTTGTTCTTTACGAACTGTATCAAAATCATTCAGAAACACTTCTATTGAATCACCTGTTTCCAGATAATCGAAAAGGTTTTTTATAGGAACCCTTGTACCGTAAAAAACAGGAGTTCCCCCTAAAATTTCAGGATCTATATTTATTATTCTACCTTCTACCATTTGCAATATTTATTAGTTAAATATAAGACTTTTTCTTCATCATGAAAATAGAATTTTTAAAGCAAGCGCCATAAATTAGAGAATAGGAATAGGATTAGGATTAGGTAGCTAATTCATATTCTTTTTACCGGCCTCAGAAAAATAGCGTTAAGAAATTTACAAATGAAGCGTTCAATGGCGAAAATGAAGAGAATAGATATAAAGTTGATAGTAGTATGGGCTGATAAATATTCAAATGTTGGGCTTTAGCTTTTTCGCCATAGCGAAATGCAGTAAATTTCAGGTATTTTTCTGCAGCCTTGATTTTTTTGTTACTTTTTTGTATCAAGACAAAAAAGTAAATAGAGTAAAAAGGTATTGGTATTCATTTGTGAACTAAATACCTAATCCTATTAGAAAAAAAATGGCTCATACCAACATGAGCCATTCAATTATTTTTACACTGTGTATATACTTACCATACGCCCAGTTCAATTTTTTTCGCCACATTGTGATCGATTCGGTCTACAGCCAGCGAAAGCTTTTGAGAAATTTCCTGAGCGCTAACAATCACCTGTCTGTCTGTATCTAATTTTATAATGTAATTTTTTTCAGATTTATCTGCCGGACCCATATAGGTAACGATACTCTTTTTACCTACCCGAATACCACGGCCACTAATAGGCTGTAAAATGTCTTCCACCATTACCAGGCTGGTATCAGGGAGAATTTTATAAAGCTGTTCACCCAAATTTATCGAATATCCATCTCCGTTAGTAGAAATAGGTTTTTTTAACCCTTCAAGATTATAGAATGTATGGATATTATACATTACTCCTTCTAAAAAAACTGCATCCCAACGATACACTTCATGGGAAGAAGTGGGGAAATTAGGATTTTCTGTAGAAAAGCCCGAGGTCGGCTTGGTCAGGATTTGCCTGCCGAAAATTTTACCTTTTCGATATCTTGCCCATTGAGAAAGTTCTCCATTAGGATGATAACGCTTAACAATACCATCTAACAGGCCTTCCATGTTATATGACGAATGTGCAGATAGAGATCCATCAGATCGCCACCATCTCCATTCGCCTATTTCTCTATTGTTATCAGTAGGACCATATGCCCACTCTTTGTTTTTTTCTACCCATACGGCCTGTACAGGAATATTTTGCGGTTGTAGACTCTTCATGTTTGGACAATTAATAAAGACAATGTAATAATTCCTAATATATGATCTTTTTTGCAAATATGGAAATTTTTTACTTACTTTGTATTTCAAAGTACTTTATATGAATGAGCATCAGCAATCTTTGGAAGCAATAAAAGATATAAAACGTATGATGGAACGCAGCAGTAGGTTTATCAGCCTGAGTGGGTGGAGTGGTATTTCAGCCGGAATTTGCGCACTTGTGGGAGCATGGCTGGCCCACCGGGCAGTGATTGATTGGAATACCTCAGGCAGTGGTATGGCTTATCCTACGGTAAAAGATATTTTTATTCGATTATTATTAATAGGTGGTGGAACATTTATAAGTGCATTGTTGCTGGCTTTATTATTTACTGCCGCGAAAAGCAAAAAAAATGGCTTGCCATTATGGGGGCCAACTACTGCCAGATTGTTGTGGAATCTGGCTATACCACTTGTTGCCGGCGCTGTTTTTTTGTTTAGAATGATCCAAATCGAACAGTACCAATTGTTAGCCGCCGGGTGTTTGTTATTTTATGGATTGGCCTTAATTAATGCAAGTAAATATACCTTGGGAGAAATCAGATATCTAGGTTTTGGACAAATTCTGCTGGCTACAATTAATTTATGGATAACTGGTTATGATTTATATTTTTGGGCGACCGGTTTTGGCATTTTTCATATTATTTATGGCATTATAATGTGGTGGAAATATGAGAGGTAATAGGATCATTTTAAAATTTTGAAAGAAAAATAGCGATAAATATTGGCCGAATAAAAGATGAGTAACCTGATAAACGATCTGAATAAAATTTTTGATAGTCGTATACGGCTGGGCATCATGAGCGCCCTCATGGTCAATAGCAGTGTTAATTTCAATGAGTTAAAACAGCTTTTGGATGTTACCGATGGCAATCTCGCCAGTCACCTTCGAGCATTAGAAGAAAATGATTTTATCAAAGTACAGAAAGGCTTTATCGGGAGAAAAACCAATACAACCTATAGTATTACTAAAAATGGCGAAAAGGCTTTTAAAAATCACCTTACCGCATTAGAAAAAATGATTGGAATTTTCAGGTAATTTTTTTTTAATTATATACTTTGAAATACAAAGTACTTTTTATTATGTATCAAAAAATTATTAAACTACGTTCAAAAATTTTGGTGTATTTAACTCACCGGATGGCCTTGCCTATATTGCGTATGATTCGTAAACCCGAAATTTTTCCTTATACACTGACAGCGTTAGAAACTTTTCCAAAAGAAACGCTTGGGTATGACCTTTTTAAATTTTTAACCATAAGAAAATTAGAGTTATTACCCTATTATGCCAAGCATGATATCAAGCACATATTATTAGATTACGATACCACTGATGAGGGTGAAGTATGCTTGCAGTGTTTCATGCTGGGCAACGGCCATATTTCATTTCCCGTACTGGCAACTGTCATATACGGATTGCTGACTATGCCGGAATATTGGTCATCTTTTAGAAAAGCCTATTGCAGAGGAAAAAAATGTTTGGCTATTGCCAGTTGGCCGTGGGTTAGAATACTAAATGTACCGACACACTCACTGAAAAATAAAATAAACAAAAATGAAATTAATAGCTTCTTTTAAATATGCTTTAAATGGAATAAAAACAGCCTTACTGAGTGAAAGAAATTTTCAGATAGAATGTATGCTTGGCTTATTAATTCTATTGCCTGCAATAATTTTTAAAATTAGTAGCATAGAATGGATGATCATTATTGGCTGTATGGGATTGGTATTATCGCTAGAGCTGATTAACACGGTTATTGAAAAACTATGCAATTTTTTTCATGCCGATTTCCATCCTCAGATAAAAATAATAAAAGATATTTCAGCTGCTGCAGTATTGATTGGAGCGATAGCCAGTGTTGTAATTGCATTATTTATTTTTTTACCTAAAATATTTTATTAATAAAATCAAAGTATATGAAAAGAGAATTGTCATTACCCCAACTTCTATTTATTTTTTTTGTATTCATTCTGAGTATGCTTGCCATTCGGATTTATATATCCGGAAAAATGCATTTCGTATTTTTAATATGGAATATCTTTTTGGCCTTTATACCTTTTGCTATTTCTAGTTACATTTTACCATATTGGATCAAAAAAGATAATCGCATATTATTCTTTTTAACTACTTGCATATGGATGCTATTTTTCCCCAACGCACTATATATTGTTACTGATTTAATTCACTTACAGCTGCAGACATCAATACCTAAATGGTTTGACGCTGTCATACTATTCAGCTCAGCTATATTGGGGTTACTACTGGCATTTATATCATTGCGAAAGGTAGAACATTTGTTGACCCATTTTATATCTTCTCGAAAAGTTAATGTGATTACCTTTTTAATACTTGCTATCAGTTCATTTGGAGTGTATCTGGGTAGATTTTTACGTTGGAATAGTTGGGATATCCTACAAAATCCGTTTGAGCTATTAAAAAGTATTGCTGAACGAGTATGTTTTCCACTGGATCATTTACGTACCTGGGTGATGACTTTCCTGTTAAGTATTTTGTTTTATTTATTGTACAATGTAATAAAGCAGTTGCCACGAATGATAGTTGAACCTGAAAATGCCTGATAAGTATATTAAAATATTTGTGGGGATTTATTTTGGTAATCTAAGATTATCAGTAATAAATGTTCTAAAATCCAATACAACTAATGTTAAGATTTTTATTTTTTTAGATTTTTAATCAGGACAGTAGTGTAAAAACATATTTCTACCCACTATTGTCCGACTAAAATAGTACAAAATAGTTAAAAAAAGCAGCTCCTAAGA
>CAZPHA010000028.1:0-34494 GCA_964586215.1 uncultured Ferruginibacter sp.
TCTCAACATCTCAACATCTCAACATCTCAACATCTCAACATCTCAACATCTCAACCTTTCCTGGGTAAAACATACGCCTCCACATCTTCCGCTGTAATCATTTTACCTGACAAAATGATTAAACGCTCTACTACGTTTCTTAATTCACGTATATTTCCTGTCCAGTCATAGTCCTTTAAAATTTCAACGGCTCTGGGTTCAATTTCCTTTTTTGCCTGTCCGTACTCATTGGCAATTACATCCAGAAAATAGTCTACCAGTAAGGGTACATCTTCTCGCCTTTCATTTAATGAAGGGACATGAATAATAATTACCCCCAAGCGATGGTATAAGTCCAGGCGGAAATTTTTATCTTCCACTTCTTTTAAAAGATCTTTATTGGTTGCCGCAATTACCCTTACATCTACATTAATATCCTTTTCAGCTCCTACTCTGGTAATTTTACCTTCCTGCAAAGCCCTTAAAACCTTAGCTTGAGCAGAAGGACTCATATCGCCTATTTCATCTAGAAAAAGTGTGCCTCCGTTCGCTGTTTCAAATTTGCCAATTCGCTGTTTTACAGCAGAGGTGAATGAGCCTTTTTCGTGGCCAAATAATTCGCTTTCAATCAACTCACTTGGAATGGCAGCACAGTTCACTTCTACAATTGGAGCGCTGTTCCTGTTACTTTTTTCATGTATCCAGCGTGCTACCAGCTCTTTTCCGGAACCATTTTCTCCAGTAATTAGTATTCTGGCATCCGTGGGAGCCACTTTCTCAATGGTATCTTTAATCTTTCTTATGGCAGCGCTTTCTCCAATAATTTCCTGTACCCTGCTCACTTTACGCTTAAGCACTTTAGTTTCTGTTACCAGACTTTGTTTATCTAAAGCATTACGAAGCGTAATCAATAGTCTGTTTAAATCAGGGGGTTTACTGATATAATCAAAAGCGCCCTTTTTTACTGCTTCAACGGCTGTATCAATATTACCATGACCACTAATCATGATAATGGGTACATCGGGATTAATTTCTTTTGCTTTTTCTAAAAATTCAATTCCATCTATTTTGGGCATTTTTATATCGCACAATACCACGTCAAATGTTTTTTCACCAAATTTCCGGAGTCCCTCTTCGCCATCGCTGGCTTCCTCAATTTTATATCCCTCATAGCTTAAAATTTCGGTCAAAGTCTTCCGTATCGCCTTCTCATCATCAATAATTAGTATGGTTGACATTATTTTAACATTTCTTTTTATGTAAAAAATCAATTATTGTGTCTACAATAATTAGACAAAAGTAACAATATGTATTGTAAATTATTGCTAATATTTTTTTGGATGGCAATTGTAGCTTGTGATTGGAAAAAAGAAAATATAACAACTACAAGTAACACTTCTATTCAGACTAAAAATAATGCTTTTTTGGCTGTAAACCAGATACCACTGCCTGAAGGATACCACAGAGAAACATACGACTCCCTTTCTTTTGGCTACTGGTTACGGCAGGTAGGCCTCAAAAAAGATAAAACAGTGTATTTATTTAATGGAAAAAAGAAAACCAACCAGAAGGCTCAATTTTCTGTATTGGATATTTCTGTAGGCAATAAGGATTTACAACAATGTGCTGATGCTGTTATGCGTTTAAGAGCTGAATATTTGTACAGTCAACATCAGTACGATCATATCATTTTTAAAGATAATGAAAACACTGCGTATTCTTTTACGGCTCCCTTTACCCGTTCTCACTTCGATGCCTATTTAGAGAGAGTTTTTGGCATGTGTGGTTCCGCTTCCTTGTCTAAACAATTAAATGCAGTTGATAATTTTAAGGATATCCATGCAGGTGACGTGCTGATTAGAGGCGGATTTCCCGGTCATGCTGCGATTGTAATGGATGTGGCCGTTAATAAACAAGGCAAAAAAGTTTATTTACTAGCCCAGAGCTATATGCCGGCACAGGACATTCATATTTTGGTGAATCCAATGAATGAAGGTCTTTCCCCCTGGTATGCTGTGGATGATAAGGAGAAAATTGAAACACCGGAGTATATTTTTACCCGGAAAGAGTTGAAAAAATGGTAGGCAACCAGTCAGACGGGGACCGTCTTAACCTGCTAGACGGGGACCGTATTAACCTGTCAGACGGGGACCGTCAGACAGGTTAGTATACGCCTTCATGTATTGATACGGGGCATTAATTTCACCTTTTACAACCATCGTGGCATTATCAATTGTTTTGCTTCCGCCCTTTCTTAAGTCATCCAACACAAATTTGATAAGCTGTTCACCAAAGTAGCGGCTGGCATCTCTCGGCAGCTCATTAGGCAAATTGCCCACCGCCATGATGTCGATGCTACCTGGCAAATAAGGCGCTGTTTTTGCAAATGTATTTTTATCAACTCCATATACCGGATCCGCAATAGTAGCATCCCCTAAATTACAAGGAACTGATCCGTTGGCATCATCCGTAATATCCGCAATGGTTTGAATAGTAAAATCCTGCTTTTGAATATCTTCCCAGTCAAACAAACGTGGAATATGTTGTTCCCAATATACACCATTCATCAAAATATCTGTCTGACTTGTATATTTATTAAACTTACAATAATAATCCGATGGGTGTTGGTGAAAATTTTCTCGTGTATACGTATCCGTTAGTTTGTGAGCGTACAGATCAGCACCTTTCAGATGAACATACACCGGATAGCTAAATGTTTTTGACAAATAATCTTCAGGCTCCACTTCATGGATACCCAGCAGATTCATTATTTCCAACACCCCATGTGCTACCCTGCCACTGCCGGTTACGGCTATTTTAATATTGGGCAGTTTCAGCCCAAAATACGTATGAATTAATTTCTGAAAACTATTGATGCGATAAACTCTTTGCAAATTAAATGCTCCTGTTCTATTTCCGTAAGCCATCATGCCGTTATGAGCGCCTACAACCCCTGCAAAAAAACCAAAACCGATGATACGGGTACCATCTTCATGTTCGAGACATTCATAATCAATTAATGTAATTTTCTTGTCGATAATTGCCTTAAAAAGCTGCTGATTATGAGGTTGCAATTTTTTAGTATGCGAAAAAAATAAATAAGTCTTATTAGGGATCAGCTTGTCAATGGGTACTTCTTTTATGCCCAGTAAAACATCACATGCTGACATATCTTCCCCAACTGCAATGCCTGCCTGTTCATATTCCTTATCACTAAAACAACGGGTAGCGCTTGTTTGCGCTCTGACTTCTATATCCTTAAAATTTTTCTGCAGCCATTTACATTGTGCCGGTGTAAGAGCAACCCTGTTATCTGCCGGTACTTTATCTTCACGAATTAAGCCTAATTGTAGCATTTAGTTTAAATTTGCAGTAGATAATTATCTTTTACACCAATTTTTGCCCTGCCCGACTGTATCGTTCAGGCAGGGAATTACACGAATTATCAAATGTATTTATTTTCGTAAAATTATTGCCTTGCTACAAAAATATATTATTATACTTTAAGAATGGAAGCGTTATGAATCATTTTGAATTATTTGAATTGCCTATTTCAATAAAGGTAGATGCTGGCTATTTGAATAAAAAATATATTGAACTACAAAAAAAGTATCACCCGGATTATTTTACCTTGTTATCCGAAGAAGAACAATTAGAAGCATTGGAGAAATCTGCCCAAATTAATAAAGCTATCAAAGTTTTGAAAAGCGAAGATGCTACTATTAAATACTTACTTCAATTAAAGGGGTTATTATTAGAAGAAGAAAAATATGATTTAAATGCAGATTTTTTAATGGAAATGATGGAATTAAATGAATCTTTAATGGAGGGAGATAAGGATGCCGCAGTCCAAAAAATTAATCAGATACAAGATGAAATATATAAGACTATACAAACATTAATCAATCAATATAATGATGCTAATGTAACTACAGCTGATTTACTCCAATTGAAAGAATATTATTACAAAAAAAAGTACTTACAGCGCCTTTTGGAAAAAATCTAAAAATGTTGTAGTTTTGCAAACTTATTTTACATGAATGCCCATGTGGCGGAATTGGTAGACGCAGCAGACTCAAAATCTGCCGTTCGCAAGGATGTGAAGGTTCGACTCCTTTCGTGGGCACAAAGCCGAAGTTTTACTTCGGTTTTTTTTATTTCAGACAACAGGGAAAATACTAAAAAAATTAGCATGTTAGCCCTGAATTTTGTACGTACACTCATAATTTACAGTTTTTTTTCTTTAAAAACAAATAAGTAAATCCGCCAAAAATAATATGCGCCAATAACAGATGGCCAAAATATCTTTTTTTGTTTACAGGAGTTTTTACGGGGAAAAGTCTAAGGGTAGTTTTCCATACCAAAACAGCAGGTATACCGGTAAGTCCGCCTACTATCAGGCCTCTATAAAAGGTTGGCTTTTTTTTGTTTATTTCCAGGATACTGCTATACAATGCTGCAAATAAGATGCCTGTGGCATAATGTGTGATCCAGCCGCTAATGTTAGCATTGCTTTTTTCTATTTCGGGCAAGGCGCTCTCTGCTACTTTTCCCAGAAGGTGAGGCTCTCTAAAATTCTTATGCTTCGCTTTTGAAGCATAATAACTAAAAGCTGTCATAGCAGTAGTGCCTGCGATACCGGCGGCTATAATATTCATTAATTTCATGACAAGACAATTAGGTTACACATATAAATTTTAGGGTTAATAGACAAAAAGTAGGCTAAAATATTCTGTAACCCTTAGGGGCAAAGGATTTGATTTTCTTTCCATTGAACACAAGAAACAAATCTGCACACATGAATTCTATTTTTTGTTAGCGCCTCCCTTTTTATCGGGTACTTTAGCCCCCTCTTTACGGGCTTCACTTAACCCTATAGCAATTGCCTGCTTTGGATTTTTTACTTTGCCGCCTTTCCCGCCCTTACCTGAACGCAGGGTACCTTCTTTGAACTCATGCATAGTTTCTTCTACTTTTTCCTGAGATTTTTTTGAGTATTTAGCCATAAAGATTTAAGATTTTTAATTCATAATTTTTAATTCTTAATTGATGATTCAGTTTCTTCAATTTTTACTCTTTCAGACTTGATATCAATTCTTATTTTTCCATATAAACTCATATAAACATTCGCAACCCATACTAAGGAGAAACCCGAAATAATAAATCCACGCCAGTCATCTATTAATAATTTATATCCGGTTAAAAACAAGAATAAGAGTGTAACCCAATGGCTTAAGCAAAATTCGCAGGTAAACAGGTAGAAAAATTTTCTTACAAAAAGTGTTCTTCCATCTTTGCTAAACCGCTTACAAAATTCACTTGGCTCTCTAAATACTTCCTCGTGGGTAACTGTCCAGGATATACTTGCAATAGGAATCGACAATACAAAAAGCCATATAATTTGCGGTAAGATGGCCATTAATCTTTACTCTTATAATTGGTTACGCTATAACCGTTTAAATGGTAATTTTCAGGCTGCAATTGCATCAATTTTTTAAATAAGGTTAGTGATTGCGCCACTACCTGATCCATATTGTAATATTTGTATGTACCCAACCTGCCTGTGAAATAAGTATTAGGTTCCAAGACTGCTAATCGCCTGTACTTATTGTAAATTTCCGTATTTTCTGGTCTAGGTATGGGATAGTAAGGATCACCTTCTGCCGTTGGATACTCATATACGATAGTCGTTTTCGGATGCCTTTGCCCGGTTAAATGCTTAAATTCTGTAATTCTTGTATATAGTTGTGTAGTAGGGTAATTTACCGTACCTGTAGGCTGATGCCACTCTGCATCCAGTGTCTCGAATTTGAAATCTATTGATCTATAGGGTAATTTACCGTAACAATAATCAAAATAAGCATCGATTGGGCCGGTATAAATTAATTTTTTAAATTTTACCTCGGCAATAATTTCTTTATATTCGGCGTTGAGCATTATTTTGATATTGTGATGGTTAAGCATTTTTTCAAACATATAGGTATATCCCTTTAATGGCATTGCCTGATAGGTATCTGTAAAATAACGATCGTCCCTGTTAGTTCTTGTAGGCACTCTGGCTGTAACAGATGCATCTAATTCCGAAGGGTCCAGGTCCCATTGTTTTCGAGTATAAGTTTTAAAGAACTTTTCATATAATTCTCTTCCAACTGCACTTACAACTACATCCTCTGAAGTTTTTATACGCTCTATTTTCTCGGCTTTCGATTCCAGAAACTCCTGAACCTGCTCAGGAGCAAGATTGAGGCCATACAAAGAATTGATGGTATTTTGATTGATAGGTATGGGCACAAGTTGCCCATCCACACTTGCTAATACATGATGTTCATAGGATCGCCACTCCGTAAATTGACTTAGATAGTCGAATACATCTTTTGAATTGGTATGAAAAATATGTGGGCCGTATTTATGTATCAAAATACCTTCACGGTTATAATAATCGTAAGTATTCCCGCCGATGTGGTTTCGCTTATCTACAATTAAAATTTTTCTTCCTAATTGTGAAGCCAGTCTTTCTGCCAATACGGCTCCTGCTAATCCGGCTCCCACTATTAAATAGTCAAACATAGGCTTGCTTTTTTAAGGTTAATATTTTTTGCTTTCTCCTCAGTTCATCCTTAATAAGTTCATGCATTTTATACCAGGTTTTGTCCCAGGAATGATCTGTCAGATGTTCATCAACTTCGTCCAGCCATTTTCTCCTTTTTGCCGAAGGCATATTCAATATTTGCTGAGATTCTTCTATAAACTCTTGTTCATTGTGAATAATATGTACCAATTGTTTTGTTCCGTATGGATTTACAATATCTTTAATTGCTGTTGAGATAACGGGTTTGCCGGCAGCGAGATATTCCGGCGTTTTGGTAGGACTGATAAAACGTGTAGCTTCATTCAAAGCAAAAGGGATAAGTGCAATATCCCAGCCATTCAGGTAGGCAGGCAGGTCGGCGTAAGACTTGCAGCCCAGATAAAGTATATTGGGCTTTAGCGGTAAAGCCGCAGGGTCAATTTTTACCACCGGGCCGATAAATATAAATTGCCAGTCGGGTTTTGCAGCAGCAATTTTTTCAATCAAATCAATATCTAATCGCTCATCTATTACTCCAAAAAATCCTAAACGAGGGTGAGGAATATTTTGTTGGTCGGCAGGCTCGTCTAGTGATAGGCGGGCTTTTGCAAAATGTTCTTTTTCAATGCTACTTGGGAAAAAATAAATATTATGATGCAGGGAGCTTTTTGACTGATATAAACTGTACCCACCGGTGAATACAATATCCGCCTTATGAAAAAGCTGTTTTTCCAAATTCTTAATCTGTGGATCAGCAAATTTAAAGGCTGATAATTCATCCATGCAATCATACACAGTCAATTGAGGTTTTAAGTGCTTACTAATCGGCAGGCTCATAGGCGTGTAATACCATAATACATAGTAATGAATATTTTTATCATCCATAAGATTACTAATAATGGTACGTTGTCTTTTTTCAACATCGCTGGTAGACGTAATTTTTAATGCAGGTGTTATGACCCAAACATTTTCATTACTTTGCGTAATGATATATCTATCTTCCTGATGGTGAAACACGGGTTCTTCAATAAAAAACACACGATAATACCGGGTAAACCTACCTATCAGGTGTTGTGGTCGTTGATAAACAAAGTTCCAACGCAAATGAGAAAAACAAATCAGATCCATAATGTTACTTTTAATAAGTTATATAATGTTTGTTTTTTGAGTTAATCCGATTAATCATTCGTCCAATCGTTTTCATTCAATATGAACCTGATTGTTTTTCATGAGCTTTTGCCCTTTTTGGCTTTTGCGACTGTTCTAACCTCACCATTTTCCTCTCCATTTTCATTTACAGTATCGTCACCATTTTCCCCTGCCGCTTGCACATTTATGGAGCTTTCCGCGATCTCAGTAAGTTTTTCATCTGCATCTTTTTCTTCGGACAGTGTTTCTTCTAACAAAGACAATGCTTCATCTTCACCTAAAGCTCTTGCAAATGCGCTTAAAGTTCCATAAGTAGCAATTTCGTAATGCTCGATTTTTTGTGCAGCAGCTATTATTCCTGCATCACGTACTACACCTTCGTCTGCACTTCCCATAATTTCCACTCCTTCCTTTATCAACCCCTCAATTGCTTCACATTTTCTTGTCTGTGCCCGTTTGCCTACTGTATTAAACACTTCTTCCAATCTTGAAATTTGTTCTTGTGTTACCGACATATGCTCATTCAGTGCAGTTGCCAATTCTTCTGAAGAAGATTTTTTTATCATTTTTGGAATTGCCTTCATAATTGCCTTCTCGGTGTAATAGGCATCTTTTAAACCATCGAAGAATAATTTCTGCAACCCTTCAGTTGCATTTTTCTGACTGGTAGCACCTTTCGCTCTTACGACACCCCTAGTGTTACCTTTTGATGAACTACTCA
Source organism: uncultured Ferruginibacter sp. (assembly GCA_964586215.1). GTDB lineage: Bacteria > Bacteroidota > Bacteroidia > Chitinophagales > Chitinophagaceae > Ferruginibacter. The sequence continues at coordinate 8,418 of CAZPHA010000028.1, forward strand.
AAACTGTTTTCATTTTATAAAACTTTTTTACGTTAAGCAAATATTTATGACTACTCATTTATATAAAAAATATATGCCAAAAAAAAATAAACAGATTATTATAAATGATGTGCTAATATTTACACACTTTCATAGCATATTTGTAGACATGCATACCCAACGGTAATGCTTATGCTAAAATAATATGAGGTAGCATGTTTTAAGTTTGCAGGTTTCTTTTTTTAGAAAAAACATGAATTTATTCATCAAATTATACTTGACAGGATTATCAAATTGAAAAAGAATCAAAAATGACATTAACTTTGCATAACAATAACAATCTCTCTAACAATACATATGAGCAATACAACAATCGATATTGAATTTAATAAGAATGAGGACGCCATGAAATTATCCTGGAGTCGCACCAGACAAAAATTAGAAAAAATTTATGAAGGGGGTGGAAAAAAAGCAGTGGATAAACAACATGAAAAAAATAAACTTACTGCTCGGGAACGTATTCAATACCTGTGCGATAAAGACAAACCATTTATAGAAATTGGCGCATTTGCCGGATACGAAATGTATGATGAGCAAGGCGGTTGCCCTGCCGGAGGAACAGTGGGTGGGTTAGGCTATGTTAGTGGCAGGCAATGCATTATCGTAGCCAATGATCAAACTGTAAAAGCCGGCGCCTGGTTCCCTATTACCGGAAAGAAAAACTTACGGTTGCAGGAAATCGCTATGGAAAATAAGCTTCCAATTATTTATTTAGTAGATAGTGCAGGTGTTTATCTGCCTATGCAGGATGAAATATTTCCTGATAAAGAACACTTTGGACGTATTTTTAGAAACAATGCTCAAATGAGCGCTATGGGCATTACTCAAATTGCAGCAGTGATGGGCGCTTGTGTAGCCGGAGGTGCATATCTGCCTATCATGAGTGATGAAACATTAATGGTAGAAGGTAATGGTTCTATATTTCTTGCTGGCCCTTATCTGGTAAAAGCTGCGGTGGGAGAAGATATTGATATTGAAACGCTAGGCGGTGCTGTTACACATACTGAAGTAAGTGGAATTGCAGATTATAAATTTAAAACTGAACAAGAGTGCCTTGAACAAATTAAAAAAATTATGGAAAAGCTGGGAACACCTGCTACCGCAGGATTTGACAAGGTAGTCTCCATAAAAAAGAAACATCCTGTAAGTGAAATTTATGGTTATCAAAGTGAAGGTAACAGTAAACCTTATAATGTTGTAGATATCATTAATTGCATTGTGGATGATGACAGTTTTGATCAATTTAAAGAAGATTATGGTAAAACAATTGTCTGCGGTTACGCCAGAATTGAGGGTTGGGCCGTAGGTATTGTAGCTAATCAAAGACTTATTGTAAAAAGTAAAAAAGGCGAGATGCAAATGGGTGGCGTTATTTATAATGACAGCGCCGATAAAGCCGCCAGGTTTATTATGAACTGTAATCAAAAGAAAATACCATTGGTATTTTTGCAGGATGTTACCGGTTTTATGGTTGGCAGCCGTAGCGAACATAGTGGCATTATAAAAGATGGCGCTAAGCTGGTAAATGCTGTCGCCAACTCTGTTGTACCAAAAATTACCATTATCATCGGCAACTCTTATGGCGCTGGTAATTATGCCATGTGTGGCAAAGCATATGATCCTCGTTTTATTTATGCATGGCCATCTGCCAAAATTGCCGTTATGGGCGGAGAGCAGGCAGCAAAAACACTGCTTCAAATTCAAGTAGCAGCTATGAAAGCCAAAGGAAAAGAAATAACCAAAGAAGAAGAAGAAAAATTATTAAATGAAATTATTCAGCGATACAATCAGCAAACAACACCTTACTATGCTGCATCACGGTTATGGGTAGACGCAATTATTGATCCGGCAGATACCAGAAAAGTGATTGCAGAAGGTATCATTGCTGCAAATCATAATCCTGATATTGCACCCTTTAAAACAGGTGTATTTCAGGTGTAGTCTATATGACTGATTTTTTATGGATTAATATGTTAATACACACAGATTGGTTTTAATTTATATGATTTCGCAGATTTTTCAATATATTATCTATATCATATTACATTTTTAATAAATTAAAATAATATTTTATATATAATAATATTTTGTTAATTACATATAAAATTTGCTATTTTCACAACCTGTTAATTTCAAATATTACAAATCTGACCCTGCTATGAGAAGAATTTCTATATGCTATCTTGTCTGTCTGTTTTTAACTTCCTCAGTTTTACTGGTGGCCTGTAAAGATGATGCTTATCTGGCAACTTCTCCTCCTCTGCCTGATGCTTCTTTTAAAGAAAGTTTTGATACTTACCAGGATGCTTACGACAAAGGCTGGAGAGCCATTAATAAAAGTAACCCTATTGGCATAAAATGGTATGATGTAGCACAATACCCGATTGTAACTACGCCCAATTACATGGCTATTTATTACCCTGAATGGAATCAGGCGCAATATAGTGTAGATGAAAATCAGGGAGGGTCAGCAGACAGAAAATGGAAAAATGCCTATCAATCTCAAAATACTTCTAACGGCTATGTATCCACCAGCGCTGCCGCAGGCTTAAGATTTGATCCGTCAGATATGGTGGATTGCAATAGCTGGCTGGTATCACCGGTTCAGTTAATTAAAAATGGTGATAAAATTATTTTTTATACCTATTGCGAAGGTCTTGCACGCTTGCAATTATACATAAATTCAACCGGTACTTTAAACGTTGGTACCAGCGCTGCCAATACCGGCGACTTTACCATCAAACTTTTAGATATCAATGCTGCACAAAAAACAACTGATCAGGATCCTGTTAATGCTTACCCGAAAGATTGGACAAGGTTTGAAGCAGTAGTGTCAGGATTAGAAAAACCCGTACAGGGAAGATTTGCTTTTAGATATTTCGTTAACTCTATAGGTGGTATAACCATCGAGAATGATGCTGATATTTTTTATACCAACCTCCATAAAACTGTCATCGGTATTGACGAAGTATCATATGTAAGCGCTCAATAAACAACCTCCAAAAACTCAGTAATGAAAACTAAAATATTAATCTTTTTAACAACCGTTTCAGCAGTCATCCTAATTGGGTTTGCCTGTACCAAAGACTCGAAGCCTGTAACTAAACCCAACTATTCTTATACTGAAGAGTTCGATACAGTTGCGAATGCCCTTAAACGGGGATGGGTTATTGCCAACAATTCCAAACCGATTGGTACGGTTTCATGGAAGCAGGGTGTATATTATTATGAAAATAAAAAAGGTACCGCTGATGGATTTGAAGCCCTCTCCGGCAATTACTCCGGTACAGATTTTATTATGACTACCTACGATTGCGGCGCTGAAATTGCTAATTGTAGCAATTGGTTGATTACACCCGAAATGACCGTTAAAAATGGAGATGTATTTAGCTTTTATACCCGAACCTATCAGGATCCGGCTGATTACGCCGACAGATTGGAAGTACGTATGAATACGGTTAACAGTAGCGCTGATGTTGGCATAGACAGTAATAGCGTGGGCAACTTCAATAAATTATTATTGCAAATCAATCCTAATCTTATTAAAACAGGTGTTGGCGCCTACCCGGGAGAATGGAAACAATACAGTATCACCATAGATGGTTTTCCGGCGCCACAAAAAACAAGAATTGCATTTCGATATTATGTTCCCAATAGCGGCCCCAACGGTAGCAATGGAACCGGCATTGGTCTTGATAAAGTTGAATTTACTGCACACTAACGCCCTGCAGTACACGAATTATTTTAGCTGATTAAAAGTTTTCATAAAAAATGCCCTGTATAAATTACTAATACTTATAAAAATTCATGTAATTCGCATTAATTTGTGCCTGAAATAATAATTTGGGTTTAAATATCTTCATTAATGCCATTTCGTATATATTTTTATGCATTTACTGTACTGCTGCTATTGAGTTGTAAAAATCCTCAACATTCGGCTGATATTGATTCAAAAGAAGCAACATTAAAAAAATCCTGGCATCTGATTGATAGTTCAAAACAATTATTAAATGATGGCGATCTCATTTTGCGAAGCGATGACGATTTAGAAAGTTTAAGCATACAAAATCTTTCTAAAAAAGAAAAAATATATTCACACAGCGGCATCGTTTTTAAGGAAACTGATAGCTTTTTTGTGTACAATGCCATAGCTGGTAAAGACAACCCGACAGAAAAATTAAAACGTGAGCCATATGATAGTTTTCTAAATCCAAACAAAAAAACCGGGTTTGGAATATTTCGGTATAATTTATCCGCTACTGAAAATGATCATCTGCATAAAATTTATCAACAATATTTTTTATCCCGGTTACCATTCGATAAAAGTTTTAATTTGCAGAGCGATGACAGTATGTATTGTTCTGAAATTATTTACAAAAGCCTTCGAAAAGCTACGAATAACAGAATAACATTACCAATTTCAATACTTAATAATTATAAAGCCAAAATGCCCAGTTCACGTTTTAAAAATATTTTATTTAAAAAATTTGAATACATCGGCCTGGACGACTTATATCTAAACCCATTTTGCACCTCCATTTTTCAGGCAGTTTATTAATGAGTACTATTACCATATATACTGATGGTGCAGCCAGAGGCAACCCCGGCCCCGGCGGTTATGGTGTTATATTGATGTACGGCAATCACCGAAAGGAACTATCAAAAGGTTTCAGAAAAACCACCAACAACCGTATGGAGTTGATGGCTGTTATAGAAGGATTAAAAGCGCTTACTAAAAATAATATCCCCATCACCCTATATTCAGACAGCCAATATGTAGTAAAAGCCGTAGAACAGGGTTGGCTTAAAAAATGGATAGCCACCGATTTTAAAGGGGGTAAAAAAAATAAAGATTTATGGACTGAGTTTTACAATCTTTCTCAAAAGTTTACTATCAAATTTATTTGGGTGAAAGGCCACGCTGATAATCCCTTCAACAACCGATGTGATGAACTGGCTACTGCTGCAGCTGATGGAAATGATCGGGTCATTGATGAAGGCTATGAAATTGTATAGATATCAGACAAAGGATGTTAAAAAACAATACGAAATTTTTCTGAATTCTCCAAATATTTTGGAGAAGAAAAATCCCATCAAAATGTGGGAAAAATCCCATTGCTATCTCCAAGCATTAAATGACTTTTGCAATCACACTACAAAAATTAACAAATTATTGATACGAAAACTTTACAACAACAGTAATGTTTAATGCCAAAACTTATATATTATTCTTTTTTATCATGAATCATTGCTTTTGCATTGCCCAAAATATTAATGTACAAAATATTATAAATAATAAAATTTTATATAATGTACTGAAGAAAGATACTACCCTGCCAAAGCCTGCAACTTCTATACCGCCAAAAACGCCTGCATTTATACAGGTAAATGGTAATATTTTGTATTCCAGCAGCTACAGAAGCTATATTGATACTCCTTTTGCTCAAAATGACTTAATACAGCAATTTGCCCAGGCTTCTCTCCGGTTTATTATAAAGGAAAAATATCCTTTCAACATTACACTGTCTCATCGCAATAGTAACTCTTCCTATTTTAAAAACATTACAGACGTAAACATACAATTTAACAGATCTCAAATATTAGATAGAATTAAAAATGACCTGCAGTCAAAAGTAAAAAACAATATCTCTACGGATGAGTTATTACAGTATGAGCAACTCTATCAGGACAAACTAAAGCAGGTTCAGGAGTTGCAGGCATGGTTTAACAAAGCATCAAACTTGCAGGAATGGGTTGAAGCTAAAGAAGAACAGTTAAAAAATCAACTGCTTCAGTCAAAGCCGGTTACCGATGCCCAAAAGATTGTAAATGCCGTAACCAATAAGCAATTACCCAATCTTGAACAACTTAGTGAAAACAGCCTTTTGTCAAAGGCAGATTGTTTAGTGCAGGAGTATAATCAAAAAAAGGAAAAGCTGGCTGCCTTACAAGAAGAATTAATGACTTACAAAAACCGGGTTACAAAAACTGCTCAAAACATCCGGGATTCTACCAACAAAATTTATCAGGAAATCAATAGCCTGCGCAATAGTTCCGGGCTTTACGCATTTATGAAAAACCATGAGATTGCGAAAAATGAACTTTCCAAATTACAGCGTTTACTCCTAAGCGTTAGACAGATAGGCATCGGCAGAAGTTGGGTGAACTATTCTGATCTAACCGTAAAAAACATTTCACTTACCGGCGCTAACATTGAAGTCAATCCATCCTCCTTTTACCTTGCCTTTGCAGCGGGGAGAATCAATTACCGCTTTCGGGATTTTATCATTAATAATAATACTACCAATCAACCCAACCAGTCATTATATTTAATCAGAGCCGGTATTGGACAAAAAGAAAAAAATAATTTTATCATTACATTTTATAATGGTAAAAAATCAATTTTCAATTTCACTGCACAAAACAACGATATCACTTTACAAAAAATAGTTGGTATTGCAGCTGAAGCCAGAATTGCTATCAATGAAAATAATTATTTAGTGGCAGAAATTGCAAAATCATCCTTTAGCAATATCAAATCCCCCATTCCATCCTCCTCGGATCTGATCGACAAAGCATTTAACTTAAAAATTCATAATAATGAAGCCTACAGTGTACAACTGTTTAGCGAACATCCGCAAACCCATACCAGGTTAACAGCACACTATAGAAAAATGGGTGAAAATTTTCAGTCATTTAACATTTATCCGATGGGCGTCAACCAGGAAGCCTGGATGGTAAAAATTTATCAGCCTATCTGGAAAAACAGAATAAATATGGAGGGTTCAGTAAGAAAAAATGATTTTGCAAACCCAATCGCTTTACCATCCTGGAATACCGAAACCATCTTTAAATCTATACAGGCATCTGTTCGAATACCCAAATATCCGTTTATATCGATCGGCTACTATCCTTCTTCACAATTATCGTTGAGCAATAACGATGTGCTTTCAGAAAACCAATACAATACTTTCAATGCCGTGGCAAGCCATAATTATCAGTTGAGGAAACTGGCCATGAACACCAATGCTGTTTTTACAAAATTTTATAATACCAGCAACGATAGTGGCTTTATCTATTTTAATGCCAGCAGTATTACGTTAAATCAAAGTTTTTTTCTTACATCATTTACGCTGCAAAGTAGCGCCATCGTTACAAAACAAAGAGATTTACGGCTTTTTACATTGGAGCAACTAATCAGTTATCAATTCAATAATAAATTAACCATTAGCGGCAGTATCCGGCATAACAGATTAAACCAGGAAGAAACACTGATTGGAGGTAGCGGCGCAGTTAATGTGTACATACCAAAAATTGGAAATATTCAATTGAATTATGACAAAACATATTTACCAGCTTATAATCGAACACTCAGGCCGGTAGATATGGGTAAAATAAGTTTTTATAGAACATTTTAAATAATAAGAATGAAAAAATTACTGCTTGTGTTACTGTTTTTGGTAATCATTCAACGGATTACCATAGCACAAATTACCTTACAGGCAAATGTTCCCTCAGTTGGCATCATACAAAAAGATCAACTGTGGAATGTATTGGTAGTAAACGGTACAGATAAACAATATGACTGCCGGCTTGAACTGGCTCTGCAAGACCGGATAACCGGCCAGGAAGTGTTCACGGCGAGCAGCAATTATTTCTCACTACTTCCCGGCGCTAAACAATTGAATGTTAATATACTGACTCCTATTCAATACAACTATCTTAACAGTGGAGCAGACAACAGTTTCCGAGGCTTGATACCCATTGGCAACTATACCGTTTGTTATTCGCTTACCAGTATTGCATCACGAGAAACAAGCCTTGCAGAGGAATGTATTCCCTTTGATGTGGAAGCTTTAAGCCCTCCCATGCTCATATTTCCTGCTGACAGCTCTTACTTAAAAAATAACCCCACTCAATTTTCGTGGACTGCCCCTACCCCTCAGGGAGCCTTTGCCCGGTTGAAATATGATATTTTAATCTGTGAGATTAAGAGTGGACAACTGGCACAGGAAGCCATTGAAGAAAATATTCCTTTTTACTCAGAAAATAATTTATACAATAATGTGCTGAACTATACATCTGCATCATTGCCTTTTGAAAAAGATAAGTGGTACGCCTGGCAGGTAATTGCCCGAGATGAAAAGGCGTATGCAGGCAAATCTGAAACATGGACATTTAAAGTATCCCCGGATAGTAATGTAAAAAATAGAATAGCGCAGACACCTTTTGTAAAAATGAAAAAAAGTGATCCGGAGAAAGGTGTAGCGCCCAATGGAGTACTTAAAATTTCTTATGTTAATGAAACAACCGATAGTGTTGCGAAAGTAGAAATTATAGACTTGAAAAACGAGAAGAAAAAAGCACATTACTTTACAGTATCGCTAAAGCCGGGAGAAAATTTGATTGAATTTAATGTAGAAAAATCATTTTCACTGCAAAAAAATAAGGTATATGAAGCCAGAATTACCAATTCGAGGCAGGAAACCTGGGCTATGAGATTTGAAATTTATAACTATCAATAATTCTAAGAAAATTATTACAAAATAATATTTTAAAAAAAATTAAATATGCTGACTCTACTATCTGCAAAATACCAAAAGGAAATAGCGCTGGGTTTTATATCCTTATTTCTGTTATCCGGCCTTTCAGGCATCAAAGCCAGAGAAGCTGTTAATAACCATTTTAATAACTATTATAATACTAATAATTTTAGTAAAAAAAGTACTAATAAATCAAAATTTAATAATTCATTATTTATTAATAATGAAGAAAATACAAGTATAAATAATACAGAATATGTAAATAAAAAGAATATACAAAAAAATTATCAAAATACCAAAAATACCCGTACTACAATACCCGAAGTCAAATCTGCCATAAAAAAGATAACCTTACAACCGGCCGGTGGTCCGGGGCAGCCGGAGATGAGTAGTTTTAAACCGGTAGAGGCCAACAATATGGTAGATCTATTCACCGGCGATTTTTCTTATAACATCCCATTGTTAGATGTAGGCGGTTATCCGATAAATTTATTTTATAACAGCGGCATTACCATGGATCAGGAAGCCAGCTGGGTAGGCCTTGGCTGGAATATCAACCCGGGCACCATTATGAGAAACATGCGTGGGTTACCCGATGAATTTAACGGAGAAGACACGATTCTAAAAAGACAAAGCATGAGACCGGACAAAACCTGGGGTGTATCAGCAGGTGCCGGCTTAAAACTGTTTGGATTTCCAAAAGTTGGGCTCAATGCTGGCGTGAATATCAATGCAGGCGTTAGCTTCAATAATAAACTCGGTGTTGCTACCGAAATCGGTATAAATCCTGCTATCAATTTATCTATCAACGCAAAAGATGAAAAAACAGCCGGTCTATCGTTTGGTGCCGAATTAAATGCCAGCTCACGCAACGGAGCTTCCATAACCCCAAGTATTAAAGCATCACTGACACAATCTGACGGTATTTCAGGTATCAGCGGATCGTTAGGCGCCAGCTATACTTACAGCTCACGTATGGGCTTACAAGGCATGCACCTGGACGCAGGTATAAGCAAATCAAAAGTAATCGGAGAAAGAGACGCTTCAAAAGCATATAAAGTAAATGAACTATCAGGGTCGCTAAGTACATTTAGTTCCAGTTTGTCATTTGCCTACCCTACTATTGTTCCGTCTATTAAAAATACATTTACCAGAAAAAGTTACAACCTCTCCTTTTCACTGGGTGGCGAAATTTACGGTGTCAACCCCCATCCGAGGATTTCAGGATATTATGCCGAAACCTACATTGCACCGGAAGATCAATTAACCCGACACCCTGCTTATGGCATGCTTCATTATCAAAAAGCCAATAATGAACCAGGTGCGCTACTGGATTTTAACCGCATGAATGAAGGAGTTTATACGCCCAATTCACCCGCTATTGCCCTGCCTGTATATACATACGACGTATTTAGCATCAATGGTGAAGGTGTGGGAGGATCATTTAGAGCTACCAGAAGTGATGTTGGCTACATGAGAGATGCTTTTGTAAGCAGCAAAGATGATGCTTATAGCCTGGGTGTGGATTTAGGGTTTGGCGGCACCTTACACGGCGGAGCTGAAATTAGTTATGTACATACCCCTTCCGAAGCCGGCGCCTGGAAAGTAAGCAATATACCGGCAGGCATGCTACAATTCAAAGAGAATAATAAAGATTCTCAATTTGTGTACTTTAAAAATCCCGGTGAAAAAACAATCCCCGATGCCAATTTTCAAAAAGCTATCGGAGAAGAAAATATGGTACGCTTTAAAATGGCTAATATAGGATCCGGCTCTCCCATGCTGCTCCCTAATCTGGTAAAATTTGATGAAACAAAAAATAAAACAGGTGAACTGGAAATCAACAAAAACAATATTGCAAAAGCTTCCAGGGATAAACGTACACAGGTAATCAGCTTTTTAACAGCAGAAGAAGCTACCAGAGTGGGTTTTGACAAATTTATTCACTCATACAACCCAGATGAAAGCAAGGTTATCTTTGGCCCATGCAACAAAGAAGCAGCGCCTATCAATCGATTTACAGGTTATAAAGAATATGCAGGAGATGACAAATATCGTAAAGCTCATCATATTTCCGAAATTGATGTGCTGGGCGCTGATGGCCGTAAATATGTGTATGGCATCCCGGTTTATAATACCAAACAAGTGGATGTAAGCTTCAGTACAGATAACGGCAATAATAACACCGGCAAAAGTAAATATAAACCCGATACCGATGACAGTCCGGATAATACCAAAGGAAGAGACTGGTATATGCAACAGGATGAAACACCGGCCTATCCTCACTCCTTTTTACTAACAGAATTAATATCTCCCAACTATGTAGATGTTACCGGAGACGGGGTTACAGAAGATGATATGGGTGATGCAATTAAATTTAATTATTCAAAATACAATAACTATAAATGGCGTACACCTCTCTCCCAGGATTCAGCTTCCTACAGTGAAGGTTTAAAAACTGATAACAAAGATGATAAAGCCCATTACGTATATGGTGAACGAGAAATGTGGTATCTCTATTCTATTGAGTCAAAAAATATGGTGGCAAGGTTTTATGTTAAAAATGATCGCAAAGATGGAAGACAGGTAAAAAATCAACATGGCGGTGTAGACCCTAACTGGGGCATGCAACGGTTAGATAAAATCTGCCTCTTTTCAAAAGGCGATTTAATGAAACTCGGCGCTTATGCAAAACCCATAAAAACCATACAGTTTTTTCAAAGCTATAAATTATGTAAAAATACAGATGGATCTACCAACAGTATTGTCGGATCTGGAAAACTAACACTTGATAGTATTTGGGTCAGCTACAACAACAATCAGAAAAAAACCAAAAACAAATACGCATTTTATTACCCACAAGATAAAAATCCGGATTACAACTATAATTACAACGATCGTTGGGGGAATTACAAGCCGGTAAAAGACGGGAATGACAACAACCCTGCCGGGCTTAATAATGCAGACTATCCTTACAGCATACAGGATAAAACAAAGGCAGACAAATACGCTGCTGCCTGGGTTATGAATAAAATATTACTCCCATCCGGTGGAACCATTAATGTTGATTACGAATCGGATGACTATGCTTATGTACAAAATAAAAGAGCCGCAGGTATGTACCAAATCCTCGGATTTGGAAATACCAATAATCCTGATGTGAATCAACAAAAAAACAAAAACATTTATACAGGAAATACTGAATGTGATTATGTTTACGTACAATTACCCTTTGCAATCACAGGAAATAATGCAATTGAGCAACAAAAACAATTACTAGCCCGATATTTTGAAAATACGAAGCAGCTATACATGAGATTAGCTGTAGTAATGCCTCCCAAACCCGGGCTATCAGGCAGTGAAAATATTCCCGTATATGCAGATATTGAAAATGTTGGCCTCGTACCCAATACAGAAGGTAAAATAGCCTATGTTAAAGTTAAAAAACTTGACAATGGCCAAACTCCTATGGTACAGCAGGCACTGCAATTTTTAAAGCAACAATTGCCCGGTAAAGCCTATCCCGGCTATGATGTAAGTGAAAATGGCGGACTCAAAGGAGTAATAATGGCCCTGGCAGGAATGGTAGCCTCCATCATGGCATTACAAATTGGAGAAGATAATGTATTAAAATTGAGTAAAAAATGCCGGGAAGTTGAAACAGCCAAATCTTTTGCCCGGTTGACCAACCCTTACTTTACAAAATATGGTGGAGGTCTGAGAGTCAAACGTGTCACCATCAATGACAACTGGAATAAAATGACCGGCCAATATGATGCCACTTATGGTCAGGAATATAAATACACAACAACTGAAATGATTGGCGAAAAACTAACAACTGTTAGTAGTGGTGTAGCTTCGTGGGAACCCTCCATCGGTTCTGATGAAAATCCGCATAAAGAAATTATGCGTTTTATGAACCATAACAAAGGTGGTCCCTACGATTTCGGAGCAGTCGAAATGCCATTGGGAGAAGCCTTCTATCCATCTCCATTAGTAGGCTACAGCCGGGTAGAAGTCTTATCCATTCATCGGGATACAGTAAAAAATTTACCTACCAGGCAGGTTACAGAGTTTTATACAACCAAAGATTTTCCCTTCAAATCTGCCTGCACACCCCTGACAGATCCTGAAGCAAATGCAAAATATGAGCCAAAAGCTATCATACAATTATTGAAATTAGACATGAAAAAAAATGTCACCCAGTCACAGGGCTTCCTGGTTGAGATGAATGACATGAATGGAAAAACAAAAACACAGGCAGTATATAGTGCTTTAGACTCTGTCAATGCCATATCTTATACACATAATTTTTACAATGTTAAAAAAACAACCGACAACACCTACCAATTCAACCACCTGTTTCCTACCATTAATAAAGCCGATGGCATAGTTAATCCCAATAGCTTAATAGGTAGAGATATTGAATTAATGGCCGATTTCAGACAGCATTTTTCAAAAACAGTTACTAAAAATATTAGTGTCAACTTCGACTTCTTTATATTAGGTATTTTACCCATTCCCGTAACAAATATTTTACAACCATTTGTAAATGAAAGTACGATATATCGCTCTGCCGCTCTATTAAAAATTGTGAACCATTATGGCATACTGGATAGTGTGGTCAATATTGATAAACTTAGCATGGTAAGCACAAAAAATCTGGTATATGATGCCGAAACAGGTAATCCTGTTATTACCAGAACCAATAACGAACACGATAAACCTGTTTATCAATTCAACTATCCGGCACACTGGGCTTATAGCGGTATGGGGCCGGCCTATAAAAACATAGATGCCGTTTATGAAAACTGCACCTTTCGCAAAGGCCTGTTAGAGACTCCCATTGACATGAGCGTTTTTGAAAGTGGTGATGAACTCTATGTTTTCTCAGAAAACAATAAAGGACCGAAAAAACAATACCCATGCGATGTTCCCAGTCTTTTCAACAACTATTTACCCAAAAATACCGAAAACAGAATCTGGGTTGTAAATACTGCTAAAGGAGGCTCTATTAAACCACAGTTCGTATTTATGGATGCATACGGTAATCCTTATACCGCAGAAAATGTAAGTGTGAGAATCATTCGTAGCGGCCATAGAAATATGCTCGACCAAACTGTAGGCAGTATTACCAGCATGAACAATCCTATTAATGGAAATGGGCAATTGGTATTCGATAACAATACCAATGTCATCCAGGCCACCGCCGCTACTTTTAAAGACCACTGGAGGGTAGATAATGATTTTTATGCAAAGGATTCTATTGTAACGCAAACTAAATGGGCTCCTATTAAGACAACTATATTGCACCCGAATAACAGTTACTCGTTAGGACTGTATAGATCGGACTGCAACGGGTGTAACTACCAGGCTACACATTTTCCAAAACCGGAATATTTTTTGGCCAGAAAGCAAAGTTTTGGATATGATAACTATCCTTTTGGTCCCTTCCCTAGTAGAAGAAAACAAAAAAGCTGGATTAGCTTTGATTTAGACACCCTTAACCTAAATACAACAATTGTATCGGCAAAGCTAAATCTATATGCTCATTCACATATTGATTTCAAGAATAAAGATAAAGTAAAGCATTACTTTTTTTACCAAAATACGCATGGCAATGAAAATTCACTGGGCCATACAAGCATTAATCCACATACTTATTGGAATACCAGCAATAATAATTTTGTAATCAACAGGATGTTGGGAAAATGGTCGCCAGATTATAGCTCCGATTGGCAATATAAGCATTTTGACGGGCTTCAAGGCAATGGCTACTATGATCAGGTAGTTGTTACCGGCACACAACCACTTAATTCTTCAAACAAGGATTACATTAATGATAATGTTATTGATAATAGTATTGAGTTAACCGGCATACTTACCGGAATGATTAAAGATAAATTCAACCTGTCAAAACAATATACTCCGGCTATAAAAATAAGTATGCTTGATCAAAATGACTACAAGCATGATGCCAAAGTATGCTTTTTTGCTAAAGGGGTAAATTTGGATATTAATTCAGCTGCTTCGATTAATGCTCCATTGATCAATGTAGAATACTACGACTGCACAAAAGCCTACTCATACGGGTACATACCTACCCCGGATGAAAAAGTAGCCAAATGCAGTGACACATCGTTTCACGCAATCTTCTGCCTCTCCAAATTCACCAAAAAAGCCATGAACCCTTATGTAGAAGGCATACTGGGCAACTGGCGGGCTGATACCACCTTCACGTATTTGAGCAGTAGAAAAGAAACCGACCCTACACAACCCATCGACACACGTACGGCCGGCGCTATCAGCAATTTTAAAAATTTCTGGCTATTTGCCAACCCATATCTAAAACGCAATACAACCGCCAACGATGTGTGGATTTGGAACAGCACTATCACTCAATTCAACCGCAAAGGATATGAAATTGAAAACAAAGACCCCCTCGGCCGCTACAATTCAGGGCTCTATGGCTACAACCAGCACTTACCTGTTGCATCAGTCAACAATGCAAGAGTAAGAGAAATAATGTACGACGGATTTGAAGATTATGATTACCAGACAGCCATTAATTGCATTTCGTGTAAGCCTCACCGTCATATCAATTTTAAAGATATTGAAAAACACATCGATGCATCCGAAAAACACTCCGGCCAATACAGCCTTAGAGTAAACGCCTGGGAAAACCTGGCATTTCAAGCCCCTGTTGTAAGTATAGAAGAGGCAGACAAGCGTTATGGATTGAGAATAAAAATAGATTCATTTAGTTATAAAATTACGAAAGTATTACAAAAGGGTACGGGTCTAACGGCAAAATATCTCAAATATCCGGCAGAGAAAAATAACAAAAAAATGATGCCTAAGGCAAATGCGGCCCTTGCCAATATAGATAACAACCCATTTACAGTTACCAGGATTGATCCCAATGTTAATCTGGGCAATAGCCCCGGTATGTATCCCCCTCCGGCTAATATAGGTTGGGGCAATTTTGTTGCAAGATGGAGAGGATATTTGCAGGCTCCTGTATCAGGTGAATATTCTTTCATGGTACACAACAATGATTGTATAAGGCTATGGATAAACGGAGTCTTAAAAATTAATAACTGGGATCCCGTAAATCCCTCTGTCGGTTATTCAACAATAACACTCAATCAAGGCCAGGTATACAATATTCAGGTAGATTATGTAGACACACACGCCGGAGGGTTTGGCAATCTGTTTTGGAAAACACCAGACGCACTAGATTATGTTTTAGTACCAAAAGGAGTGCTTTATTCACTTAATGATTATGCATTAACACAGAATAATATAATAACTACAACATATTGGTGTACCCGGTTAGATTCCTCACAGGTATTTGCCAATGCCCTTACAGATACTTTTGCCC
The DNA here is from genome assembly GCA_964586215.1 of uncultured Ferruginibacter sp. Taxonomy (GTDB): domain Bacteria; phylum Bacteroidota; class Bacteroidia; order Chitinophagales; family Chitinophagaceae; genus Ferruginibacter. Next base: position 24,384 of record CAZPHA010000028.1, read on the forward strand.
CTATCCAGGGCAAAAAAATGCTGCTCAGCGGCTGGGTAAAAGAAAACACCAACGATTGTAAATGTTCCAGCTACGTAAACCACAATATCACAATCTCTTATGAAGGAACCAAAGAGCTCCCTGTAGCCTTCAAACCTGCCGGCAGTATTATCGAAGGGTGGCAGCGGTATGAATCAGCGTTCATCATACCATCCGATGCAACGCAAATCAACATTCAATTTAACAACAATACCAATGTACCTGTCTTTTTCGACGATATCCGCCTGCATCCATTCAATGCCAATATGAAAAGCCTCGTGTACCATTCATCTAACCTTCGACTGGTGGCCGAATTAGATGAAAATAATTATTCAACCTTTTATGAATACGATGATGATGGCACGTTGATACGGGTAAAAAAAGAAACCGAACAAGGCATTAAAACAATCACAGAAACTCGAAGCGCATTACAAAAAACCATTCAATAACTCAGTCAAATGAAATATTTAATCAATAAAAATAACAACAGTTGGGGCTATCAGCCACATACAATCTTCAACAACAGTACCGGCTGTCCGCTTGTAGTCCGTTCCGAAATAAATTCGGAACGGAGCTACCGCTCCCATCCGGCAGCCCTTCAGCATTGGAATCATTATTCAACAAAATCGAAAAAATATTTTTTCAAAATGTTAACCAGCATATTTTCGTATAGGCTATCACTGCAATGCATAATCGCTTTTTTTGCATTGCTCTTTTCTGCCAATGCACAAACGAAATCAGCCCCACAAATTTTAGCAAACATTTATAAAAATTACGATACACTCAAATACATCACATTCGATGTAAAATTTAACTACACAATCGACACTGCCAATGGTGAGCCCTTTAAAGATCAGCTCAACGGAACCTATACCATGGCCGGCAAAAAGGCAAAATATATACTCGGAGATATTGAAACAATGCAGAACGACTCATTTTTTATAGCAGCCTATCATAAAGATAAATTCATTATTGTATCAAACCCAATCACCAACAATAGCGGATACATTTTACCATTAAGAGATGCTATGGACAGCCTTTTAAAAAATTACGCAACGCAATATAAAATTACCACATCGGTTACAGACGAAATGGGCAACATCGTCTTTACCCGATCAAATCCTCAGGCAGCTTTCAATAAGTTTGTAATTACCTATAATTCCGAACAAAATCTTTTACAAAAAATAACATATGATTTCGATGAACCGGCTTTTTTTGACGAAGAACAACAACAAAATTTACCCGCTAAAAAGAATACGCTAACAGTTGAATTTTCCAATTACCGTTTTGAAAATTATTCGCAGGAAATTTATGATGAAAATAAATACATCTTTTTTGAAAATGGCCGATGTAAACCGGTAAGCAAATTCAAGGACTATCAAATTTATTATTCGAAATAAAGAGAATCTGCCATGAATACAGAAACTTTAAGTCACATTTTGCTGCTTCAGGTTGGCAATAAAGTGTAAAATATTTATCTCAAAAAAATTAAATACTACTTTAAAAAAATAAAATGAAAAAAATAAACTTACTACTTCTATTTACCTGTGTATTAGCAACACTAACAAATTGCATGGTATCTTCTTCAAAGTTAGCTACTATGACATTTAAAAATGGAGACAAATGGATTCCAAAAGATTTTATTCCTAAAAAAACAATTCTATTGGTAGAAAAATTTACAGTATCCGCAAAAGCTAATCAAAAAATGGAAGACTACATGTCAGAAGCCTACCCTTACCGCTATGAATTTGTTGAAAAAGATATCATTGAAAATAGAGTTGGTAAATATGCCGACACAACGCTCTACAAATATGCATTAGTGTGGAGTTCACATTTTACACCAGGATCAATGGTTTATGGGCCAGATGCCAGATCAACTTACAGAATAGCAGCTGTTACAGGATTTGATTATAATTTTTATGATCGGTCTTCAGATAAAAAATATCCAAAAACACAGAAATCTTCAAGTTACGCTATCATGACATTTAAACCGGTGATCAATACCATTGTAGCGCATTTTGAATGACATTAAATTGTTCTGTTTCGCCGCCCCGGCCGGTGTCCTCACCGGCCGGAAAATGCACCTGAACTGTTAATTGCAACAGTTCATAATTCCCCCGGATCTTTCTTGCAAAAAAAGACCGGGGGGATTACAAAACTTAATATATCATTTAAGTTATTAATATATAATAATATTAAAATATTTAGTATATGATGAAAAAGGTTACTAAAACACTGGCTTTGCTGATACTGTTACTGGGAGGATATCGGGCTGCGGTGGCTGCCACCGATCCTACCCTCACCCAGCCCCTGCTGGGCAGCCAGGGAGAGCTCCAGGTAGGAGCCCTCAGCACCGTCACCGACCAGCCCAACCCTTTTCTAACCATCCAAAAGACACAGTTCATTCATAACCTCCTGTCCCTCTCCCCCGACCCACAAAGCCCCTTTATGATCCTCTCGGATTTTAAAGCCTCCTTCACCCTGGAGCTTACCCTCTACAACCAAAAGATGGAAGCCTCCCAGCAGCTGCATACCTTCACCCTCGACTACTCACTGACTCAGGGCTTACTGCCTACCTCCGACACCCGGCTGTTCTTAAAAGATATCTTTAAGCTCCAGGCTAAGATCATCGCCATCAATAAAAATGTTGACTGGGATGTTACCAAAGTACTACGACTGGACAACAGCCTCACCGCCACCCGGGACTATGTCTTCGACTGTAAAAAACCCATCCAGGGACTCTCCCTCACCCCCGATAACGGCAGTGGAGAGCTCATCGCCGCCTGGCAGGATCCCCACACCGGACTCACAGCTTACGACCTGGAGTGGGCATGGATCGACCAGAGCGCCATCGATGACTATAAAAAAGGCAATGAACTGTACCTCCCTGAAAAAATATTTGACAACAATGCCAGCAGGGTCACCCTCCATACCCTCAGCTACCCCATACCCCTGCTCTACGACGGACCCGGATTGTTATTTGTACGGGTACGGCCCGTACAGCTCACCTGCAGTGGGCAGCTCATCGAAGGTGAGTGGAGCTGGCAAAACAATGGCAACACCGTCTTCTACAGCTTCAACGGACATGAGAACAACCTCAACTGGCAGGCCTCCACCTCCTTTGCTGAAGAAGGTAAACGCAAGTCCGTCGTTCAGTACTTCGACGGTACCTTGCGCAACCGGCAGAGCCTCACCAAAGACAACAGCACCCAGACTACCGTAGTAGCAGAGTCCTTTTACGACTACCAGGGAAGGCTGGTAGTGCAGGTGCTGCCCTCGCCCACCCTGAACCATATGATCAGCTATGCCCAGGGTTTCAACAGGGCACTCAACTATAATGGATACCCCAAAGAGCTCTATGACGGCCTCAAGCTCAACCAGGACAACTGCAGCAACCCGGCGCCCCCTTTGGACAACCAGTACGGCACCGCTCAGTATTACTCTGCCAACAATGAAAAAGCGGCCGATCCCACCAGCCCCGAACGCTTTTTGCCCGATGCGAAAGGTATCCCCTTCAGCGAGACTCGCTACGGACCCGATGGCACCGTAGTGGCACAAAGTGGCGTAGGACCAGATCACCGACTGGGCAGTAGCCATGAGACCCGCTACTTCCAGGAAGCGCCGGCACAGCAGGAGCTCGATGCCCTCCTGGGTACCGATGCCGGCTATGCAGCCCACTATACCAAAAACCTCGTCAAAGATCCCAACGGGCAGTACAGCGTCAGCTACACCGATATGAAGGGCAGAACCGTCGCTACCGCCCTGGCAGGGCCGGCACCGGATAACCTCCAGCCGCTGCCCTCTTTCAATACCAAAAATTTTACCAAACAGCTCCTCGATGACCAGAACAACCAGGTTATCGGTAACTCCATTGTCAGCACCCGGGCGCTGGTAGTACCCAGGGCAGGGCTCTATAAATTCCACTATACCCTCAACCCCGAGCAGCTCAGCCTGCTCAACTGCAACCAGCAAAAGATATGTTATGACTGTCTTTACAACCTCACCATCACCCTCACGGCTGAGTGTAAAAACATCCCCGGCTTTGAAAAACCTTTAGTCGTCACCGACAGCAACTTTACCCTCAACGGACAGTGGGACAATCCGCTGTGTAATGCCAATGGTAAGACCAAGGGCTTCTTTGATAAAAACTTTGAGCTGCAGCTGCCCGAAGGGGCCTATACCCTCACCAAAACCCTGGCTTTGAGCGACAGCGCTAAAAAAGCTTATCAGCAGCTCTTTATGGCACAAAACACCTGTAAGAGCCTGCTGGATTTTTACAATACCGAGTACCAGCTGTTGGTACAAAAAAGCTCCTGTGCTCTGAGCTGTGAGAGCTGTAAAGCCTCCATCGGGGCTGACTTTAAAGCCTTTGTACAAAAATTTATAGCACAATCCGGTATGACCGAACCCCTGCCCGTGGACATCAGCACCCAGCTGGAAGCTGCCTACCAGGAGGCCCTGGATAACTGTAACCAGCTCTGCCAGCAGGGTACCGACAAGGGTATGGAAGCAGTGGGCAGCATCCGCCAGCTCATGCTGCTGGATATGACCCCTCCCTTTGGCCAGTATGCCAAACCCGAACAGGCTAATACCAACGAGTTTAATATTTTGGGGCCTGCCGGCGATGAACGCTACCGCAACCCTTTGAGTTATACCGTGGGTAACAATCCCCTGCCGGCGGAGTACCGCAATGAGTGGGGGGCTAACGAGGTACCCAGTCCCGGTAAGCTCAGCACAACCGACTTTGTCAGCCAGTTTAAAACCTCCTGGGCTGAACAACTGCTGCCCTACCATCCCGAATTCTGCAAACTCAAAGCTTCCCTCGAACAGCTGCCATCTGCCTACCAGTTTGAAGCTACCCTACAGCACACCGCTACCTGGGCTCAGGCCTCAGCGGCAGGGTACCTTAACACCGTGAACAATACCATCAATATCATCAACAAAGACCCTTTCTTCTCCGGCGTAGGGAGTGTCTATAAAAAAGCCATGATCGACAAAATGGCCGTATATGCCGTTTTAAAAACCAAGGCCAATTGCCCTGCACAGCCACCAATGGCGGTATCGATGTGGCAGCTGGCTCAGTCAACTGTCTTTTGCCGTAACCTCTCCGCGGCAGGCTGTGCCCAAAGCCCCCAGCAGCAGTGCCTGCAAAGTACCCCCAAGCTTCCGCTGCTGACAGATCTAATGGAGTGCAGCGCTGACTGGGATATGACCTGGCAAAACTTCCGCTCCTTATACCTCACCGAACGAAAAAAAATGATCAGCACCTACCTCAACAGCGAAGCAGTATGTAACCTAAAAGACGATCAGACCATCACCCAACAGGGAAATCAGCGACGGTTCATAGATTTTAACAACGTTGCCAATGATCCGGCAGATGATGAGCTGGGTAAATTGTTTGAACAGCTGGCGCAGGGTGACCCCAATGCTGTCAATACCGCTAACCAAATGGCCACTGCACAATATGACAGCGCCTGCAGAGGCTATGCCGACAGCTGGATCACCCAGCTGCAGCAGTGCCCTTCGGTGGGTACCCTCAATGCACAGGACTCCGCCTGGCTGGTTAGCAGGCTGGTAGCCATCTGTAAGGGGGGCGCCGATCAGAACCATTTCCTGGGCGCTTCCAGCCTGCCACCCGGAACACCGCCCATCAATGACAACGGTAAGCTCTATACGCAGTTCCCCGATGTAATCCAGGTATTTTTGCAAAACAAAAATATTCCCCTCGATGCGCTGTGTCACCCCTACCTGATCAACAGCCCGGCGCCTTATGACAAGCAGCCGGCCCTTACCCTGCAGGCCGTTATCACTAAGCCGGACAGCTGCCAGTGCCAGCGCCTCGATACCCTTCAGACTTTGTATAAGCAGTCGGCCTTTGGCGGCAGCTTGAGTGAGTATTTATTACAAATACATGGTACTACCATCAGCCAGGGAGCCCTGGACACCCTCTCGGCAATGTGTAAGGGTACTTACAAGTGTATCTTTTTACCACAGCCCCTGATGCTGCCCTCCCTGTTACAGTGTGCTACCCCTCTTACAACCTGTATCGACTGTCAGCAGTATGCTAAACTCAAAAATGATTTTGAAGCCAGCTTCCAGCAAAAAGGCCCGGTAGCCGATCCACAAACCGATGCCGACCTGCAGCTCAACAAAGCTTTTGAGCAGTTCGCCAACTATCAGACGGGCTTTCACAAAACCTGGACGGAATACTTAGAGTTTGAACAGCAGTGCCTGGGAACAAATACTCTGGCTGTACGACTAAAAATATTTTTAGGCGGCGCTTATGGCAACCAGGATAACCCGGCCCTGATGAGAGATGACTTACGCAAATATGAGCTGATACCACTCACCGATCCTTACTTTACCGATCCCCTGCTGGTGACACGCTATACTCCCACAGGCAGTCATAAAATAAGCCAGATTAATAAAAATGTGCTGGTTGACAAAGGCGATCAGTCGGTCGTGGACTGGGTATGGCTGCAGCTGCACGATGCCATAGATACCTGTAAGATCATTGCTACCCAAAGCGCACTGGTACAAAAAGACGGATTTGTCATCAGCCCGGATGGCAGCAGCGGAGTACACTTCCCCGGGGTACCCGACGGGCAGTATTTTATCAGCGTACGCCATCGCAATCACTTAGGGGTCATGACCCAAACGCCAGTGGCCCTTAGTAAGGGCAATGCTCCTTTTATTGATTTTACCGATGTCAATACTCCGGTTTATGGCAGCAATGCACAAAAAGTTATCAATAACAAAGCTATGCTATGGCCCTGCGATGGTAATGCCAATGGCAATGTAAGATTTAATGGGCTGTATAATGATAAAGATTATCTATTAGAAAATTGTTTAGGGGGAGATGGAGTTAATGTGTTGATGATGGTGTATAATAATGGAGATTATAATATGAATGGATTAGTCAATTATAATGGTGTCGGTAATGATAAAGACTGGCTGCTTAGCATTACATTAAATAATAATGCTGATGCCTCCATTGCAGAGCAACTGCCCTGCAAGCAGGATTTTAAGTACAAAACAGGTTATCTAAGCCTTAAAATGTTGTTAGCAGGCGCCTATGACAGCCAGACAGGGCTGATGAGAGATGATTTAAGGAAACTTTCGCTGCTCCCTACCAGCGATCCTTATTTTAGTGATCCTTTGCTAATAACCCAATACCAGCCGGCCCCCTATCATCATGCAACGCAGGTCAACGCCTATATGTTCAGCGACTTTTTTAATCAGTCCATTAAAGAAAAAGCTGTTGTAGACTGGGTATGGGTACAGCTCCACGATGCCAAAGACTCCTGCAACATTGTAGCTACCCAGAGTGCCTTTGTACAAAGAAACGGCCAGGTGATTGCCACCAACGGCAGCGCAATGCTGGCTTTTCCATTTACAGCCGGCGGCCATTATTATGTCAGCATACGCCACCGCAACCACCTGGGCGCCATGACCAAAATACCTGTTAGCCTGAATGGTGGTGTAGATTTTACCGATATCAATACCGCTACCTTTGGTAGCAACGCTCAAAAGATTTATCCTAATAATGTCAAAGCGCTCTGGGGTGGTAATGCCAATGCCAATAAGCTGGTGCTTTATAACGGTATTTCTAATGACCGGGAATATATTTTACAAGCTTTAAATGGTCAGCCGAATGCTTTTTTAAACAATATATATCATAACTGTGATGTGAATATGAATGGAATTGTCAGCTATGAATTTGTTGACAATGACAGGCAGGCTATTTTAAATATGCTGGATAATAATGTCTTTGGTTCAAGAATAGAACAAATACCCGCCTGTGCTGCACCGCTGCAACAACCCATAATTGCCTGCAGTGAGCTGGATGACATCATTACCCAATACAAAAACCAATACCTCCAGCCCCTTAGCGGCTATGTGGATCTGGACATGCGTACCTTCGCCGGTAACCTCACTCCTGACGAAGGGCCCAAGGGTGTTTTTGATATCTATAAAAACTTTATCGCTAATACTACCGATGGTACCCCGGAGCAAATCAAAGCTTCCTTTGTCCAAATATGGAACAGCAGCCCCGTCAACCAGCAGGTGGGCACCCTCTCGCTATTGCCCAACCAGCGCCTGCGCCTCACCCTTCAGCCAGGGCAGCAAACACCCTGCAACGGCATCATCGGCATGCGCTATTATCAGTTCGATGCTCCCGTGGATACACTGGATGCTATCATTACCAATTTAGGGTCTTATATTGATTTTGGGGATGGACAAAGCGTAAGTGTAGAATCAGCCTATAAATCATATAATACAACAGTAGCAATGTATCATGCCAGCGCTCATCAAACCTATTACCCTTTCTTTTATGTATCACATGTTTATCCACAAAACAACAACAAAGTTGTTACTGTCTATCATACAGACACTCTGGGAATTGTGGGATTTGATAATTATTTGGACCCCAAAAATGCCTTTAAGCTGCCTAAATTAAAAAACCTTAAAGGATATGCACCCAAACACTTTATCTCCCTACATTTTCATAGTACCCAGGACAGTTCTATAAATACACTGGATGGATTTGTGAACAAAAATGAAATGACAGGTCTGGAATTTGTACATCTTATGTCAGGAGATAATGGCAAAACGGTATTTAAAAACTACAACTTTGGCAATCTGCAAAAATACCACTCGTTGAAGTATTTTATCATGGACAATAATCAAAACTCACCGGTTGATCTGAGTACGATACTACCCAATATTGCAGCAAACTTCCCTAACCTGTCAGTTATTAAATTTTCCGGTTTAAAAATCCCTAATACAATTGACCTGTCACTACAAAATCTTATTAGTGTAGTAATGTGGAACTTGAATTCAACAGCACAGGTTGATCTTACCTTAAATCAGATTGCTTCCAATACAACCAATGATTCCGGATTAGTTTGGTTTGTAAACTCTCCTATCAGAAGTGCCGCCAGCGATGCTTCTGTGCAATTGTTAAAGGATAACAAATGGAGCATTTATACGGCCAATGAAACGATCAATCCTAACTTATGGCAGACCCTTGCTAAAGATACTGCTTATAACCTTTATAGTATCTATCCCCTCACCAATGCCTTTACTGATTTTTACAATCAGCAAAATGGCACCCACTACAGTTATCACCAGCTCGCAGACTTATTGAAAAATCAGTGTGGTTACCAGCTCGATGTTTGTAATCCTAAAAGCAATAGCAGCCATCCCATGCTCTGCGGCCTCAGTGAAACCGTCTTTAAACCGGTGGACTACAAAGAAGACCCCTGCAGCGATTTACCTAAAATGGCCTACACCGCTGCCGAGGAAAAATGGCAGCTCTACCAGGACAGCCTGCTCAATGTCTTTGACAGCGCTTATATCAACAAATGCCTGCAGGCTAAAAATATGGAGAGTTTTACGCTCAATTACAACAACAGTGAATACCATTATACCCTCTACTATTACGATCAGGCAGGCAACCTGGTGAAGACCGTGCCACCACAGGGTGTGGATGCCAAACACAGCGATGCCGCCTTCCTGGCTAAGGTGCAGCAGGCACGCCTGAACGTGAAAAAAGGCCAAAGCGAAGCTGCCAATATTGTTGTACCTTCACATTCCATGGCGACTCAGTACCGCTATAATACCCTCAACCAGCCCCTGGCACAGCAATCCCCCGATGGCGGTCTGGCCCGTTTCTGGTATGACCAGCTCGGAAGGCTTACCGCCAGTCAGAATGCCCAGCAGTTTATTGATAAAAAATACAGCTATACGCTGTACGACAGCCTGGGAAGGATCACCGAAGTAGGGCAAATGCCGCACAACGAAGCCCCGCCGGCCGACTTCCCCGAAGGGCTGGAAAAATGGCTGGCCACCGGAGGGCTCAGGGAGCAGATCACCCGTACACGCTATGACCTTTCTTACTATGGTGGAGATAACCTCCTTGACAAGTATATCGTACAGCGTAATCTGCGAGGAAGGGTGAGCTATACCATGACCCTGGAGCAGGATGCAGAGGAAAAAGACTTAGGCAAGCACCACAGCGCTACTTACTACTCCTATGATGCACATGGTAATGTGGATACCCTGCTGCAGGACTTTAACTTCGGGGTGA
>CAZPHA010000029.1:0-30513 GCA_964586215.1 uncultured Ferruginibacter sp.
AATGAAAACCAATATTTACAACCAAATTGAGTTACTATTGCTCAAAATGGGTTAAAACTCCTTAATCATGAAACAAGTTAAAAAATTAGAAACTGTAAAAAATGAAACTTTCTCTTCAAAACTTTCAATTCACAAAGCAATCGTTGGCGGTGGTATAAAATCCGGTCCAGGTGTAGCCTTAGATCAACTGAGTAATTAATTTAAAGAACTTAAGTGCCATTTCCCGTAAGAAATGTAAAAAGTAACCAGGCTGTTTCGTATGAGACAGCCTGATTTTTTTTCCTCATCCCCGGCCCCTGTCTGACTGATCAAACAGGCAGGCTTCTCCACGAGTGGAGAAGGGGGGTATTTATTTGTTTCATTAAATTTTATCACAGCGTATTTTTTGGATACCCGAATATAAGGATTTTTCCTCATCCCCCAGCCCCCTGTCTGACTGATCAAACAGGCAGGCTTCTCCAAAAATGGAGAAGGGGGGATTTATTTATTCCGCCCAGCTCATCACATAGCCTTTATTTTCAATGGCAATGGCATCTACTGTAAGCTGCAGAGGATGAAAGGTATCTACCATTACGGCCAGCTCCCTGGTTTCTTTGGCGCCGATGCTTTTTTCCACTGCTCCGGGATGGGGGCCATGGGGTATGCCGCCGGGATGTAAATTGATCATACCACGGGTAACATGCTTCCGGCTCATAAAATCGCCATCTACATAATACAATACTTCATCACTATCAATATTGCTGTGATTATAAGGCGCCGGTATAGCTTCGGGATGGTAATCAAACAAACGAGGCACAAAAGAACAAATGACATAGTTCCTGGCCTCGAAAGTCTGGTGTACGGGCGGCGGCTGGTGTACCCTGCCGGTGATGGGCTCAAAATTATGAATAGAAAAAGCATAAGGATAGCAGCATCCATCCCAACCTACCACATCAAAAGGATGCGTACCATAATGAATACCGTATAACATGCCTTTCTTTTTGGTTTTGATTACAAAATCACCGGTTTCATCATGGGTGTGCAGGGTATGTGGAGGCCGGATATCTCTTTCACAAAAAGGCGAATGCTCCATCAACTGGCCATAATCACTCAGATATCGCCTGGGAAAACGTACAGGGCTGAAAGATTCTACAATGAATAACCGATTGGCATCTGTATGAAAAGTGATTTGATAAATAGTGCCTCTGGGAATAACCAGGTAATCACCATAACCAAAATCAATGTCGCCGTACATGGTTTTTAATACCCCGCTACCTTCATGCACAAAAATGACTTCATCAGCATCAGCATTTTTATAAAAATAATCCTGCATGCTTTGCTGGGGCGCTGCCAGTACAATATGGCAATCACTGTTGACCAGTACCGGTTTACGGCTGTGTAAAAAATCTTTTTCCGGCGCAATATTAAATCCTTCAAAACTGCGATGTTGCAGCATTTTCTCTTCTGCAATAACCGGTTGCACATTTATAGGATCATCCGTTTTAATAATTTGTGTAGGCGGATGACAATGGTACAATAAAGAATAATCGTTGCTAAAACCTTCTGTACTGAATAATTGCTCTGCATACAAATTTCCGTCTGCTTTGCGAAACTGAACATGTCTTTTAGAAGGAATGGTTCCTAATGTATGATAATAAGGCATTGGTTTGGAATTAAAAATTAAGAATGTAGAATTAAGAATTAAAAATGATGATTCTGGTAAAGATAAAATGGAAGATTAAAAGCCTTTGCACAGGAAGAGCATCAGGAAATAATATTTCCAGGAACGCTTATCAATAAAATAAGTAAAGTTTCTATGGAATGGCATGCTGCTGCCGTAAGTTTATTCATACAAAGTTACGAAGAAATTAAGAATTAAGAATTAAGAATTAAAAATTTACACAAATAAATTATAATCAATAATATATAAATATTATATTTTTAATATATTAATCTTTATAAAAATTATCTCATATAATAATCAGAGCACTTAGATTATTACATTATTATCCGCTGTCAGGCAATATTTAATTTTTATTATTTAAAAAAAATATAATAACTTCACATAGCCCTAATATTCTAACAGAACAACTGATGAAGAAAATTTTACTCACCTTTATCTGCTTATTGCTGATTTTTTTTGCGTGGGCTCAGAACAGCTTTAACTTTAACTGCACAAAGGATACGGTCATTTCCTGTGAAATTGCCTGTATTACGCTGAAAGCACAAATACCCAACATTAGTAGTACTACCGATGATTATGTAGTCAACCCATTAAGTGGAGTACAGGCGCCCAATGGTTGTTTTCATCCTTATGTAGATCCGGGAGCGCCGGGTACAACGATCAGTTTGCTAATTGATGATAAATATTCGAAAGCTATTGATATTGGTTTCCCATTTTCTTTTTATGGTATAACAAATAACCAGTTAATTGTGAGTACAAATGGTTATTTGAGTTTTGATATTTCCAAAGCCGGTACATTTAGCGAATGGGATATGCCATTTGATTTTCCAAATATAGCTTACGATAAGGCCATTATTGGCGGCCCATATCACGACTTGGATCCTTCTAAACTAACTTCTCCTACCAAACAGGTTAAATGCGAAGTAATCGGGGTGGCGCCATATCGGAAATGGATATTAAGTTATTATAAAGTACCCATGTTTCAATGCAAGAATCTAATTGAGAATACGCATCAAATTGTATTGTACGAATCATTAGGGATTATAGAGGTATTTATTTTTGATAAACAATTATGCCCTAACTGGAACCAGGGCAATGCAATGATAGGGCTTCAAAATTTTGGCAAAAATAAGGGTATAATGGCTAATTTAAGAAAAGCCAGCAGCCCGGACTGGGGTGGCCTGGGTATGAATGAAAGCTGGCGCTTTATTCCCAAAGGAGGCCCTTCATTATTTAAGAAAGTAGAACTATTTGATTTTGCGAATAATTTAGTTGCTGTGGGTAATACAAATAACTTGGGAAACGGCATGTTGGATGTGAGCTTCCCTAATGTCTGCCCACCACCCGATGCTACCACCTCGTACATTGTAAAATCTACCTATACTAAGATTGATAATCCAAATGTAGAAATCTACGGTACAGATACGGTTAATGTGATTGCAGGACAAATTGCAGCTACTACAATAGTTGCACACTCATGTGGAGGAAATAATACTGGGCAAATTACCGTAACACCTACCAACGGTGTAGCACCCTATACTTTTCAGCTAAATGGAGGGCTTCCACAACCAACAGGCATTTTTAGCAACTTGCCGGCCGGGAATTATACCGTAAATATAACGGATGCAATTGGTTGCAAAGCAGTTAAAAATATAACCATAAATAAAAGCGCCATTATTCAACTTTCCACTCAGGTAGTAGCACCCAGTTGTTTTGGTGGGGGCAACGGTAGTATAATGTTATCCGTTAGCGGAGGTTTACCCCCTTTTACTTTTTCGGCAGATGGGGGAAACAATTTTCAAAATGATAATATTTTCAGCAATTTATCAGCAGGACAGTACAATATTATTATCAAAGATAATGTGGGTTGCACGAAAGACACCAATATAATTATTACGCAACCCGATCAGCTTACTTTTGTGTCAAATGCTACTGCAGCCACCTGCAGCGGCAATGATGGTGTAATACTTGTAACCCCCAACGGTGGGACGGCGCCTTATCAATTTACTATTGATGGAGACCCATCTTTCCAAAATGAAAATAAATTTATCAGCACCGTTGGTGATCATAGTATTACGGTGATGGACAATAAAGGATGCCTGACAGATGCTAATGTCCAAATTCCGCTCAACGATACGATGCATTTAGAATTGGGTAATAATTTAACCATTTGTGTCGGGAGTTCTGTTAGCTTACAGCCACAAACCAATGCTCTGACAAATGAGTTTAGCTGGACACCGGCAGCAGGTTTGAACAATGCTTCAATAAAGAACCCAACTGCTTCACCGGCGGATACTACCACCTATACGCTTACCGCTAAATGGGGTGTATGCCAGCGTCAGGATAACATCAGCATTAATATTTTACACAAACCCATTGCCGATGCCGGAAGTGATACTACTATTTGTTTTAAAACAAAGGCTTTTTTAAAGGGCAAAGCATTGAATACCTCCGGGGATGTTCTTTTCTCCTGGGATCCTGCTAATTTAGTCAACCCAGCCAACACAGCTAATACAACTGCCAGTCCGGACGGTACGCAATTGTTTACGTTAACCGTTAAAGATAATTACGGTTGCAATTTCACTACTACTGATCAGGTATTGGTAAAAATGCAGCCTCCGGTTCCTGCCTTTGCCGGCAACGACACCAATGCTATTGTTGGAATGCCTCATCAACTATTCGGTAGCGGCGGTGTATCGTACGTATGGTCTCCGGCAAATGTGCTGGATAATCCTTTTGCTGCTACACCACTCGCTACTATATTTAACAATACAAAATTCACCGTTGAAGTAACAGACATCGTTGGCTGTAAGGGAAAGGATGACGTTTTGATAAAAGTTTACAAGGGGCCGGCATATTATGTGCCCAATGCCTTTTCGCCGAATGGCGATGGTTTAAACGATATTTTCAAACCTATACCCGTAGGCATCAAAACAACTGAATATTTTAGAGTATTTAATCGATACGGAGAAATGATTTTCCAAACTTCACAATTTATGAAAGGCTGGGACGGTACCTATCAAGGGAAGAAACAACCTGCAGGCACTTATGTCTGGATGATTAAAGGAATCGCCAATGACGGAAAAGTGATTGAGATGAAAAATACTGTTTTACTGGTTGAGTAATGTTGCTAAATATTTTTATCAGAACGTGTACAATATTAGAATCTTGTCAAAATTTTAAAATTAATTAGCCTGGGTGTAAGACGATTCGGTATGCTGTAAACATTGTTGGCAAAATCCTTAATTAATTGATAAGAAATTGTATTGGGACGATCAATTAAATTAAAAACTTCTAAACTGGCCCAAATATTTTTAAAATTTTTAAAAGGGCTGTGACTTCTACGGGTATATTGCTCTTTTAATAATTGCACACTAAAACCAATATCAGCCCTGAGGTATGGCTCTATAACCAATGCATTCCGATATTTTACACTGCCGGGAATGTTATAACTCATATTGCTTCCATACAATAAATTGAGGTGTACTTTAAAATTTTTATTGGTAGATAAATAATCTTCCAGAAACAACCCAACTGTAATTAATCTGTCTGTTGGCCTGCGCAACCAGCCTACTTCATTTTTGATGCTATCCACGGCAACCTGATCAGTTGTATTGGCAGTAATTACTTCACCATTGGCATTTAAATATTGGTAGTAAAAATCATTATTAAGGTTTTCTCGTGTACGCATAAATCCAATACTCAACCAGCTTTCCGCATCTTTTACTAACTCTCCAAAAAGCCTTGTTTCAAATCCGGCAGCATAAGCTTTTGCATTATTGCTTCCCAAATACCTGATTTTTACATTATCAATATCATAGGGTACAATATCTCTCATGCTTTTATAATATAATTCTGTTGATAGCCTGAATGGCCGATTGTTCTTGCCTTTAAAATTATAATCCATTCCTGCAACCAATTGGTAGCTCTTTTGAGATTTGATACCAGTATTTATTGATCCATCATATTTACGCAGCTCTCTGTAAAATGGTGGCTGATGATACGCCCCTGCGGATACTTTCAATATTACATCATTCATCCATCCTGGCTTCCAGCTTAATTGCATACGGGGGCTAACTAATAACTCTTTGTTTAAAGAATTATAATTGTACCGTACGCCTGCCTGCAATAAAAAATCATCTGCATTTTTTCCTAACTTAATATTGTCCTGCACATAGCCATTAAATTTTTGTATAGATAAATCTGCGGTTGAATTCATCACTTTAAATAGTTGCAATTCTGGAGGATTGTATGGCAGAGAATAACCAGCAGAGTCCTGATACTCCCACTCGTTCAATTTATCATTTATTTTGGTTAACTCTATTGTATTTCCCCATTGAATGAAATGCGTCCCTTTATCAAGACTTCCTTTATGGCTGGCGTTCCAAACTTCAATATTTAAATTATTTCGGGCATAATTTTGATAATACCCGGCACCCAGCGGATTAACAATTTGTCCAAACGTGCCGCTATTTTTATCAAAATCCCGGTCTCCAAAAAGATAGGCTCCGGCGATATCAAAATTTTCTTTTTCATTATTTTGAAAATGGCTGAGCATCCATTTTAGTTTTAGTTTTTTCAGAGGATTGTGTAGTAAACTTAATCCTACCAGATTGGTTTGATAGCCATCTTTTTCCTGCCCTTCGAAATAGACATCCAAACCCAAATTGCTGGTAAAAAGCGGAGAAAAAACAGAGGATGTTTTTTTAACCGATTCAGGAAAAAAAGTAAATTTTGTAACAGATAAATTACCCAGTAATTCCATTTGCCATTTTTCATTGAGCTTATACGTTATGTACCCCTGCACATCTGCAGATGATGGTATGTACGCCCCTACGGTTTCCTGGCTGCTGAGTAAATTTCTATTACTTCTGTTTCTTACTCCCAATAAATAAGTTACGTTACCATTTTTCGCCGACCCCTCCAGGTGTAAGCCCTGCTCTAAAAGGCTTATATACATTGATCCGCCAAAAGTTTTAGGTTTTTTGTACTGTACATCCAGCACACTACTCATTTTATCTCCATATTTTGCCTGAAATCCTCCATTATAAAAATTGACATTACGGGCTAGTTCGGGGTTGATAAAACTAAGCCCTTCCTGCTGTCCACTACGAACAAGGTAAGGCCTGAAAATTTCAAAGTCATTCAAATAAATGAGATTTTCATCGTAATTACCTCCCCGTACATTATATTGTGAAGTGAGTTCATTATTGCTGCCTACCAATACTTTAATTAGCCCTTCTACTCCACCAATTGTGCTGGGAAGTGAAAGTGCATTTTTAGGATTGATTTTGATTAAACCTGTTTCTCTTTTATCTTTATCATCGGAAACGATTACAGTTTCTAAAGTTTTTGCACCTCTTTCCATTCGTACGGTGATTTTTTCTTCTTCAGCTTCGCTGAGATAAAAATTTTGCTGTGCCTCATTATAACCTGCATGACTAAATACCAGTGCAAAAGCCTTTTCCGGCTGAACCTGTATACGGAAGTAACCGCTATCGTTGGTGGTAACGCCATTTGTCTTTCCTAAAATAGTAATAGAAACTTTTTGCAAAGGGTTCTCATTTTCATCTAATACTTTGCCACTTATCCATGCATTTTTTTTCTGAGCTTGTATGTGTAGAAAGTTAAGCAGTAATAAAAAAAGGAAAGGAAGTCTCATAGGTTGAAGATAAGGAATTTGTTGAAATGTTAAGATGTTGAGATGTTAAGACGTTAAGACGTTAAGATGTAGTATCTTAGTAGGCCACTTACTGTTCATTTCAACATTTCAACATGCCTTCAAAGCAGCAATGGTTTCAAGAGGGTTTGCAGACTTGAATACAGTATTGCCGGCGACCAATACATCTGCTCCGGCAGCTACGATGGCAGGTGCATTGTCCAATGTAACACCTCCGTCTACTTCAATTTTCACCTGCAAAGATTGTTGATCAATCATCTGCTTCAATTCACTTATTTTTTTTAATGTATGAGGAATAAAAGACTGTCCGCCAAAACCCGGATTGACACTCATCAAACACACCAGATCGATATCAGCCAGTATATCTTTTAAGAAGGATACAGGTGTATGCGGATTAACGGCAACACCGGCCTTCATGCCCAGACTTTTTATTTGTTGAATATTTCGATGCAAGTGTGTACATGCTTCAATATGCACCGTCAAAATATCAGCGCCAGCTTTTTTAAAGGCTTCTGCATATTTTTCAGGTTCTTCGATCATCAGATGAACGTCACAAACTTTATCAGTTGCTTTTCGAAAAAAATCAATCAGCATAGGACCAAAGCTGATATTGGGCACAAATCTTCCATCCATTACATCCAAATGGTACCAGTCAGCCTGGCTTTGATTGAGCATATCGCAATCTTTTTGCAATTGCAAAAAATTAGCAGATAATAAAGAAGGAGCTACTAGTGGCATGGTTTTTTTATTGCGTTAAATTGTTAAAAGGTTAAAATGTTAAGATGTTAAGATGTGAAAATGTTGAGATGTTAAGATGCAGCTAGGCAATGTACTACAATACATCATATTAACATATTCACATTTTAACATCTCAACCTATCACTACTTTACCCCTAACCTCTTCAAGGCATCTTTTGCTTCGATAAAATCAGGGTTATAAAAAAGAGCAGTTTTGTATTCTTCAATAGATTCACTGATCTTTTTCTGCATTTCCAAACATCTTCCTTTCCAATAATAACCCTCGTCAAAATTATTCTGTAAGGTAACAGCTTTATTTAATACTTGCAAGGCTTCATCATATTTGCCTAAATCATATAATGCAATAGCCTTTTCCCTGTAAGCAAGCATAAAATTATAATCCAGATTTATACATTTATCCAAAAACTCAATGGCTTTTTGTTTGTTACCTGCGCAATTAAAATATAATCCTTTAATAAACAAAGCTTCCTTCTCAGCTTTAGCTTTGGTAGCCAGTAAAAGAGCATCCGCCATTTCTAATGCTTTGGGATTCTTCGTTTCTGCGTACATTGATCCCAATGACATTACATATTCAGGTGCCGGATATATTTCAATTGCCTTTTCATAAGCTCTGATTGCATTGGCAGTATCTTCATCATCAAAATACAAAATTGCTTTTATATCCCAAAATCGGTGCAAGGAACTGTCTCTCTTTAAAACCTCATCAGCAGTAGCAATAGCTTTATCATAGTTTCCTTCATTTCGATAATATGTTATTAAATTTTCCCTAAGTTGCAATGAGTCGGGGTATTGATGTATGGTTTCGAGCAATTTTTCTATCTCAGTTTTTTTTTGTATATTTGCAGCGTTGTAAGTGTTACTCTCCCCCCTATTTTCTCCACAGCCCACCATTGCTAATAATAATAGCAATATACCTATATGCCTTATTATCCATTTCATAAAAATATTTTATACAAAATTAAGTAGTAATCTCCTGATCTGACAATTTTTTGACAAACGAGGTCCGCTTATGCCTTACTTTTGCAAGCAAATTTACCCAAATGCATTTTCGATTATTGATTGCGTTTTTATTGTTAACAGCATTTACTTTCAATATTGCTAACGCCCAACAAAATTTATCAGCTGAAGTAAAAGATACCCTTCATTTCCCGGGAGAAAAACATTTTGCCAACATACAACAGCTAACTTTTGGCGGCGACAATGCCGAAGCCTATTTTAGTTTTGATGGCAAGTATTTGATTTTTCAAAAAACCAATCCTAAAGAAGGTATTCTTTGTGATCAGATATGGATGGGTAAAATACCTACGACACCAGAGGAAAAATTTGAACCTAAATTGGTAAGCACCGGTACAGGCCGAACAACTTGTGCTTATTTTTATCCTAATGGCAAACATATTTTATATGCCAGCACACATTTAGGCGGTAAGGATTGTCCGCCAACACCTGACAGAAGCAAGTATGGCAATAAATACCTATGGCCAATTTATAGCAGTTTTGATATTTTTAAGGCCGACACAAATGGAAAAATTATAAAACGTCTTACCAAAACCAAAGGATATGATGCGGAAGCAACCATTTCACCGAAAGCTGATAAAATAATTTTTACTTCTATGAGAGATGGTGATTTAGACTTATACACCATGGATTTAAATGGCAAAAATGTAAAACGGATTACAAAAGAATTAGGCTACGATGGCGGTGCATGGTTCAGCCCCGATGGTAGTAAGATTATTTGGAGAGCCAGCAGGCCTCAAACAGAAGCGGAAGTAAAGGAATACAAAGAACTATTGGCTCAAAATCTGGTAGCACCTACGCATATGGAAGTATGGATAGCCAATGCAGATGGAAGCGATGCACATCCCATCACTTTTTTAGAGCAGGCCAATTGGGCGCCCAATTTTACGCCCGATGGAAAGCATATCATCTTCTGCAGCAACCATGAATACAAAAGAGGATTTCCGTTTAATATGTACTTATGTGATGCAGAGGGAAAAAATATGGAAAAAATTAGTCGTGATAAAGGTTTCGATGCATTCCCCATGTTTAGCCCTGATGGAAAAAAGTTTGTGTTTTGTAGCAATCGGAACAATGGCGGCACCCGGGATACTAATATTTTTATTGCCGATTGGGTAGAATGATATATCACAAATTATTGCCCTGCCCGACTGCATTGTTCAGGCGGGGAATTGCACGAATTTGCGCTGTTATATATCTTGCTCTCTCTCCAGCGCCTTTGTTACTAAGCGGTAAAAAAGTGTTTTTAAGCGATACTTAAGATTTACTATATGCCTACTAATTACTTATCTTTTACCTAATTCTACCACTTCACAATTTTTAATTTCTTTTCCATCAATTGTAAAACAAATAATGGTACGTACTTTATGCCACCCCTGATTACCGGCAGCGCCGGGATTTATGTGCAGACATTGTAAATGATCATCGTACATTATTTTTAGAATATGAGAATGGCCACCAATAAAAAGCTGGGGCCGATGGATAGCTAATTCTTTTTTTGTAATTGTATTGTACTTAGGCGGATACCCTCCAATATGCCGCATCAATACTTTTACCTCTTCACACATAAAAACCAATTGTTCCGGAAAAACAGACCTTATTTCCTGACCATCAATATTGCCATAAACTCCTCTTAAACTCTTTTTCTCATCTAACCTCTTAGCCACCCCGTTACCAAAATCTCCGGCATGCCAAATTTCATCACATCCGGCAAAATATTCCATAATTTGATCATCCAAAAAGCCGTGTGTATCAGATATAAGCCCGATTTTTACCATTACTAACTAATTTTAAACTCCAAATTATGGAATTTGAGCTAAGTTTACATCATATAGGTATGTAAATGGATAAAACTTGAAAGCATCTAAGTACGAACATATTGACGATACAACTTTACTACAGTATTTTTATAATGACAATCATAACAAATGGCTGGGAATTTTACTGCAACGATACACGCTGTTATTATTTGGTGTGTGCATGAAATATTTAAAAGATGAAGAAGAAGCGAAAGATTGTGTTCAGCAGATTTTTGAAAAAGTAATAGCAGAATTACAAAAATACCAGGTATCATATTTTAAAAGCTGGATTTATATGATAGCTAAAAATTATTGCCTGACACTATTAAGAAATAAGGGGAAATATACTACTGAGCTTAATGAAAATGTTGACATTACATCGGATGACACTTATGATAAAAACTCATTTTTACAAAAAGACAAACAATTCGATCACATTGCTGTTGCTTTACAACAACTAAACAATGAGCAACAACAATGTGTAACTTTGTTTTATCTGCAAAGAAAAAGTTACCAGGAAATAGTAGACATTACCGGATTTACTTTGATGCAGGTAAAAAGTCATATCCAAAATGGTAAAAGAA
The DNA here is from genome assembly GCA_964586215.1 of uncultured Ferruginibacter sp. Lineage (GTDB taxonomy): Bacteria > Bacteroidota > Bacteroidia > Chitinophagales > Chitinophagaceae > Ferruginibacter. Next base: position 11,500 of record CAZPHA010000029.1, read on the forward strand.
ATTTGAAAATTTTGATAGAAAAAATGAAGCAATAGAGTTTGAGGTTTGGGGTTAGGAGTTATACTCTTTCCCTCTTTATCTCTTATATATTAATAAAGTAAAAAATGGATGACGGTTTAAAAGACATATTAGAAAATAGCAGCAAAGACTTTGATAATCAAAAGCTGATGGAGTACCTCAGCCAGCAGTTATCAAAGGAAGAAAGCCATGATCTCGAAAAAAGTATGGTGGACGATCCGCTGTTGAATGATGCTATGGAAGGGTTGGAACAATTAAAGCATAAAAAAAATATAAACCAATACGTTTATCAAATTAACTATGACTTACAAAAAAAATTATCCAAAAAACAATCCCGAAAAGAGAAAAGGAAGTTTAAAGACCAGCCATGGGTGTATTTTACCATCATTTTTTTATTAGTACTGTTGGTGGTTTGTTTTATTGTTATTAAATTTTATTCGTGAGACTCAATTTTTGCAATTCGACGAAGGAGAAGCAAAAAAAATTGTAAGTCGAATCCGCCTGAGGCTGACCGAAGGCGGAAGGTATAATACCCCGTAGCTTGCTGCGGAAAAAGGGTTCGGGGCTTGCCCCGAGGTTCATACCTGTGATTCCTAAAGAGTTATGGAAATAAACGTATCCGAAGGATAGGGTGAAACCGGCTGCATACCCAAAAGGGTTAAACTTTTTAAAGTAGCACAATTATGGGAGAGTCCGTAATTTTACAATTAAAAAGCATGTTAAAAGTTGAGCATATTGGAATAGCCGTAAAAGATTTTGCCGTATCCATTCCTTTATTTGAAAAAATATTAAATACCCCCTGTTATAAAATGGAAAATGTAGCTTCTGAAAAAGTTGATACGGCTTTCTTTAAATCCGGGGATACCAAAATTGAGCTTTTGCAGAGTACTGATGAGGATGGTGTAATTGCACAATATATTGGAAAAAAAGGAGAAGGTATACATCATATCGCATTTGAAGTTGCTGATATTGAGGCAGAAATGAAACGTTTGCAAAATGAGGGGTTTTTATTGATAAATTCGGAACCAAAAAGAGGTGCTGACAATAAGCTCGTGTGTTTTTTACACCCCAAAGGTACCAATAGCGTTTTGATTGAATTATGCCAATCGTTTAAGTAAAATTTAGCCTGTTTTTTTGAACTTTTTTTGTATATTGTAGAAATTAAATGTAAGTTTTATATAATATATTAATATAATATACTGATTATTATGCCCTTGAAGCAGATTGATTATGGTACTCCTGAATATGATAAAATGGTGCAATTGCGCAATGAGATTTTGCGTAAGCCATTGGGTATGTCCTTAGCCTTGCAGGAGCTGGCCAACGAAAAAGATGATATTTTCATAGCTGCCTACGAGGATGATCAGATGCTGGGCTGTTGCATACTTTCTCCCGTAAAAAATGATACGGTACGTATGCGTCAAATGGCTGTGCAAGGTAATTTACAAGGTAAGGGCATAGGCGCTTCTATTATGAACTTTGCTGAAAACCTCGCCAGAGACAAAGGGTTTAAGAAGATTTATATGCATGCCCGCAATTCTGCTATCGGGTTTTATGAAAAATTTGGCTTTAAAGTAAAGGGTAATGAGTTTCACGAAGTAAATCTTCCTCACCATATTATGGAAAAAGAGCTGTTATAACTTACCTGGAAATTTTTGTATTAAAAATTTCTCTTGCCTCCGATATTTCTCCTTCAATAAATGCATCTTTGGGTATAATAAAAAAAGAGCGACTATTAAAGTATAAATGAAAAAAATGCGGACTCTCTAGAAAAGTACTGAAATCTCTCCAGAGCCAGCTTCTGCCTCCCTTGTCATTTTGTAAACTAAAAGCGGTATCATTAAGCGTAACGGTAAAACTATCTTTAAAAGTGGCTGCTTTCTTATAAACAATATTGGGCAGCAAAAACCAAAAAATTATCATCAATACAAACCACATAATGGAGCTTATCAAAAAAGCAAATGGGGATATTTTTCGAAGCGCAAACAATATGGCTGAAGCGATTGCAAATACATTGACCAATATCATCATTACTTTTATTTCTTTTCTTGTAATAAAATGATATCTTAACGCTTGTATAACTTTAGGTTTATTGTAAGTAAATAATTTTGATACCATGCAGCAAAGATAGAGGATAATTGACACTCGCCATTATTCAAACCAGTAAATAACATTCTTAATTCTTCATTTTTAATTCTTCATTGAATTATCCATAAAGCTCCTGATGAATCATTTTCTTATCATATCCCAACGCCTGAATTCTTAATTTGGCCTCATCAATCATGGCTTTCCATCCACATAAAAAAAAGTTGGCGGGCTGATTATTTTTACATAACTCTTCATAGATAACATGTACGTATCCTTTTTTGCCTGACCATTCTTCTCTGGATAAAATTGGGTGGTAAAAAAAACGTGGATTTTGCTGTTGAAGCGCTGTTAGTTCGTCATAATATAGCAGGTCGTTTTGTGTACGGCATCCAAAAATTAAATGGATATCCTGGTGCAATATTTTATTGATAGTTAAATGTTGTGCCATGCTTCGAAAAGGCGCTATTCCTGTTCCGGTGCAAATAAGAAAAAGGTCCTGCTGTAGGTTTTCTTCTTTCAAAGTAAATACACCTACCGGGCCACGTAGTGTTAGCTGACTTCCTTCTTTTACTTCATTAAATAAATAAGAAGTACCTGCTCCCTGATCAAGAAAAACGATGCAAAGTTCAATAATGTTGGTGCCATCCGGCCAGCTTGCTATTGAGTAGCTGCGCCAGCGTTTATTCGGTTTTTCGTGTATGGGTAAATCAAGGGTAACAAACTGTCCCGGTTTGAAGTCAAACTTTGGTAACTCTGTAATTTGAATCCAGAATCTTCGCGTATTGTGCGTTTGTTGTTCAATTTTTATTACCGTTCCGGTCCGCCATGGCTCTAATGGCATAAATTGTTTTTTTAGAAAAGAAAGATACAAATAACTTTTGATGGTAAAAAGAACTTATTGTATCACGATCTTTTTTGTATAAGTATTGTTATCGGTATAAATTTTTAAAAAATAAACACCACCAGCAATCGGGCTAACATCAATTGATGGATACATGCCTTGTAAAGTATAAGCTCTTATTTGCTTTCCTGTAGCGTCTAATAAAATGGCCTGTCTGCAATTGCCAGATGCAGCAATATTCAATATACCCTTGGTTACCGGGTTAGGATACAGGGTAATATCTTCATTGGGCCTGCTAAAAATTACCTTGCGTATCGGCGAATAAACAACAGGATTATTGTTCTTCATGGATTTTAACCGGTAATAGTTAAGGCCGCTGAAAGGCGAATTGTCAAAAAATTCGTAACTTTGCACTCCGGAAACCTGCTTAGCCGGCACTTTGCCAATTGCAGTAAAGTTTATTCCATCCTTGCTCCTCTCTATTACAAATTCATCGGTATTATTTTCATTTTGTGTACTCCAAAGTAATTGAACTGAATACAGTTTCTTATTGGCCTCAAAGTATAGTAATGAAGTTGGAATAGGTTGATTGGCGTTTATGCCGCCATTATTAATCCAGAATTCGCTAAAATTATTAACGGAGAATTCTGCATAATATCCATTTTCAAACGGCACAATATTTACATCGGCTGGTAAAATAAATTTACGTACACCGGTGGAGTCATCTTCAATATTTCCATTTTCATCATCTGTAGAACCGGAATATTGTGTAACACCACTTACATAGGGATCACTAATAGTGGTACAGTTGTTACAGCCGGCTGCATTCATTAAGGCCAATGCTTCTGCATGGGTAAAGTAAAAACGTATATTGACAGGGTTGACAGGGGAATTTGTTGATTTTATTACAATATTTCTGTCGAGGTAATACTGCTGATTGTTGCTAAATCTTACAGGCCCTTGGTTAAAATAAACCTCTGCAGAAGTGGAACCTAAATTATTGTTATTAGCGTTAATGGAAGCAATTCTTTTACCATCATTAACAAAATGAGTCCAATTATTCCCATTTACGCTTACAGTCTGCGATATAACATCTACGCCCGAATAAATGCCAGCTTTATCGAAAATATGGATATCATCTATTCCTACTCCTTCTTTTGCAACGCCAACATCGCTGAATAAAGCAATTCTAAAACGAACATTTGATCCATTGGTTGGAATATCAATACTGGCAACATGCCATTTTGTATTAGATTGCTTCCAACGTTTGTTGACTTCATCATCATACCAATTGGTATTACCAGCTCCTGGTCCAAGTCGTTGCCAACTAGCTCCGCCATCTGTTGAGTATTCAATCCAGTTAAAGTCAAAATCTAACTCCAGATCCAGTATATGACTAAATGAAAGAACCGGATTGCTTAAGCTGCTTAAATCAAAACAGGGGGAATACAGATACGATAATTCATCATTGTTATAACTACCGGTTAAATTAGTTACCCAGGCTTTTTGCCCATTAGCTGCTTTATTAATAATTGTGGCATTCGGTATGCCCCATTGCCAGCTGCTATTGTTTCCCTTCGTATACCAACCACCGTTAGTTGTTTCAAAACTTTCCAAATAAGGGTAGGTATTTACGAAAGGAGTATTGTGCAATGAGTAACGTATCGTATCATTACTTTTATATGTATCCGAAACCAGGCTAACCCAGCAATCAATATCATAATTTATAAAAGCGCTAAAGTCGTAATGCATGGAAAATGTATAATCGACAGAACCTCCTGCAGGAATGGATGGAATACTTTCAGTTATTGTAGAGCCGCCATTTATTTTATAACTAACGGGTATATTGTTTTGGGTAATATTGCTATAATTTTTCACAGTTACGGTAATGGGAACATTATTGCCTAGTGCACAGGTATTTATGCCGGGAGAAATTATCTTTTCAGCGGCTATGTCATTAAAAGCTTCACTGATAGTGATATCGTCGAATGTATAGCCGTCATCATTCTTCGTAATTGGGTTAACATTATTAGCAGAGGTGGTACCTTCCTGGCCAAGTTTTATTTGAAAGCTGCTTCCAACATTTTGTAATGGTAAAGCATTTGATAAAATGTTATTAATATTTATGGATACTTTTTTATAAACTCCTGTACTAAAGGCATCGTTATCGAGGTCATAGGCTTCCAGCCAGTTATTGTTGTCGCTACCCCTTATCCATACCTTATTTCCATCATACTGTTCCTGGCCCTGGTCCCGATAGTAAAAATCCAACCGAAGCTGATGGTTATTAAGATTGTAATTGCTTAAATTGACGGTTTGTATTAAACTATCTGCCTGAGGAGTAAGAGCGGCAGGCGTTTGATCCAGAGTAAGGGCTTTTGTTCCTGTTCTTGCAAAGCCGGTGTTTACAAAAGCCCTTGCCCTTCCTTTGCTGGTTGATGCAAAAAAATCCAACCTGTCATCACCACTTAATCCAATGGTTGGTGCGGTAAAATCGTTGATAGCAGTTGTTTCAAATCCATTGAAGGAGGGCAAAGTGACAGCCGGATTGGTAAGCAGACGCACTAATTTTCTAGTTGTATCATTGGCTTTTTGCAAATCTCCGGGTTTATCTATCCAAACTTTTATGTCATAATTGTTTCCTCCCAAAGGATGCTGGGGAAATGTATAGGTAAATGTTCCGCCAGCGGGGATATTCGGAGATATATTTTGTGTAAAAACGGCGCCTCCATTTATTTGATAAGAAATGTCGAATGCACTATTAGAGGCAATGTTATCTAAATTTTTTATAGTTACCTTAATGGGTGAAGTAGCTTTTGGAGCTGAACTGGTAAATTCTCTGCCATTGACAGGCTCAGTGATGGCCACTACTTTTAAATCATTATCAAATAGGTTCAAATTGCAGGCGCCATTATTGGGGATAGTGGTAACACTTAAGGAGCGACGACCTGCGGTTGTACCATTTTTTGCTCTTACACCGAACCAATAGCGGGTGTTACTTTCTAAGCCGGCAATGATAAAATTTGTTAGTGGGGTAGTAGCAATGACTGACATGCTATCTCCTTTAAGTTGCATAACTTCATATTCAGTAGCTCCGGCAATGGGAAGCCATTTTAATTCTACATATCCTTCACAAAGATTGGTGATGGTAACATTAGGCTGGCCTAAAATAGTAAAAGGGAAATCGCTAACATCGCTATAATTCGTATTGTTTCTCTTTATCCTGATCAAAGCATTATTAGTAATTGTATTGGGTACTATCCAATTATATAATTGGCTGTTACCGGGAATATTGTCGGCGATGAGTGTCCAATTGATGCCATTATTATCCGAAAATTCCAGGGTAAATGGGTCTGTTTCATTGCCATACCCATTGAATCGAATGATCTCATTTTCATTAGGCACCCATGTTTCCCCACCAAAAGGATATTCCAGTATTACACCGTTCATATCCATTTGATAAGTGATAAAATAAATCTGATTAGCATTGGGGATATTAAATCCGATAACGTTTAATTTATAATTTCCAACTTCGGGATTATCAATAATTACCTGCTCAATATTATTAATGTGATCAACACCGGGTATTGCCGGATCACTCACATGGGCAGGATTTGCATTTAATACAAGTGGAAAGACGGTATTATTGGAAGGGTTCGTTACGGTAAGATCTAAATCATTTATCAGTGCATTTGCTGCATTATCGGCGGCTGCCTTATCATTCCAGTACAACATAACTTTTAACCTTCTGGCGCCCGGGGGAACGCTGATATTATTTATTTGCGTTTGTCCATTACTGATAGTCCCCTTAAAATATTGATTTTTCTCCATCATCTCCATAGCTTTCCTAACGTTTATCATACCAAAGCCATAGGTATAATCTGGTCCGGGAGTACCCTGATCTTGTGCTGAGTTGCAGAGTAAATTTTTGATCAAAGCGGATTTTGCATATGAGCCATGCAGTTGCTTATGGCGTTGCTGAAGCAACGCAACAGCTCCGGTAACGACAGGAGCTGCCATACTGGTACCTGAAGTAGTGTTGTAAGTATTGTTAACGAATGCAGAGAATGTGTTAAATCCATTGGCAACAATTTCAGGTTTAATTCTGCCATCAGCAACGGGGCCACGGCTGGAGCTATTAGAAATTAAATATTTACTTGCATCAATATTGCCAACAGTTAATACATTTTTTGCCGCCTGCCATCCGGATTTAATCGTGGCAAAGGATGTTGGATAATTACTGCAGGATAGTAGCCCGTCATTACCAGCTGCAAAACAATGTAATACTTCATCATACACCAAGGACTGGTTATCAATATAATTGCTAAAGAAATCGTATTGACTATTCCCGTTACAACCATTGTCAGCAGATGTATATGAATTATTAGTAGCAATCATATTGTAATCTGTAACGTAAGCAGGTGTATTTACAATAACATCACTTAAAATCTGGCTTACAATCGTACTTTTAGGCGCTACTCCCTTGAATTTTGGATTTAGTATTCCGGCCCCGGCTGCAGTACCGGAGGTGTGTGTACCATGATTATTTGGAAAAAAATAAACTCTGTTGATCACCCTGCCGGCAAAATCTATATGTGTATTGCTAATATCAGAATTGTCCCCGACACCGATGGTTACATCTTTTCCTGTTAAGTTTTTGCCAGCGAGGGATTGCACACCACTGATAGCAGCAGAACCGCTATTGTTGTAATTAAGTATTTTATCCTGTAAAGAAACCAGTGTAATAGTGGTAACAAAAGGTAAATCTGCTATTTTATTAATAATTTTTTTTTCAGGCTGAATAAAGATGGTAGTGGGGCTATTAAATTTTGTCTTTACAATTACAGCGCCATTAGCAATCAATTTTTTTTCTACTTCCTGTTGGTTGATATTAGGAAAATGATTAACGGCAATGATTTTTTGTTCTTCTTTATTTGCAATTTCACTTTGTTCTGATAAAAGCCTTTTATCTGTTTTATAAAAACCGGGTACCGTGTTAATGGAAATAATATGGAAATATTTCGACCGTGAAAAATCAAAATTATCCTGAATTATAGCCCAATAAGCATTAGGCGGTAGATAGTTATAAATTGTAATGCCTGACTTTTGCAATAGCCTTAACTCTTCTTCGGATGGCAATTTTGAAAATTGCAGCGCTACATAATAATTATTTTGATAAAAGGACGATTGTATTTGTTTGGTATCGAATATGACATTGTTGGTATTATTTTTTGTAATCAAATTACCATTAGCAAATTTGATTGCCATAGAGTCTTGTTGTGCAAAACTATCATTGCTAAAAAAAAATAAAATAACAAGAATAATGTAAGGGTAGATTTTTGTCATTGGATTTAATTAAAAATAGTGAATCTGTCTTTAAAGTTACTAATAAATTTCATATTAGCGAAACTGCCTAATAGCGGCCATTAGCATCATTTGCTAAAAAAATCGTAATTTTGCATGCCAATGAACCTGGATTTGCTGATGAAGGAGTATGAGAATGATGCCCGCTGTTCTCAAATAGCGAATGCCGTTTTATTGCCTTTACCTCAAAATATTTGTTTGCCCGGCTTACAGGGTAGTTCTTCTCAATTAGTATTTTCAAGTATTTTCGCAAATGCACAATGTTCTTCCTGCAGCCATTTAATTATTCTTAGGGATGCCGAAGAAGCGGCCTATTTTCATAATACTGTCGAAAACATTACGCAGGCGCTGGATGTTTTTTATTTCCCCTCATCGTTTAAGAATAAAAAAAATTTTCATTTATTAAATAGTAGCCATGTAATGCTTCGAGCAGAAGCTTTGACTAAAATTGCCGCCGGCGGTAATAAAAAAGTAGTGGTTACTTATCCTGAGGCTATATTTGAAAAAGTAGTATTACCGAACACCTTATCTGCAAATATTATTTCCTTAAAGCAAGGTGAGGTAATGAATGTTGAAGGCATTTTAAGCAAGTTGCTTGACCATGGCTTTAGCCGAACCGATTTTGTTTATGAACCCGGCCAGTTTGCGGTGAGAGGAGGTATCCTGGATATTTACTCTTTTGGCAATGAAAAGCCATATCGTATCGAATTGTTTGGAAATCAAATAGACAGCATACGTATTTTTGATCCGGAGAGTCAGTTGAGTGAACGGAAGTTGTTGCAAATCAGCATTATACCTAATATCGAAACACAGTTTGCCAGCAAGGACAAAATTTCGTTAATAGAATTTTTGCCATTGAATACAATTGTGTGGATGAATGATTGGGTATTTGTTAAAGAAAGAATAGAACAGTTGCAGGAGGATTTGCAATTATTTATGGAAGTAGCTGGCGTATCGGCAAATTCAACTGCCAGTGATGAATCGGAAGATGTAAGTATTAATAATCAAATTTCAGATCATGATTTTTTAGATGCTTCTCTTTTGGAAAATTTAATTGCGCTGCGACATACTATACAATTTGGTAAAGAAGCAAGCTTCAATAAGCGCCCAGCCGCAACAACAAAGATTCACTTTAATATCAAAGAACAGCCTGCTTTCAATCGGCAGTTTGATTTACTAATAAAAAATTTAAGGGAATACCAGGAGAAGAAATATAATGTTTATCTGTTTGCAGATAATCCGAAGCAACTAGAAAGGCTTCATAGTATTTTTGTTGACCTGAAGGCAGATCTTCAGGTGATTCCTATAGCTACGTCTATTCATGAGGGTTATATTGATGATGATTTAAAAATTGTCTGCTATACCGATCATCAAATTTTCCAACGATACCATAAATATAAAGTTAAGCAGGCATTTAGCAAGAATAAAGCGCTTACCTTAAAGGCTTTACGAGAGCTTCAGCCGGGGGATTTTGTTACACATATTGATCACGGTGTGGGTGTTTATAGCGGATTGCAAAAAATCGAAGCTAATGGTAAGCTGCAGGAAGCTGTACGTATTCAATATAAAGATGGCGACTTATTGTATGTAAACATTTCTTCTTTACACAAAATAGCTAAGTATACGGGTAAAGAAGGAAGCGTTCCCAAATTAAATAAATTGGGAAGCGATGTATGGAGTAAGTTAAAAGAGAAAACAAAAAAGCAGGTTAAGGACATTGCTACGGATTTAATAAAACTATACGCACAGCGAAAAAGCCAAAAGGGATTTGTTCATAACCCGGATACCTATTTGCAGACGGAATTAGAGGCAAGTTTTATTTACGAAGACACACCGGATCAGGCTAAAGCTACAGAGGATGTGAAGAGGGATATGGAGAAGGAATCGCCTATGGACAGGCTGGTATGTGGTGATGTAGGATTTGGTAAAACAGAAGTAGCTATAAGGGCGGCTTTTAAAAGCTGCTGTGATGGTAAACAGGCTGCTGTATTGGTTCCTACTACCATATTAGCCTATCAGCATTACAAAACATTTGGTGAAAGATTAAGAGATTTTCCGGTCACCGTAGATTTTATCAATCGATTTAAAACCAGCAAAGAAAAAAAAGTAACTCTTCAGAAACTGGCAGAGGGAAAAATTGATATTATTATCGGCACGCATGCCCTGCTTAGTAAAGATGTTGTGTTTAAAGATTTGGGCGTAATGATTATTGATGAAGAGCAAAAATTCGGCGTAGCCGCTAAAGAAAAATTAAAAGAAATTCGAACTACTGTTGATTCGCTCACACTAACGGCAACGCCTATCCCAAGAACATTGCAGTTTAGCTTAATGGGCGCAAGAGATTTAAGTATTATCAATACACCACCGCCTAACAGGCAAGCCATTCAAACAGAGGTAATGGTATTTCATGAAGATACTATCAGAGATACTATCTATTACGAAGTCGAAAGAGGGGGGCAGGTTTTTTTCATTCACAACCGGGTAAATGGGCTGGCTGAAATGAAAAGTTTTATACAAGGTTTATGTCCCGATATCAGCATTGCATTTGCACATGGCCAGATGCCAGGCGATCAGCTCGAGGATACCATTCTTGATTTTATGGATCGTAAATACGATGTGTTGGTGTGTACCAATATTGTTGAAAGTGGAGTGGATATCCCTAATGTGAATACCATTATTGTGAACAATGCTCATCAATTTGGATTAAGCGATTTGCACCAGCTTAGAGGCAGGGTAGGGCGAAGTAATAAAAAGGCTTTCTGCTATTTAGTAGCTCCACCATTAAGCACACTTCCTCCGGATAGTAGGAAACGCCTGCAAACGTTGGAACAGTATTCTGATTTAGGAAGTGGCTTTCAAATTGCGATGAGAGATCTTGATATTCGTGGGGCAGGTAATTTATTAGGAGGAGAGCAAAGCGGATTTATCGCAGAAATTGGCTTTGAGATGTATCAAAAGATTTTAGATGAAGCAATCAGAGAACTAAAACGAAAAGAATTTAAAGATTTATTTAAACAGGAAATTCAGCAGCAGGATGATTTTGTAAAAGATTGTACCATTGATACGGATTTGGAAATTTTGATACCGGATGATTATGTTGAAAGTATTACCGAAAGGCTGAGTTTATATGGCCGGCTCGATAATTGCCAGACAGAAAAAGAGTTATCTGATTTTTATAATGAATTAGCGGATCGTTTTGGCACTGTGCCAGCTCCGGTTGACGATTTATTTACTACGGTTCGTTGTCGTAAATTGGCTATTGAATTAGGGTTTGAAAGAATGTTTTTAAAAGAAGGCGCATTAAAGTGCTTTTTTGTGAACAATCCTGAAAGCCCGTATTTTCAAAGCGATACCTTTAACGGTATATTGCAATTCTTGCAAACAGGTACTAACAAAGCCAAATTAAAACAGGTAGGAAAAAATGGTATCCTGGTGGTAGAGGATGTTAATAGTATGACAGAACTGTGGGAGTTTTTAAACAGAATGTATACCAGCATTAAGCATGAAGTACCTCACACAATAAAATAGGCTAAATCAAAAATGATATCTACTACCTTCATACCAGGCAATATTATCTCAATTTTGATTCAGCCCTTTGATAAAAATCGGAGATCTTTTACCAACCACGTTTTGCAACGCCATTTTTAATTGCCTCCAAAGCTTTTTCTTCGGCCAACATGGTAGTCATTTTATTCCCTTTTCCGTCGTGCCCCTGTGCCATATAGCCTCCACGGGAAGTTTTTGTAATTACTGCATCTTGCATGGGTACATTTTTTTCTTTTGTTTTCATGCAATAGGCTGTTAACATTTTTGACATTTTTATAGAAATTTTAGTTATTAAAATAGGTATTATCATACCTTTTCAGCTACAATCTACTAAAATTATTAATTTTTGCAAAAAACAATATTGTATATAGTAAAAAATTATTATGTAATTAAGCGGTCTTTCAAGTAGTTGTATGAAGGCGTCCAAAGGGCAACTATTTTTATATTAAATAATTTATATTCATAGTATTTTGATTTATTGATAAATGTACTATTATTATGTTATAATGTTAGATAGAAGCTATGGTAGATTTGGAGCAGAAATTTAACTATAGTATTATTTATCAGGCGCATTAACTTATAAACAAAAAAGGAACCATGCGGTTCCCTTTTGAAGCCAATTGTTTTCATGAAAGGCTTATTTTACCTGCTTGGCGGTATAAAGCGTTGTACCATTTTGAGATTGGACATCAATTAGATATATTCCTTTGGAAAGACCTTCCATATCGTCCATCATAAATTTGTTAAATCCTTTTTTAAGATTGTATATAAATTGTTTTACTACCTGGCCTTGTTGGTTTCTTACATGAATAGTTGCTTTTTCATTATTATCACTCACTATCTCGAAGTTGATAGCTGAAACAAATGGGTTAGGGTAGGTAGTTACCTTAACAGTAGCTTTTGATATTTTTACAGTAACAATAGATGAGTATGTGTATCTGCCATCTAAATCTATTTGTTTAATACGATAGTAATTGGTTCCATCAATGGCATTCATATCATCAAAGTGGTATGTTTGTTTGGTGTTACTAGTACCTGCTGCTTTTACTGTTGCTATTGTATTCCAGTTAATACCATCACGGCTTCTTTCTACTTCATACCTGTCACTATTTTGTTCAGATTGTGTACTCCAGTTAACAGAAGCAGTGCCGTTTTTTGAGTAGGCATCTACCTGAAAACCTGTTACAGGTAATATTCCAAGGGGAGTACAACTGGCAAACGTAATATCATCTATTGCAAGATCATTACCACAGCCACCTTCAGCATCGTTGTAAATGATATACCTTACAGTTGTAATGCTGGTTGGCAGATAAAAGGCGCCGCCAATTTTTACCCAGGTTGGGTTAGCTGTTTGCGGTATCATATTACTCGTAAAGGAGGTTAGCTCTGAAAATGAATTATTAGCAGGATTATATGATTCTACTTTAAAGCGAACTTTTGGTAATTTGGGATTAGAACCGCATGTACCCGGGGTATTTACATTCATGATATACAGGTACACCTGGTAAAATCTGTCATCAGTTATATTTTCTATTGTGTCTCTATAAAATTCGCTGGGTGTAAAATCAGCATTGATTACCATCGTTAGGCCGTTATTATCTCCAGTATGATCCGGAGCATCATGCCATTCAGGCTTACCGTGTGTAGTTTTATTTAATTTATATTGTCCATCTTCCAGCTTATTAGTGTTTTTGTACTTTAAAGTTGTTCTGCCGGCAGGTAGCTGGTCATTTCCGTTTCCATTATTACCAGTACCAAATGTTTCTACAAATTGTATAGTAGCGTTACCACTGCAATTTTGTGCTTGTGAAAAACTAATGATTAAGATTAGGGCGATTGTGGTAGAGAATATCTGTTTCATAGTGGTGAATTTTTATGCCAGATATAATTCCAAAGCCTTGCCAAACTTATAATATGTTGATTATTAAATAGTTGTGAATTTTTATTATCCTCCTTTTTTCCATTTAATGGAAATGTTATTAAAAAGTGGAAAATTATGAGCTGTTTGGTATAGAGTATGATGTAGAATCTTATGTGTTGGATACTTTATACAGGTCTACGATACGAAGTATGATAGAATAAATTTTAGGTTAATTATATCTATTTAAAGAATTTGAAAAATATTGGTAACTATTAGATACTTATTTTGTTATATGATTTTATAAGGAAGATAATGAGGTATTTTTAAGCCTTTTTTTCGAAAATAAATAATAAAACTATCCACAAAAAGTGTAAAACTTACGCAAATCAGTAGCCTTCAGGCTTATATTTTTTTACACATTTTTTTTCCACAGGTGTTAATATTTAGTATAATAGTTACTCATTAACATCTAATATTTTCGCCTTCCTTTCGTTTTTTATAAAACAAGAAGACGGTTGTACAATTACCTAACCCATAATTATTATATTATTTACTATGGCAGCAAAAAAAGAAACTTTTAAAGCATTACAGTTTAAGCGGCAGTTTACCAAAGAAGGAGTAAGCCCATACGATATGTTTGAATATGATTATCGCACTTCAGTGATTAAGAACCCGAGTGGTGAGATTGTTTTTCAAATGGATAATGTGGAAGTGCCCAAACATTGGAGTCAGATAGCTACAGATATCCTTGCTCAGAAATATTTTCGTAAAGCAGGTGTACCCCAGCCTGATGGAAATACCGGCCGGGAAACTACCGTAAAACAGGTAGCCCATCGTATGGCACATTGCTGGAGAGCATGGGGTGAGCGTTACGGTTATTTTAACACCGAAAAAGATGCTCAGGTATTTTATGAAGAATTGGTATATGCCATCCTGAATCAATCCTGCGTACCCAATAGTCCGCAGTGGTTTAATACCGGTTTGCATGAAGTGTATGGTATTCAGGGTAAGCCCCAGGGACACTATTATGTGGATCAAAAAGATGGACAACTGAAAAAATCTACTTCGGCTTATGAGAGACCACAGCCTCATGCATGTGCCCGCTATAATACCAAACTCTTTACAAATAAAGGGATATTGGAAATTGGTGAAATTGTAAATAACAATCGTACCGATTTAAAAGTATTTGATGGTAAAGAATTTGTTCCAATATTGGCTGTAAAAAATAACGGAGTAAAACATATCTATCGGGCTACATTAAATAATGGAAATTTTATAGAGTTTACTGATGATCATTTAATATGGAGTGCTGATAAGCGAAAAAAAGATGGTGGTGATTATGAATGGGCTGAATTAAAAACGTTGTTAGGGAAAAAAGTACAGCAATGTGCATTAAGCCCTGCGAATACTGTTGAATTGGAGTTAGTTAAAGAGTTATGTATTGAAAAACTTGAACAGGAATGCCACTTTAATTTAATTGATCGCTATTTATCTAATTATGCCAGTGATGATCAACATTTTGATAAAAATATAAGCGAAGTAGAGATCAATCCTTCAATGACCCAAAATGTTTATAAAGCTGCACTGGCTGGTTGGATTGTAGGGGATGGTTATTACGGAAAATATAATAAGAATAAAAAAACTACTCTTTTTGGTGCCATTACAATTAATGAGGATGAATATGCATATGTTAGCAGCTTGTTTACTAATATATTCGGCACTTATAAAGTTGTAACTCGTAAATCAGTAAGTGATTTATACCGAATTGTTAAATATGATTCTAAAAATGTTGATGAATTTGTAAATGCTTACGAGTTAAATCAAACCTCCCTAAATGCTAAGATTCCTACTTTAATTATGGAAGGTTCTCTACAGGAGAAAGCAGCATTTCTGAAGAGTCTTTTTCAGGCGGATGGAACTGTACGGATCCGTAAAGAAGATGGAAGGAACTCTGGCGATGTGGTTTTGACTACCATTAGTGAGGAGCTTGCACATGATGTGCAAATGTTACTTTTATCGATAGGTATTTATAGTAATGTGTCCTTAGTAAACGATAGTCGTGAAAATCGTCATAAGAGCTACCAGGTAACAATAGCTTATTTTTCAGAAAGAGTAAAATTTGAAACGCTTATCGGTTTTGTTAGTAATGAAAAAAAATCCAAACTCTATTCATTGAATAGTGAAATTGATGGGAAAAGTAAAAAACCAATTTCAGAATTAACTGTTGTTAGTATTGATTATACAGGAGAGGAAGAAGTATATGATATTCAGACACAATCCTCCCAGTTTACTGCAAATGGGATTATCGTTCATAATTGTTTTATCCTAAGTGTAGGCGATGATTTGGTAAACGAAGGTGGTATTATGGATCTATGGGTGAGGGAAGCCAGGATTTTTAAATATGGTAGCGGAGTAGGAACTAACTTTAGTAATATCCGTGGTGAAGGAGAAAAATTGAGCGGTGGCGGTAGCTCCAGTGGATTGATGAGTTTTCTGAAAATTGGTGACAGAGCAGCCGGCGCTATCAAAAGTGGTGGTACTACTCGTAGAGCTGCTAAAATGGTGTGTCTGGATATCGACCACCCTGAAGTGGAAAGCTTCATCAATTGGAAAGTAGAGGAAGAATCCAAAGTAGCTGCCTTAATTGCAGCTGGTTATCCCAGCGATTATGAGGGTGAAGCTTATCGTACCGTAAGCGGACAAAATAGCAATAACTCTGTTCGTGTATCGAACGATTTTTTCAAAGCATTAAATGAAGATGGTGAATGGGAATTAAAAGCCCGGACAGATGGCAGGGTAATGAAGAAAGTGAAAGCCAGAGATTTGTGGAAGCAAATTAACTATGCTGCCTGGAGATGTGCTGATCCCGGTCTTCAGTATGATACAACCATCAATGAATGGCATACCTGTCCTGAGGGCGGACCCATCAGAGCGTCTAACCCTTGCAGTGAGTACATGTTTTTGGATAATACAGCTTGTAATCTGGCTTCTATTAATCTTCGCCGCTTCTATAATGAAGAACAAGGCATATTTGATGTAGCAGGATTTGAATATATGTGCCGTTTGTGGACAGTAGTATTGGAAATTAGTGTATTGATGGCGCAATTTCCTTCTAAAGAAGTAGCACAGCTGAGCTATGACTATCGTACACTTGGATTGGGGTATGCTAATCTGGGCAGTATGCTGATGGTAAGTGGTATTCCTTATGATAGCGAACAGGCCAGAGGTATTGCAGGAGCTATTACAGCAATCATGACGGGTATTGCCTACAAGACATCCGCTGAAATGGCCGGTTTTTTAGGCGCTTTTGCAAAATATGAGGAGAATAAAGATCATATGCTACGTGTAATGCGTAACCACCGTGCTGCTGCATACGATGCTACCGAAGCATATGAAGGATTGCAAATCAAACCTCGTGGTATTGATGCCCGTTATTGCCCTGATTATCTGCTCAAAGCAGCTACTAAAGCTTGGGATGATGCTGTACAGTGGGGCGAAAAATACGGCTACCGCAATGCACAAGCTACCGTAATTGCTCCTACCGGTACCATCGGGCTG
Organism: uncultured Ferruginibacter sp.; assembly: GCA_964586215.1. Lineage (GTDB taxonomy): Bacteria > Bacteroidota > Bacteroidia > Chitinophagales > Chitinophagaceae > Ferruginibacter. The sequence continues at coordinate 28,776 of CAZPHA010000029.1, forward strand.
GTAATGGATTGTGATACCACCGGCGTAGAGCCAGATTTTGCCTTGGTGAAGTTTAAAAAATTAAGTGGTGGCGGCTATTTTAAAATCATTAATCAAAGTGTTCCGGCGGCATTGCGTAAGTTAGGATATAGTGAAACTGAAACAGAAGCCATTGTTAACTATGCCAAAGGACATGCGACCCTGCAGGGAGCGCCTTATATTAATCCAGATACTCTATTGGCAAAGGGTTTTACGAAAGAAGATTTGACTAAAATTCAAGCGGCATTAGGTAGTGCTTTTGAAATAGGATTTGTATTTAATGTGTTTACTTTAGGGGAAGCCTGCTTACAACGCTTAGGCTTTAAACCAGAACAGTATAATGACTTCAGCTGGAGTATGCTGGAAGCATTAGGATTTACCGACGAACAAATAGAAGCTGTAAATGAATATGTATGTGGCGCCATGACGGTGGAAGGGGCTCCCTATCTCAAAGAAGAACATTTAGCAGTATTTGATTGTGCTAATAAATGTGGGCAAAAAGGTAAACGTTATATACATGCACATGGTCATATACGCATGATGGCTGCAGCGCAACCATTTCTAAGTGGCGCTATTAGCAAAACCATCAATCTTCCAAACGAAGCAACCGTAGAAGAAATTGCTGACTGCTATAGAATGAGTTGGGAGTTAGGATTAAAAGCCAATGCACTCTACAGAGATGGGTCTAAATTATCCCAACCACTTAGCAATAAATCAGACAAAAAGAAAAAAACTGATGAGGCCGCTGCAGGAGAAACTCCTACAGTAAATAGTGAGCAATTGGCTTTAGTGGATATGAGTAAACTGACGATTGATGATTTATTGGATGAGATTAATAAAAGAGTTCAAAATAGCCCGGATACCGTATTAAAAGGAAGGCTGGCAAAAATTGTGGAACGCAAAAGCCTGCCAGTAAAGCGCAGAGGTATTACTCAAAAAGCTAAAATCAATGGCCAGGCATTATTCCTGCGTACCGGCGAATATAGTGATGGAACAGTGGGAGAAATTTTTATTGATATGGCAAAAGAAGGAGCTACCATGCGTAGTTTACTGAACTGCTTTGCTATAGCCATTTCTATAGGCTTACAATACGGGGTTCCTCTGGAAGAGTTTGTTGAAAAATTTGTATTTACCCGTTTTGAACCATCAGGTATGGTAGATCATCCGAATATTAAATCAACCACCTCTATTATCGACTTTATTTTCCGGGCGTTGGCTTATGAATATTTGGGTAGAACAGATCTGGTACACGTGCTGGATAAGCCTGAATTGAAAAATATGGGTAACGATGATTGGGACGAAACAACGCCTACTATCGGCGAACGTAAGCATGAGCTAAGCGATGTAAGACTCACCGGTAAAGCGGTGGGGAATGCTCAGACGTTGAAATCAGCCCATAAGCAAGGACATTCTAATACTGCTAACAAAGAAATGGATGCTGTAAATGTTGCTGCTAAAAATATGCAAAGTGATGCGCCGGCCTGTAATACCTGCGGCCATATTACCATCCGCAGTGGTACCTGCTATAAGTGTTTGAACTGTGGCAATAGTATGGGGTGTAGCTAGAAGAATAATTACTTTGGTAACAGCAGTAGGGGGTATCTGAAATGGACATATATTTTAAAATTCAATTTATATATTGCTTATTATTAAATAATTATAAATAATCACTATTGTCCGACTAAAATAGTACAAAATAGTTAAAAAAAGCAGCTCCTAA
>CAZPHA010000030.1:0-30274 GCA_964586215.1 uncultured Ferruginibacter sp.
TGTCTCCCATTTTCATACATACTTTGTGTATTGAAAAAAATTAATGTACGTTTGTTTTAAGAATGAATAAAAATACTGACTTATCACTTAGTGAAGTACATGAAAGCGTTGATACTACAAAAAAACCAGGCTGGAGAAGAATTTTTTCTTTTCTGGGACCTGCCTATCTGGTTAGCGTAGGATATATGGATCCCGGAAATTGGGCTACCGACCTTGCCGGTGGCAGCAAATTTGGCTATTCGCTTATCTGGATACTACTCATGAGTAATTTAATGGCCCTCCTATTACAAGGTTTATCCGCCCGATTAGGCATAGTACGAGGACGGGATTTAGCTCAAGCTAACAGGGAAGCTTACCCTAAATTTGTTAATTTCTTTTTATATATTTTGGCCGAAATAGCCATTGCCGCCTGTGATCTGGCCGAAGTATTAGGAATGGCTATCGGCATTCAATTGTTAACAGGACTCCCACTAATCTGGGGGGTGTCCATCACTATCCTGGATACTTTTTTGTTATTATACCTGCAAAAGTTAGGTATCAGGAAAATGGAGGCCTTCATCATTACACTGGTAGCTATTGTAGCCATATCGTTTTTGATAGAAATTATTTTTGCCCAACCCGGAATAACTGATATTGCCAAAGGATTTATACCATCCAACCTGAGCGGAGAAGCTTTATATATTGCAATTGGAATTATTGGGGCCACCGTAATGCCACACAACCTATACCTGCACTCTGCATTGGTACAAACCCGTAAAATCGACAGGACAGAAAAAGGCATTAAACAGGCTTTAAAATTTAATAGAATAGATAGCACCATCGCTTTGAATATTGCTTTCCTTGTAAATGCAGCCATACTAATTTTAGCGGCTACTGTCTTTCACAAAACAGGATACTCAGAGGTAGCAGAAATAAAGGAAGCTCACAGACTACTCCCTGCTTTTTTAGGTCGTTTGGCGCCCATACTTTTTGCCATCGCCCTGATTGCTGCAGGCCAAAGCAGTACAATAACAGGTACACTTGCCGGGCAAATTGTAATGGAAGGTTATTTAAACTTACGCATCAATCCATTACTCAGAAGGCTTATCACAAGATTAATAGCAATTATTCCGGCCCTGCTGGTTATAATTTTTTATGGAGAAGATAATGTTGATACTTTACTGGTATTTAGCCAGGTGTTATTAAGTCTGCAATTAGGCTTCGCCATTATTCCGCTCATCAACTTTGTAAGCGATAAAAAATCCATGGGGCATTTCGTCATTAAGCCGATCACCAAAATTGGAGCATGGCTCATTGCAAGTGTACTGGTTTTTTTAAACCTAAAAATGCTAATCAACGAAATCAGCAAAATTTTTGAAGAAGCAAACTCTTTGATAAAAATATTAATCATACTTGCCGGGCTCCTCTTTAGTACTTTGCTCATTTACATTGTCTTACATCCGCTTTTGGTTAAAAAGAAAAGAAAAGCCTCTATACAAATTCATCCGGATGCCAATGCTATTCAAAATATTACTATTCCAATATTTAAAAAAATTGCTATCGCTCTTGATTTTAGTGAAGCTGATCAAAAACTGATAGCCTATGCAATTGGCCAGGGCAATGAACATACAGAATATTTATTGATACATGTTATTGAAAGCGTTTCAGCTAAACTGCTAGGTGCAGATAGCAATGACTTCGAGAGTCGAAAAGATGAGGAACAAATGAAATTTTATGTAAATGAACTTTTGACCAAAGGTTTTAAAGTAAATGGGCAATTAGGGTATAAAAACAGGGTAAAAGAAATTGTACGGATTGTAAAAGACAGTCAGGCTGATATGCTGGTTATTGGCGCACATGGCCATAGCGGTTTAAAAGATTTTATATATGGCGAAACTGTCAATTCCGTAAGGCACGAATTAAAAATACCTGTTCTGATCGTTAATTTGTAAGATTACCATTTTAATTCCAGCAAATTATTATTTCGATCAATGTCGGCCATTCGTTGAGTAGGGTCAATCTCGGCAGTTTTCAAATCTGTAAGCCTGTGTTTAAACTCAACCACATAGGTTGGATGCGTCCACTTCCATTCTTCATGCACAATAAAAGGTTGTTGCATATTTTCTGCAGCTTTCCCACCAAACATTAAATTCAGAGGTATGTAATGTAGCTCTGTACTTCCATCATTGAAAGTAAGCTGCAAGTCAATAGGCATGGGCATTTGCCCTACTCTTCTCAAGCGAATTTTAGAAACCCCGTTCTCTTCCCATAAACTGTCAATTTTATAGTTAATTGTTTTGGTAGTATTACACCAATACTCTTTATACCAGTCTAATTGTAATCCACTAACTGTTTCGGCTATACGAATAAAATCATTACTATTAGGATGTTTAAACCGCCATTGATTATAATACTCCAATAAAACTTTATCTCGAACACTGGCGCCAATAATATAACCTAATTGATTTAAGAATACGCACCCCTTTGCATAAGCAGCCTGGCTGTATGCAAAATTGGTGTTAAAATGGTCAGCATGAGTAGTTAGCGGCTCTTCGTAACCACTTTTAGCCAAATTATAATAGCCATCATAATTAGCATGTTGCGCTAATGGCAACTCTTTGGCTACAGCCTCTAACTTTGCTAATTCTGTAGCATTGCCGGCCAATCTTTTTGCGGTTACGTTATCACGATAATAAGCTTCTACTAAGTTGGTGGCATATTCAGTGAAGCCTTCGTCCATCCAGGCATATAAACTTTCGTTGGTACCTAGCATCATTTGGTACCAGCTGTGCATCCATTCATGAAAAGCCGTTCCTAAACCTGAACCTGCTAATAATGTCGCCATCGGATATTCCATTCCTCCATCTCCACCCTGAATAAAGGAATATTGAGGATAAGGATATTTACCAAATTTACTTTCAATAAATGGGAACACTGCTACGGCCGCATCAGCTATCTCATTCCAGGAGGCATCATTGTTTGCATCATTAGGAACATAATTATACATCACATGTATTACGGGCCCATTAATTATTTTACGTACAAGATGCTTATAATCCGGATCTGCCGTCCATACAAAATCATGAACATTATTACCCACAAAATGCCAACTGCGTTTATTCCTACTGGTTAGTTTTAACTCAGATCCCGGAGCATCATATCCCCATCCAATTTCATTTGCATTTACCAAAACACCTGTACCACCCAGCTTATATGATTTTTCAATATTGATGGTTACATCAAAATCACCCCACACTCCATAAAATTCTCTGGCAACATAAGGCGTAGGATGCCACCCCTCATAATCATATTCACACAGTTTAGGATACCATTGGCTCATGCTGTATCTCACACCAGTGGATGGGTTATCTCTACCACTTCTCCTTACTTGAACAGGCACCTGGGCTTCAAACTCCATTTCGAAAACAACCTTCGATTTTGGCAAAATAGGCCTGGTTAGATTCACTTCTAAAATAGTTTCATGATATTTGAATGGCTGTGGTACACCATCCATTTTTAATGAGATAATTTTTTGATACCCGATTTCATTTTCTTTGAGGTTTGCAATACGGTCTTTTACCCTGGCATCCCAGTCCTGCCGATCACCGATTGTAATTCTCCCTAACTCTCTGCTGCGTACATCCATACTACTGTTTGGCTGAAAGGCATTCCAGTATAAATGATAAAATACCTTATTAAGCTTATCCGGAGAGTTATTGGTATACTCAAGTTTTTGCCTCCCTTTAAATTGATTAGAAACAACGTTTACATCCACACTCATCGTATATTTAACCCGCTGTTGCCAACGATCTTGTTGTGCCACAGTAGATAAATACATAACCATCAAAACAAAAAATACAGGCAACGATTTATTCATTCTTTTATTCATTTAAAAGTAAATTTCGGTAAAATAGTTTTATAAAAATGATAAAACTGATGAAAGGCATAAGGAATTATTAAAACAAATCATTTTCTTCCCTCCACAACCACTACAAGCTCTCCTTTTACAGGCTTTGTATTAAAATAATCATATACTTCCTGAAGCGTACCTCTTTTATTTTCTTCAAACTTTTTGGTCAATTCTCTGCACACACAGCACAAACGCTCTCCTCCAAAATACGCAATAAAATCAGCCAATGTTTTTACAAGTCGCATTGGACTCTCATAAAAAACCATGGTACGTTCCTCCTCTTGCAATTTTTTCAAAAATGTTTGCCTCCCTTTTTTAAGCGGCAAAAATCCTTCGAAGCAAAACCGATTAATAGGCAACCCACTATTCACCAGCGCAGGCACAAATGCAGTAGCGCCCGGCAAAGTATCTACCAAAATATTATGTTTTACACATTCTCTTACCAATAAAAATGCAGGGTCGCTAATCCCGGGGGTTCCGGCGTCGGTGAGTAATGCCATCTTTTTTCCTGCCTGCAATTGTTCCACTAAGTGGTTTACAACTTTGTGTTCATTATGCTGATGATAAGGCGTAATAGGTTTTTGAATATGATAATGTGAAAGTAAAACAGACGAAGTACGTGTATCTTCCGCCAATATTAAATCTACCGACTGTAACACATCGATAGCACGAAAAGTAATATCGCCTAAATTGCCAATGGGTGATGGTATGATGTATAATATGGGTGACATGTTAAGATGTTAAGATGTGAAAACGTGAAGGTGTTGAAATGTGAAGATGTTGAGATGTAAAAATGGTAAAATGGGACCGTAGACTATATGTAGACATTTTAACATCTTAACGTTTAAACATATTAACATTTTATCATTTCAACATACAACAACTTCAAATACCTCCATTACCGGGTTTGCCAATAATTTTTTAGCAGCTTCTTCTGCAACAGCGATAGCTTCACTTTGGTTATTAGCCTCAATTTGTAACTGGATATTTTTACCTATTCGTACATCGCTAACTGCTGGCAGGCCTAAATTTTGCAAGCCGCTCATAACTGCTTTCCCTTGTGGATCCAATAAATCTTTTAAAGGCATCACCTTAACTTCTACTGAAAAAATCATGATTGTTTAATGTTTAAAAATCAAAGATAACAGAATGTACACAATGAAAATAGCAGGTACGGCTAGCCATTGGAGAAAAATTGCTGCCAATATTGATATAAATAGCAATAATATTTTAGGAATATTATTTTTTAATGTAAAATCTTTAAATTTTAAAGCCATCATTGGCAAAGAACTCACCATCAGCCAGCTTACCAAGACTATAATGCCGTACAATACCCATTTGTTTAATAGCGAAAAATTTACTACCTTTGCAGGTGAAAACCAGTAAATTAAAGGTAAAGAAGCTATTAGTAATCCCACTGCCGGAATCGGAACTCCCTTAAAACCATACGATTGTGATTCATCTACATTAAATCTTGCTAAACGATACGCTCCAGCACATGCCACCAAAAAAGCTGGTGACAGCCACAAAAAGGATGCATCAATACCCTCCGGTTCCTGAGCAATACTTAAACGTAAAAACTGGTATAAAATCATAGAAGGCGCTACACCGAAACTCACCACATCCGCCAGCGAATCAAGTTGTTTACCAATAGCAGAAGTTGCCTTGAAAAGCCTGGCCACAAATCCATCCAAAAAGTCAACTATTCCGGCAAGACCAATAAATAAAGAAGCCATCCATATTTTTTCGGGAATATCAATATATTGAGATCCTTCACTGGTATATTGAATGGTGATACCATTTTGCAAAGTAACCACTATGGCTAAACAGCCAAAAAAAAGATTCAGTAAAGTAAAAATATTAGGAATTTGTTTCATGATTATTCGACGACCGACCACGGACCACAGACGACCGATTTAAGAGTTTTTTCTTTTTAAAGCGTTTTTAAATGCCTGGATTTTTGCAGCTAATTTATCCAATTCATTGTATAATTTATCAAAAGCTGATTGATCCATGTAGCTTCTTCTTATAGCAAGATACAAACAGTTCACAACTTCCATAACCGATCGTTGTGAATAAGACAAAAACTTAGCTTGTTCAGCGTCAGATTGGCTAGTAGAGCCTTCTGCAATGTTTAATGAAATAGAGTCTGCGGCTCTTTTTATTTGATTTGTTAAAGAAAATATTTCCTCTTTGGGGAAAGAACGGGTTAGCATATGAATATTGTCTGCCATTTCCAAGGCCAACTTCCATATTTCCAGCTTCTCAAATTTAAATGCCATACATTTACGACAATTTTTTTATTAGCAAATTTTCGGTCGTCGGTCGTCCGTCGTCGATTAACGTCCTTTCATAAACGCCTCAATTTCTTCCACAGTAATGGGGATATTTTTCATCAAGTCTTTATTACCATTTTTGGTAACCCAAAAATTATTTTCAATTCTAATACCCATTTGTTCTTCTTCAATATAAATTCCCGGTTCTATGGTAAATACCATTCCTGCCTTAATAGGTGCTGTACGAGTACCTAGATCATGTACATCTATACCTAAATGATGTGATATTCCATGGTATAAATATTTTCTATACGCTCTATTATCCGGATCTTCATTTTTTATATCTGATTTTTTTAAAAGACCAATTTTTTGAAAAACAACTGTGGCCTCCTCTCCTACCTTATCTGTATAATCAACAATACTAATACCCGGCTTTAAAATACTGGCTGCATAGCGATGCAAATGCAAACAGGCGTTGTAAACCGTTTTTTGTCTGGCCGTAAATTTACCACTAACAGGAATAGTACGGGTTAAATCAGCGCAATAGTTACCATACTCAGCGCCAAAGTCCATTAATAATAATTCACCACTTTTACATTCTCTATTGTTATCATTATAATGTAATGTTCTTGCCCGGTCACCACTGGCAATAATACAGTTGTAGGCAGGTCCTGTTGCCCGTTGACTTAAGAAGGAGTGATAGATCTCTGCTTCAATTTCGTATTCCATTACACCCGGCCTTATAAATTGCAGCAACCTCCTAAAAGCATGATCAGTAATATCAATAGCTTTTTGTATTACCTCTATCTCTAAAGGAGATTTGATGGCTCTCAATTCTCTCAATATTTTTGCACTTCTGCGATATTCGTGTAAGGGATACCGTTGCCTCATCATTTTAGCATAACGATAATCCCTCACCGGCACCGTATTTGCTTTACGATCATTTTCATTTGTATTTAGATAAATAATATCGCTTAAATGTATCCATGGTTGCAATAAAGCATCTAATGCATCTAGCCAAACAATTGTTTTGATGCCTGAAATAGCCGTTGCCTCAGCCGCTCTTAAACGATGCCCATCCCACTTCTCTTTTAATTCATTGGGTCTCACTAGTACCAAAACTTCCCTGTATTTCGGATCTGGGTTACCTGGAAATAAAATTAACATGGTTTCTTCCTGCTCTATACCTGTAAGCCAAAATAAATCAGAATTTTGTTTAAAGCGATACAAGCCATCCCCATTAGTCGGTAGTTCATCATTACTATTAAAAATAGCGATGCTGCGGCTTTTCATCCTGTCAAGAAATTTTTTCCGATTTTCAGTAAAAATGTCCGGATTTAGCAGTAAATACTTCATATGAATACTTTTTAATGGCGTTAATACGTTAAATATGTTAAAATGTTGAGATGTTAAAATGTTAAGATGTGAAGATGTAGGTATCTTAACAGGCTGCCTAACTCCATTTCAACATGTCAACAAACACATGCAATATACATTTTTTAAAATACCATCTGTAAAAGAGGGTCTTTTGTGTAAAAAGTACACAAATGTTTCTTCAAAATTTCAAGTAGTTTAATTACAAATATTTTTTATTTAACTATTTTTAAAAAAATACCAATCTTTTAAATAATATATAATAAAATAGCAAAAAATTATAAAATAATACAATTTTGAACAGGTTTTGAAACAGTATTAAAAAAACCTAAATCATACATTTGTAAAAATTAAAGCTTCAAACATATTGCTATGGCAGTTCCAACAACTATGAGTATTCCTAAAAAAAAATTAGTGAATTGGGGATTAAAGTTATCTGACAATATCCATTATCAACTTACACCCACTGAGCTTACCGAACAAACCCTCCAACGGGGTGAAGGGGTCTTGAATGATACCGGCGCTCTTGTTATTAAAACCGGTGAATTTACCGGCAGAAGTCCTAAAGATAAATTTATTGTTAAAGATGATATTACTTCTGATACGATACATTGGAATGAATTTAATATCCCCATCGAATCTAAGTATTTCGACCAGCTACAACAAAAAATGCTTGCCTATCTTCAAAATAAAGAAATATGGGTAAGAGATTGTTATGCCTGTGCTGACCCGAAATATCGTTTAAACATCAGGGTTATTAACGAAAATCCCTGGAGCAATTTATTTGTACATAATATGTTCCTAAGACCAAAGGAAGAAGAACTGGACAATTTTGTTCCAGACTGGCATATTATTCAGGCTCCCGGATTTGTGGCCGATGCTAAAGTAGATGGCACACGTCAACACAATTTCGCCATCGTAAGCTTTACTAAAAAAACAATTTTAATTGGTGGCACCGGTTATACCGGCGAAATGAAAAAAGGCATTTTCACTATCTTGAATTATATCCTGCCCCATGATAAGAACGTATTGAGTATGCACTGCTCTGCCAATATGGGAAATGATGGGGATACTGCTATATTTTTTGGATTGAGCGGCACCGGAAAAACAACTCTTAGTGCAGACCCAAAAAGACATTTAATTGGTGATGATGAACACGGCTGGACACCCGATACGGTATTTAATTTTGAAGGTGGATGCTATGCCAAAACTATTGATTTAAGCAAAGAGAAAGAACCGGAAATATTCAATGCCATCAAGCCTGGCGCATTGGTAGAAAATGTAACTTTTTTTGAAGGAACTAATCAAATTGATTTTTCCAGCAAAAAAATAACAGAAAACACGAGGGTTTGCTATCCACTTTATTTCATTAGCAATGCAGTAGAACCATCCATTGGTAAATTACCTAAAAATATTTTCTTCCTTACCTGCGATGCCTATGGTGTGCTGCCTCCTATCAGCAAGCTTACGCCGGGTCAGGCTATGTATCAGTTTATCAGCGGCTATACCGCTAAGGTAGCCGGCACTGAGGCTGGTGTTACAGAGCCCAAATCTACCTTCAGCGCCTGCTTCGGAGCGCCTTTTCTACCCTTGCATCCCGGGCAATACGCTGCTATGTTGGGCAAAAAAATGACCGAACATAATGTAAAAGTTTGGATGGTAAATACTGGGTGGAGTGGTGGCAGCTATGGCACAGGCTCCAGAATGAAACTTAGCTATACTCGTGCTATGATTACAGCTGCGCTGGAAGGTAATTTAGACAATGTTAATTATGAAGAACATCCTGTTTTTGGTATGCTGATGCCTACCAGCTGTCCGGATGTACCAGCAGAAATACTTAACCCACGTAATACCTGGGCCGATAAAGCTGCCTATGATGCAAAGGCTAAAAACCTTGCTGAACAATTTATCAGCAACTTTAAAAAGTACGAGAATGGCGTTACAGCAGAGATATTAGCTGCTGCACCTAAAATTTAGCTTTTAACACGAATAAGTTTGTACGATTGCCTGCTACTAAAAATCCCTCAAGTATTCCTGAGGGATTTTAATTTCGGTGGTCGGTCGCCTGATACCTACCTGACAAAAGTATTGTAACGATCCACTGCACTGTTATAATAAGAGAAAACTGAGCTATAGTGACTATTCCTTATTCGTATTCTTTCATCCTCGTCATCATCATTTTTTGTGGTAGCATTTTTATCTTCTTCTAACAATTTCACATATTTTTCCAAGGCCGCTACACCGTCTAACAGACTTTGATAAAATTTAGGGTACACATCTGTTTTGTAATAAATATCTTTTTTGGAAAAATCCTTACCTTCTATGATGCTATTTTTTTCATAAATATCTTTGAGGCTGGCAATTTTCTGTTTTTGTTCCGCAGCATTTATTGCATTCCACATTTCAAGTTCATCTAAAATATCTTTGAATGCATTTAAGTCTGATTTCATAGGGATAATTAAATGCTTAACAGGTGATTTTTGTAAAAACACCATCTCAGCTTCGTTGCTTAATTTAGAAGCTTTTGTAACACCTTGACGCATGAGTATATAAATAGAATCTGCCTCATTTTCCATTGCGTTCATCCATGCATCGCATTTGGCAAAATTGTCTGAAAGAAATGTTTTATTCTCAAAACTCTTCTGGATAGCTTCGCAATTCATTTTCAATTTTTTATACAACTCCGCACAACTATTAAAAGTTTGAATCACAGACTTATCAGGATAGTTAGCAGGCGCTATGGGTAAAGAATTGTTTCTGCTGGTAATATCAAAAGAATTACAACCCATATAGGCTACCCCAAAATCTGCACTGCGCTGTTTAGTTTTCTTATTATCTTCATACGTATTTCTGGTGGCCTCCATGTTACGTTTTATAACAGAATTTCTATTATAAAAACCCACCAACTGATTGCCATATTTAATAATAGCAGAAGCCTGAGGTTCCGTAAATTTGGGCTTAGGCCCTGCATTTTTTGTATTTTGCGCTACGACGATACCGACAAAGGCAATAGAACTGATCACACATACAAGTAATTTTGATAGCATAATTGTTATTTTTTATTCTAAGATGATTTTTTGAGAAAATTTACATAAAAAATTCCGAAATTCTCCGGTAGTTTCATGGATGCTTTCAGGTATTTATCCAAACTACACAAATATCATTAATAAATATTCCATTTGCAATGATGGTTTGAGTATTTTCTTTTAAAAAATTACAATATATTATTAATTTATTATCAATAATTTTTATATTATTAATTTTTAAATGTCTTTTAAAGTCGATCTTTCCAAAGCTATACCATTTAAATAATGCCTCTTTAATACTCCACATGAGGGTAAAAAATACATCCAAATCCCAATCATTGGCCAGTTTCAACTCATCCTCCGATAAAAATTTATGCTGCAACCTTTCTGCTTTATTGGCAAACTGTTCGATATCAGCACCTACCCTTTCTGTACGGCTTACCATAGCAGCGGCATAATTTCCGCAATGACTAATCGAAAAGTGATACGCTTCGTCCGGTAAAAACGGCTTATTAGTAGATGCTATTTTAATGAGAGCCAGAGGAAAATCGGGAAACAATGCTTTTAATAAATACCTGCCGGCCAAATGCTGCAGCCGCTTGTGTGGATGTATAATAACTTTCTCCAGTGGTACAGTCTGTAAAAAAAACGATTCAGCTTCTGTAATATGCCATACACCTAATTTTGTATGCTCGTTGATATGTTGCTGGTAAATTAAAGGCATTGTGGATGAATTGGTTCATGGTTTGGGGTTTGGATGTAGTCGGAAATTATTTGATATTTATATGCTAACAAATTTTATTTTACATATTTCAGGACAAGACACTCCAAACTTCAAACCTAAAACTTCAAACTCTAAACAAAAATATCCCATAACACATATATTTGTGCAAAATAACAATTAAACATTTTAACGAGCATAATTTAATTATACCAATGATACTTAGCGATACAAGAATTTTGGAAGAAATAGAAAAAGGAACCATTAAAATTGAGCCTTATAAAAGAGAATGCCTGGGAAGCAACAGTTATGATGTGCATTTGGGAAAGCATCTGGCTACTTATAAAAATGATGAACTGGACGCCAGGCAACACAACGAAATAGAACATTTTGAAATACCCGAAGAAGGAATTGTACTATATCCTAATAAATTTTATTTAGGCGTAACGGAAGAATATACCGAGACTTTTGCTCATGTGCCTTTCCTGGAAGGCAAATCTTCTACCGGCAGACTTGGAATTGATATACATGCTACGGCGGGAAAAGGTGATGTTGGCTTTTGCGGCAACTGGACCCTTGAAATATCTGTAAAACAGCCTGTAAGAGTGTACGCCGGTATGCCTATTGGCCAATTGATTTATTTCCCTGTAGAGGGAGAGATTGAAGTAAAATACAATGAAAAGAAAAATGCCAAATACAACGGACAGCCGAACAGACCTGTGGAGAGCATGATGTGGAAGAATAAATTTTAATTTTTAACACAAATTTTAGGCCCTGCCCGACTGTGCATCGTTCAGGCGGGGAATTACACGAATTACTTCACTATCTGTCTGAATTTTTTTGTAGAAAAATATTTCTAAGATTTGTTTAATTAATGGTATTCTTCTATGCCTTAGCGCCTCCAGTTGTAATTTTCCTTTATTGGGAAAAATTCGTGTAATACGCCTTTAGTGTTATTAGAAATCATATTTTACCAAACTTTTTATAGTAAGCAATCAGAAAAGAAGTAACTTCATCATAAGCCAGTATGCCCTGTGGCTGCCTGTTATTTTTTAAATAAAGAGAATATCCCCATTTGATTAATGGCTCAATAGGATTTTGATGTCGTTTATTGAAAGCCCTCCATTCTTTTAAATCTTCTTTTACTTCCGGTAGCAATTGTTCTGCATATTGCTTAGCCTGTACTGAATCATTTAACCTTAATGTACGGTTACTGTAAAGAAATAAATCTAAATAAACGGAGTAATGAAATAATGTATCTGTACTGGTGCTGGCAGCCAGATAACCCACAAAATTTGCCTCCATCTCTTTAGCATAACCCAACTGATGTGCCACTTCATGGCAGGCAGTATAGGGTTGCAAAAACTTAGGGATAGTTGTATTCACCTGCCCTTCACCCGTAAAGGGATTGTAATATCCGGTAAAACCGGTGTAATTTCCTAACCAGCCCCATATGGACGACTTAAGCGATGGAGAAGAATAATTTAAAAAAGGATAAGTTGCTCCAAGCTTATCATAGGCATCTTTAACTTTTGTAAATAATTGTGAAGTAGAAGGATAAGGAATTTGATTTTTAATCAATGCCAATTTAGATACATTTACCTTTTTTAATAATAAAGCATTCATTTCCCTTAAGTCTTCAACCGAATATCGTTGCATATTTAATTGCAATTGATTAGCGATGCCAAATCTGTTGTAATTAATTCCCCAAAAACCATTAAATATTATATAAATCCATAATACAATAATAACAGCTTTTTTTACAGCATTTGCAATATTATTACGATTAAAATTACGCTTATAAGCAGCTTTTACTAATTTAATTAATAAAAATATCAGCCATACTACAACCATGCCATAGAGCAGATCACCAAAACTCACAGGAAGCCAACCGGTAATAGATCTGAAAAGTTCGCCTATTTTGGGATAAATGATAGCAGAATAGTAATTTTCTACCCTCATTTCACTGGAAACATACCATTTCAGCAGGATAGCCAGAACCAATAAAACTGTAAAATAAATCCACCACCTTTTATGCTGCATATATCTAAATTATGTAAAAATGATCATATTAATATAAACAATAAATTAATAAATAAATAACGAATTTTCAGCAAAAAATATTACCTTTGCAATCTTTTAAAGCGTCCATAATGGCTAATAAAAGAGCATTTGACATTGCATTTGTAGGATTAAAGCCAGGTATTCATGAGTATCATTATTCAGTGGACGATAAGTTCTTTATTGAAAGAGGTGTAACTGATTTAACCAACATCCAGGCTACCATTAAGCTCTCCCTGGATAAAAATAGCAGCTTTATGCTATTAAAATTTGAGGTTGGAGGCACGGGAGAAGTGGTTTGTGACAGATGTGGTAACCCATTGATTCAAGAGTTGTGGGATGAATTTAATATGGTAGTTAAATTAGTCGAAAACCCGGATGAGATGAATGACCAGGAAGAAGATCCGGATGTCTTTTATATCTCCAGGACAGAAAGCCATTTGAATGTATCGGATTGGATTTATGAGTTTGTCCTCTTAAGTGTTCCTATGCAGCGTATGTGTAAAATTGAAGATATTGGAGGACCGCAATGCAATAAAGAAGTATTGGAAAAGCTAAGAAATATGGAAGCAAAAGATACGGATCATAATGCCAATGATATTTGGAAAGGATTGGAAAAATTTAAAAATTCAGAAAATAAAAACTAATATATAATAATTCAACCAATAAAATTATAGACTATGCCAAATCCCAAAAGGCGCCACTCCCAACAACGCAGTGCAAAGAGAAGAACTCACTACAAGGCAACAAGCGCTACTTTGAGTACAGATAAAACAACCGGAGAGACTGTTGTTCGTCATCGTGCCCACGTAAGTGAGGGTAAATTATATTATAAAGGTAAGCTGGTTGCTGAAAAAGCTCCCTTAAAAGCATAATTTCATCAATGTATATCATTCTAAATCGGATATTTCTATACGGTAATATCTGATTTAGATTTTTTTTTGATTCTATCTTAGCATTTATGGTATTTTGAAACCACTTATACCATATTATAAATATAAAGTGGTCTAAAATGCTGCCCAAAGGTATGCCGATGAACGTAATGCGACGCAACGATGATGCTACGAAGAACTGAAGCTGGTATCAAAATAAGTGTAAATGGTATCACCGCTTTATGATGAATATTCTGATTAAGCAGTTATGAATTTCAGCATTGAAAAAATAAGATTCATTGTTTAAAGAAAACGCTATGAACATTGGCTTGGATATAATGGGTGGAGACTTTGCTCCGCTTGAAGCAATTAAAGGCGCCGTTGAATTTATCAATGCTAACAATAGCGACGTTCATTTAGTATTGATTGGTGACGAGGCACAGATAAAAGAGTACTCACAAAACCATATGTTGCCTGAAAACAAATATAGTATTGTGCATGCTCCACAGGTAATTGAGATGAATGAACATCCGACCAAAGCATTGAAAGAGAAAACGCAGTCTTCCATCGCCGTAGGTTTTCATTTATTAAATACCGGTAAAATTGACGCATTTATCAGCGCCGGCAACACCGGCGCCATGATGGTTGGCGCATTATTTAGCATTAAAACAATAGAAGGCGTTTTACGCCCTACTATTGGCGCCTACCTACCCCGGGAAGACGGCTCATTAGGGCTATTGCTGGATGTTGGTCTGAATGCCGATTGTAAACCGGACAACCTTAATCAATTTGCCATACTGGGATCCTTATTTGCCCAACATATTTTGGGCTATGATAATCCTAAAGTTGGCTTGATAAACCTGGGCGAAGAAGAAGGCAAAGGCAATATACTTACACAGGCTGCTTACACATTGTTAAAAGAAAACAAACAAATTAACTTTATTGGCAATGTTGAGGGTAGAGATATTCTTATCAATAAAGCTGATGTATTTGTTTGTGAAGGTTTTACGGGAAATGTAGTACTCAAACTTGCCGAAAGTATTTACGATATTGTGCAGCGCCGAGAAATAAAAGATGAACACTTTGATCGTTTTAACTTTGAGCAATATGGAGGAGTACCTGTACTCGGTGTATCTAAACCCGTCATCATCGGCCATGGCATCTCTCATGCGATTGCTTTTAAAAATATGATACGCATTGCCGTTCGTATGATTGAAACAGATTTGCTGAACAAGATTAAAAATAGTTTTGAGGCGTAAATCCCCAATATGTCAGACGGGGGCCGTCAGACATATTGGGTGACATACTGCAATATTTTATTATATAGCACGTCCGGTGCAAACGGTTTCAATACCATATCATTAACACCTAAATTTCTGGATTCCTTTTCTATTTCATTGGGCAATGTAGCCGTAAGTGCAATGATGGGAATATCAATGCCCTGATCCCGAATTTTCTGAGTAGCTTCATAGCCATCCATAACAGGCATCTGTAAATCCATTAGTATCAGTTTATGCCGCTTTACATCTAATTTTTCCAAAGCTTCCTGCCCGTTTTCTGCCACATCGATGCTGGCTCCCCATCCCTCTAAGAAACCCTGTGCGATGAGTACGTTCATGGGATTATCTTCTACCAGTAAAATATCAATATGTGATAAGGGTTTATCCTCTTCTCCCGGCAAGCTGGCTATTTCTTTTACTTCAACATCTTGCTGGCTGCTTATAGCAAATGTTTGGGTAAAATAGAAGCTAGACCCTTTATTTTCTTCGCTATTCAAACGCAAAGCGCTACCCTGCAGTTCAAGTATTTTTTTGCAAATAGTTAATCCTAAACCTGTACCTCCAAAACTCCTGGAAGTAGAAGAATCAGCCTGAGTAAATTGTTCAAAAATCTTATTCTGAATTTCTTTAGATATACCAATACCAGTATCTTTTACTACAAATGTACAGGTAATGTGCCCTTGCGTTTTTTGTTCAATTTTCAATTTAACCAACACCTCTCCTACCTGCGTAAATTTGATAGCATTACTTACCAGATTGGTAATAACCTGCGTTAAACGGGTTGGATCACCAACTACCTTTTCAACCGGCTCTTTGGGCATTTGCAATCGTAAAATAATACCTTTATCATGAGCCGTACTTTTAAAACCGGAAACAATATTTTGCAAAATATGAGTTATATCCATATCGATCTCCTCAAAAGTTACTTTACCGGCCTCAATTTTACTATAATCTAAAATATCATTCACAATGGAAAGTAAATTTTGAGCTGCAAACAATAATACATCTAATTGCTCTTTTTGATCTTTTCTGGGATTATTTCTCAACATCAAGTGTGTCATACCAATAACTGAGTTAAGCGGTGTTCTGATTTCATGGCTCATGGTTGACAAAAATTCACCCTTAGCCTTTAACCCTTGTTCAGCCTGTGTTTTTGCCTGTTGCAAAGCAAAAGAAAATCGAAATGAGAGGATAAGTGATTGTAAAAAAAAGAAAGAAATATATCCAAAAAATATTACGGCTTTGGAAGGAATAACAATGCCGAAATATTCCAAATTAATTAGTAATAAAACAGCCAATATGATTACAATGCTTACCAATGCATAAGGGCCAGCAACTCGCTTTTTTATAAAAGCTCTCAAAAAGACTAGTATTGCATAAGCAATACAAAAAAACATGAAACCCAGGAATGGTGTGATGATATGAGTAAAAAAAACTGCTGGCGTGAATAATGGAATAATACTAACGGCTAAGCATACACTAGATATCAACTTCATTACCGATTTGTTGAAATCCCTGGGATACAGCCTGCTAACATATTGAATAAATAAGAAAATACTGATGAAGAGGCTAATATATTCCAGGCGTACGGTAACATTCCAATCAATATAGGGGAATACCGTATGGAGAGCATACAACCCACTACCTACCGGACGATAGCTGTACACCATACAAAATAGGGAAAAATAAAGCGTTGCCTTATCTCTGGTACCAAAAAGGTAAAGACCCAAAAAAAATAGCCCCCCCATAAACAGGCAACCTGTTAGTAGAAAGTCGCCGGCAATATCTTGTTGTTGTTTTAGTTGCATCAAATCATAATTGCCCAGCAACATATTTCGATAGGGTCCACCCTTAGCATGTGAAAAATTTGCTACATGCATGACAAGGCGAATGGTGTCGGTATTATCCGGTAATTTAACTGTCTGGCTTACCCAATGAGGTATATAATTTTTTTTGATTGAATCCGGCACCCCATTAGCGGCAATAAGAAGGCCATTAGCATAAAGTCGATATGCACAGTAAACATCAGGTATAAATAATCCTAAAGATTTTGCATGCGATGGTAATAACACAATAAGCCGGTAGGTTGAATACCCTTGTGCAGGAAGTGACACACCATTAATTTTAGTATCATTCCATTGTCTTTCAAAATGTGTAAAAGTTACAGATTGACCAGTATCATTAGGAGATAATAATTTTTTCCAATAAAAATCCCATTCTCCATTTAAAGCCACAGGCTCTTTGTAAAAATTGCTATTCCGAAAATCGATTATGCCTTTTTTTGCAAAGACATGGGTACTATCTGCAGCTACCAGCTGTTGGCAGATACAGCAATTGAATACAATTACCCAGCATAATAGTACGAATTTCAACATGTAATAAGGCTTACCAGCCAAAATAGTAAGCGGCCAGTTTTACTTTATAACGTCTAATTCAGCAATTTAGTAGGTAAGAATATAAAAATATTCGGAAATTACGGAGATGAGCATAAAAAAGCCCTACAAAACATTGTAAGGCCTTGAGTTATAGTAGATGTAGGAGAATTATTTAACTACTCGAATATCTAAATTAGCACCACTATTGATCACACCCGATACTTCAATAATCCCCACAGAACCAGCCGTTGTTTTAAACATTATATATGATGGGAAGGGAGTAGAAACAATTTTGCCTATCAAAGTGCTGGCATCAAATACTTTGCTTACTAAGTCAGGAGTAAGTTTATTCTCACTCATAGCCAATTTCAAATTAGCCTCATCAGCTTCACTTGGCGCTTTAAAAGTAGTTGTATTTTTAGTAGGCCATGCTTCTTGCCCAAATACTACAGGATATTCATTTACAGAATACAAGCCTGCTACGCCAGCTTCAAACATAAATCCAAAGTCGATATTCTTAGAAAGGCTTGGATTAGCTTTAATATTTTCCATAGCATAAGGCTTTCCATCACTTACAGAGTACCAAGTTAAAGATTTATTATTATCTGGGTTTTTATCAAAGCTTTCTAATGCAACACTTGATGTAACTATTTGTTTTACCGGAGCCGGGTCATCTTTTTTGCAGGCAACCATACCTAAGGTTACGATAGATAGCGCTAATAATGTCTTTTTCATTGTTGTTGATTTTAATAAGTTTATCGTTTGCAGTATAAAATGCAATTTTAATGCCAAAATTATATAAAATAATAAATAATTGATAATCAATTATTTATATAACAAATATTATATAATATATTTTTGTAAAATGATAAATTGAAAAGGTTCAGTAGGTACACCAAATTTGGAATCATCCGGGAAGGGTTTCTTCTCACCGGTAGGCAGATAACCATGCCGCTGATACCAGGCAATGAGTTCATGCCTTTTATCAATAACCGTCATAACAATAGAAGTACACCCCACCTGCCGGGCAAATTCCTCTGCTGCAAACAATAATTGTTTACCGATGCCCTGTGCCTGTTTTTCCGGTGAAACCGTTAGCATACCCAAATACAATTGTGTGTCTTGCTGTTGCAAATAAACACACCCTACCAACTCGTTATTTTCATCTTTGCAGGTTAGCATGACTGCACCCGGCTCCTGTAAGGAAGCCTTCAGCGTTGGTTCATCAATACGTAATTCACCTTTCAGCAAATTAGCTTCGGTAGTCCACCCTTTTTTCGAGGCTTCACCGCGGTAGGCGCTATTCATTAACCTTACGACTGCTTCGATGTCGCTCTCCATGAGAGGGAATATTTTTAAACTACTCATTATATTAAAACTTAAAATTCCAGGTTACGGCAGGTATGATGGGGAACAAAGAAACCTGTTTGGCTTGTACCTGTAAAGTCCCATCATAAGGGCTACCCGTTTGGTCAAAATATATAAAGTAAGGATTAAGGCGACTATAAGCATTGTACACACTAAATACCCATTCACTTTTCCATTTGCGATTGGCATTCTTTTTAGGTGTTAAAATAGCTGATAAATCTATTCGATGATAAGCAGGCAAGCGATATTGATTAATGCGGCTATACTCCTGCGTTAGCACACCTCCAATAATATAAAAACTTTGAGGCAAAGTAGCTGCATTGCCACTGCCGTATACAAAAGTAGCAGCCAGTTTCCATTTTTTATTCAATTCATACATTCCCACAATGCTCATGTCATGCCTGCGATCGTACTTTGCCGGATATTTTTCTCCCGAATTCAATTCAGTAAATTTACGCCATGTCCAACTAAGGGTATAACCCAACCATCCTGTAAAGCGCCCTTTTACTTTATTCACAAAAAATTCAGCCCCATAGCTCCAGCCTTTTCCAAAAGTGAAAAAATTCTCTGTATCTTCTAAAGTATTTGGCGTGTAACCTTCCTCATATTCGATCTGGTTTTGCATATTTTTATAATACAGCTCAACCGATGTTTCGTAAGTATTATTGTTGAAATTTTTGAACAATCCTGCCGCATACAGTGTGCTAATTTGTGGCTTTACTTTATAGGTACTGGGCACCCAAATATCGGTTGGCAAGGTAGTCCCTGCATTACTTACTAAATGAATATATTGCAAATTTCTGGTAACGGATGCTTTTATAGACGTTTCATCGTCTATGGCATACCGTAAGGTAAGTCTGGGCTCCCAGCCACCATAAGATTTTACAGCCTGCCCTTTTTTGTAAACGATGCTGTCGAGCTTATTACCGTTTTCATCCGTTTGATAAATTTTATAGGCGCCAATTTGTTGAAACCAGCTATAGCGCAACCCTGCATTTATTTTAACTTTTTCACTCACTTCCCAATCATCCTGGATGTAAGCCGCAGCCTCATGAGCAAATTTTACCTGAGCATTATTAGGTTTAAACACTACTGAATCCTGCTTTCCGCTTAAAACCGACGGTGTAAAGCGATGATAAGTATAAATACCACCAAATTTCACTTTGTGGCCGGTATAAGGATATAAATCAAAATCCTGTTTCAGGCTGAGATCCTGAATACCTGAGGCCAGCTTGATTTCAAAATCATTTTGCGTAGCATTAAAAGTAAAATTATAATTGTTAAAAACTGCCGTAGTATTACCGAATAATCTTTTATTAAAGACATGGTTCCATCTTAGCGTTCCGGTAGCGTTACCCCATGGAACATTCACTTTCAGGCTTTGCCTGCCGTTGGAAAAATCAAATACATCTTTACCAAAATATCCACTCAAATACAAACGATCTTTTTCATTAAACTTATAATTGACTTTTGCATTCAGATCATAAAAATAATACCCCGAACCGTAAAACTGACTACTTTTAGGAACTGCAGGTTTTACCAATGCATCGATATAAGTTCTTCTACCTGAAATAATGAAAGACGCCTTATCTTTTTTAATAGGACCCTGAACAGAAACACGGGAAGCGATCAATCCAATACCACCTTCTGTTTGAAACTTTTGATTATTTCCCTCTTTCATGGAAACGTCCAACACACTCGATAAGCGTCCGCCATACTGAGCAGGCATTCCACCCTTGATTAAAGAAACATTTTTAATGGCATCAGAATTGAAAATAGAAAAGAATCCAAAAAGGTGGCCTGTATTATAAACAGGAGCATCATCCAGTAATATTAAATTTTGGTCTGGGCCACCACCCCGTACATATATGCCGGCACTGCCCTCGCCTGCATTGCGTACACCAGGCAAGAGTTGTACAGTTTTTAACAAATCTACTTCTCCTAAAAATGCAGGGATAGACTTGATTTGCTCAATTGGGAGGGTAAATTTGCCCATCTGGGCATTTTTTACATTAGCATCTCTCTTTATCGAACTTACTACCACCTCCTGACTTACGCTTGCCTTAGGCAACATATCAAAATTGAATGGCAGATTCTGATTCAAATTAACTTCGATTGCCTTAGGCATGTAACCAGCGTAGGTACAAATTAATTGATAAACACCTTCATCAAGCGTAAGCGAATAAAAACCATATTGATTGCTGATAATGCCTTTAGATTTACTCTTCAAACCCACAGATGCACCGATCAGCGTTTCACCACTCAACGAATCTTTCACATAACCGCTAATGGTAAATTTATTTTGTGAAAAAATAAATAGCGGTAGTAAAGAAATGAGGAATGTTATTGTTATTCTTTTCATTATTGATAATTGTTGAGTGGGTCATGGCAATTGGTTAATACCATTTATATATATATATATTAGTCTGATACCAGCTTTAGTTCTTCGTAGCATCATCGTTGCGACGCATTACGTTCATCGGCATACCTTTGATCAGCATTTTAGACTATTTTATATTTATAAATGGTATAATAGATCATTTTTCCTGATCCAAAGTAATTCTTACAAAAATATTTACTTAATCATGAACAATGAACTAATGCCCTTTGATTGTATCTTTTAGCTCTCCACAATGTAACATAGAGCCTTTAAATTCAGGGTGATTTTTCCCCAAGTAAGGGTTAATAATTTCTACCGTATTGCTAATCCAGTTAGCTTCTTTGTCATCACCAAAAGCCATTGGGCAGTTTTGCCAATATAAATTTGGCCCTTCATAATTGATGGATTTAAAAAAAGAAGGGTACATCATTTCAGAAACCATGGAGAAATCTTTACGCATTTCTGTAATATCTGTTTGCTGCAGTAATGATAATGCGTTTGATTTTATATCCTCATAATTTTGTTTTGCTGTTTCATAGATACTGGCTGTATCTTTTTTTAGCTCATCCAGGGGAATACTATCCAATAGCGCTAAAAATTTTCTACAATTCAATTTTACAGCAGCCGTATCAGCCTCTACAAAAGCATCCTTCATGGCAAAGTACATGCTTAAGCAATTATTTACCTTGCTATTAAACTGATCTGAATGCTTTTTAAGTGCCAACGGCTGTTGCTTAGGCCCTTCCGGTCCACTTTTTCTAAACTTAAAAAAATACCAATAAGCCCCAACAGCCACGGCCAAAAGCAGGATTAAGGTTAGTAATTTCTTCATTTGGATAAAATTTAGGCAAATTTACAGTTATCAGAGCAAATACCTGCAAGAGTCTTACAATTGAATTATTTTTGCACACTAAAATAACCAGATAGATAATTTTATGCTGTTAGGCTTGCAAAATGTAACATTTGAATTTGGCGCCAGAACAATTGTAGCGGACGCTACCTGGCATATTCAACCCAATGAACGTATCGGACTAATTGGATACAACGGAACAGGAAAATCTACGCTTTTAAAAGTATTGACAGGGCAATACCTGCCCAGCAAAGGCACTGTAGAAAAAGGCAGAGAAACAACGATCGGTTTTTTACACCAGGATTTGTTAAGCTTTGATACAGAAGATTCTATTCTGGAAGTTGCCATGGGTGCTTTTGAAAGGGTTAAACAGCTTGAAAAAGAAATAGAAGCTATCGGCAAAGAATTAGAACAAACCGGCGATGAAAAATTAGCACACGAATATGCCGATAAGCTTCATGAAATGGAAGTATTAGATGGCTACAATATTCATCATAAAACGGAAGAAATATTACAAGGATTAGGGTTCAGCAATGACAGCTTACAAAAACCTTACAAACAATTCAGTGGTGGATGGAGAATGAGGGTATTGCTGGCGAAAATGATTTTAATGCATCCGGATGTATTGCTGTTGGATGAGCCTACTAACCACCTGGATTTACCCAGTATTGAGTGGCTGGAAAAATATCTGCAACATTACCAGGGAGCCGTAGTAATCGTAAGCCATGACCGTTATTTTTTAGACAGAATGGTCACTAAAATTGTTGAACTTTATCAGCAACAATTGCACTTTTATTCCGGTAATTATTCTTTTTACGAAACGGAAAAAGCATTACGGGTAGAAATTCAGAAAAAAGCATATGAAAATCAGCAGGACTATATACGGCAACAGGAAAGATTTGTAGAGCGTTTTAAAGCAAAAGCCAGCAAGGCTGCCGCTGCTCAGAGTATTGTTAAACGTTTGGACAAATTGGAAAGAATTGAGGACGTGGAAATAGAAAGGCCCAATATTAAAATCAATTTTTCAATAGATAAGCAACCGGGGCGGATTTTATGTACACTAAAAAATATTTCAAAAAGTTTTGGAAATTTAAAAATTATTGAAAATACTGAAGCTGAAATTGACAGAGGCGACAAAATTGCTTTGATAGGCGCCAATGGAAAGGGGAAATCAACTTTATTACGGATTGTTGCTGATACCGAAAATTTTACAGGCGAAAGAATCTGGGGACATAATGTGGAACCATCCTTTTACGCCCAGCACCAGTTAGAAGCGCTGAATATTTCCAACACCGTATTAGATGAAATGAAGGAAAGCCGTAGTGGTAAAACGGAACTTGAGCTCCGAACATTATTAGGTTGTTTTCTATTCAGCGGTGATGATGTAGATAAAAAAATAAAAGTACTCAGCGGTGGAGAAAAAGCCAGGGTTGCCTTGGCCAAAACCATTGTAAGCAAAGCCAATTTTTTATTGCTGGATGAACCGACCAACCATTTGGATATTCATTCTGTTGATTTATTGGTAGAAGCATTAAATAAATATGAAGGCACACTTGTAATCGTAAGCCATGATCGTTACTTTATCAGCCGGATAGCTAATAAGATTTGGGAAATAGATAATTATAAAATTCGGGAATTTAAAGGCACTTACAAGGAATGGGAGGAATGGAAAGAAAGACGTGCTACAGCAATTAAAAGTGAAGAATTAAAAATTAAGAATGAAGAATTGATAATTGATAAGGGAAAATTGATAAATAAATCCGATCAAATTGTCACTGAAAAAAAACAGCAAGACAATAAGCCTTCTAACAATAACTCCATCGACAAAGAAGCAAAAAAAGAATTACAGCGGCTGAAAAATCGTTTTCAACAAATAGAACAAAAAATCGCTACTGCCAACAAGGATAAAAATGAGTTGGAGGCCAAGCTGGCTTCGCCGGAAATTTATAGTGATAAAAATACTTTCACAGCAACAGAAGCGGCTTATAAAAGGGCCATCACTGAGCTAGAGCAGCTTAACAAAGATTATGAAGTAGTTTTTGAGAAAATGATGGAGTTGGAAGAAAAAATTGGCTAAACAGGAATAGTAAGTCATAATTTAGCCGGTTTACAGATCATCTTCAAAATATTGCCCCACCAAAGAGACAGTAATCAAAAGTTACTGTCTCTTTAATTTTATCACTACATATGGTTTAAGGAAGTGACGGTAAACAATACTAACTTCATTCGGAGGATGATTAGCAGATAACTCATCAGGGTCAATAATAACAATCGCATTCTCGTCTAAGGTTGAATAATCAATGTTACCATTGGCCTCATTTAATATTACAAATGGTTTTGGAATATTTTTTGTTAAAGTGACTTCGGTCGCTGTGCCATTTATTTCTCCCGCCTTTCTAACATACGCATTGAGATTAATCAAATAAACTTTTTGAGCATGATCAATAATTAATTCTCCCGATTGTGGTTTGTCAGCGTCTGCAGCAGTAATAAACTCACCTAGCGGTCCGGTAGTAATGCTTTGTACTGCCCATTTCCCTTCCATTATCTTTTCTTCTAGTGTTAAATTATCTTGAGGGTTGTCTTTCCGGGTACTTTTCTTGCAACTGATAAAACTATAAACACCAATAATAGCAATTAAAAATAAATTTATCTTTTTCATAACTTATTTCTCTTTTATATACTTAACAGTTAATATACTCAATATTTATACCATTTCGGTTAAGTAAATTTATAAAATGAGAATTGGCATGTTTATAACCCGAATTTTATTAAATACTATTATATGAAAATTTATTGGTTGCAGAATAAATTCAACAAAATGGGCAAAGTTATACTTAACCGTATTTAATCAGAGCATCATCCATTTTAATAGCATCTTTCGAGGATGTTACTAACAAACTTAATGCTGCACATTTGCCAATGCCTTCGGATCATGTTTATGTTTAAACAAAACAGAGAATAAAACAGCAATAATCAATGCATACACAGCAAATGCCAACCAGATGCTATGCCAATTTTTAGCATTGCCGGGCAATGTGAAATAGCGGTCAATCAGATATCCACTTACCTTACTTCCCATAAAAGCCCCTACCCCATTGGTCATCATCATAAATAAACCCTGAGCGCTTGATCGGATGGAGGCATCAGTGGTAGTTTCAACAAACAAGGAGCCGGAAATATTGAAAAAGTCAAAAGCCATTCCATAAACAATACAAGATAAAATGATCATCCACAAGCCTCCGGAAGGATCTCCATAGGCAAATAAGCCAAAACGCAATACCCATGCTAACATAGAGAACAGCATTACTTTTTTTATACCAAACCGCTGTAAAAAGAAAGGAATGGTAAGAATAAATACTGTTTCAGAAATTTGGGAAATAGACATGATAATAGTTGAATACTTTACCACAAATGAGTTAGCATACTGTGGAATATTTTTAAAGTCATCTAAAAAAGTATCGCCGTACATGTTAGTAAGCTGAAGTGCAGCTCCCAACAACATAGAAAAAATAAAAAACAAAGCCATTTTATAATTGGCAAAAAGTTTAAAAGCATTTAAGCCCAATTGTTCAAATATGGATGCATTTTTAGAAATACTTTTTTGTGGTGGACATTTTGGTAATGTAAATGAATATATCCCTAATACAACTCCCATTACCGCAGCGATAAAAAATTGATTAGCGTTGGCCTTACTGCCGGTGAGGTTGGTTGTCCACATAGCAACAATAAAGCCGATAGTACCCCATACTCTGATGGGTGGAAATACTTTTACCACATCGTAATGATTATTTTTTAAAATCGTATATGCGATAGAGTTAGATAAAGAAATAGTTGGCATGTAACAAATCATAGCAGCAAAAATTACATAATACAAAGTATTAGCATCATGTACCTGTGTAGCATAGGCCATAATAAGTCCATAACATATATGCAGAATTCCGTAAAGCCGTTCAGCGTTTACCCACTTATCTGCAATGATTCCGGTAATAGCAGGCATAATTATAGAAGCAAGAGCCAATGTAGAAAAAATAGCCCCAAACTGAGAGGCAGAGCCCATGTTGGTAGAAAAATAATAGGTAGCAATCGTAATCAGCCAGGCGCCCCAAACGAAAAATTGTAAGAAACTCATTATCGTCAGGCGAAATTTAATATTCATGATTGACAGGAATTTAGCTTCGGAAAATTTTGGCGGAAGATATAGAATTATTTTACATGGCGAGCAAAGGCTTACTATTTTTTCTGTATTTATTACAATACTCCAATTGTTTTAACAATTAAAAACGATAAGGGGCTGTCAGCATTTGTACTTTATTCAACATTTGTCCCGGCTGTCCGCTTGTAGTCTGCCTTCGGCAGAGCTACCGCTCCCATCCGGCAGCCCGTCAGCATTTGTACATTATTGAGCGGATAGTTGCTTATGACAAATATCAACATTTCTGCCCAAGGTTTAACCCATAAATTAATTCCTGCCCTTTAGGGCAGGGCAATTTATATCAAGGTTCGAAGAGTTATAGGTTATAAACCTTCGGGTAGATTACAAAAAGCACTCCGGCATAAACAAAATTAATAGCTATCAACAAACCTACTCTACCCTCTTAAAATCTAAGTCCTGAAAATCGAAGCTAAAGTCAGTAAGCGGGGAGATTGCTTCCATAGTCATTCTATTAGCCTGCCCGTTGGTATTCAATGAAAATGTTACAAATGCATCAGCATCCAAACTACGATCATCCCACTTTACAACAAAGGTATTGCCCTTGAAATAAAACATTTCTCCGGCAAGTCGGGGTGAACGCTTTGATTGAAAACGAAGTTTTCCTTTTTGTATAGCAATCACTACATCACCAAACCATTGGTCAGTATAAGTTCCTACATAATCCTGCACATTTGACTTGCCCACATTCATTTTTTGTTGTTTTTCAATGTCCATCCATACTTTGGAAGTGATAGAATCTGCCTCTTTTCTTGCATTGGCTTCTCTTTCCTTTTGTTGTCTTACACGATCAATACCACTCATACCTAAATAACTATCCTTTATGGTACTGGTAATGGCATTAAATGCAGCTCCTGACTGCTGATTGGTGAGTACGATAATTCCCAAATTTAATTCCGGCAATAAAGTTATCTGCGTTACAATACCGGCCAATCCACCTGTATGTCCTGCCTGCTTATACCCTTTCGCATCCGATAAAAACCATCCCAGGCCATAGGCAGCAAAATGTGTATTGTAGGGTGTTGCACCACTTACCGGAATAATCGTTTGAGGTGCCCACATTTGACTGTGTACCGCCTCACTAAAAAGCTGTTTTTTCAAACTATCGCCATATTTTCCATTATTCATTTGCATCATGATCCATTTGCTCAGATCAGTGATATTACTATAAATGCCTCCTGCTGCATTGGCTGTTTCACTCCAGTCAATACGAATAGGCTCTACTCTGCCATTTACAGGCGCATGTGGCCTAATAATATTTGACTTATCTTTTAGGCGATGAATGGAAGCGGCGCTGGCATTCATTCCCAGCGGCTGCATGATATTTTGCTCAATAAAATCTTCCCAGCTTTTACCAGAAACTCTTGTAATAACCTCTCCTGCTACAATGTATAAATTGTTATCATAATCAAATTTTGATCGGAAACTCGAGACAGGTTTCAGATAGCGTAGATTGTGGATGATGTCCTTTTTGGTAAAATTATTGCTATCCGGCCACATCATTAAATCTCCTGCACCCAAGCCCAGACCACTGCGATGTGTTAACAAATCCCTAATAGTAAATTCTGCCGTAACATAGGGGTCATACAATTTAAACTCAGGAATATAATCCGTTACCTTATCATCCCATTCTATTTTTTTCTGATCAACCAACATTCCTAAGGCTGCTGCAGTAAAGGCCTTGCTGTTGGATGCAATGCCAAACAGAGTATTTTCGTCAACCTTCTTATTATTGGCCAGTGATCGTACACCATATCCCTTAGCATGAATTAATTTACCATCTTTTACCACCCCCACAGCAATGCCAGGTACATCAAAAGTTTTTAATGTACGCTCTACCAATGTATCAATTTGATAAGAAGTAATCTGAGCTTGTGCAATTTGGGTAATGGCTACAAAGGCAAAAAGGACAAGAGCTATTTTTTTCATTAGAATGTTGTTTAATATAGCATAAAAATAATGTTTTTTATCATCACTCGGTCAGACGGAGACCATCAGACCAAGAGGCCATCAGACCAAAAATAAAAGTCGTAACTTTGCAAATAAATTGCCATGAGTGCTTCGATTGATACCATTATTGATGCTACAACTGATGTAAGCCTTAAAAATATTGCCCGTAAAGTACAACAAGGCGAACGTATTTCTGACGACGAAGGGATACTACTTTTTGAAAGGGGAAGTTTACCATTTGTGGGTGCTTTAGCAAATTTTATCCGGGAAAAATTGCATGGAGATACAACCTATTTCAACCGAAATTTCCATATCGAACCAACCAACGTATGTGTGTTCAGCTGCAAGTTTTGCTCGTATTCAAGGTTGTATGCACATAAAGAAGAAGGATGGGAATTGAGTATTGATCAGATGCTGGACATCGTAAAATCCTATGATGGCAAACCAATCACAGAAGTGCACATTGTAGGCGGAGTACATCCTAAAATGAATATGGCCTACTTTATGGAGCTGATACAAAAAATAAAAGCACACCGTCCTGACTTACATGTGAAAGCCTTCACTGCAGTAGAACTGGATTATATGTTCAGAAAAGCAAAGTTAACGATTGAGGAAGGGATGAAACAATTACATGAGGCTGGCCTAAATTCTTTACCGGGTGGTGGCGCCGAAATTTTTGATGAAGAAATAAGAGAGAAAATTTGTGCAGATAAAGTTGATGCCAAAGGATGGCTGGCTATTCATGAAGCAGCACACCGGC
Organism: uncultured Ferruginibacter sp.; assembly: GCA_964586215.1. Classification (GTDB taxonomy): domain Bacteria; phylum Bacteroidota; class Bacteroidia; order Chitinophagales; family Chitinophagaceae; genus Ferruginibacter. The sequence goes on from CAZPHA010000030.1 coordinate 29,396, forward strand.
TTGGCATGCACAGCAATGCTACCATGCTTTATGGACATATTGAAAGTTATAATCATCGTATAGATCATATGCGTCGATTGAGAGATTTGCAGGATAAAACTAAAGGCTTTAATACTTTTATTCCGTTAAAGTTTCGCAACAAGGATAATGAGATGAGCCACATTTCCGAAGTTTCTATTGTAGAAGATATGCGGATATATGCCATTGCAAGAATTTATTTGGATAATTTTCCTCATTTAAAAGCTTACTGGCCGATGCTTGGGCGCCAAAATGCTCAATTAAGCTTATCCTTTGGTGTAAATGATATTGACGGCACTATCGATGATTCTACCAAAATTTATTCTATGGCGGGTAGTGAAGAACAAACCCCTGCTATGAGTACTGAAGAGCTGGTAAATTTAATCAAACAGGTAAAAAGAAAGCCTATTGAACGTGATACACTTTATAACGAAATCAAAGATTATAGTTTGGTAAATTTTTCTGTTGGTGAAAGTGCAAATACTTTGAATTGATACTTTAGTACGAAAGTGACAAGACACTGAAAATATTAGCGTAACTGTCCGGTAGCCCACTGCAAGGCAGCCTGAGATTTATTTAATTTAAACCGAAGCTCTATTAATTTTTGTTGTGCCTCCAGTACTTTATTCTCACGACTATTGAGCACAAATAAAGTACTTTCACCTGCTTTAAATTTTGTTTCTTCGCCATTTAATAAAATCTGATAATTTTTATAAGCATTCTCATTAATCTGAATTTGCTGCCGTAAACCCAATACTTCATTGTAATAATATCGTACTTTATTAGCAATTTCTAACTGTTGCATGTCCCGAGTTTGACACGATTTTAACATAAGTAATTGATAATCAATTGTTATATATA
>CAZPHA010000031.1:0-29113 GCA_964586215.1 uncultured Ferruginibacter sp.
TAGAGCATCTGACTGTTAATCAGAGGGTCGTTGGTTCAAGTCCAACAGGGGGAGCAAGAGCTGAAATACTTATCTGTTAAGCGTTTCAGCTTTTTTTAAAACACTTCTCAAGCCTGTGGTTTTTGTTAAAGGTTAACAAAATCGTTAACACTCAAAAACGCACAGTATGATTGCACTTCCAAATGGTTGCTATTGCAGCGACATCAAAGTACACCCCAAAAACTGGGAAAAAGGCGGCGCTACCTCAATAAAAGAGGATTGGTATATTCATTACCGCTTTTATGATCCACAATTCCAAGATGGCAAAGGGAAAATTAAACCTCTACAACGAATTATCAAGGGAATGAATGTTTTTAAAACATTGGCAGAAAGACGACGTTCGACCGAGATTTTATTAGAAAATGAGTTGCATCTTCTAAAAGAAAGGGGATTTAATCCACGTACTAAGACTTATTTGGTTCCATTAGACACAGAATATGAGATACAGCCTTCCACATATTTTATCCAAGCATTGATAAAGGCATCCGAAAAAATGAACGTAGTAGGTAATACGAAGTTGGATTTACGAAGCGTGATCAAGTATACTGAAATTGCTGCTAAGCAGCTTAAAATTGATTTTCTACCAGTTTCAGCCGTTAAAAGAAAGCATATAAAATTAATATTAGACCATTTACCTAAAGTAAAAGAAAGGTGGAGTGCAAATACTTTTAATTATTACAGGGCGCATTTAAGTATATTGTTTAATGAATTGATTGAGTATGATGCTGTAGAATTTAACCCGGTAAAGGATATAAAGAAACAAAAACATACTCATACTATTCGTAAAGTATTATCGGTAGATGAGAGAAAAAAAATTAATGATCATTTGAAAGCCACCAACTATAATTTTTGGCGATTTATGCAAATATTTTTCCATTCTGGAGGCCGGGAATCTGAATTGCTAAGAATACAAGGAAGAGATGTGGATTTAACAAATCAACAATTTAAGGTAATCATAAAAAAAGGTAATCAAAGTAAGGAAACCTTGAAAACTATCAAGGATATTGCTTTGCCATTGTGGATAGAAGTAATGAAAGGGTGTAAGAGCAATGATTATGTTTTCAGTAAGGGTTTGCAACCTGGCCCAAAGCCAATTAGACCTGAGCAAATTACCCGGCGATGGCTCAGGCATGTTAAAAAGCCATTGCAAATATCGGCCGATTTTTACTCTCTTAAGCACTTAAATTTGGATGAAACGGCTGAATTATTAGATATTAGTGCAGCTGCTGGTATGGCAGGGCATACATCACCAGTCATAACGATGAAGCACTATACCATTGGAGAAAAAAATCGACAGCATGTAAGATTGAAGAGTGTTAATAATAAGTTTGCGTGATAAAAAAATTTGCCGCCCTTGTAGTTCTTATTTAGCTTATCCATTAATTACCTAACCCGGGTGAATAATTGATTAATTAAATAGTTAGCGGCAAAATTAGTTTAAGAATATTTTTTGCTGTTTTTTGTGAATATTTTTTGGCTAAATATGTTTTTCGATCATCCTGGCAACTGATTTCAATATAGATGCATAATTCGGAGCTGTGGCGTATCCGGCTTTAGCGACCTCTTCAATAAACTTGTAAGGATCATTCTTTACGGCCAATGCCTTTGCATACCTTTTATTCTTCAAGAAGAAATTACCATGATCCGTAAAGCATTGCTCTGGAGTATCATACTTCCGGAAATAATCTTTAACCTTATACTTAAACCATTTCTGGCCATTGCGGATAACCGGAGTAATACTAATGATTTCCGGGAACTTTAAATTCGCACTGCGGCTATATTCAGTAGTTGTTAAGAGCTGTTCATTACCATTAATACCATCGGTGTCTTTAACTCCGAAAAACATATTTCCAGGCGCCGCTTTTCCCCAGTTGCTTTCTAATGCCGCCTGCGCCAATATAGCTATGGCACTAATGCCGATTTTTTGTTCCGTTTGTTTTGCAAATGGATAGTACTTTTGAACAAATTCTTTTGGTCTCATTTGATTTTCTTTTTGATGAATATTGAGGCTGCAACGGCCACAATAGTTTTTAGCATATCTTTTAAAGGTTCATGCCACCAGCGCTTCCGTATAGAACGTTTTCGTTTATTTATTTTCCCTTTCATAAAATTGGGGCTTAAAACTTGTAATGAATAATGTTAATACTGCAATTAGCGCTGTTACAATAAATTGATCCCAAGTGAATTTTCCGGTATCATTTACAATGACAAATGCGCTGGCCGTTGTTCCTACTATCCCTGCTACTGTAATGCCTCTTCCTTTGAACTCGTTGGCAACAGCGCCGGCAATAGCAACAAATGCAGCATAGGAAAGAGAAGGCCAGTCTATACTAGTATTATGGTTTAAATTATGCAGTGCCTGCTGTAATACCAGTATTAAGGCACTTATCATTGAAGAAAGGAATACATAATTTTCCTTTATAAAATTTTTCTTTGGCATAAAAAATTATTTTAAGCGTTTTGCCGATTCAGCCTGATTAAAGATTCTTCGATACGAATAAAAATGTCATTATTCTTTTGCAGCACCCTTTGCGTTTCGGAAACGACATTGAGTAGTTCTGTTTTATAGTTAACCTGTAACTCTTTTACATCCGTTTCCAACTTATTAATACGCTCATCCTTTTGCTTAAGCTGTGTATCGATGAGTTTTTTAGCCCAAATACTGAAAACCACAAGTGCAATTAATAATGTTGCTAAAAACAGTCCTGTAACAGTTCCGTTGCTTAATAAACCTGAGATAACCGGCTCCATAATTTTTTTTTAAAAGATTAAGAATTAGGAGCTACATTGATTCCCAGTGCGTAGGTACCCAGGACAATAGTGTTAATCCTGATGGATAATACCAACCATCTTCCTTACGAATTGCCTTCTGTTCATTAGTGATCAAGCCATCCACTTCAACATGCGTTCTAACAAGTGTATTCAATGGAGGTAATGAATCAGCAACACTGATCCAAGCCATAGGTTTAATAATGAAAGATTTATACGGATAAACACAAGCTTCAGCATTTAACTTTAATCCGACAAAGCAAATTGACATGATGAGTACTAATAAGATTTTTTTCATTCTGTTTTATTTTATTGTGAATAATTAAGGTGCGACAGTTGTATGTATCCAGGTAACACCGGTGCCATTTAAATCCAAATACTTATACCTGGTTGTCCCGGCATCATTATATTGGATAACCAGTTTATTTGATTTAAAGTAAACATTGCACTCGGTACCATTGGCAGGTGTGGTAGGTGTTGATGATGCTTTGTATTTAACATGAGAACCAAAAGTACCGTTACCCTGGACATTTAGATTGCTGGAAATATCACTGCTTCCTATCACGGTAAGAGCATTACCGGTTACTGCGGTTTCACCTCCGATAACTGTACGGCCTGTCTGATCAACCCATAATTCTGGAGTGTTATCAAGTGTCCCTGTAAAGATTCCGGCACCCTTTTGGCTGTAAAACTGGCCCTGATCTGTATCTGTGCCATTCCTTTCCCGGATCATCATATAAGGAGTTGAAACATCAAACAAATCACCAAATGTTACAGTTGATCCGGCTCCTGTTCCAAAGAATTGTAGTCCAAAACTTGCAGTACCGTTACCTCTCCTTAAATAACCATTGGCTCCGTCAAAAACCCACCTGTCAGTATTATTAAGTCTTATAGTTAGATCATTATTATTGGTTGTGCCTATGGAAAATGCTCCGGCATCACCGCCCTTTGTAACTCTATTGTTAAGTTGTGTTTGCGCATCGGATGTAAGCGAGTTAATAAATCCTAATTCCTGATCTGATACTGAGCCATCAATAAGTTTGGCAGCGCTTATACCTGCAGAATTATTGATATCTGCGTTTACAATAGCTCCTGAAGCGATCTGTGCGTTCCCTGTATTACTTAATGTCATGTCCCCTGAAACAGTAACCGGAGCAGCCTCATTGATAGCATTACCTACATAGATATACGAGCTCAATAAAAACTTAGATACTTTATCTTCTAATTGAGGTTGAATATTACTATTCACACCATCAAGCCTTTGAAATTCGGCATTGCTTACCGATCCATCAGCCATTTTACTCACATCTATACCTGCACCAGATTTGATAGCGGGATCAGAAATATTAGTAATTGTGTTGGCATCAGCATCAATTAACTTATTAGTCAATGTTTGCGATGCAGTAGTATATACCGGAGCAACAGTACGCAATTGCCCTATAGCATACACTGAGCTCAATAATGCCAATAGAAATATTGTCTTTTTCATACATTATAAGTTTAATTAGCAGGGAAATATTTTACTGTAAGCATCTTTTGAACAATATCATTATTGCTGGTTCCTTCACCTGTGGCTTTAAGCGTGATTGCATTAGCCAGAATTTCGGAAGCAGTAACATAATTAGCATAGTCCGGGAAAAGCATTGTATTATTTGCCTGACTAAAAGTTATACGTTGGGATGTTGCTCCGGTTCGGATAATGGTACCTTTAATTTCCATACTGCCGTCATTTTGGGCGTGTGAGCCGGATGTATAAATGGCAGTTGAACCAAAATAAACTTTAACCTGCTTATTGTTTGCATTAGCCGCAAATGTAATCGTCATTGTAAATTCCAGGTAATCACCATTGGTTACTAGTTTACCTGCCGGGATAGTATAAGTCATTAAATCATCCTCACCGGCACCCATATTGCCAACATCGGATGTATTGGTAGTCAAAGTAGTTACCAATGGCAAGCTAATATTACCCTGCTTATTAGCAAAGGTATTATTTACTGATACGGGAATAAAAGCCTCAAGAGGTCCACTAAAATTAGACATTTGAAATTGCTTTTGTTCTGACATGCTATCAATTCTAATGGTGGCACTTATCTCAGCTGCCTGTTTGGAAAGAGTAAGTTTGGGGTATCCCGAAACATCTGTACCCAAATAAGCTCCACCTGTTTCTCCGTCTGTGCTTTCTGCATAAAATCCATATCCATTATTAGTAACACGAGTGTTACCTCCTTTAATATGCAATTTTGCCTGTGGAGCAGATATTCCAACTCCTACTTCAACATCCGAAGTAGCTCCATTGACGCCATTAATAGAACCTAAAACCAAAGAATTGCTTTGAGATACATAAGCATTTGCACCTATCGCTGTAGCATTGGTTAAATTGCTGCTGGAAACATCAGTATTAGCGCCTATCGCTGTATTTTCGCTTCCTGTCTCATTGCTTTTAAAGCTATTAGCCCCTATAGCGGTATTACTGCTACCAGTACTTGTCGAAAGTAGTGCATCAGCACCGTAAGATGTGTTGCTGTCCCCAGTTGTGTTACCATACAACGACCTAGAGCCTGATGCCGTATTATAAGTACCTATAGTATTAGCGGGCAACGCATCAACTCCTACAGCTATGTTGCGTATGCCGGAAGTATTGTTAAACATGGCTCCCCATCCAACAGCTGTATTGAGATTCCCTCCTAGGTTACTATACAATGCGTAACGTCCTACGGCTACATTGTTAAACCCAGATGTATTAGAATAGCCTGCATCTCTGCCAATCATTACGTTGCTACTCCCGTTGATGTTAGAATACATAGCATTATTCCCTATCGCTACGTTACCGAATCCTGTTGTATTAGAATTGGCGGCTTGATAGCCAAAAAAAGCATTGGTCAAGTCTATTCTACCAGCTTTCTGATTATTAACTCTAATGTTAAAAGGCACATTATCCGTAGTACCGATAAAATTGGTGCCGTCAATGGTGCCGGAATTGCCAGATATATTCCAGCTATCCAAATTAGATAAAGGTTTTAATTGCCAACCTCTTACTTTTCTATTTACACCATCTTGTAAAGCAGGTAACCAAAGGCTATCAGTATCATTTCCAATTATAGTAGGCATTTGGCTAATCTTAACTTGAGCAGTTAGTTGCATGCTTATAATGAATAGCAATGCGAAAATTATTTTTTTCATTTTAAATTGAAATAAAGTGGCGAAGCCTTTAATCTTCTTCAAGCCAGTATTCGCCACTTTCGTTAATAATATTAAAATTATCCTCCGTTATTATGCCGATCGGACCGGCCTCTAAAAATTTGAACAAACGAACAATCCTTCAGGAGTATCAAATGGACATGGTTGTTTAGCCTGGCTCCATTTAATTTCAACATCCCATACAACCTCACTGTTTAACTCATCTTGAACAGGAGATTTAGGAATAATAGCAACCGGATTCCCGCTGATTCTTGTCTGGGTTTCAGTCCTAAAAGCTATATGCCAATTGCTACTGCCCATTATGCTATTATAGAAAGGACAGTTGTTTTTAAAATTTGGATCTTTATATGCAAGTGAGAAATTGAAACCTACTACCTTACTTTGAACATCTCCATAACCTGGAGCTTCTACTGGTTGTCCACCGTCAAATGACCCGGATGTTTCTGGTATAATAAATATTAATTTATCTGCTATTCCTTTTTCCCATTGATCTAAAGCCTCCGGATCTTCTAAAAGAGTAGAAAGAAAGCTTTTATGAACAAATGCCACCCCTCTTATACGGCCATGCTCAATTTCATCTAAACATGGGTCACATACCGGTTCTACTACTTCACCATCGCAGGGATTATAAATTGTGTAACTCATCTTGTTAAGTTTTAAAATAATTTAAGTGCAAGTGTTAAAGCACTTCTTCAGAAAAGCACTTTCAATTGTGTAGTTTATCTTGAAAAGATATTGTTCAGGCTTTAAGAAGAAAGGAAAACCCTGGTACTCTTCTTGAAATACCTGCTGGTCATTCAGAACTATGTCGCTTATATTGATATTTGCAGCTTTAAACTGCAATTCATTTAATAATTTTTTACTTACCGCTTCAGGCATACTGCTTTGTAAATAAATCGAGAGATCATCATTAGATAACATCAACTTGTTTCTTTGGCCAAAAACTATCATACTCATTCTGGCAACATTCGCATCGTATGCAGTATTATCTCCGTAGCCCTTATTTACATTAGCTTTACTAACTGAAATTGTATTTACTTTATGATAAATCATTATATCAAAACTATCATCTACTCCTATATATTTTATTTCACCTTTATCGTCTATATAACTTGGCACATATTCAAATGCATCACCTTTTTTTCGTACAATGGACTGTGTTATTCCAACTACTTTACTATTCTGAAAACGCTTATCTTTAAGTACAGTACTTTGTAATGATATATTAATAAAATTTACTATGTTTTTTAAATAAGGCATTATTGATTATTCAACTTTTCAGACACTAATTTTTTTAATTTGTTTATTGCATATTCTTTTTCACTTTTTGTTAGTTTCCATATTTTTTTACCAGTTTGCGCTTCCTGGTATTCCATTATTTTTTTATTGGAAATATTTACAGTGGTAGTTCCTTTACTACCCTTGGCCTTATTTTTTTTATTTAAAAAATTATCTAATGGAAGGCGTTGATCTGTTACAATACCAATTCCAAATCCTTTATCAGTTGGGACAGCATCGAGGGATTTTTCTAATTGCCGGGTAAACGTTAACCGCTTTTTAGAGCCACCATTACTACGTCCATTATCTTTTCTGAATTGTAAATAAGAGTTGCTATAATTGCCTAAAGAACTATCATCAGCAGCCTTACCATCTTCATGTATACGTTCTCTCATTAAAGACAAAACATCAAAAGCTACATGCCTTAGCAAAGGCTTTACATCTGATAAACTTTTCAGTTTATTGATGAGCTTGGTACTTACGGTATTAATATTTGTCTTTACGCTGATCATGGTAGTGTTTCCCTATATGAAATTTTAGGATCACAGATTAAACAACAATCTTCTTCATCAATGTCAATTCCTTTTACTGCTTCCTCTAAAGCTTTCTCATATTCAACGGTATAATAATCTTTAAGTTCCTTGGCTTCATCGATATCGATAGTTGTATATTGATTTAACCTTGGACTATACATTCGCTCTAGCATTAGTTCACAACCAAGCAAATACATCCAAACATCTATAAACTCCTGCTTATTGCAGCAAATGATTGCATTATAATCACATGAAATACTAAAGCATATTTGTAAACCAAAAAAACTATCCTCTTTAGAAATTGCTGAAGGCGTATTTATCAGTGATTGTGCACCATAAATGCCAGGTTGGCAATAGCTGCCACATACATTACAAATACAATCATAACAACCGGAAAGAATATCTTTTGAAATGGTACCGGTAGCAAGTGTCAGATTTGTTGCATCAATGCCAATGAATAATCGATGTGCTGAGTATTTTTTTGATACTTTAATTAAATTAATCCCTTCAATTGCATTTTCTACTTTGAACTCATCTAACTCGGTACCATATTCATCAAATATTTTGAGTGTGACTAGTGCTGCAGGCTGTGGTAAGGTTAATTTAATATCACTAATGCCAATTGCCAGGAAGCTATGCTTTTGCTTATTGTAAACATTGTTGCTTATATCAATAACTACACCTTTATAATGTGCAGAGGAAGGATCAGTATTTTGAACATCAATTTCAGGATTGATATATCCGTTACTTGATACAGATTTTAGTTTGTATTTATTTCGTAATGCCCGACGTAAATCTTTTTCTAATCTTATCCATGATCTTGTTTGGATATCATTCCAAACTCCCATGAAAGTAACCTGTTCCTTATCAGCAATTTTTTCAATAATTTCAAGGCTTACACCCGGTAATTGGTTAATATAAATACCGCTTAATGGCATACTATTGCCACAGCCTTTAATACCTATATAGTCCTTTAAACAATACATTATTCCTTTTTGGCTCCATATTGTTTTGTGATAAAGTACCAATTCATAGTAACATCAGCCACGCCGGTAGCCTTAATAACTATATTATTTCCAGAGGAAACTGCGGCAAACGTAGCTCCGGTTACTTTTGAATCGGCTACTGGCGCTTGTGTTTCTATTACACTACCAAGGGTTAATGTACCACCAACTTTTGTGTAACGGTAGGTACGAATACCAGTAACAGCAGCAACACTATCCTTACTAAAGCCAACAGCTTTAATGGTAATAAATCCAACTTCGTTAGGAGTAATTATCAAACTATCCACTTTGGTAGCTGTAGCATTAGTGGTTGTAAGTGTTTTAATATCTAACTCTGTGATATTTCGATTGATTAATTTTTGCGAAAATGCTGATATTGAAAGGCAAATAACTATTGCCGCAAATAATAATTTTTTCACTTTATTTAATTTATGTAATTAGAAAATAACAGTGATGGCGTACGCCACCACTGTTTGAGAGTTTTAAGTTGTTGTTATTTCATAACGAAGAGTACCATTTGTACCAAATAATAGGTCAGTAAGCTCATACAAATTGCTTGGCTTTACAAACAAGTTGAAATGTTTACTTAATACTATCAATACGCCCGGACCTACTGTAGTATCTTCTCCATTGATGTTCATACTTGTTGAACAGTCAATTTCCTTTATTTGAACATCGAAGATCATCTTGTCTAAACAATCCTGAGGACAGCAATACTCATTTACCGGTAAAGCCATACTGAAAAAGTTAGAATTGGCTAATTGGCGTGCAAAATTGCCAACATTTTTATTCCAGGTGAGTAATGCAAGGCTTCCTTTTTCAAAAACGCCTATTTGGTTGTTGCCCCAAACCGTTCTTGTATCCTTGTCAAAATGTACGCTTGGCAACATATTAGCCAGTTTACTTTGATCAATTCCCTGATTATTGTTTCCGCTGAATATTTCTTTAATTAGATCAAAATTTGCGAATGGCCCATTACCGACCATACATACATTATCACAAATCTCATTCTCTCTCCAATCAGTGATTAAACGAATAAGCGCATCCTGCATAACGTTATCACCAAGTGCAAAATTTAATGATACAGCATTGTTATTGCCTGTAACTACGTTAATACCAAATTGAGTAGCCATTTGAGTCACTAATGCTTTATTAATACTTTTTAATATAGCACCTCCGCCTTCTACTAACATTTCATATACTTCCTTCATTACTGAAGACTCTTGCTGCATTTCTGCATTTCCTTCAGCATTTAATTTTACATATTTGCTTGAATCTTCACAGTATTGACGTATTAGGGAATCAGGTACATAAATTGCATACTCACGATAAAGTAGATTAGGAAGAGTAAACTCATTGTAATACTTGGTTAAAGCTGTATCACAAGCGCTAGGTGTATCTCTTACATCACTTTCTAACGGTCTTTTACGATATTTGACAGTTAAATCTTTCTTATGCCCATTTGCATTTCCATCATTTAAAGGGGTTACACTGCCATCCATGCAGCAAAGTACCATTTGTGTAAAACCTAAAGGGCTTAATTTTTTTGCTGGGTTACAGCTTGTTAATGCTTCGATATGAGTTAATATCGGTAAGCAATATCCATTTGCCATGTTTTAAAAATGTTATAAAATCAGTTTGTATCTGTTGCCGTTTGCTTCGCGAATGCTTCTCGCTGTTGTCGTGCGTAATTGGCTACAGATTGATTGGTACCGCTAATAGTAGTGGTCTTTCCTGCAGCTACTGTTGTAGTAGCTCCGGTTGTTGCTGCTTGAGTTGGATTACTTACAGCTAATAGTTTATTGTTGGCCAAGCTGGTATCAATAAGCGATTGCAGAGTTATTAAGGTATGATTGGCCCCATAAAGTTTACTGCCATCTTTTTTAAATGGTTGTAAATTACCTTTATCATCATATTTTAACTCGGCATCATGGTTCTGAAGCTCTTTATTTATAATTGTAGCAAGGCTGGTATACCTTACTTCCGGGTCTAATTGGTCGAAAATTGTTTTCACTCCGGAAAGCGCCGTCCTTAACTTATATTCAATCTGATCTTTAATACGAAGATTTTCATAATTTGTTTTCTCTGTTTCTTTTTCTGCTTTAGCAACTCTCAATTGTTCCTGCAAATCTTCTATTTGCTTTTGTAAAGCAGTTTTATCTTCCTTATTAGTAGCAGTTGACTTTGCAGCCTTAAGTTCTTTAATCTTTGCTGTTAAAGTTTCAAAGCGTTTATATGTGCTTTTTACACCGGTGAGTTCAGTTTTGGTATCCTCATCAAACTCCAACTCATCCATTACCCTGGCAATAACTTTATCAAAAGCATTAAGCGCTTCGGATTTATACTTAGCACCAATGGTAGGGTGATTATCTGTGGCAGCATCTACACTTAATAAATTTTCATCAAGTGCTTTTACTAAATCACTATGGATTGTTACTTTGGTTAGCTCAGCATTAGAAAGGATATCTTTTAAATGCTGATCGTCTGATGTAATACCTGCTTTTGTTGCCAGGTGATTGATAAACTGGCCTAAATTTTTTATCATAAAAAATTACTTTTTGGGTTTTATTGGTTTGCTGGGTTTTTTAGGTTTACCACAGCAGTAAATTTTTTGCATAACTATTTTGCTTTAAGAGTTTCAATTTTTTTGTTGGCAGCTGCAATAACGGTAGCTCTGTCGTCACCCTCAATTAACTCATTAACCTCTTCCTGCGTTGTTGCTTCATCAATTTTTGAAATAACAAAGGCTGCATTAGGCTTTTTATTCAAATCGGCCAACTTTTGCTTTAATGTGTTGATTTCCTCATCCTTTGCTATGATCTTGTCTTTTAAGCTTGGATCTTCATTTGTTTGAGGCACATCAACATTTTTACCTAAAACTTTTTTAACATTTACATCTACTTCAATTTCTTGTAAAATGTGGTGCAAGTGTGATGGTAGCTTAGCATTTAGTGCCTCAAAGTCTTTTTTTGCCGCTAGCTCAACAATTGAAGATGAATAAATGACCTTTTTATCCTCATCATAAGCCAGGGTTTTACCATCTATGGTTTGCGGAGTTAATACCTTTAATTTTTTTACAGTTGCCATGTTGATGATTTTAATCTAAAATAATATTAGAATACAAAAATTGTATTAAAAATCTAATTATTAGACAATAAATAAATTAAATTTGTGGCAAATGGCCACAAAAAAAGAGGTGTACTCACCAAAACAGTTCAGATTAAGGGAAATGCCTGAAGATGTTTACCACATTCTTTTAACAACACAGGCAGAAAAAAAGAAAAGCTGTAACTGCCAGTTTAGCTTGGAGCAAACTATTTATAAAATAATTAGAGAATTTAGGCGCAATGGAGATAAATAATAAATTTAATATCGGTGATATTGTTTATCTGGTTACTGATCCCGAACAACTACCCAGAATGATATTTTGTTTACATGTTTTTAAAGGATACATTATGTATGAAGTTACTCATATTAATACTCTCGGCCTTCATTATGATTTTGAAATTAGCCGGAAAAAAAATATCTTACTTAAAATTACCTCTAATTAGATGGCAATACATATAATACCAGATCATGAGACAGATGAACACATTGAAAGTGAGCAATGCGATTGTGACCCTGTATTTAAACTAGATAAAGGATCTGGGGAAATGGTTTGGTACCATAACATAAAAAATTACGACAAATTATTAGAGGGTTTTATCACTTTGAGTATATGCCTAATATGCTTGGCCGTTGGTTTATTATTTTGAAATCCTTTTTTAGAAAATCTATCACTGTCCAATGGCTTCTGTGCCTTTCATATTCATTTCCATATACTCCACCTTGCTCATGAAATTCAAATGGGGTACTAATTATAAATGTTCCACCAGGCAAAAGATGCTCTTTTATTTTATCTATTATTTGTAAACCTTCGTTTTTTTCAAAGTGCTCTATTACATCAGTAAATATTATACAGTCAAACTGCTCAGCATTGCTTTCTAAAAACTGTGTAATACTAACCGTCTCAATCTTATCATATAATTGCCAAAGTGGATTAGAATAATGCTCCCATACTTCTACCCCATGCATTACAGTTTGAAAAGGTTTTACACCATAATCAATCCATTGTCTTACAATTGCTCCATAAAGCCCGGTACCACAACCTAAATCAAGAATTTTTTTAGGCTTTCTTTTGTCCAGCTCTACTACTATTGGAGCTACTAAAAAAACATCTCCTATTGGCATATAATTAAATTTTTTATTTCCAACGCTTATATTCCGATGTATTATAAACCCTTGTTAAATATTCTTTTGGGACTATATCTTCGCTTACTGGCCTTAACTGATGACCACAATTATATCCACCTCGATTGATCATAAAATTGCTTACATCTGTTCCAGCAATCATCCCAGTCGGTAATCCCGTCTTTTTATATATCACACCACCAAAATCTTTAAATTCCGGAAAATCCCCATTGAGGATTTTTGGTATTTCAGAAATATGAATAAACTTCTTTTTAACACATGCCAGGCAAAACGGCCTCGTAGTTTCAATATTACTTCCAGCATATTTAAACCATTCAAATCCAAGATCACTGCTTACAATTTGAGTATATTGACCGCTATATTGGTTTAGTGCATCGGTAGTAATTTGCTTTGTGTATCTTTGTAGCTGGCCTTCACCAGTCTCATTTTGAGTAAGATAGTCTTGCAAATTTTGATCTAACGAACTGTAACTACTACCACCAGTAATGTTTTTTCTTAATAAATCTTCGATGCCTGCTGTAACGTTTGCAGATAAACCATTTTCAGTTAATTTTTCCACAACTGCCTGCATAGCCTGCTTTTTTAATTCAGCACCTAATTTCGAGGGCTTAAATTTTTCCTCCAACTGCACAAAATAATTATTCTGAAATTTAGTAATATCTTCAAAAGTTGAAATGAATTGCTTTACCGATTTTTTATACTCAGGAGTAAGCATAATTTCTTCCAGCTTACTCTTTATTTGAGCGATTAACCGAACATTTTTTGTGCTTACAGAAATATTGTTTCCTTTTAAATCCACATCTTTAAGCTGCGTACGAATGCTATCCAGCAATTTTTTCTGGACACCTGGTATCTGCTCGTTAAATTTATCTACAGCAGATTGTATAATCTTGATTAATTCTTTAAAATCACTTGCCATCTTCAGATGTATTTGAGCTTTCGTTAAGGCCAAGTATTTCAGCTACAGAGCTATCTGACTTGATTTGCTCCTGTGCATATTTTTGCATTAAAGCTTTTTTGTCTTTAAGTTGCATTTTAAAAAACAAATCGCCATTCTCTTCAATAGCTCTGCTAATAAATTCTTGAATATTAGCTGATATAATTGCACATTCTTTAGTAATCCATTTATTACTAAAACGTATCATTTTATCATCTTCACTTATCCCGGCTAAAGGGTCTAATTGTAATATAAGTGCGACCTTATCACGAATGAATGAATCATTATTAAATTTCTTGTTGGCATATTCAATTTCGAGAGCATTTATTATAACAGGATTTACTTTATTGCTTTTAGCAGTCTGTAATTGTGTTTCTAAATACGTAGAGGATAAAAGATCAAACTTTTCAGGAACTGCAATTGTAGGCAACATTTCAATACGGTCTTCCAGGTTAGGAATTAATAATTTATATCTATACTCGTTTATAAAATAATAAACACTATCTAAAACAGCTACAATATCCTCAGCAATTGAGTTTACAAAATTATTCAATTCATCTCTATCTACTTCTTTGGCTACCCCACTTTCAGATATAGGAGTTTTTTCTAGAAACTCCATATTTATAGATGCTAACGCTTTATATATGTGCTTGTCAATACGCTCATCCTGAATTTTTACAATTTCTATCTGCTTTTGTACATATCCTATAGGAGGGGTAGGAAAGTTAGCTTCTCCAGCCATAGGCGGCTTTAATTGCAAAGTGGTATACGGCCCACGTGCTTTATTGCCAGTGCCATCGCAGGTAGGACAATCAATATCCTTTGACATAAAGCCTGTGCCTGGTATTTTACATTTGCCTTTACATTGAGGACATTCATCACTAACAAATTCCCATTTTTCACTAAAAATATGTTGCACAACCTCAGCCTGTAAATCACTATACTCTCTTAATGCTTCGTCAAGATGGGGAATTATTGAGCTTATTCTACTTTCAAAAATAAAATTTCCATCTAATGCCTCTTTAAATATACCTTTTGCTTTTACTACCGGAAGAAAACCTAGTTCATGCTTATATTCCCATGACAATCTATAATCTTTATCACTAGTATATTGCTCCCACCTTTGAACAGATAGCGTGGTTATAATGTAATAGCAATCTCCCCACTTTTGTTGATTATTTTCAGTATATAGAACTTTATCGGTACTTTTTACAATAGCATAATCCTCTTCAACAAAATCAATGACTTGATGAGAATAATAAATATATGGGAATGGCTTTAAAAACTCGTTGGCTTCTATTTGCTCTTGCATAGGATAAACACATATTAATGCATTAGAATCCACGAGATAAGTCTTTAATAAAACCCCAAACGCCCAATTGGTAATACTTTTGAAATTGGGCAGGTTTTTTTCGCAATAATCATTTAATGATTCACCTAAAGGAATTCGATCAGCAACTTTAGATAAATTATATTTGATACTCCAATCACTACTACGTCGAATTTTATTGAGTGATGAAATTATTTTGCTAAAAACAGGCTTAGTAATCGGCTTCCATATTTTTTCACGATACTCTTTTACTGCTTTACTCTCACTTGGCCTTCTTTCTTCAATAATCTTTTCCGGATATTCTCCATCTGAATGAATTTTTATTTCATCAGCAAGCCTAACAGTTTCTGAATATGCTTTGTGATAATATTTACCCGAAAAGAAGTTTTTTAATTGATCTGAATTAAATTTAGTAGTTGGCATTTAAAATAATTTTCTCTCTGTGAGGAAGTCTTTTTTTGATTGCAGCTTAAATGTGTACTGCAATCCCAATTTTTTGCAAGCAGCTTGCATTATTACATCGTATATACTTTTAGCATTTCTTGTTGCCGCGTTACCACCGAAAGAAAAAGCATAATATTTTTTATTGATCTTATGTAATTCGGGAATGTAGAAGCGATATAAGTTTGGCCAATATGTAGGCTGCCACTTATCTATATGGCAGTCATATTTACAAATATTCAATGCAACATCAAAAGCAAATTCATCTGGAAATACACCTGCGAAGGTTTCATTATTTACTTTAGGATCATTATATATTTCCCAAGATTTTGTAAAAATGCTTTCTGCTTTTTTATCTTTTTTAAATAAAATAAGCTCACTTCTAATTTTCCATAGTTTCCCGCTTTTCAATTTGTAAGCTTTAGCCAATTCTTGAGCAGTAGGACCACCAAATCCATAGATCGGGGTACTGTAATCTTTATCTGTATCTATATCATAATATCCTTCATTTACACAAGTAAATGATCGCTTTTTTAATTCATCAAATATTTGTTCCACATTATCCTTCATCCAAAGGAGATCAGCATCGACTAATAAGGTTTGTTCAAAAGGAGAATGTGTATAGGCAGTTAATTTCAATTCATTCCACTTCTTCTCTGTCTTAATTAAAATGTTAAATATCTCAAGATGTGATGGTGTTAAATGTTTGATCGCACTTTCTTGAAAAATTAAAGCTATCGGCAAATTATTAGATTTAGCCTTGATTGTTACTGCCAGGTTGTATGCCATACGGCCATATATATGGTGACCGGTGGCAATAATTAAAACTCCTTTTTGCATAATTTATATTTATAAGGTTACAAAAACAATTGGTTCAGATTCTTCGGATGATCCTAATTGACCAGGGCAATGTGTGGTAACAGTGATAGTATATTGAGTATTACTTTGCAAATCAGTTATAACTCTAGGAGAACCACCGCCCGTTTGACTATTACCATTTACAGATACAGCATAGCTAACTGCTCCAGGATAGTTATCCCAATGAACAGTTACACTATCAGAGGTAATATTATCTATATATACATTTTGTGGTATAGGGCAAAGTGGATATCCCGGTGGACATACTTTACAGTTGTCATTTTTAACTGAGTATGGAGTAGCCAAGACTTTAAAATTTGCAGTTGCAAGTGGATAATCTAAGAACTTTGCCCATTCAATATCATAATCACCGCTTTTTCGGATACCACCCGTATAGTGTTTTGAAGTTATATGCACATTGTCATGATCCAGAGCTATGTCTATTTTTTCATGCATATCTTCTGTAAGACTATCTGTTTCACCTTCGTATTCCTTTTTCTTTACTGCTTTCAAAATATTGATTTCACCAGTACTACGAGTATAAATACTCTGTTCAGTTCTTAGCTGTGGACGAGATATAAAAATTGGCAATCGTACTTTATTAGGAGTATCATCACTACAATAATTAAATCCATAACTATTTTCATCGCAGCTGTATTCCAGTAATGATGTCCAACAATCATCACATGGCCTAAAAAGGCAGTTACTTGCGGCAGATATGTTGAGAGCCTCAATATTTTCAGATTCTATTTTTATTCCAATTTGGAAGCATTTGCCGCAATCAATCTCATCTTTAAAACCAGGTAAACCATGTGGCCAAAAGTATAGTATTTCTGTATCACTTATAGGGTATCTCTCAAATGTTAATATGTCAGTCACAAAATCCTTTAAAATTGCAGCCTCAAAATCCACTTGATTTGTTACAAAACTTTCCAACAAAACAAGCTTTACAGATTGAATTAGTGTATTATAAGCTGCTAGCATTTCTGCCTTCGTATCCGATTTTAATATCAGCTGAAATGCTAAATCGCTATCATTGAATACAGGTAGGCAATTTTTAATATCACCATAGCAGTTATCTTGCCCACTAAACTGTGAATAGCCAAATTGTATAAATGAGTATTTTGGACTTACTATTGAATACGCCATTATATTAAATATTGTGGTATGAGTCTAAAGTTTGCTAAGCCTTCTTCGGGTTTATATTTGATGTTGTCTATCCAACCATAACCTTCCTCACAGTTTGATTTATAATAAATCCGACCATATCTATTTTGCATAATTTGTTTGAAGTCTTTAATACTCATAGGGAAATCAAATTCAATCCTTTCAGGCATGAGTATAGGTAAAGCATTTAATATATTAGAGAATAGTGACGTGTCAATTGTTTCATTTTCTGCTAAAACCTGATTTTCGAGTTTACAAAAATTACTCTGCATTTCTCCTTCAGCGAAATAGTTACCATCACCATCTGTAAATAATATTTTACTACCAGGAGGAAGTAAACGATAGCTTGCAAAAACTTTACTTATCCAACGCATTGCATTACGTATGGGTGAAATACGGAAGTTATATATGCTTGGAGGGTCAATTATATTTTGAGGATTAAGAACATTGCCTAATTCTACAACAATAGAATTACCATTTCTTTTGCAACAAATAATAAACGTATCATTATCGAATCTCCAGTCTTTACTGTCTTCATTTTTGCGTCTTGTAATTTCAAGCGCATAGCCACTGGCAATAAATTTGCTAAGCTTAACAAGCTCATTCTTTAAAGATGTAAGTGTAGTCCTATAAATTCGCTTGGTTAAAAATTCATCAAGGCCGGAATATTCTTCTCCTTCCCATTTCTCATAACCAAATTTAAAAGTACTATAATGATCTCCCTGTATTAGTTTTTTTTCTACTTTATTAATACCAATGCACTCCATTACAATACCTTGCTTATAAAAATACTTCCATGGTTCCACTCTTAGCCATTGGTATCCCGGCCTATTGGGATCATCTTCTAATCCAAATCCAATATTGTGTATAGGATTCAAACCCTCCCATAAATCATACATGCTTAAAGCAAATACAGCTGGCTTTCCGGGAATTCTATTTTCCTGATTACGAACAAAGATTCCTTTTGCTAGAGCTTCAAGGCTTCCACACCCGTCTTGATCTGAAGAGTATGGTTGAGCATCGGTGCGGCCAAAGTAATTACTATACGCTCGTATTCTATCATTTGTAATTGCTTCACAAACACGGCTAATAGCCTCATTAACCATAAATGCCTTTGTAATAGATTCTTCAGTTTTTGAAACATTGGTTATTAATACATGGGAATCAGGATCTAATGTTAACCTCAATGCTTTGGCACCATTGTTTACATTATCGATCTCAGTTTGTGTTTTTCGTTCTATAAGAGCCATAAACAGGTAAAACCGATCACCTTTATTGATAGTTACACCTTGATTAAATATGAAATCAAAATTTACATCTCCACTATTTGGATTTAGCATACAGCCTATGTTACTACAACCCGGATCAACAATATTATATTCAGCCATAAACTCATAGTCACTCTCATTCTCACCATTAGTTAAATCACCGGGTACATCAGGAAGCCTTAACAAATAAATCGTAGTTGTTCCCAGATAAGTTTCCAATACTTTCAGCTTACCTTTTAATCTTATATCAAATGAAACAGGATTGGTAATATCACCATAGTTAGGTGAACCTTCTGCATAGTTTAATATCGGACTTAGATTTAAAGGCCATATACCATTACCCGGAAATGCGTTTATATTAGGATTATTAACAGATGGAGGGAAATGTGCAATTAATGAAATATTGGCATTTTGAGAAGCCAAATCCATTATATGAGTATTATTCATTCCAAAGTTTCCTATTTCGGAAACCTGATTATCCGGCAAACCAAATTCAATTTGTGAATTAGTAATGTTTGTATCTGGATAAGGGTCTATTGCAATTTGTACAGGTTGCATGCCGCCATCAAAAACCTCTACAGAATCATTCTCTGTTTCGGCCTTATCCTGTATAAAAATAGCCTTGCTGGGCAATTCCAGATCGAATGGAAGTTTATTATATGCCGGAAGTACTGTAGTTTCATCAAAGGCTTTTGTAGTTTGTAAATCTACTTTCTGATCAAATCTGTTGGCAAATAGCATTACATCGTTAGTTGTTTCTACCGGGATACTTACATAGCATTCATCACCACATACAAATTCATAAAGAACGAACATTAGCTTACCACGATATAATTCCTCAAACTCTCCTCCTCCACATTGCTGTTTGATTATAAGAGTTATTTGGCTCTCTATTCCATATTGCTCATATTCTTCTCTAATAATTTGTGCAGCTTCCTTATAAAACTTAAATTCATTACCTTGAAAATCGAAAAAGACACCATGCTTGTCTAATTCTCGTTGAATCTCAATTTCCATAGCATCCCAGCCAACAGGCTCATCAATGATAGTCGCTACATTATTTCGGTCTAGTAAAGTAAATTGCCAATTCATAATTTTAAACGTTTATTTTTTATTTGTGTTATAGTGTTTTTCTTTACAAAGAATTTATTAATACCGTTTTCATCCATATTCATACTGATGTAAGTAGGTTCAGGAATCTTATCAGCAATGACGGTAGCTATTTTTTCATAATCTATCAAAGAGCCGTCTTTTGATACATACGTATTACTCATTAGATCTGTATCAACCTTGGGAATCATGCTTAGTATAAGATCTTCAAAGCTTAAATTGTCCTCATTGATCGCTTTTAAAATGTCCTTATACTTCGCTGTTGAGGCAGCATTAATTACACTTTCTCCGGCGCTAATTCTTGCCAATATACTATCGCTGGTAGAAGTACCAGGGCCTTTTATATCTACTTCACCATCTCTAAACTGTGGAACTTGTGCTGCTTTTATTTTACCAACCTGTATTGCCGTTGTTGCCAGGGCAGCAGCAATCATAATAGCATCGCCAATGCCTAAGTCGAATTTTGGACGTGTTGCTAAAATATTGGTAATGGCTAAGGCACCATTTATTTCCGCCTGAGCTATTTTTGCTCTTTTATCATCCTCGTAAGCCTTACGTTTTGCTGCAGCTTCTCTTTGCCTGAACTTTTCTTCAATGTCAGCTTTTTGTTGTTCAGTAAGGTTTTTATTGTCAAGTTCTTTGGCTTTCAATGCCTCAAGGCGTGCTATCTCAGCATCCAAAGCCTCCTTTCTTTTTTGAGCCCCGGCGTCAAACGCACTATTAACTATCGTTTGAGTGGCAGCTATTGTAGCAGCTGCATACTCTGCGAATTTTTCACTTTGAGATAAATTCTCATTGTCAGTTATATCCCGGATACTCTTGTATAAATCAGCTAATGAGTTTAATGCTACTTTAGCTACTCCATCATCAAGTACACTATCAATTGACTCTTTCAATAAGTCAATTGTATAACCAAATATCTTTCTCCTTTCCTCTAACTCCTTTTTGGTTTTTTCGGTCTTTTTTTCTTCAGCTTTTTTATGTTCTTCTAAATCAAATTTTCGGAGATTATCCTCTGCATCAAACAATGATTTTTGGAGTTCAGAAATATCTTCTCCGGCATTTTTTCTAACAGCGATTACGGCTGTAAGCCTTGCTACTTCATTTGAAATTTCAGTTCTTTCATACTCTTTACTTATGGATTCCCGCCTTTCCTCATAAATTTTCAGCTTTATCAAGCCTTCATTGTATTGCTTTTCCAAATTGGCTAACCTGTCATTTTTTGCCAATGCGTTGTTATTCGCTAATGCTGCATAAATCTGGTCTATATTGGAAATAGTTTGATTTAAAATTGATAGTTCACTATCCTTAAAATCTTGTAATCTGGCCTGATGCTCTGCTTGCTCCTTATCATTATTTTGCTTTATAATATTAAGCTTTGCTTTTCCATACGCCTCAGTAGCTTCCAATGCCTGGGTATTGAACTTATCGTTAATATTCTTAATTTCTGTTGATGTTAATTTAGCCTGGCTTAATTCTTCTTTTCTCTGTAACTCGATTAACTGTATTGTGAGAGTATTATATTGCTGTAAAGAGGTTAATCTAAACTGCAGCGAATTATTCTCATTATCCGCAGCTTCTTTTAATAGTGCTTTTTCTTTTTCTATTTTACGCTGATCAATTTCAAATAAAGCTTTCGCATTCCGCTCAGCCAGTTGACTTGCTTTATCGGCAGCTTCTTTGGCAGCATGCTTTCTTTTTTCTTCAGTAGTTTTAGCATAAGACAGTTTAGCAGCCTCAATTTCATTAGCCTTATCTAAGCCATCCTTATTGATTGAATTTATTTTTTCTTGTATCGCTTCGGCATCAGCAGCAGTAAGTTGCCCGGTTTTCTTTCTAGTATTATAAAGATTTAAATAACTATTCCCGGCAATCCTTAGCTCATCAAGTTCTTTGGATCTAATTTGCTGTTCTTTTTTATAGATTTCACCGGCGCTTGCACCTCTGGCTTTCAAAATTTCTAATTGCCTTTTTAACTCATCCGTTCCACCTTTTTGTGCAGCTCTTGCTTTGGCAGACACATCAATAATATCATTCAAGCTTTCTACAAGCTTATCAGCAGCTTCCTTTTGTTCTTTTAAAGCTTCTGCAGCATCTTTAGTACTATCACCAAATAAATTCATTTTTTGTGCAGCGATAATCAGCAATGCAACAATAGCTCCTATACCAGTCGCTAGCAATGCCATCCTAAATGCTCTCATTGCACCTGTGGAAGTACCAACAGCTACCGCATATATATTTTGTGCTATAGCAGCGGCCTTAGTACCAATTATTTCGAGTTTTTGAACGAGGATTGTCTCTTTTTGTAGTGAATTTTTTAATTGTTGTATGCCCGTAGTGATAGCCATGATAGCATTTAGCTTTGCAATGGCTTTCTGTACATCCTCATTTTCTTCTCCGAATAATTCTTGTGCACCGGCAGCTATTTGAAATCCAGCCGCTACTGCCTGTATTCCTTCCACTGCTGCATCAATATCAGCAGTATCGCTGGCTAATGCTCTTACACGGGCAGCAGTATCTCCAATTTGATCTTCCAATCTGGCCGCCTCAACTGCCATATTAATGAATGTTTGGGTATTGCTTTGTCCTGCATCATCCATCCTGGATAACTCCTCTTTTAGTTGCCTGAGTTGGGCTTTTAAACTCATACTGACTTGTTCTGTCTCACCAAGGCTATCCTTTAATTTTTTACCAAATTGTTCGGCACTCATTCCTGACCCAGTGAATGCTTCCTTAACGCTTTCAGCAAAACCATCCTCGATAGTTTTAGTTAATGTAATAACACTTTTTTGTACGTCAGAAAGACTTTTTACAGTGGTTTTACTTTCGGTAGCCGTTGTAGTGAATGCCTTTTTACTTTCAGCAGCAAACTTTTTAAACTGTGCCGCATCTTCTGCGGTAACAGCTCCAATTTTCTCTAATAAATTTATAGATGGAGTAAGTTGACTATTGTCGCTAACGAATTCAATTAGTATTTGTTCAGCCACGGCGGGTTGTTTTGCCCGGTTTGTTTTTTGCTTCTAATGCTTTTCGTGCATCAGCAGTCTTTTTGTTGAGTAGAAAGAAGTACTCCATTAGTGGTAATTTCTCTAGTTCTTTAACCTTCACAATGTCATTATCCGCAAGCCATTGCATTGCTAAGTATC
The DNA here is from genome assembly GCA_964586215.1 of uncultured Ferruginibacter sp. Taxonomy (GTDB): domain Bacteria; phylum Bacteroidota; class Bacteroidia; order Chitinophagales; family Chitinophagaceae; genus Ferruginibacter. The sequence continues at coordinate 23,330 of CAZPHA010000031.1, forward strand.
TATTGTTGATGCTGGCCTGGATAATACTTCTGAAAGAGATTTCAGGTGTAATTGGTTGATTTTTTCTTGCACCGCTAAATAACTCTCTGAATTGCTGCTGGGCAATTGTAAGAATGGTATTAATGTTTTTAGCGGCGTCTGTTGCAAAAAAAAATCATACATATTACCTGCCTCTATCCAGCGATTAATTTTTTTATCGGCGGCTACAGGATCATACATAAAAGGGCTTTCATCTTTAGTAAAAAATACAACCGCAGCCATTTTAAATACATGCTTTGGCAAAGCTATAGTTAGAGAAACACGCTCTTTTAAATTATTATTAAGTATGGCCAACTTAGCTATATTTATCTTTTTAGGATCACTCAAGATTTTATCAACGGCCTCTATATGGGCATTTAGGTAACCTGCACTGCATCTCATCAAAAGTTCTTCTAAATGCGTCATAGCACTTAACCCTCGACCTGCCAATACAGTTAAAGGGTCTTCATGCATATAATAAGTTTCGCCTTGCAATTCAAAGGCAGGAACTAATTTATACTTGCCATCTAATAATATAGGTTTTGGCTTTTTTTGAAATATTTTTTTTAACCATTTCATACCATGTTTTATAAAGTTTTTAAGATGTTATCAAGCTCACCCATTTTGGTAGGTGGAATTTTAGTTTTATTTTTTTCTGTTACCTTAAACTGGTAGTAACTTATCCACCACTCAATCTCTAATCCGGGCTTATTAGCATTCCTGAATTTATATTTTAAAATATTCTGACATCTGCATTTTTCGTAAAATTTCCATCCATTCAAAGTCAGTATTTCCGGTATCTGTACCATTTTATACTAATTAATCTTTAGTATTCGGAGTGCACATATATATAATTGTAGCATTGATGCCGCCGGCAGCAAAGAGATGTATAATCCAAATAAATGGATGCAACCAATTACTTGTAAATACTCCAATAAGAAATAGTATCAATGATCCCCACCATGGTGTCATACAAATCGGACAATCGTATAGCGGCTTTGTTATCCATGATGGGGCATTCCATAATTGATAACGTACTTTATCTAAAATCATACCTTCCCAAAAGCAGGCATGTACAAAGAATACTATAAGTGCTATAATTAATGATAATTCGATCATAAACAGCCGATTTGATTTTTTTCTAATGTGCCGCCTACAACTTTTACATCCACACAATTATATTTTACCATGAACGGTAAAGGAATAAAGTCGCATGATTCCTCATCTTGTTTCACCTGAATATTAAAACCTGCATTATATGGATTACAAAAACCTTCCGGTAATTTGGTTGTATCTATTGATCCATAACCATTTCCATCTGTAGTAAACTCTTGAGAATACACATTGCCATGTGAGTCTGTTATTATCCATACATATTGTGTATTTGGTGTTAATTTAGCATTGACCTTTATTGATTCCGGACAGGCGCTAATTATATCCTCAAAGCAACACGATTGACAACAGTCTTTCATAAATAATTTTTTGTAAATATACAATTAATCTAAAAAGTAGATTAAAAATAAACTATTTTTGTTTTCCTTTTAGCGGAGTAGCTCAGTTGGCTAGAGCGCAAGAGCTAAGTAACAGGTAAAATCTGTGAAAAGTGGCCAGAGGTCGCAGGTTCAAGTCCTGCCTCTGCGACAGCATAGCAAAGCCTGGAAGCCTGAATAGGTTTATATGGTGCGCCCAGTATTAATTCTGGGCTTTGTTATTTATGACCTTTTAGAAAATGGCGAAAATTCCTGTTTATAAAATACCGGTAAGTATCTAATGGGTCGAGCTGTTGTGCAGGATCATTACGGTCTGCCTTTTTTAAGGTACCATCGGGTAGCATTTCGGCAAACTCTAAATCAAAAATTAAAGGCTGAGCTGTGTCAGGATCTATTGCATGTTTTACATGCTCTAAAACGGCATTTACCAGAACCTGGTTTTCTTCTATTGAAGGATTGCTGGCTAATTGTTGCATTTGGCTCAGGCTCAAATCTAATTCGGCTTTTATAATCCTGAAATAATTAAGGTTATCTTTTACCATGGCACTTTTATTATTCCCAGATGCGTCACCATTAACGATAAATTCGGGGTCCGGCTTACCAGGTACTTTAAACTTTGTTTTTATATGGCTGCAAAGTTTGTAAATATCACTGTTATCCAGTTTAATGATCATCGGGCAAAATACCGTTTCATCGTAATATTGATATATGCCACAGCATATAGGATTTTTATTGAAGTCGAAAGATAAATAGATAGGGTATTGATAGTTAACCTCAGCTTTTTGCACATGCTTGTTTTTATCAAACGCATAAGCGAATTTGGCAGAACTGTTTACAAATGGAATGCCATAGTATAGTTCTAAAAATACTCCCTTTGGTAATGTACGCTCTGCTTCTTCAATAACGGTTCGTTTTAATACTCCAGCCTCAACAGCATCGTCAGCAGTAATTTTATAATATTTCCAGTTAGGTTTATTGCCTACTTCTGCTTCCCGAGCTAATTTATAAACCCAGTTGTTTATTCCTTTTACATTACCAATTATTTTACAGGCACCTTCTGTAGCAGTTAAAGTTGAGAATACCGCAGTCCAACTATCCTCTTTCATCCTTGTTGCTTCATCCAAAACACATGCAAAGACGTCCTCACCATATAAACCATCCGGATCATCTCCAGACTTAAAGAATATCATGGCACCATTGGTCAAAGTGATTGTTAACTCTGACTCATTAGCAATAAAAAGCTCTTTTGGTTGAATGAATCTTTTAAAACGCCGGTAAGCGATTTTAGCAATCTTATAAGTTGGAGCTACCCACCAATAGTTGAATCCTTCCTTATGTTGAACTTCTTTTTCACCAGTAGTAGACTGTAGCTTACCATAGCTGTCCACATAGAAAGAACCATATGGAGATATTGCCTGTTCAAATAACCACACTATACACCCGACAGTTTTACCAGCCTTAGTTGTTGCCTCTATGACAGTAAATCTGGAAGCTGAGTCCATAAATTCGACCTGCTTTTTATATTGACGTATTTTCTCTGGCCGACTGTATTCAATGCGGAGATGTTCAGACACTTATCGTAAAATAACTGGTATGGTTTAGTATATTGCCTTGCATGGCCGTGAGTTTATTTATTATAAATTTAAAGTGGCTTTAATTATCCTGATATTATCTTTTAGTTGTTTTCCTTTACTGGTAACATCCAATTTATCAACCATTATACCCTCCATCTTTGCCATGCTGTCGAGTATATCATTAGCAACTGCAGCGCCTTTAGGAGTATCCTTATCTTTTAGTTCATTAAAAAGTTTAAGTTTAGCAGCAATAAAGAAGTCTAATTTCTCATTGATTTTCTGCTTCCTGGATTCATGAAATATTTTAAATGCAGCCTTTCGATATTTATAAGCCATCCTTTCGTCTACACCCCATTTTGCAGTACATTGAGCAATAATATCTTTCGTTGCAAAGCCCATCAATATCCACTCTGCAACAGATCTTATTCTTAAATCCATTGTAACTGCATCTGCCTTCATTCTACATCCTTTTTATAACTGCAATGTGCCTGGTAAGTTCATGAATCCTGTCTCTAAGCTTTATTGCTTCAATTTCCCTCATTTTTTTTATTTCGGTATCAGCGTTTTGAATAGGATTTTCTTTTTCCTCATAAGATTTTAAGGCATTGGAATTTATTGTTAACTCTTCTTGCAGGTAATCAATAATGTTATTTTTTATTTCAGCCATAAGCTTTACTTTATCTTCAGCCGTCATATAATTTCACTTTTTTAGTGAAAATACAACGCTTCCGTGGTTTATAAAAGACTATTTAATGTAAGATTTCCGTTTGTGTGAGTAAAGATGACATCTTTGCTGTTTTTTTGACAATATCGGACATACCTGGCAATTATTTGCTGTACATATCTGGGTTCTATCTCAGTTGCATAACACTTCCTGTTGGTTTGCTCACAGGCAATTAAGCAGGTACCGCTACCCAAAAACCAGTCAATCACAATATCACCCTCATTGGTCGTATCCAAGATAGAATCAGCGATCATTTGCACAGGCTTTGGAGTAGGATGGTTTTTAAGCTCATACCTATCCGGATTAGCCGTACTTATTGCTGATGGATAGTTCCATACATTGGAACGAATCCTGTCTTTTAGCTCCAAGTGGGATAAATGCTTTGCATCACCGTTCTTAAAGATGAATACAAGTTCCTCATTATTCTTATAAAAGCCTCCATTATCCAGCATATCATTATTCCATAGTGCTTTTGCTTGGTGGGAATTAAAAACAAAACACAGCTCATGTTTTGCCCGGTAGAAAGACCCGTTGGCCATGATATCCTTATTCCATACGCATAACTGTTTAGGTATCGGTGAACCGTATACTCTACGGCCGGCCTCCATCATATGCCATACATGGCGCCAATCCATGAAAATATAGTGAATAGAACCGTTAACAGTATTATCCACGGCACGCTGCATTATTAATGACAAAAACTGAACAAACTCATCATCACTCATTTCCCCGGCACCCATAGCAAAATCCTTATGGCGTTTTTCGTCTTTATTAGTGAAGAAATTAGCAGGCAGTTTATATGGCACTTCATATCCTTCATTGATGAGCTCTTCCAAAAGTAGAGTTCTGTGTTTACCATCTAAGCAGTAAATAGGGCCTTCCGCTGACTCCCAGACATAAAACGGTTGTATAAAGTTGTTTGATACCAACGAGGCTTTAAGCTTATGCTTTGATTCCTCTGGAATATTTTTAAAGTTTTCTTGCTGAATAAAATGCAGTTCTCTCCAATTTACATATTCAGTTTTTATAATACGTACATCAATTTTGTTGCTCATAAACGTGCCTTTGCAGACAAATTTACAATAAATCTAATTATTATACTAAAAGTAAAATACTGAACTATTTTGAACTATTAAATAGTTTTTTGTACATCATAAAAGTATATTTTTGTAAAATACCTATAAAAAAAACTACTAAACAGAGATGTTTTTCTTATTTCATAGTTAATAGCTTCTGCTTCTGTTATCATATATTTTACTTTTTAATTTACAATACTATTTCTTCGTTCTCTAGGTGCTTTTGTACTAAAGATGCAGAGGATAAAGCTCCTACGTTGATCGTACTGCATTACTCAACTGTATTTTGATAGAATTTTAACCGGTATCACTTCTACCCAAGTATGCTATACAGCACCGTCACTTTATCGCTGTACATACACACCTAGAGAATAAAGAACTTATTTGTTAATTTTTGATTGTTGATATAAATCAAACAAACAACTTCATTTGCTAAATTTATAAAATCAGCATTTGTTATTTCTTTTTTAGTTTTCATTATTTAATTTTAACTGGTGTACTAAGCCCTTACTGCACCAGTAGGTAGTGTACTAAGGGTTAACTTCTAATACAACATACTTTTCGCCATCATATAGGGTAAGGTTTTGCAAGTGCATCGATACTGCAAACTTTACTAAAGGGAGTTCCTGCTTTTTTGAAAATAACCCTTCCAGCACCTCATCCGGTATAGTAGTTGATACCTTGCCGTTTTCTTTTTGGATAGTTCCTAAAAGGTTGTAATTCCCTTTAGGCAACCAAACAGAATTACTATTTGGGTATTTAGTCATTAGAGAACCAAATCGGTAGTTAAGTGCTGAAATCCCTCCTATACTGTCGATCATAAAACTTTCAGTAGTCATCGGCACTGGTACAAATAGTAGCTGCTTATTGTTGAATGTTAGTGTTTGCATTGTTGTTAAAGG
>CAZPHA010000032.1:0-29052 GCA_964586215.1 uncultured Ferruginibacter sp.
ATGGATCGCATTTATTGTTTTATTTTGTAGAAAATTAAAAGTCTAAACAGATTCATATTTAAAAGACATGCAATTATCAATTATTCAAAACAAAATTTATGAGATAAGAGGACAGAAAGTAATGCTTGATTTTGACTTAGCGGAATTATATGAAGTTGAAACAAAAGTTTTCAACCAGGCAATAAAAAGAAATACAGGGAGATTACCTTCAGATTTTATGTTTACCCTTACTCAGAAAGAGTTTCAGAGTTTGAGGTCACAAATTGTGACCTCAAAAAGAGGCGGAACCAGGTATCTTCCAAATGCTTTTACAGAGCAGGGGGTAGCCATGCTTTCCAGTATATTAAACAGCGAAAAAGCGATTGCTGTTAACATAATGATTATTAGGACATTTGTACTGTTAAGACAATCTGTAATAAATTATAAAGAATTAAATGAGAAATTAAAAAAGCTTGAAAAAAAGTATAACAAAAATTTTAATGAAATTTTTAAAGCGTTAGATATTTTACTATCTGAAAAAGTTAAACAAGAAGATTTTAAAAATAGAAGAAGAATAGGTTTTAAATCTGAATCATAATTTCTTCTTTACTTATTAACTTAAAAATACTTGCAATTAAATATGAAAATAAGAAAATACTATTACGGTGATATTCCGGAAGAAAAAAGCAGCAGTGGCAACTATGAAGCAAAAATGGATATATCCGAATGGCCGTTATGGGAAATTTTTATCCGGAGTAAACAAGGTTTAGATCATAAACATGTAGGAAGTTTACATGCCGCTGATGCCGCTATGGCTATAGAAAATGCCAGGGATGTGTACACCCGCAGGATGGAAGGTGTAAGTATTTGGGTGGTAGCATCCAAATACATTCATGCCAGCAATCCTGATGATGCCGAAATGTTGTACGAGCCTGCCAACGATAAAATTTATCGCCATCCAACCTTTTACGATTTACCCGATGAAGTGAAGCATATGTAGAGATCGTAAGGTATTAGGGTATTTAGGTATTGGGTATTAAGATAGTGCATAAATAAAAATTTAGCAATGGACAATAATAATGGCAACTATAAAGGTGGCTTTACAGAGCTTGAGGCATGGAAAGCAGCAAGAGTACTAAAGCTAGGTATTATAAAAATAGTTAAAAAATTTCCTCCAGAAGAAAAATATAGTCTGACAGATCAAATTAAAAGGTCATCCAGAAGCATTACTGCCAATATTGCAGAGGGTTATGGTAGATTCAATTATCAGGAAACCATTCAATTTGTGCGACAGGCGAGAGGTTCTTTAAATGAAACCCTTGATCATTTAATTACTGCAAAAGATGAAAATTATATCAATGATGAAACTTATAGTCGATTTAAGACACAATATGATATGGTTTTAAAACTTATTAATGGTTACATTTCTTTTTTGAAGACACAAAAAAATTTATTCCTCAATACCCCAATACCTAATACTTTAATACCTTCAACATGATATATATAATCAACTACACACTATCCTTAGCCGATAATGTACTCATACTCGGTCAGCGCAATGCAGAATGGTGTGGCCATGGCCCTGTGTTAGAGCAGGATATTGCCATTACCAACATTTCATTAGATTTGATTGGCCAGGCAAGAAATTTTTACCAATATGCTGCAAAGCTTATCAACACCTCTACATCTCTACATATTAACAATTTATCCGGCCCCTCCACGGAAGACACACTGGCTTACCTGCGGACGGAAAGAGAATTTAAAAACTGTTTATTAGTAGAGCAACCCAATGGCGATTGGGGGCAAACTATTTTACGGCAATATCTGTTTAGTACCTTTCAATCGCTATTATTTGACAAACTTCAACACAGCAAAGATGAACAGTTGGCAGCAATTGCAGCTAAGGCATTGAAGGAAGTTGCTTATCATGTTCGCTGGAGTAGTGAATGGGTAATCAGGCTGGGCGATGGAACAGAAGAAAGCCACCATAGAATGCTTAAAGCTATTGATGAACTATGGAGTTATACGGATGAATTATTTGTTAATACTGATTATGAACTAGCAACAATCGAAGAAAATATAGGAGTTGATGTAAGTACGTTAAGGGAGCCTTGGTACAAAAACGTTCATCAGATTTTTGAACAAGCAACGCTACCAGTTCCTGAAAATATTTTCATGCACACCGGAGGAAAAAATGGTATTCATACAGAACACTTAGGATATATTTTAACTGAATTGCAGTATATGCAAAGAGCTTTTCCCGGCTGTGAATGGTAATTAAATATAAAAAAATGTCTGTTGAAAAATATATTACTGAAGAAGAAAAAATAATTTGGAGTATTTTAGAATCCGTTACAGATCCAGAAATACCTGTACTCAGTATAATAGATTTAGGTATTGTAAGAAATGTAGAGTTGGACGCTTCCAAAAATAAAGTAACAATAACCATCACTCCTACCTATACCGGATGCCCTGCGATGGATATGATCACACTGAATATTCGGTTAGCACTTATTGAAAACGGCTACCAAAATGTTGAGGTAATATCCATCTTATCCCCTCCATGGTCAACTGATTGGATGACCGAAGCTGGAAAAGAAAAGTTACAATCATACGGCATTGCTCCGCCCAAGTCGCATTTATGCGATACCGTTATCGCCTGTCCCCAGTGTCATTCAACCCATACTGAGTTAATTTCCCAATTTGGCTCTACCGCCTGCAAGGCTTTATATCGTTGTAATGATTGTAAAGAACCTTTTGATTATTTTAAATGTCATTGATTATAAATATATAATCAATAGATTGTTATATTTTTATATATTAAATAGTTTTTATTTGGCATATCCCTCCTTTCCTTCCCCGGCCTTTAGGCCGGGGCAAGTCAGTCGGGCAGGGAACCGCCGACAATAAAAAAGAGCGCTCATGCACTCTCTCATAATTCGTGGTGTGGGGCGGGATCCCCGCCTACTGACGCAGTCGGGCAGGGAACCGCCGACAATAAAAAAGAGCGCCCAGGCACTCTCTCATAATTCGTGGTGTGGGGCGGGATCGAACCGCCGACACAAGGATTTTCAGTCCTTTGCTCTACCGACTGAGCTACCGCACCAGATATATGTAATATTTAAGATTTAAATACTAAAATAGAAGTGCAAAGGTAAGAAATTTTTACCAAATACTAAATATAAAATTTACAATCTTATATCAATTACCATACTCACATAAAAACTTAATACGCATAATCTTCAACTGCTCCCAATTATAATTGCCATCTACCAGCTCTTCCTGCGCTACCTGCAGGCTGGATGTTTCGCAGTTTTTAAAGTAATCTATAATTTCTTCCTGCTCATATTCATCTACTAACTCTTCAATGGCATAATTCAAATTCAGCTTAGTACCGCTTGCCACAATGGTCTCCATTTCCTCCAACAACTCATCTATTCGCATATCCTTATTCTTCGCAATAGTCTCTAATGGAATTTTTTTATCAACATTTTGAATAATAAAAATTTTATTGCTGTTTTTATTCACTACACTCTTCATCACAAAATCGTCCGGACGAATGATATCATTTTCCTCTACATATTTAGCAATAACATCCAAAAATGGTTTGCCATATCGCATGGCTTTTCCTTTGCTTACACCGGCAATTTTTTCCAACTCAGCCATCGTGGTAGGATACATCGTGGCCATATCTTCTAAAGATGTTTCCAAAAAGATAACAAAAGGAGGTAAGTTCTTTTCTTTAGCCACGTGTTTACGCACATCCTTTAACAATTCCAATAATTTTTCATCAGCAGCGCCCGCCGCCACACCCGAAGGTTCGTTGTCATCATCGTCTGCATCAGCATCTTCAAATAAATTGTTTAGTACAATTTTAAAACTTGTGGGTTTTTTCAAAAAGCCTTCGCCTTTTTTTGTAAATTTAAGTACGCCGTAATCCTCAATATCTTTTTGTAATAAATTTTCCAACAACATCTGACGTAGCAAAGAATTCCAAAAATGCTCATCCTTTTCTTTCCCCATACCAAAAAAATCTCTTTCATCATGACGGAACATTTTCACTTGTGGTGTCAACTTGCCAGTTAAGATATTGATCAGATAATTCATGGTAAACTGCTCATCCAACCCTTTAATAACCTGAAGCGCTTGCAATGCTTCCGCCTTCGATTCTACCAACTCTTTGGGATGATTACAGTTGTCGCACATCTTATTACACTGTTTCGTATCATATTCCTCTCCAAAATAACTAAGCAATATTTTCCTTCGGCAAACAGCGCTTTCGGCGTAAGCCACTGTTTCATTAATAAGTTGCGCCCCTACTTCTCTTTCACTCAAAGGTTTATCCCTCATCAAATGCTCTAATTTTGCCACATCCTTATGAGAGTAAAATAAAATACACTTACCCTCCAATCCATCACGACCTGCCCTACCCGTTTCCTGGTAATAATTTTCAATCGATTTAGGTATGTTGTAATGAATGACAAACCGCACATCCGGCTTATCAATACCCATACCAAAAGCAATGGTAGCAACAATTACGCTTACGTTCTCATTTAAAAACTGGTCCTGGCGCTCAGCTCTTAACTTACCATCCAACCCTGCATGGTAAGCCACCGCTTTAATACCATTGGCAACCAGCATATCCGCCAGCTCCTCCGTTGTCTTTCTGTTAAGAGTATAAATGATACCGCTTTTATTTTTGTTTTGCTGAATAAAACGCACAATGGCTTTATGCGTTTGGTCTTTTTTTATTTTGGGTAAAATTTCGTAGTATAAATTAGAACGATTAAAAGATGAAATAAAAATTTCAGGGTTGCGTAAGCCCAAATTTTTAATAATATCACTTTGTACTTTGGGGGTAGCCGTAGCCGTTAGCGCAATAATGGGTTTGGTACTGTCTATCATATCTATCATCTCTTTCAGGCGCCGATATTCCGGCCTGAAATCATGCCCCCATTCAGAGATACAGTGAGCCTCATCTACCGCAAAGAAAGCAATGTTCAAGTCTTTAAAAAATTCAATGTTTTCCTCTTTGGTTAGTGTTTCCGGAGCTACATATAACATTTTTGTCTTACCACTTATCAAATCCTCCTTTACAACTTTCTGCTGCGACTTAGATAGTGTACTATTTAAAAAATGTGCCACATTATCCTGGCTACTGTAGCTACGTACCAGGTCAACCTGATTTTTCATCAGCGCAATAAGAGGGGATACAATGATTGCCACACCATCGCTGATAATGGCAGGTAATTGATAGCAAAGGCTCTTTCCGCCTCCTGTAGGCATAATTACAAAAGTGTCTTTGCCTGACAGCAGATTTTTTATAATTGCTTCCTGAGGTCCTTTAAATTCATTGAATCCAAATTTATCCCTTAGTTGTTCTACTAAGTTTAAATGATTGATATCTTTCCCGGTTATATCATTTTGAGGGGAGGTGGTTTTTCTCGTTTTGGCTGTTCGACTTTTTGTTGTTGTCATAATAAAATGCTCTTATTTACTCGCTTTTTCTAAACAGTGTTATTAAAAATATATAAGCAGTTTTGGGGTGAACGAAGTTAACATTTTTCATCAGGAAAAACAAAGAAAAACCTGTTTATATGCCTAACAATACTAAATATAAAAATATTTTATTATATTATAATTTTACATAATGTATATAAACTTCTCTTTTGCTTTTTAATCCATTTACAGTAGGTTTGCTGCTTATTAAAATGGATCCCCGGTCAATTATATCATCTGCGCTAAGAACGATTCGCCTGCAAGCACAATCTATAGAATATCTGCAACAATCAATTAATGAAGATTTTGTAAGTGCCGCAATACAATTATCTGAGTGCAAAGGACGTTTAATAGTAAGCGGCATAGGCAAAAGTGCCATTATTGCCCAAAAGATTGTTTCCACTTTTAATAGTACAGGAACACCTGCCATTTTTATGCATGCTGCTGATGCCATACATGGCGATCTCGGTATGATACAGGAAAATGATATGGTGATGATTATCAGTAAAAGTGGCGACAGTCCTGAAATTAAAGTCTTAACGCCCTTAGTAAAAAACTTTGGTAATGTATTAATTGGCATGGTAGGAAATATACAGTCTTTTTTGGCAAAACATTGTGATATTTTGCTCAATACCACCGTTTTACAAGAGGCTTGTCCCCATAACCTGGCTCCCACTACCAGCACTACGGCGCAAATGGTAATGGGTGATGCACTGGCGGTATGCCTGATGGAGTTGAAAAGCTTTGACAGTAAGGATTTTGCTAAATATCACCCCGGCGGAACGCTGGGTAAAAAACTTTATCTGAGAGTGCATGATTTGGCGGTGCAAAATGGCCAACCACAAGTACCACCAACAGCCAATATAAAAGAAGTGATTGTAGAGATTACGCAACAACGACTAGGCGCTACAGCAGTAATTGGTAAAAATAATGAATTGTTGGGCGTTATCACGGATGGCGATTTAAGAAGAATGATTGAAAAAGACATCAGCTTTGAAAAACTCACTGCCCGGGAAGTAATGAGCGCCAATCCGAAAACCATCCATTCGGATAGCCTGGCCGTCAATGCGCTGGAAATGATGAAACAATATAATATCAGTCAGTTAATGGTAATAAAAAATAATACGTACGAAGGTATTATTCATTTACATGATTTAATTAGAGAAGGAATAATATAAACTATTTATATATAATATTTTATATATTAAATAAAATACCTAAACGATGAATGAAAACAACTATGTAGCCATTATGGCCGGAGGAATCGGTAGTAGATTTTGGCCTAAAAGTCGTACTGAGTACCCAAAGCAATTCCTGGACATACTAAACACCGGCAGAACACTTATTCAGGCAACGTACGACAGATTTTCTGCTTTTATACCCCGGGAAAATATTTATATCATCACTTCGCAACAATATAGAGATATTGTAATACAGCAATTACCCGAAATGCTGGTACAAAATATTTTATGTGAACCCAGCCGAAAAAATACGGCTGCCTGCGTAGCTTATATTTCTTATAAACTCATGGCTTTAAACCCTGCTGCCAGCCTGATATGTGCCCCTGCAGACCATATCATACTTCAAGCTGAGGCTTTTCAAAAAGTTTGTGTAGAGGCGCTGCATTTTACTCAGCATATCAAAGCATTGGTTACACTGGGTATTAAACCCACCAATCCTAATACCGGCTATGGCTATATTCAATATGAACCCCATGCTGTAGCCGAGAATATTTATAAAGTAAAAACTTTTACAGAAAAACCTGATTTAGAGCTGGCGAAAACTTTTCTTGCCAGTGGTGATTTCTTGTGGAATGCAGGCATTTTCGTCTGGCAAATAAAAAATATTATCAAAGCGTTTGAAACATATCTGCCGGAAATGCATGAAGTATTTGAAGCAGAAATAAATAATTTTAACACCTCCGGCGAAGATGCTGCTGTACAGCGTATTTACCCCCAATGTGTAAATATTTCTATTGATTATGGCATCATGGAAAAAGCGGATAATGTGTATGTCATCCCTTCATCTTTTGGGTGGAGCGACCTCGGCACCTGGGCCAGCGCTTATGAAAATCTGGAAAAAGATTATCTCGGCAATGCCGTTGTAGGTGATAATGTGGTAATTATTGATGCCACTAAAAATATCGTACAAGCTGACAATGATAAGCTGCTTTTACTACAGGGATTAGATGACTTCGTAGTGGTTGATACCCAAGATGTACTGCTTATCTGCAAAAAAGAGAAAGAGCAGGAAATAAAAGAATATGTAGCTGAAATAAAACGAAAAAAAGGAGACAAATACCTGTAACACGAATTTGTTCCCTGCCCGACTGCATCGTTCAGGCAGAGAATTACACGAATAGCTTTTTATTATTTCCTCACTTCGTTCGGAAAAGTGTTATTATTAAACACAAGTAAACTGTTTAAGAAAGCTAGCCTATTATTTGCTTAATTCGCATTAATTCGTGTAATTCGTGTTCTAAAATTCGTGCAATTAGTGCTTAAAAGTAAACTTCCAAATGTAGGTACTACCATTTTTACTGTTATGAGTGCGCTGGCTGCTGAGCATCAGGCAATTAACCTGGGCCAGGGTTTTCCCGATTTTGCGATGAATGAAGTGTTGATTGATAAAGTACATCAGGCCATGAAAGACGGACACAATCAATATGCCCCAATGGCCGGATTGGCACTATTACGGCAACGCCTATCCGAAAAAGTAAAAAATTTGTATGGCGCTGATATAAACCCTGATACAGATATCACCATTACTCCCGGCGCCACTTATGCCATTTGCACTGCTCTTACTACCATCATACAAAAAGGCGATGAAGTGATCGTGTTTGAACCGGCTTACGATAGTTATATCCCCAATATAGAAATCAATGGAGGCGTACCTGTATTAATTCCACTCCAACATCCCAACTACAATATTGATTGGCAGTTGGTGCAATCAAAAATTACTAATAAAACCAAAGCCATTATCATCAACTCTCCGCATAACCCCAGCGGATGCGTATTGAGTCAATACGACATTGAACAACTTAAAAATATAGTAGCCACACATAACATTTTCATCATTAGCGATGAAGTGTATGAACATCTTATTTTTGATGATCTGCCTCATTTAAGCCTGCTGCGTTACCCTGAACTGGCAGAGCGAAGTTTTGTATGTTTTTCTTTTGGAAAAGTATATCATTGCACCGGATGGAAATTGGGCTATTGCATCGCTCCGGAACTACTAATGAAAGAATTTCGAAAAGTACATCAGTTTAATTGTTTTACCACCAACAGTCCTATGCAGTATGCCTTAGCTGATTTTTTATTGCAAAAAGAAGAATACAGCCAATTGGGTAAGTTTTTGCAGCAAAAAAGAGATTATTTTGGCTCCCTGATGCAGCAAACAGCTTTTACTCCATTGCCTTCCCATGGTAGTTATTTTCAATTATACAGTTATGCAAATTTGAGCGATATGTCGGAAAAAGAATTTGCTATTTTGCTCACTCAAAAATATGGCGTAGCCACCATTCCGGTTTCAGCGTTTTATCAGGATGGTACCGACCATAAAGTATTGCGATTTTGTTTTGCCAAAAAAGAAGCAACTTTAGAAACAGCAGTGGAAAGGTTGAGAGAGGTTAGGTAGATTTTAATTTTTACTTCCACACAACGTCTCTCTCCGGAGGGTGAGAATATTTAAGTTATTTTGCAGAAAAATTTAATTTATACCATTTTATATTTATAAATTGGGAATTATCATACATAAAAAAGGCTGTCTAAAATAGCAGACAGCCCTTTCTAATAAATTTTTTTTGTTAATTCATAGGACTCATAGCTCCTAAAATAAAACATTGCTGGCTGCCCTGGAATAAATAATGATCTGTTTGTTTCCAGAGGTCAAAGAAATTTGACTTTATCATCATAGTGCTAAAACCCACCGGGTTTTTTAAAAAGGGTTCTATAAGTAATGCTTTTGTATTTTGAAGGTTGTAGTCTGTTTCATAAGCTCTAAAAGATCGTTGCTTGTATCTGGTTTTCGTCAATTTTGTATAATTTTGTATACTTTCATATCCTAAATACAATTTCTTAGTAGCCGGGTTTACCTGCAAACTTCCCTGTATAACGACATTAACATAGTTCTCGTCCATTTCATTGTGGTTTAACTGGCCGGTATAATCCCCTATTTTTAAACCTGTATTTAATGATTTTACATTAGTTCCATCTAAGTTAGCGCTCATAACATCAGGGCGTATCTGATCAAAAATAACATCCATTTGAACATTACCAAGAGCTTTGTTGTCATTATTGTAGCCATGCACAAGGCTGTTTTTATTTCTAAACCAGAAAACTTTTTTATTAATAAAATCAATAGTAAACAAATTCAGCCTTCTGTCATCTATTGCTTTCGGCGTTAGTTGTGGGGATAAATATGTTTTATTAAAAAGATACGAATAATAATCTTTAAATCCGGCAAACTGTTTTTTTCCTGTCAGGTTAAAGTTTTTAATAAGCGTTTTATTCGTCTTATTGCTTAAATCATATTCTACCAAGGCATTGAATGCGTAACTTACATAATAGAATTTATTGCTTTTGATATCTATTAATCCCGTAACAATATCACTTTTTGTTCCATCAATCACAAACTTTCTATCCGACCCATCATAATTACAGCTTATTAAACGTGAAAAGGCAAAATTTCCCCTGTCTCCCTCTAAATAATATATTTTTTTCTTTATCTCATCAATAAATATGATCTCTCTTACCGGCGCCTTGTTAAATTCATCAATACTTTGAGGAAAGATAGGAACTTCTACTTGGGTTTTTGTAGATAAAGAATATTTTACCAATACTCTTCTATTAAGGGTATTGCTGTATTTAACTCCCCAAAGCTCGCCTGTACTGTTATTGTAAATGTGAAACTGTGGAAATGTAGAAGAGGTAAAACTCTGAAACTGAGCATTTTTTGTATTAGTAATGATATCTTCGGTTGCTAATACCGCAGCAAAATCCTGATCAATTTCGGTCGTTCGATAAGTACAAAATAATGTTGGTAATTTTAATACAGGGCCATCCTGTTCTGTGTTGGCTGAAATATCGGCACTGCCATTTTGAGCCACATTGGTTAAGTCATTCTTTTTACAACTAATTATTGATAATAGAATTAAGATTGATAGCACAGCATAGTGCTTTAAAAAGCTTCTCATCAGTGTAGTTTCTGTTTAAATTAAAAAAATTTAGCAAATGTAGATTTTTGCTTACAATACGAACAGGCGTATTTAACGATTGAGGTAAGCAGGTTTATAGAAAGGGAAATCTGATTAACGCCAATAATTTTACAGATAAAGTTTCTTATATAATTAATATAAATAATTTATATATTAATAACTAAACTATATCTATAAATATATTTAATAAATTAATAATTTATTAAAAAAATCACTTCCTCTATAATTTTTCGGTCATTACTTAATCGGGGAATTTTATGTTGGCCGCCTAATTTATTTTTGCTTCGTAGCCACTTATTAAAAGTACCATTGGGTAATGGCCGTACAAGCGGCATCCGGAGGGCTATGTCTTTATGGCGTTTGGCTTCATAATCGCTGTTGAGGTTTTTTAAAGAGATATCGAGCTGAAAAGTAAAATCCTCTATACTTACAGGCATTTTATCAAATTCGATCAGCCATTCGTGAGCGCCATTTTGTTGCTGACTGAAAAATATAGGTGCTGCTGTATAATCATTCACAATAGCCTGCGTTTTTTCAGCCGCAATGGCAATTGCTTTATCACTATTATCCACAATCACTTCTTCACCAAAAGCATTAATATAATGCTTTAAACGACCACTAACTTTTATTTTGTAAGGGTTTAAGGATGTAAATTGAATGGTATCACCTACCAGGTATCGCCATAAACCCCCTGTTGTACTAATGATTAGGGCGTAATGTTTGCCTGTAACAACTTTATCAAGCCCAACGGTTTGAGGATTTGCTTTGCCATATTCTTCTACCGGCATGAATTCATAAAAAACACCATGCTCTGTAAAGAGAAGCATGCCGTCGTCATCAGGCTTTTCCTGTCCTGCAAAAAACCCCTCACTTGCATTATAAATTTCTAAGTAATTAATGGGTTCACCCATTAATTGGTCGAATTGCTCCCGGTAGGGAATAAAAGAGATGCCTCCATGGATATACAGTTCCAGATTGGGCCAAACTTCTTTAATAAATTTTTTATTTTTTATTTCTAATACTCTTTTTAGCAAAATATTTGTCCAGGTAGGAACTCCGGCTATGGAAGTAACATTTTCATTAGCGGTAGTTTGTGCCAGTTTTTCTATTTTGCTTTCCCATTCATCTAATAAGGCAATACTCAGTTCCGGTGTTCGCAGCCATTGCCCCCAAAAAGGAGTGTTTTGCATTAATACGGCGCTAAGATCCCCGTAGTGAATTTCGTCGTTAATTTTACTAATCTGGTGGCTTCCCCCTACTACCAGGCCTTTGCCGGTTAATAAATCGCTTCCCGGAAAATTGTTATAATAAGTAGTGAGCACATCTTTAGAAGCTTGAAAGTGATTGTTTTGCAGGCTTTCGTTGCTTACAGGAATAAATTTGCTTTTATCGCTGGTAGTTCCCGACGACTTGGCAAACCAGTTGATGGGTGTATTCCACAATACGTTTTCTTCTCCCAGCATCATTCTCTCAATAAAAGGTTTGATATCGTGGTATTCCTGAATGGGAACACTGTTTTTAAACTCTTTGAGTGTAAATAATTTTGAAAAATGATATTTCTTTCCGAAAGCAGTGTATTGTGCAGAAGATATCAGCTCCTGCAATACCTGACGCTGCGATTCTAGTGGATGACTACTCCAGTTTTCAATGCGCCAGGAACGCATTCGGGCTATTTTGGATATAGTTGGCGAAAGAAGTTTCATGTAAAAATGATATGCAAATAAAAGCAAAAAGCACACCAATGTACATTATTTTGGGTAAAAAATAGGATACACAGGATCAGAGTACATGCTTCTGGCCAAGTACTACCTGTATAACTCAGTAGCGCTAAAAACTATTTGCAGAAATGAATTATTTTTGTAGCTTTGTTGCTCATAGTCAACTGCAGGAGATGGTAAAAAAAGCAATATTGAATGACCTTGTTTCTTCTCAAAACCTTATTCGGCTTGAGAAACATTTGGTATTTCAATATCTGACTAATAAAAATATTGACTTTACTTTATGCCCTATATTAATCGACTATTTCAAGGATTTTGAACAGAATACAAAATTATTTTTTGACGTTTCTTCATTAGAAATTCAGACAATAAAAGATCTTGAAAATCATTTAGAGCTTATTATTCCGCCAACAGACAGAAAGCTAAATGGCGCATTTTTTACGCCTGAATATATTATTGACTTTATAATTAATGAAATTAAACCGCAGCTACAAGACAAAAACCTGGATCCAAGCTGTGGTTGTGGGGCATTTTTAATAGGATTGACAGAATATTACAAAAAGACTTTTGGTAAACCTGTAAAAGCAATCATAAAAGAAAACATTTTTGGATCAGACATTCTTGCTTACAATATACATCGTACCAAGATTTTATTAGCAATTTATGCATTGCAGCATAATGAAGTTTTAGAAGAAAGCGACTTTAATTTGTTCAATCAGGACAGCTTAAAAGCAGATTGGAAATTAAGCTTTGACACAGTTGTTGGCAATCCCCCTTATGTAAAATTCCAAGACCTTTCAAATGAAAACAGGGCGTATTTATTGAAAAATTGGACGACTGTTGAAGGTGGAACTTTCAATCTTTATTTTGCTTTTTTTGAGTTAGGGTATAAATTACTAAAACCGACAGGGCGTTTGGGATATATTACACCAAACAACTATTTTACATCACTTGCAGGCGAAGCAATGCGACGTTTTTTCCAACAAAAAAAATGCGTTTCACGTATTATTGATTTTACACACAAAAAAGTATTTGATGCCCAAACTTACACAGCTTTGACTTTTTTGAATAAACAAGAGAACGAGGCCATTACATTTGACCGAATTAAAGAGGGCTACACACCGCAAGATTTTTTGCCATTGGCCAACGGCTCGCTAAATTATTTGAAAGATTTGAATGTAAAAAAATGGCGGTTACTCAAAACTGATGAACAAAAAAACATCAAAGTCATCGAAACAATCGGAACTCCAATCGGTAAACTATTTGACATTTGCGTAGGGATTGCGACCTTGAAAGATGATGTATTTTTTGTTGATGGAAATAATGAGGAAGATGGTTATTTCAGAAAAATTACAGATAAAGGAATTTTTAAAATTGAAAAGGAAATAACCAAACCTGTTTATAAAATTTCCGACTTCAAAATGCAGGAAGACGCTGAAAAAAATACAAGAAGAATAATTTGTCCGTATATAATTAAAGGGAACACCGCAAAAGCAATCCCTGAAACAGAGTTTAAAAAATATTTTCCTCATTGCTACGACTACTTACTTACTGAAAAAGAAACACTTTTGGCAAGAGATAAAAGCAAGGTAAAGTTTGATCCTTTTTATGTTTGGGGAAGAACGCAAGGCTTGGTAAAAACAGGAAAGAAAATTTTAAATCCTACTTTTAGCCAAACGCCAAGATTCTTGCTGATAAATGAAGAAGATGCCTATTTCACCAATGGCTACGGCACTTTTTTCAGAGAGCAGAACGCTGAAATATCTTTGTTTGGTAATTTGCCAAATCCAATTTCAAAAGCAGAAAATATCGATGTGGTGCAAAAAATTTTCAACTCAGTTATAATGCACTACTATGTCAGTAATACAAGTGTTGCTATTGAGGGCGGCTACCAGTGCTATCAAAAAAACTTTATTGAAAAATTTACTATACCTGATTTTTCAGAAAGTGAAATTAAAATGTTACGTTCTTTGAATATTCAACAAGAAATAGACGAGTTTCTAATTCAAAAATATCAGGTCAGAATATTGTGCCCAAATCTTTGTTCATAGCTGTCCAGTAACGTTCTTGCAAATCCATCAAATTGCAAATTATCCATCATTGCGGTTGAGTTTGGCGGCAATAGATTATCTTGAATTAATTGTTGGGTCGTACTATAAATTTTTACAGGATTTTGTGAAAAATCAGCAATAATAAGAGCTACTCGTTCATATTTAAAATCATCATCTCGCTGACTTTTTCTCATATTCAAAGCTGCAAACCCTTTGATATAACGTTCAAGTTGCCTGGCTGTTGCTTGTGTAAAACTTGAGTACATAGGAATATTTTGAGCAATTTGTGCAGAATTTAATTCTCTTACAGAAATCAAATACATTTCACCAAGAACCATTTTGGGTACACGCCTATGAAGATTCAAAGGCTCAGCATAAGTTCTTTCAAACATTGTATCAACGTTATTGCCTAAACTGCTTAATTGAGTTCTCACATTAATAGATAAAATATGTTCAGTAAATAATTCACCGTAAGGCTCTGTGATACCCGTATTAAACATCCCGTTAAAATCTAATAGTTCCTGTCTGGGCTGCAAATTATTAGGAAAGATACATACATCCTGCTTTTTGAATTTGAGAAATCCTGCTAATGTGATCTCGGGATTTGCACTGCCAATAGAAGGGCGAATATTCGTTGCATTTACTCCTTCAGCAACAAGCGAAGACTTTATTGTTTCATGTAGAAGATTTACAATCTGTTGTGATGTTATCAAAGATGTTTTTCCAACCGCTCCAGCAGACCGAATTACGTCCTCTATAGAAGCCTTTATAATTTCTAAGGATTCAGAAAGCGTAAGTGGATTTTGGGCCACTGAAGCAATCCTTGCATCAATCTCTTTTTTTATCTGTTGAAGAGTTCTCAAAATTATTACTTTTAAAAAATTCTTTGACAGTTACATTAAGTGCAATTGCAATTTTTTCAATATTCACAATTGACACATTGCGTTGACCGTTCTCAATACTTGCAATATAACTTCTATCCAAATCAGCAGTATAAGCCAAATCCATCTGGGACATTTCGGCTTTTTCTCTCAATTCTTTTATGCGGTGACCTATTTTGAGTTTTATATCCACATTAACAAAGGTGAAAACTTGTCGACTATAAATCAAAGACTATAAGTAACATAATAAATTATTTACAACACGCAAACGCACATATTTACAAGATGTACTAAGCCACAAGTAAAATGCGTACGCCGATAAAGAGCTGTCGGCTTAATAGCAGCGGATATTAAAGTGTTAACAGGTTAAATAAAATTTTTAAAAACTCGTCGCCAGACCGGAAATAATTATTTATTGATAATCAATAACTTATTGCATGCCCTGTCGTAATCTTCGGAAAATACGTAAAATTCGGGGGAAATCCCTTGGTGTGTTTCAGGCAGGTAACCTTAACTTTGCTTTACATAATTCATACTCCTTTGGAAACCCAAAAGAAAATTTACTATCAATTAAAAATGACAAGCTATGAAGCGAATTTTAAGGAGTATAGGAGTATTAACAGTTAGTTCTTTGTTAATTATTTCACAGGCCTGTAAAAAACAAAATCTGGTATCAGAAGCATTAAGTACTACAGAAGGCAATAACAATAATTTGGCGCCCATAGGCACCATCGGGTTACCTAATCCTTTCAACAAGTCGGTTGGAGCAGCTATTGAGGGTAGCTTGGGTGATAAGTGGATAGCAAACTATAATGCGACATATGGCACTAGTAAATCGTGTACACTTAATCCTGAATATCTGTCGTCATTGGTAAGCAAGGCCAACTGTGTGGGTATTGCACTATATTATGGACTAGATAATAAAAATATAGAACAACTTTTGCCTATAGGCATTGACGTTAATGGAAATACTATGAAAACTACTAATGTAACTACTTCCGGGGGTACCGTTACCTGGACTCAGGCATGGCAGTGGATTGCCAAACATTCAGGAGCGGTAAATGCCCATTTTTTTGGTTGTAACACTTTTATCCGTCTTAATATTTCATCTTCTTCCTGTAAAAGTATTGTGGCAGACTTTGCTGTTGATGATAAGGGTAAACCGCAGGTATTATTGACAAACCCCTGGGTTATGAACGCAGAGAAGCAATATGAGGATAGGTCACACCCATTTTAGCAATGTTCTTAAACCTTAACAATCTAAAATGCCTATAATATAACATGTTACAATTTGCCCAATATCTTTCACACATTTCTTCACTATCGGTTTTAATACCTGTTTTTTTCTTATTGAGTAAGAAGCAGGCATTAAAAATATCGACTCTTAAAATATTGGGCATACTTCTTTTAGCATCTGCACTTTCAGAATTGATGTATTATATACCTTCTAAAATTAATAAACTAAATATTTTTGCTGTCAATGTGTATACGCTGGCAGAAGTTTTACTATTGAGTTTGATGTATGGTATATTGTTGAAGAATAAAAAAACAGGGTTTGCATTTTTCGCCGTATTTATAGCCTTTTTTATAATAAATACGTTATATTTTCAACCATTTAATCAATTTCAAACCTGGACACTTGTTTTCGAGGCTTTTATTTTTATACTTTATTCAGTAGGCTACTACTGCAAATTATTTAAAACACATACTGATTTATTAAGGTCCTCGTCCTTTTGGCTCAATACGGCCGTATTTATTTACTTTGCGTTTGATCTGTTTCTTTTTGTGATAGCTAATTATATATTTACAAACATGAGTGAAGAGTCAAAAATGATATCTTGGAGCTTTCACAACTTCAACAATATTCTCAAAAATATACTTTTTGCCGTGGCTATTGGGTATGCAGGCGTAAAACGAGAAGCGGCATATTAATTTTAATATTTATTGAATTTCAATTAATTTTTATTGTTATTCATTAAATAATCTTTACGTTTCAATTCGAAATTCCTGCCAAGATACAGTCGGCGAACCTGCTCATTGCCGGCCAACTCCTCTGCGGTGCCATGCGTAAATATTTTACCATCAATTAACAGGTAAGCTCTGTCACAAATTGAAAGCGTTTCGTTTACATTATGATCAGTAATCAGAATGCCGATGTTTTTGTATTTCAGTTTAGCAACAATAGTTTGAATATCTTCTACAGCAATCGGATCTACACCTGCAAAGGGCTCATCTAGTAGGATAAATTTAGGATCCACCGCTAATGCCCTGGCTATCTCTGTTCTCCGTCTTTCACCACCGCTTAAAGTATCTCCATTATTTTTTCTTACATGTTGTAAATGAAATTCATCTAATAATGATTCTAACTTTGCTTTTTGATCTTTTTTAGAAAGATTGGTCATTTCCAATATTGCAGTAATATTATCTTCCACACTCAGCTTACGAAATACACTGGCTTCCTGTGGTAAATAGCCAATGCCCATTTTGGCTCTTTTATACATAGGTAGTTTGGTGATATTGATATCATTTAAATAAACATCACCCTCATCCGGCTTTACCAGGCCTACTACCTGATAAAAGGAGGTAGTTTTACCGGCGCCATTGGGGCCTAATAAACCTACTATTTCACCTTGTTTTACTTCAAATGAAACATGATCAACCACCGTTCGGCTGCCATATTTTTTTACCAGGTTATTGGTATGAATGGTTAAACTCACAATGTTATTTTAAGCAAAAATAATATAAACCGTATAAAAGCCAATATAATAGCCGCCTTTAACAAATCATTGAGGTTTGCATTTACTTCATTATGTTTGTACAAAAAAAATACTACCTGTTCATCTGATAAAATGAAAATAACAGAACACATCCACAATGCCAAAAGCACACTGGTTTCTTTTGAGATATTGCCTCCCTTAAAAGGAAAAGGGATTCATGCATTGTTTAAACATTTGGATCCTTTAATGGAGCTAAAGCCTTCATTTATAAATGTAACTTATCACAGGAGTGAGCATGTTTTTAAAAAAAATGTTGATGGTACATTTTCCAAAGTAGTGGTTCGCAAGCGGCCGGGTACGGAGAGTATTTGTGCCGCCATCATGAATAAATATAGTGTAGATACTGTACCACATCTCATTTGTGGAGGGTTTAATGTAAATGAAACAGAAGATGCGTTGATTAATTTGCACTATCTGGGTATTGATAATGTATTGGTATTGCGTGGAGATCCTGCTAAAAATGAATCTACCTTTGAGCCGGAGCCCGGGGGGCATAAATTTGCCAGCGATCTGTTACAACAGGTGGTAAACCTGAATGCAGGTATTTACCTGGAAGATGATTTAAAAGATACCAGTAAAACCAAATTCTGCATTGGAGTGGCCGGGTATCCGGAAAAACATTTTGAGGCGCCCAACATGCAAACCGATTTGTCGTATTTAAAGCAAAAAGTAGATTTGGGTGCCGATTATATTGTAACTCAAATGTTTTTTGATAATGAAAAATATTATGCTTTTGTAAAAGCATGTCGTGCAGCGGGCATTAATGTACCCATTGTTCCGGGATTAAAACCTATTCACAGTAAAAAGCAGCTTACGCTTCTGCCCAAAACATTTCATATTGATATTCCTACCGATTTGTCGAATGCCATACTTAAATGCAAAACCGACGAAGAGGTAGAACAGGTGGGTGCCGAATGGCTTTTATTTCAATCGAAAGAATTGATCAAATTTGGTGTTCCGGTACTACATTACTATACACTGGGAAAGCCAACGCTTGTAACCAAAGTAGTACAGCAGATTGTTTAAAAATTACTCTTTCAAAAGAGATTTAAAAACAGCCTGATTGATTTTTACAGGATATTTTTTTCTCAAATCAGCTAACCACTTTTGCTCCATTTCATTTTGATAGTCGTTGATTACTAACCCCCTCGCCTGTTCGAAGCTGCGAGGCTGGTTGGCAGGGTATATTTTTAATATTTTAACAAAGCTTACAATGCTGTCTTTATCATTTATCCAGGGAGTTGTAAGAAGGCCTTCTGTAATATTGATGTTGCTATTTAGGGGTAATTGGGCAAGCTCATAACGACCGCTATCTGTTACAACTCTACCAATATAAGCTCCTTCAATTTTCCCCCAATCCTTACCGTCGGTAATGTTTTCTCTGATTTTTTGGGCTAATAAAATATTATCGCAATTAAAGATAATTACCTCAGCGCTTGCGGGCCATAAGTATTTGCCTTTATTGGCGTCAAAATATTTTTTAAGCCCTACGGAATCTTTGCCGGCTTGGCTCCATACATTTCGTTCCATCATTTCAAAAAGCATATTGCCTTCTTTAAATTCCTGCACCTGATAAGCAAACTGGCTGTTATATTCTTCAAGATGCTTTTTATAGTAATCTAATGTAGCAATGTTTATGTATTTTTTTAAAAGGTCAGGATAACTTTCTCCTTTATATAGCTGCGTATTCATTTTATAATCTTTAATAAAATTAAGCCAACTGCTCCCTTTTACATCGCTTTTGGCAAAGCTGAAGATTACTTTATTGCTTATTGGAGATTGAGTAATCAGGTTAAAGTTTTTGTTGATTGCCACACTATCGGCATAGCTGAATAAATCCTTTTCTTTAACAGCGTTGTTTTTTTTGAAACCAATTGGTTGCATAATATTTCGAACAAGTTTCTCCCGGATAATATTCATCCGGGCATCTTGCTTTAATTTCTCTTTCAATGCATATAAAAAAGCTTCATCCGCATTTTTGGTAGCCGGTATAGGGGTATGGCTGATTCTTTTTACAATATGAAAGCCATAAGGTGTTGTAAATGGCTTACTGATATCACCATTTTTTTCAAGTTTAATAACTTCTTTTTCAAAAGACAAATCATATTTTCCCGATCCGAATTCAGGCATTTCGCCAGCATTGAGATAAGTTGTTTTATCATTGCTGTATTGTTTGGCCATCTGGGCAAAATCAGCATTATTTTTAAGCTGCTGATAAATAGAGTCTGCTTTCGATTGAATGGATGCATATGTATCTTGCTGATAATTAGGTGGTAAGGCCAGGAGAATTTGAGCCACTTTCCATTTGCCGATAGCTTTTCTTTCATCAATAATCTTAAATAAATATATATTATTTTTAGATTCATACGGTTGGCTGGTTTCACCTTTTTTTAAAGCATAAATGATATTTTCATATTCATAAGGTAAGGAAAATGCAGTAACGAAGCCTAAGTCCTTTGTTTTGATAGCATAGCCATGTTTTTTGGACATTTCCTGGGTAATTGCTTCGTAATCATTATTACCCTTTTGAAGAGCCGCATATATTTCTTCACTTATTTTCGAAGGAATAAAAGAAGAATCGACGGGAACCGAAAATAGTTGTACATGTAAATCTTTTTGGCTTCTGATAAAGGCTTCATCAATAAGTTTATTTGCCTCTTTTTCATCGCTTAAATAAGCATCTTGTATTTGATTTTTAAAAGCCTGTAACTCATACTGCAGTTGTGGTAAAGTGTCTAAATGAGCATTTTTAGCTGCAGCTACCTTTAATTTAAAATTGATATACAAATCAAGATATTCTTTTAAGGAATTTTCTTTACTGGCGGTTGTATTCGGGTTTTTATTATAAGCCCTTAAAAACTCCTGCTTATCAACAATATTGTTGCCGTAAGTAAATAATGTTTGTGAATGTGCAATAGTTGCATGTGCAAGCATTAATAATAAAATAAACTTTCTCATTGCATAAGTTTTTGGTTCCACTTCACCTGAAGCAGATCATTAAGCTGCTCCCAGTTTAGTTTTTTTGCTATAATGCGTTTTTCTTTATCCAGCAAATATAAGATAGGCGTTTGAGTTACATCATATAATTGCCGGTAATTTGCTTTTTGTGCTTTGGCCTCTTCTTCTGCCATTTCTTTACTTTGATACACATGTATCCAATCTGTCAGGCGATGTTCTTTTGTATATTGAACCCATTCTTCCTTTTTATCTTCATTTAGTACTGCATATATTTTTGTATTGTGTTGCTTCCAGCTGGCCTGGTATACAGAATCTAATTTAGGTATTACCTGTTTGCAGTGACCACAGGTAGGATCCCAGAAGCATATAATGGTGTAATCAGCGCTCACATCGTACAAAGCCGTAGGTTTGCCAAGGCTGTCAATCATTTCCAGGTTGGCCGCTTTAGCGCCAATCAGATTGGCCATGAGCATATAAGCCCGTCGGCTAATGGTTTGCAATTGTTTTTCATTCAGCCAGTTGGTTAAGCCTTTGCTGTGGTATTTTTCAAACAGATGTACAAATACTGCATCCTGTCCCATGTATTTAGGATTGATAAATTCGTCTGTAAGCCAGTTTAGCAAAAATTTATACATCTCCGGGCAGCTTCGGGCCAACAATAATTGATAATCTGCCTCTTTAATGATGCTATCGGCTACTATTACAATATTGCGATAATACTGCTCTAATTTTGGCAGAAAAAATGGTGTTCGAATAATTCGTTCATCCATAAACGTTACCCCATCCCAAAAATGTTTCTTATAATAATTAAAATTTTCAATACTGTCGCTTTTGGTTGTTGGCTTTTGTATAGGCAATATGGGTTCTTTCATGGCCATAAACAAGGCCGCCAACATGCTGCCGGGATTGCTTTTCACTACATTTTCACGGTAGGCGCTGATTTCTTTATTGAGTTTTAAATAATTACTTTCGTGCAAAGCAGAGTCGGCCTTAGTGGTTGAGCTATTATAAGCCAGCCGTTCCTTGTCCATTATTTTGCCTTTGCTAAAAGTAAATTTTTGATATTGATCATACAGTACATTTTCTTTTGAACCGATAACAACGGACTTATTGATAATATCAGATGTATCTGCTTTTACTGTGATGGTTTGTTCTTTATCTACCAAAAAATCGATACGGTATTTTCTGTCGGGCAAAACAATTACATAAATACCTCCCGGTAATTTACGATTGCCTTTAAAAATGGCCACACCTTTATTGTTCACTGTAGCAGAGTCTTCCACATTTAAGCTGCTGCCCATATAGTAAGTAAGGTAGGCGATGCCCTTCTTATATGCCGGAGCTTGCAGGGTAATTTGAAATTTTTGTGAAAAAGTGTTCACCAGAAGATGAATAAGCAGGATAAACAGTACGGTTTTTTTCATGTGATTTCAAGTGGAATACAAAAATAAAATATTTCAAATATTGAAATAAAGCTAATTAATAATCTTCTATTGTCCAGTCTTCCAATTTAATGCCATGTATACGCTTAAAGTGGTTGGTATTATTGGTTACCATTATTAATTTATGAGTAATAGCAGTTGCACCAATTAAAAGATCAAAGTCATCAATGGGAGTTCCAGCTTTTTGTAACCGGGCTTTTTCTTTAGCAAAGAGGTCCAGAGAATGAAAAATGGGAAGTATTTGTACGCCGGTTAAAAAGTTATCTAAAACCTTTCTATTTTTCTCGGGTTTTTCACTTTTTTCTGCACCAAATTTTAATTCAGCTAAAGATATTTCGGAAATAAAGCAACAACCTTCAGATGCTGTGTTAAATCTTGCTTCAAGATTAAACTTTCCCTTCATGTAAAAAATAGCGATATTGGTGTCGATTAGATATTTTTTCAAAAAGATTCTATTTGTCTGGTAAATACTCTACTGTTTCGGATTTCTTCAATAATTTCCTCTGCAGTTTTTTTAGATTCAAATGCACCGTAAGCTTTTTTGAATAAGGACTTTTTATTTGTCAAGTCTGATTTTATGGATGCCGTTAGTTTTGATATAAGGTCAAGTTTGGTACTTGCATTCAAATTATCCAGGAGCCTTATATACCCATCAATAATTGTCGTATTTATTTCTGTTGCCTTCATACTTTAAAGTTATGAAAAAAAGTATGTATAATAAAGTGCGGCTAAATAATATTTTTAAAATAAGCATAACCCCGGCCTATGGCTCTGGCTTAACAATAATGGCTCCGGTAGGTAGTGGATCATCATTTAAGTGTTGCTTCACTTTAAAAGTAAGCTTTGTTAACTCGTCATAGCTATTGATCGTTGCTGATAAAACGAAAACTGTTATGGTATATTTTACAAAATTTTGCTGATGTTGTAAATTTTTGTCAAATGTTAAGAGTGCATTGAAGCTATTTGCAATAAGTAATTTTAGTAATTCTCCATTTTTAATGCCACACCATTCCATGTCACGAATGGTATAAATTTCATGTTCAGGAAAATCTATTTTAAGCCTTTTGGGTAAGTTTTCGTCAAGCAACAGCCGCATAAAGTTGATCCAGATTTTTCATATTTAAAATTCTATTGGCACAATCCAGAAGAGCTATTGCCTGTTCTTTTGAAACGGAAGGAAAATCTTCTAAAAAAACGTCAAGAGATATACCAGCTTCCAGGTGATCGAATAAAGTGTCTACAGGCACCCTGGTGCCTTTAAAAACGGTTTGCCCACTTAAAATTTCGCTGTCAACTGTTATGATATCTTTAAGATTCATACCTTAAAGTTATGAAAAAAAGTGCATATAATAAAATGCCCATAACCAGCTTCTTTTGCCTTACTACAACTACCTTTGCCACGTGAAAAAGAAAAAATTTATCCTGGAAAATATTACTGTTTCAGACTATGCTGCGGAAGGTAAAGCTTTGGCCCGGCAGGATGGTAAGGTGATTTTTATTGAAGGGGCCGTACCCGGAGATGTAGTAGATGTTTTTATACAGAAAAATAAAAAAGACTGGGCAGAGGGGAAAGCAGTAACCATCAAAATGCCTTCACCACAACGGGTAGCAGCATTTTGTAAACATTTTGGTATTTGTGGTGGTTGTAAATGGCAAATGCTGCCGTATGAAAAGCAGCTGGAATACAAACAACAGGAAACGCTGCAAAATCTAAAACGAATAGGTAAAGTTGACTTGCCCGAAATGCTTCCTATTGTTGGAGCTGCTGAAACGAGACACTACAGAAATAAGTTAGAATTCACTTTTAGCAACAAACGATATCTGACAGCCGGTGAAATACAAAGTGGCAATACTTTAACACAACAAAATGCTCTTGGATATCATGCTCCTAAAGTGTTTGATAAAATTATTGATATTGATACCTGCTATTTAATGAACGAGATAAACAATCTCATCAGAAATACAATAAGAAAATTTGCACTCGATAATAATTACTCTTTTTATGATATTAAGCAACATACAGGCTGGCTTCGCAATATTATCATTCGCCATTGTACTACAGGTGAACTAATGGTGAATGTAGTACTCAATCATGAAGATGAAGCAGAGAGAATAAAGTTGCTGGATTATATTTTACAACAAATTCCGGGTATCACTACTTTACTCTATACAATTAATCCCAAATGGAATGATAGTATTCACGACCTTTCCCCTCAAATATATACGGGAAAAGGGTATGTGATAGAAAAATTAGAAAATTACCAATTCAAAATAGGTCCGAAGTCTTTTTTTCAAACCAATACCCGGCAGGCAGAAAAGCTGTATACTATTACCAGAGATTTTGCCGGCCTAACCGGAGAGGAAATTGTGTACGATTTATATTGTGGTACCGGTAGTATTGGGATTTTTGTAAGCAGGCAGGCAAAAAAAATTATTGGTGTGGAGGTGATTGCCGAAGCTATTGAAGATGCCAAAGAAAATGCAGCCCTCAATAATGTTACCAATGCCGATTTTTTTGCAGGGGATGTGGTAAAAATTTGCGATGATGCATTTTTTGAGCAGCATGGCAGGCCGGATGTGGTTATTACCGATCCTCCCCGGGCAGGCATGCATGAAAAGCTAGTGAATAAATTATTACAAATAGCAGCGCCAACTATCGTGTATGTAAGCTGTAATACGGCTACACAGGCAAGAGATATTGCTTTGCTAAGTGAAAAATATAATGTAGAAAAAATTCAGCCGGTGGATATGTTTCCCCACACACATCATATCGAATGTGTTGCTTTATTAAAGTATAAAACAAAAATTTAATCAAATTATGTTAAATATATTTATTTAATATGTATATATAATATTATCAATTATTTATAAAATAATAATTTATATAATTCGTATAAAATTAGTGTAATTCGTGTTAACAGTTAACTTTGCATCATGGCGTATAATCAGTATGGTAATCGATTCCAACAAACCACTCCGGGGGTTTTGAATTTAATTATAATCAATGTATTGGTTTTTTTGATACAGCTTTTACTAGATGGACCGTATGGAAAGATTACATCCACACTGGCTTTGTTTCCTTATAACTCCGGCTATTTCAAACCCTATCAATTGATTACCCATATGTTTACGCATGGCGGTTGGGCACATATCCTGTTCAATATGTTTGCCTTGTGGAGTTTTGGCAGTTTTCTGGAACGAACATGGGGTCCTAAGCGCTTTTTGATATTTTATTTTGTTTGTGGGCTGGCAGCAGCTTTGGCACACCTTTTTTTGCAAAATGCTCCGGCTATTGGAGCCTCCGGAGCCATTATGGGCTTATTTGCAGCATTTGCTTATTTGTTTCCCAACTCCCAATTAATTATTTTTCCCATACCATTTCCTGTTAAGGCAAAATATGCCGTTGCACTGATGGCTGCTATTGATTTATTTGGAGGCGTAAATCCCACGGGTAGCAATATTGCCCATTTTGCACATTTGGGCGGCCTGGTTATGGGTTTTATTCTGGTGATTATATGGGGTAAAAAATAATTCGGGCGGCTTTCTTCTAAATTTCAACTTTATTTTATATTTTTTGTAAAGAAGTGTTTGTAATTTTATTGTGAGACTCAATTTTTGCAATTCGCCATAAGCGAAGCAGCAAAATATTAAGTCATGTCATCCCGCCGAAGGCGGAAAATATACTAAAACAATACAACTTATTGAGGAGGGGCAGTATAGCCATTTCCAACCGTGAAATTCGCTAACATTCGTGTTCTTGACCTTTAACCATAAACATATTGAAAGATGGGTGAATCGGACAGATATATCGACAATAAAAATTATTACAGACCCAATAGGTTCTTATTGGGGCAGAGCAATAATGCCCTAATGGCTCTATTTACCATAAATATTATATTTTTTTTAATATTATTGGTGGCGCAGGTGGTTTACTTATTTTATAACCAGCCTTCTGCAGCATTTAATGATGAGGTGATACAATGGTTTCTGATGCCTGCTTCCATATCTAAGTTAAGTGAAAGACCCTGGACTATATTAACACAGATGTTTTGTCATGCCAGCGTACTGGAGCTTTTAAGCAATATGCTGTGGCTATGGGCTTTTGGATATATTTTACAGCAAATATCCGGCAATAAAAAATTGATACCCATTTATATTTATGGTGGGTTGGCTGGGGCTTTATTTTTTATTGTATCATATTATTCTATTCCCTCGGCTAAATCGAACTTACCCAATGGGTATTTGCATACGGCTGGTGCATCCACAATTGCCATAGCTGTAACCACGACTGTGTTGGCGCCCAATTTTCGGTTTTTTCGAAACCTGAACGGAGGTATTCCCATATGGGTTTTACTGTTAATATACCTTGCGATCGATATAACAAGATTGATGAATATAAATGTAGCCTATGGACTGGCTCATATCGGAGGCGCTGCGGCGGGTTATTTATTTGTATTCTTTTTGAGAAAAGGAAAGGATGCCAGTGTATGGATGAATAACTTATATAGCTGGGTAATTAACCTGTTTAACCCGGCTGTAAAAAAACAACCCCGGCCTACATCCGTTAAAGAAAAAATATTTTATGAAGCCGGTAATAAAATTCCTTACAACAAAACGCCCATTGTAACGCAACAGCGAATAGATGAAATTCTCGATAAAATTAACTCACATGGGTTTCATTTTTTAACAGACGAAGAGAAAAATATTTTAAAAAAAGCAAGCGAAGAGTAATGGATAATGAGTTAATTGATAATTGATAATGATTCATTTAACTGTTATTATCAATTAACCCATTGTCAACTATCCATTAACTATTTGTATCTTTAATAAATGCCGAAAAGCTTTATTCGCAGGTTTTCAAAAGCATCTTTCATTGTTACCAACATTGTGGTATGTATTTTTTTTCTGCTCGGATGTTATACCGGTTATTTTAATCCCCGATTTTGGTGGTGGGCCGGCTATTTTAATTTAGCTGCTTTTTATTTAATGTTGATTATCATTTTTTTCCTGATATGCTGGTTATTTATTCGACCGAAGTGGTGCCTGGTTTCACTCATTACATTATTATTGGCATTTAAGCCGATTAAAAATATAATTCCTTTTCGTTTTTATAGCGCTTTCAACAAACAAAAAAATTCAAATACTCTACGCATTATGAGCTGGAATGTGGCTCAGTTTAATATATTGAATCATAAAAACCAACCGTATGTAAAACAGCAAATGTTAGACCTTATCAATGAGTATGATCCGGACATTGCGTGCTTTCAGGAAATGGTATGTGCCGATACGGTAGTAGATACCAATACGTCGTATTATCACAAATATTCATTTTATTCTCTGGATGATTTTGCCCGGCAGCTTAATTTTACCGATCATTTTTATGCCTATAATAAAAAAGAGGATTTTATGAATCAGCAGCATTTTGGGATCATCATTTTTTCAAAATATCCTATTATTAAAAAAGAAATGGTTAGTACTTATCCCAATAATTATAATTCTATTTTTCAATATACTGATATTATTGTAAATCAGGATGATACATTTAGAGTTTTTAATATTCATTTACAATCCTTAAGGTTTAGCGCTAAAAATTTACAGTATATTGAAAAGCCGGAAATGAAAGATGGAGAAGACATACAAAAGTCTAAAAACATTTTTGGCAAGTTAAAAAATGGTTTTTTAAAAAGGCAAATGCAAGCCGATAGAATTCGGGAAGAAATAGACAAAAGCCCTTATCCGGTAATAGTTTGTGGCGATTTTAACGACTTACCTAACAGCTACGCTTATACGAAAATTGGCAATGGAATGAAAAATGCTTTTGTAGAAAAAGGAGCAGGTATTGGAAGAACCTTCAGCCGGATATCGCCTACTTTACGGATTGATAATATTTTTATAAATCCAACATACAGGGTAGAACAGTTTACTACAATTAGTAAAAAGCTAAGCGATCATTACCCTATTATTGCGGATGTTACAAGATGATATTTGTAACACGAATGTTGGCGAAATACACGAAACTTTGTTGTTATGCTATTTACAAGCAAATTCTGCACCTACAAGCCGGGGAAATAAATATCACCATTGTACACTCCACGAATTATACGCATTAGCTTTTGCATGCTTATTTCTGATTTGATAATCAGCGCTTCGATGCCCATACTCCGTAATTTGTTAAAAGGAATATGAATATTGTCCAGGGCGATAACCATCACTTTTACAGAAGGATAGTTTTTTTTGATCCACTCGGCGGCGATGAGTGTTTCAGGACGAGTGGTTTTGTAATTAATGATAGCAATATCCGGCAGATGACGAGGGTGAAGCGTTAGCATCAACTCCCGGCTGCTGTTAGCAACGGCCATAAGTTCAAATCCTTCATTTTCGAGGTATTTAGCAAGCGACTGCCTGGAGCCTGCATGATCATCAGTGATAGAAACTTTTATCATAGGTTTTTATTTACAAATCAATTTGTATATTTTTCACTATTGTCCGACTAAAATAGTACAAAATAGTTAAAAAAAGCAGCTCCTAA
>CAZPHA010000033.1:0-29004 GCA_964586215.1 uncultured Ferruginibacter sp.
TCTCAACATCTCAACATCTCAACATCTCAACATCTCAACATCTCAACATCTCAACTACCTCAAATCCTCCACATGCACACCGGGATAACTTTTCTCATTAAACTGGAAAGTAGCATCCGATAAGCTGGCATTGGTATTCATGCTGCTTACAGCGTAAGTATATTTATTACGGGTATTTTCAAATACCTGGGTTGAGCTAATGGTTTTAGTTGCCTTATTCACATACACCAATACTTTAAAAAAGGGTTTGCTTTTATCGGTAGGTGTAAGTTCAATTTCCTGTAAGCCTTTTTTTTCTCCATTAAGTTTATACAAAAAATCGCGGTCGTAAAAGTTGGTAAATAATTTCTGCGGAGTGATGGTGCTATTACTGGAGGGATCTAAACGAGTAATTGTAACCTCATTGGCCGATTTATCCAGGGTCCATACATTACTGCCATCGCAGAATATTTCCTGATTTGGTAATGATACACGGTATTTGGTACCTTTCATATATACGGTTCCACTTTTAGAGCCAATGCTTTTGCCAGCGCCATTTTCAATTTTTAAAGAAAATTTAGATTGTACCGCTTTAAAACTTTTGAATTTGGCACTTACACCGTCTAATATTTTTTTCGCTTCCGGGTCATTGCTTCCCATTCCTTTGGGTTGTGCCCACCCGATATAAGTTGCTACTAATACTATTATACTTAAAAATAATTTTTTCATTGTTTGATATTTATTTTTAATAAAATATATCCATTCCAAAATGGCTGCAAAGATACATTAAAAAGACTTGTTTTGATGATAATAGTTTAACGTCTGTTCTTTAAGAAATTGTTAAATAGACGACCGACCACCGACCACTGATGACCGACCGCCGACCACTGAAAATATCTGAATATTAAAAATCGATCAACCACTTTTCATTTTAAAAGTTAAAAATATATTAAATAAAATAATAATTTATAATAAGGAAATTAATTTAAACTACCCTTTTGTTAAGTAATAAGCTATATTGATTAACTTAGAAAATTATATAATAAAATTTTTAAGAATATTGAATATTCAATTTCAATATCTTTGTTTCTATTAAAAACAAAAACATGGAAAAAAAATTAAGAAAACTGGAAGGCTTAAAGAAAAAGATTCAGTTACCTGATAACAAAAAAATAACCGGCGGGGCTAAGTTTAAACCAAGAGGACCTTCCGGTCTTAATGTACCTCCACCAATGCCGTAATCACATTTTGAACTACCGGGCTTTTTATAAAAAACCACAAGAAGGCAAAAAATAATTGTACAAACTGCTTATAAACCTTTAAAAATTTAATATTTTATTATGACATCAAAATTTTGCGCAATACTAGCTACTTCCGCTATCTTATTTGCAAGCTGTAAAAAAAGTGAAGTTCCCAATGCCTTAACCACCAGCGATGCTGCTAACAGTTTTACAGGCTCTACTACTATTGCCGCTGGCCCTGCATTAAACTATACTACTGGCATTTCTGCAAAACCTGGCGATTATATATGTGTATATGGAGCAAAATCTTATATAGTTTTTTCAAAAGAAAATGCTCTTTCCTATTTTCCTAAAACTGAAGATGTTCCTAAGATAGATTTTGTGTGTACAATGAAACTAAATCCATATGTTTATTTAACTTCTCCGGCAGCCTGTAAAACCATGTTCTCTCACCTGCATGAATCAATACTTAAAAATACATTATTCTATAAAATTAGTGCATCGAATATTGATGAGACTAAACTGCATTCGACTAGCATGTCTACTCTAAACTATATTAAATCTTTAATTGCAATAAGTAAAGATAAGGGTACAGAAGCTTTAGCGGGTAACATGGTAAAAAGCTACTATGTATTTGTCACCAACTCCAATTTGGACCCTATTTATCAAAAATATGGCCTGATTAGAACATTCAATTCAATCAATAATAACGGTATCGTATTATTAGACATCTGGACACAAGCATATTAAAATATTTTAATATGAAAAAATATTAATATATGTCTTTTCAACGTCCTCAATTGAGGACGTTGAAGTTTTAACAAACTACGCTATCTTTATAAAACACACATTACCAAAACTTTAATTACCCCGAATGATATTTTATTAAAAACATATGCAATTTATTTCCTCACTTTAAACGATTGATTCCATATGAAAAAAATGTACACTACGGTGATACTATTGCTACTGCTTTCAGTATCTTACGCACAACAGGTTTTTATGCAGGGCTGGTACTGGGATTATCCTAAAACAGCCAACGGTGCCAGTTGGGCAGACACACTTCGCCTAAAAGCATCACAGCTAAAAACATCCGGCTTTACGCATGTATGGTTTCCACCACATGCCGTAGCAGGCAGTACTAACAGCAACGGCTATGATCCCCGGGATTTATTTATCGGCAATCAAACTACCGGCCTGGGTACCCGTACAGCGCTGAACAATATGTTGAAAGAGTTTACTACACAAGGCATTGCACCGGTTGCAGACATGGTATATAACCATCGGGATGGTGGCGCTCCGGAAATCAATCCGGCTGTAAAGACTTATATTACTAATTACACCGCCAACAAACAACCCTTCCCTTCCGATCGTTTCAGGTGTATAGTACCGTTGGGAGGTAACAGTGGCAATGGCGCCGGTGATTATTTTATCAAAGTAAGTTCGAAAACACAAGACCCAAAATTCTTTAATAAGTCGTATAAGGTATATATAGAAACCAGTAAAGTCAAATGGAAACAAGGTAATGTGGATATGATGGAAAATGAGCCCAATGGAGGCGGAGATTGTGGAGAAAATGGTATGTTTACCACACTTCAATTAGGCTTTAACATGCTTTGTAAAGTAGATGGTTTAGGATGCCTCACGGATGAATTTAAGCTGACGCTTAAGCCAGGAGACTTCAACGCAGCAGGCGATACACTTTACATTTCGCTTAACAATTTAAATGATGGCTATTCCGATCACAGAATTTATGGTATCTGGAATGCTTCATTAAATAAAGATATTATAAGCAGTCTTCAATATCAAACCTTTACCAACTTCAACAATATGCCCAGCGGCAGGGGTAAAATGAATTTTGAGTTTTTTAAACCCAATACTGCTAACGCTAATACAACTTTTCTGGATGGAGATTGGGATGCCATGTTTTTCTTTTACGACTACGATCAGTCGCAGCCTCGTACCAGAGACAGCCTGATCAACTACACCAAATGGAATTGGGACGAACTGGGCGTTCGTGGTTTGAGGATGGATGCCATCAAACATTTCGACCCAAAGTTTGTGGGTGAAATGCTCAACAGCATGAATGCGTCAGGCAAAAATCCAAACCTGGTAGTAGGAGAATATTTTGCCGGCAATGCTGATCAGTCAAAAGCATGGATTAATAGTGTGCAGGCTGTTATGACTCCGGCTGCGAAAGCTGCTATTCAACCTAAAGTATTTGATTTTAGTTTGCGTGAAAATTTACGCCAATCCTGTGATGACGCTAATTTTGATGTTAGAAATGTATTTCAGGGCAGCTTACGTGATCAGGGCATGAGTGGTTTTAACATTGTAACGTTTATCAACAATCATGATTTTAGGGAACAGCAAGGTTTTAATTCACTTGTCAGAAATAATCCTGATCTGGCATATGCTTATATTTTGACCAATAATCAACTGGGTGTACCTACTGTATTTTACCCTGATTATTACGGCTATCCGGCTCCCAAAGATGGCTTGTATGGTTATCATCCAACCAATCTTCCTCCCTACAAAGCCCGTATCGATTCATTGATCAACGTTTTGAAAAAATATGTTACGGGTTCACCATCAGTAGATTATTTAAACAGATTCAATACACCTTATAGCAGCAATTTTATTTCGGGTTCTTCTAATAAAGCGCTGATCTATCAATTAAAAGGTGTGTTCAAACAAGGCGCTGTCAGTGATGTGATTGTAGCCATCAATTTTGGCAATACTACTTTAAAGGTTGATCATGGTATCAATACGAACAATGGTGCTATCAAACCGGGCGCTAAATTTGCAGATGTGCTAAAACGTTCTGCATTCCCTTATGCGGTAGTGAGCGCCAGCAACCAGATTTATATGGAATTACCTCCAAAGAGTTATTCTGTATGGGTACAACAAACAGCTTTACCCATTAAAACTGCTATTAACAGTCAGACTCTGTCTGCTGATAAGGTTTTGGATCTGGAAATTTACCCTAATCCTGTTAAAGGAACAGCGTTAAATGTAAAAATTCAATCGGCCAATAGCAATAATTTTAACATTAGAATTTTTGATGCAAAAGGAGAACAGGTGCATCAGCAAATCCTTACAAATAGTGGCTTCGAAGGCAATTACTCTTTGCCTGTTAGCAAACTTACCGCTGGCACTTACACGCTGCTGGTAAGCAATGGCGCCGAAGAAGTTAGGAAGCAGTTTGTTAAGAACTAGTGTGAGTGCCTAAGTGTGAAGATGTTGAGATGTTGAAATGTAAAGATGTAGTATCTTGGCAGAATACTTACCTTCATTTCAACATTTCAACATTTCAACATTTTAACATTTTAACATTTTAACATTTCAACATTTTAACTTTCAAACATATCCGTCAATGCACTATTTTTGCCATCCATGGCAAAATCCGCTACAGAAACTCCCTTAATGCAGCAGCACAAGGCTATCAAGGCAAAGTACCCTGATGCCATTTTGCTTTTTCGGGTAGGTGATTTTTATGAAACATTTGGACAGGATGCCATTATTGCTTCAACAATATTGGGCATTACCTTAACGAAAAGAAATAATGGAAATGCAGCATCATCCGAATTAGCAGGTTTTCCCCATCATGCGCTGGATACTTATTTACACAAGCTGGTAAAAGCAGGCCATCGTGTTGCCATTTGTGATCAATTGGAAGATCCAAAACAAACGAAAGGCATTGTAAAACGTGGTGTAACTGAACTGGTAACACCCGGAGTAGCTACCAATGATAAATTATTAGAGCATAACAATAATAATTTTCTGGCTTCCCTACACTTTGCCAAAGACATCGTTGGCATAGCTTTTTTAGATATCAGTACCGGGGAATTTTTCATCGCCGAAGGCGATAAAGAATATGCTGACAAATTATTACAAAGCCTGAAACCTGCCGAAATTATTTTCCAACGTAATCAACAAAAAAATTTTAAAGAAACATTTGGCGATAAATTTTTTACTTACCACCTGGATGAATGGATTTTTTCAGAAACGTATGCTACAGAAATTTTATTAAAACATTTTAATACGCATAGCCTAAAAGGCTTTGGCATAGCTAATTTACAAGCCGGAATTATTGCTGCAGGCGCTATTTTGCATTATTTAAAAGATACCGAACATCCGAATGTCAGTCATATCACCGCCATTCAACGAATCGATCGAAATGAACATTTGTGGATGGATCAGTTCACTATCAGGAATTTGGAATTGGGGATTGGGAATTGGGAAAAGAATAATACACTTTTAAGTGTTCTTGATAGTACTGTTTCGCCAATGGGTTCCAGGTTGCTGAAGAGATGGATGGTACTTCCGTTGAACGATATTAATAAAATACAGGAGCGACTGGATACAGTAGCGTTTTTAGTTAAAGAAGTAGAAGTACGCAATAAAATTACCCAGCATATTAAGCAAGCCGGCGATGTAGAACGACTGGTGAGTAAAATTCCCCTAAAAAAAATCAATCCCAGAGAGGTTTTGCAAATAGCAAGAGGTCTTCAACAAAGTGAAGCCCTTAAGCAAATTTGTGCAACAGTTAAAAATGATTATTTAAACCGGCTGGGTGATTCATTAAATCCATGCAAGTATATTTTAGATAAAATTATTAAAGAGATAAATGAAAATCCTCCGGTAATGGTTGCCAAAGGCGGCGTTATGAATTCTGGTGTTAACAGCGAATTAGATGAATTACGAAAAATTGCCAGCGGAGGAAAAGATTATCTCATCGAATTACAACAAAAAGAGGCGCAGGCTACCGGCATTTCCTCTCTAAAAATTAGTTTTAATAATGTATTCGGTTATTATTTGGAAGTAACAAATGTACACAAAAACAAAGTACCCGACACATGGATAAGAAAACAAACATTAGCAAATGCAGAGAGATACATTACTCCGGAATTAAAAATTTATGAAGAAAAAATTGTAGGAGCCGAAGATAAAATTTTACAACTGGAAACACAGTTGTTTGAGAAACTCATACTCGAACTGCAGGATTATATTGCAGCCATGCAGGTTAATGGGAATGTTATGGCAATACTCGACTGTCTTACCTGCTTTGCCAATAATGCCCTCCACTTTAATTATAAAAAACCAACTATTGAGGATAATAATGTTTTACAATTAAAAGAAAGTCGCCACCCGGTAATTGAGAGAAATTTACCTGTTGGAGAACCTTATATTTCTAATGATATTGTATTAGATCCTGCTACGCAGCAAATCATAATTTTAACCGGCCCCAATATGAGTGGTAAAAGTGCGATTTTACGACAAACTGCACTGATTACACTTATGGCACATATGGGTAGCTTTGTGCCTGCCAGTGAAGCTAAAATTCCTTTAACAGATAAAATATTTACTCGTGTTGGGGCCAGCGATAATTTAAGTGGTGGTGAAAGCACTTTCATGGTTGAAATGAATGAAACGGCAAGTATCATTAATAATATCACTTCCCGAAGCCTGATCTTATTGGATGAGATTGGCCGTGGCACTTCTACCTATGATGGTATTTCCATCGCCTGGAGTATTGTAGAATATTTGCACAACAGCATCCATGCTCCTAAAACTTTATTTGCTACACATTATCATGAATTGAACGAACTGGAGAATAAATTGCCTCGTGTAAAAAATTATCATGTTACCAATAAAGAAGTGGGTAATAAAATTATTTTTTTAAGAAAATTGGCTGCTGGTGGTAGCACCCATAGTTTTGGTATTCATGTGGCACGTATGGCCGGTATGCCTCCGGAATTGATAAAACGTGCCAATGAGATTTTATTACAGCTGGAAGAAAAACATGCAGACTCGCCTACTCATGATAAGGTTAAACAGCTTAGCACTTCTAAAATGCAGTTAAGCATTTTTGACGCCCATTCCGTAACATTTGAAGAGATCAGAAAATTATTAGAGGAAGTTGACATCAACCGTTTAACACCGGTAGAGGCCTTGCTAAAGCTACAGGAAATAAAAGCTAAGGTGAAGTAATTTTCGATTTTGCACCTCACTTATTCTCTGCCCTTGCTCTTTGAAGGCGATCATTAATGGCTATCCCGATTCCTTCATTAGGAAAAATTTCTGCCAATATAACATCGACATTTAACTGATCTATAGCTCTCAAAGCAGCGAATAAATTTTTGGCTGCCGCTTTCAATTGACCTGTTGGAGAAAGTATGAATTGAAGATTTTGATCAATATCATTGTATTTTTTATAAAAACTGATAATGGCTATTTTCTTACCGGAAAATCGTTGTAATAATTCTTCAATATTTCCCAGATACAAAGGTGTATGAGGAGCGTAATGCGATTTTAACTGCCCGGACGTTACAGGATTTGCATGTGTATTAGCAGGCTGTAAGATTACTTTCTCTTTTATACTATCTTCTATTTCCTCTATGCTTACCCCTCCTGCTCTGTGCAATACAACCTGATTGCTTTCATCAAAACCAATAATGGTAGACTCTACTCCCACTTCAGCAGCACCGCCATCCAGAATATAAGGAATGAGACCTTGTAAGTTTTCAAAAACATGTTGCGCCGTTGTAGGACTGATATACCCGAAAGGATTGGCGCTGGGCGCTGCTATGGGAAAATCAAGCGAAGATAATAGCGCTAACGTTAATGGATGTTTTGGAATCCGTATGGCTACTTTTGAGCTGCCGGCAGTAACCAGATCAGGAATGTTATCCTGCTTTTCGAGTAAAAAAGTTAGAGGTCCGGGAGTAAATTTTTCAGCCAGCGCTTCAGCTTTTGCAGGAATATTTTTTACATACTTTTTCACCTGCTCCCAATCAGCACAATGCACAATGAGCGGATTAAACTGGGGTCGCTTTTTTACTTCAAATATTTTTATTACGGCATTTGAATTGAGTGCATTGGCTGCAAGGCCATAAACTGTTTCTGTAGGAATAGCTATCAGGTCACCTTTATGTAGAAATTGCCTGGCAAGTAAAATATCCGAACCTACTATTGTTTGCATATGTGTTCTGCAAAGATAAAGATTTTACATGATTGTTATAAAATTTTTATAATCAATTATTTATAAATAAATAAATTTTATAATAAAAAGATTAATAAGCAAGTATGCAAAATAATTTACCTTTACCATGTTGCTATATTCAGAACAATTCTAAAATTCTAATAAACACAATGAAAAAAATACTACTTTTCTTTATTATCGGTGTTGTATTTATCAGTTGTAAGAAAACTAATAGTGATAATTCTCCGGTAGAAAATTCATTCTCAGGCGAAGGCACAACGATCAATTCAGGTGGAGTTTCATTTTCTGCTTTTACTTTCACACCAAATGTAGAGATTGTTACGCAAGGTGCCAGAAGTGTTATTACCGGCGATATAAATAGTGATGGCAAATTGGATATTTTAACGCTGGTTAATGACGATAGAGACATAGTTTTCCATAAACAAAATAACGGCTTTACTCCTACTACCATCATAAGTGGCGCTCCTTCAAAATACAGTATGTCTATCCATGATATTGATAAAGATGGCAAACCAGATTTGATTACTGGCGGAAGTTCCGGATATTGGTATAAAAATAATGGAAATGAGACTTTTACACCCTACAAAGTTTTTACAGGCGTAGGTAATTCCTTCAGTGTATCTGCAGCAGATATGAATGGTGACAATACTATAGACATTATTGCAACGGGATATGCACAGATATTCTGGTGCAAAAATGATGGCAATCAAAATTTTGAGAAAAAAGCCATTGATGTTTTTAACGGTGGTGATTGCAAAATTTATCCTGCAGATATTAATAATGATGGAAAAATGGATATACTGAGTGTTTCTGACATTAATAATTATGTACGCTGGTATAAAAATAATGGCAATGAAACATTTACCAAAATAGATGTTTTTAACCTGGCCAATAATCCTTCTGATATTTGTGCCGCTGATATAGATAATGATGGAAAAATGGATATTATCTCCTGTTCACTTTACGATAATTCTATTCGCTGGCACAAAAATAATGGAAATGAAACTTTTACAACATCAAATGTATTTACGGATGCTAAGCAGGTAAGCAGCATTGCTGTAGCTGATATAAACAAAGATGGCAAAATAGACATCATATCTGCTTCAGCAGGTGATAATTCTATCCGCTGGTATAAAAATAATGGCAATGGAACATTTACCGCCAATATTTTGCATAATAGCGCCCCAAATGCATTATATGTTCATACCGCCGATATTGATCAGGATGGTGATACAGATATTTTGGCGGCCTCAAGAGGTAACGGTACTATCCATCTTTTCAAAAATAAAATTATTCCGTAATAAAATAAATCTTACTTTTAAAAGCACATTTTTATATGTGCTTTTTTAATGTCACAACTTTTATGAAAATGTATTATAGCGATTATCTTCAGCTAGATAAAATTATTCATGCACAGGAACCTGAAAGTTTTAAAGAAGGCAGTGAACCGGCCCATGATGAAATGCTTTTTATCGTTACTCACCAGGCGTACGAACTTTGGTTTAAGCAAATATTATTTGAAGTAAATTCGGTGATTAACATTTTAAGCAAGCCATCGCTAAACGACAACTCATCTGATTTACAAATTGTTGTACACCGCCTCAACCGGGTAAGTACGATATTGAAAGTATTGGTAAATCAAATGGATATTTTGGAAACAATGACTCCGATGGATTTTTTAGAGTTTAGAGATATGTTACGCCCTGCTTCGGGCTTTCAAAGTATACAGTTTAAAATATTGGAAGCCAAATTAGGATTAAGATTTGAACACAGGCATGGACAAGGATATTATTTGTCGCAACT
The DNA here is from genome assembly GCA_964586215.1 of uncultured Ferruginibacter sp. GTDB lineage: Bacteria > Bacteroidota > Bacteroidia > Chitinophagales > Chitinophagaceae > Ferruginibacter. Next base: position 10,030 of record CAZPHA010000033.1, read on the forward strand.
AAATGAAAAGGATGTACAAACCATCAAAGAAGCAGAAAAAGGAAAATCACTTATACAATTGTTAAACGACTGGCTGGAAAGAATGCCTTTTATTAATGAAGAAAAGTACTGGCTTCACTACACACCTGCTTCCGGTCAAAAAGAGCAGCCTGTATTTTGGAGTGACTATGAATATGTTTATGTCAACAGCCTGGCTGATGCTGAAAAAACCAATTCCCAATATTTTAAAGAAATATTTAATAGCGATAATACGAACAATGACCGCCAGCTAAGCGCCAAAGCCTGCAGAGCAGCCTTGTTCATTATGCTTTATCATGGATACCCCATGCTGGAGTTGCCTTTTCAATTAATGGATAAGCTCATTGAAATTGATCACCAGCTGGGAAATTGGCGTAACCGGCATATTCATATGGTACAACGAATGATTGGCACACGGATTGGTACCGGTGGCAGTACGGGTGCCGGCTATCTAAGAGCTGCTATGGATAAGCATCTTATTTTTAGAGAATTATCACAACTAAATAGCTTTTTAATTGACCGGAAACATTTACCGGCTTTACCGAAGGAGCTGACGGATAAGTTGGGGTATAATTTTTGATATTTCTGCCTGAATACTGTCTGAAGGCTAAGCCTTCAGACAGATCGCTTAAAATACCAATCAAAAGAATCATATCAACTCTTTCAAACAATCCACCACCGTATCAATTTCCTCTTTTGTATTGTATTTGCTAAAGCTAAAACGAACACTAACCTGGTTGGGATTGTTGTTAATCGCCCTAATTACATGACTGCCTGCATCAGCGCCGCTGGTACAGGCACTGCCCCCGCTGGCGCAGATATTGTGTATGTCAAGGTTATATAAAATCATCTCTGATTTTTCTGTTTTGGGGAAACTTACACTCAATACAGTATACAGGCATTTTCCTAAAGTATCACCATTAAATGCAACACCGGGAATATGCTTTTGTAGTTCTTCATACATATAATACTTCAAACCATTGATATAAGTGCTATCTTTTTCATAATTTGCGTATGCCAACTCTAATGCTTTGGCGAAGCCCACAATGCCGTAAATATTTTCCGTGCCGGCACGCATATTGCGTTCCTGACCACCGCCATGCACCAGGGGTTTTATTTTCACATTTTCATTGATGTATAATAAACCAACTCCTTTTGGCCCATGAAACTTATGTGCTGCACCGGTGATAAAATGAACCGGAGTATTTCTTAAATCGAAGGGAAAATGGCCTACTGTTTGTACAGTATCACTATGAAAGATAGCGTGGTATGATTTACATAAATTCCCTACAGCATGAATATCCAATAGGTTACCAATCTCATTATTGGCGTGCATTAAGGTAACCAGTGTTTTTTGTGTGGAACTAGCTAACAATCTTTCTAAATCTTTAAGATCAATATGTCCGTCGGGTAATAATTTCACATAGCTCACTGTTACCAAATCCTGCTGATGCAAATATTCTACTGTATGTAAAGTAGCGTGATGCTCTAAGGGCGAACTGATAATATGTTTACATTCTAAATCTCTCACTGCAGCAGTCATAATCGTATTGGCGCTTTCAGTACCGCCACTTGTAAAAAATATTTCTGCAGGATGTGCATTTAATAATTTTGCCACTTGCTTACGTGCATTTTCAATTGCCATCCTGGTTTCTCTTCCGTATGAATAAATTGAAGAAGGGTTCCCAAAATTATCTTTCAGAAATGGCATCATGGCATCCAACACTGCCGGATCCAGTGGTGTTGTTGCTGCATTATCAAAATAAATTCTTTTTGTTTGCATAGCTTTTGGTTGGTTCATAGATTAACAAAGATGGTTCTTATTAATACCCAATACCTAAATACCCCAATACCTTAAATCCATGAACAATGAACTATCGACTTAACAACAAATCACATCATCTCAGCAATATCCTCCATCAGGCGTTTTGCAATATTTGAGGCAGTTGTTTCAAAATTACTTTCTGCATAAATTCGTATAATTGGCTCTGTATTACTGGTACGCAGGTGCACCCAGTCATTATCAAATTCAATTTTTAAACCATCGATGGTGTTAATAGGTTGATTTTTATACTTTTCCATTATTTTCTCAAAAACATTGTTCACATTTACCTGTTCTTGTAAGGTAATTTTATTTTTACTGATAAAGTAATCAGGATATGTATTGCGTAACTGCTTGATTGATTTTTTGCTGTTGGCAAGGTGCGTTAAAAAAAGTGCAATACCAATTAATGCATCTCTGCCATAGTGCAAATCTGGTACAATAATACCTCCATTTCCTTCGCCGCCAATCACTGCATTGGTTTCTTTCATTTTTGCCACAACATTTACTTCACCTACTGCACTGGAAAAATATTGGCCTCCGTGTTTTAAGGTAATATCTTTTAATGCTCTCGTAGATGACATATTGCTCACCGTATTTCCTTTACGTTTGCTTAATACATAATCTGCCACTGCAACCAACGTATACTCTTCACCAAACATAGTCCCATCTTCACACACAAAGCAGAGTCTGTCTACATCAGGATCTACTGCTATTCCCAGGTGAGCTTCATTTTTTACTACAGCATTACTTAATTCTGATAAATGTTCAGGCAGTGGCTCAGGATTGTGTGCAAATTTTCCATTTATCTCCCCATTTGTGACAATGATATCTTTAACACCCAGCTCTTTTAATAAAGCAGGCACAGCTACAGCGCCTGTACTGTTAATGGCATCTACTACTACTTTAAACTTTGCTTTCTTGATGGCAGTTACATCCACCAGTTCATGTTTTACGATGGCCTGTATATGCTTATTTAACGAGTTAGTATCTAAAAAATACGATCCTAATTTATCTACGGATGCAAAGTTGAAATTTTCCTTTGCGGCTAAGTCAAGAATTATTTTTCCTTCCTCACTGCTGATAAATTCTCCCTCGGCATTTAATAATTTTAATGCATTCCACTCTTTAGGATTATGACTGGCAGTTAAAATGATACCCCCTGATGCTTGTTCAAATTTTACAGCCATTTCCACAGTTGGCGTTGTGCTTAAATCGAGATCAATTACATCAATACCCAGAGCAATCAGCGTTTGAATTACTAAATTTTTTACCATTTCTCCACTTATTCTTCCATCCCTACCGATGACTATTTTTTTTGCTGCCGATGTAGCAGTGTCTTGTTGTAATAACCAGGTACCGTAAGCTGCTGTAAACTTTACTATATCGAGAGGTGTGAGATTATCATTGATTTTTCCTCCTATTGTACCCCTAATACCAGAAATACTTTTTATTAAGGCCATTCCACAAAAATTTATGACTGCAAATATACAAATTTGGAATTTGTTGTTGGGATTATGATCTTTACCTAATGGAAAATGAATGGTTTAGCAATTGGTTCAATTCACCATATTATCATTTATTGTATTTTGACCGGGATGAGCAGGAGGCTGCAGCATTTATTGATCAACTAATTCGACATTTAAACCCTCGGGCAGAAGCAAAAATGCTGGATATTGCCTGCGGTAAAGGCAGGCATTCTATCCAATTGGCCAATAAAGGATTTGATGTAACAGGTATTGACATAAGCGAAGAAAGCATTCATGAGGCATTAAAAAATGAACGGGAAAATCTTCATTTTTTCAAACATGATATGCGCCTGCCCTTTTGGATCAATTATTTTGATTATGCATTCAATTTTTTTACCAGTTTTGGTTATTTTAAAACCCGCCGGGAACATGATGATGCCATCCGTACCATGGCACAGGCTATCAAAACAAATGGATATTTGGTAATGGATTACTTAAATGTTCATTTTGCAGAAGATCATTTAACACATTCATCAGAAAAAAAATTAAACGGCATCCATTTTTTTATTACCAAATGGTTTGATGAGACACATTTTTACAAAAAAATTGTTGTAGAGGGTGAGCAGTTAACAGCGCCTTTGGAATACACCGAAAAAGTAGCAAAATTTAGCCTGGGCGACTTTACCGAAATGTTTGCTTATCAAAATCTTCAAATACTGGAAGTATTCGGCGATTATCATTTTAACCATTACGATATTAAAAAATCACCCAGGCTGATTATGATTGCCAGGAAAAATTGATAAAAATATTTACTTATTGCTTCGGTAAAGCAACAATTACATTTTTAACTTTATGGCCGAGATAGATACCTTTATTATTAGTACCATCCATATTTACCCTTGCAATGGCAGATCCAAACTTACCATCTGTATAATCGCACAAGCTGTAAAATATCTGCTTGCCGGCAGGAAAAATATCAAATGACAAATTCGCATCAGAATGATTAAAGTTTATTTCCGCTACTTTTCTCCAAGGTGCAGGATTTTGAAGTGTTTCCATTTCCCTGCTTAAGATTTTATATTGTTGTGGAACAAAACTTTTTGTAGTTATAAACAGTTCATTTGTTGAAGGACTTACTTTTATAGTTCCCCAATTCACCTTCCCATTAATCATATCAATTACCTTTTCATTGGCGCCGGTAATATCGACTACTGAAACGAATTGAGTCTGATCCCCGTGAGTAAAATAAATTTTCCCTTTTACAAAATCTATATCCATTGACCAGATAAAATCCTTGTGATAAATAACCTCTTCGCCGGTACCATCCAGATTAGCGCTACAAATTTGCCCTAAAGAAGATTTTAAATAATAAATTTTATCATTTTTAGGACTAAGGATAACATTATCATACTCCTGCGAAAAATATTGTTTAACCTTTGCAGTTGCCAAACCTTTGGTAGACAATTTTTGATAACGCTGACCTGACATACATAATATTTCATCTGTAGCAACATTATATGTCCATCCTCCATTATTCTGTTCTACATTAAAAAAATTATAGTCACCAAATACATTACCTTTTTTGGTAATAACAGGCCAGTTAGCAGTCAAATTAGTTAGAGAGTAAAGATTAGAACCTTCTAAAAAAAATACAGTAGGGTTTAATACTGTTGTTGGTTGCACAGAAGCCGATAAGTTAGCATCTTTTTCTGCACCGGCGCTTACTGTGGCCAAATCTTGTTGTTTTTTGCAAGCTGTTGTGAGTAACAATACCATAGCCCCCAGGCTAAAAAATAGTTTCTTCATTGCGTTGTGTTTTGTTTTTAATAGGGTGCAAGGTTGTAAAAAAAATGAGTAATGGGTATAACAAATTAACAAATGTCCCATTTGAATTAATCTCATATCGTAAATGCTACAACTTCTTCGACCAATTTTAAAATAACCAATGAAAAAGGATCAATAGCAGTTAGTTGTCTCTTTAATATGTTATCGGCCCTATAACTAAAATTACTCCCAAAAATATAAGACAATAATATTAAAATAATTATAATTAATAATTAATGAACAATAGGTTTGACTTAATGCGTCAAAAATTATATTTTAACAAATACTTAAGATAAAGCCATGGTTATTTTTCAGATGACTTTTTTTTCTGTGGTACCGGCTGGCGCACTACTTCTCCCATAACATCAGAAGATTTTGATGTTGAGTCCTCATTAATCAAAGCAACACCACCCATGATATTATTAATTTTTGCACTATCAGGTTTACACGATTTTCGGGAAGTATCGGCAGGAGGGGCTGCAATTTTTCCAATAGTTTCCGAAGGGGGTATAGTATCCTTAGAAGTAAGTGTAAATTCAGTTCCAGTGTTTACAGCACCATTAGGTGAAGTACAGGAATATAAGGTTGTACCAAATATTACTAAAGATATTAGCATAAATTTTTTGAAAAAAGATGGCTCTTTATATATAATATAATCAGGTATTTCAACCCTTACATTATCCACCTGATCGGTTCTAAACTTACCGCAAACCTTTGCCTGGGCGTGCGCCAGTAAATAATTTTTCACTTCATCATCGCTCATTTGAGTGAAATCAACCACTATTTTACTGCATTGGCCGCAAAAAGCGCCATTACCCTGTGGAGTCATTTCCTCCCATTTTTCACCGCAGGGATTTGGTATGGAAATTTTATACATACTGAACTATTTATTAATTAGATGCAAAAAAGGGAAAATTGCATAAGTATGACTTCTCATTTTAACATATAATTTGAAACTATATTTTCTCTACCTACTCCTTATTATTCACCAGCATATGGCGTGCCGTTTCATAAATAGCAGAAGTAAGTTCTGATAAATGCTGCTTAACAGAATCCTGCTGGTGGGGTAATAACGCTGGCAAATTATATTGCACAGGCACCAACTCATCTTTTTTTATCCGAATATTTTTTCTATAAAAATACTGGTCCGTCACCACACCAATCCATCCCGGAGCATGATAAATAATAAAAGCTGCATGCTCATAAGATTTAGGATTTAGCAAATCTCTGCCTAAGGTGCTATTGGTATAAGGCTGTTGGATTAACGATGCAACGGTAGGCAATACATCAACCTGTGAGGCAACCGTACTTATTTTTTGAGGCGAAAGTAAATTTGGAGCATAAATTAAAAATGGAATATGCTCATCACTTAAACGATGTTCTGTCCATGCCTTCGGATACAGCGCACTGGCATCACCTTCCACGCCATGATCACCGATAAATACAAAAATGGTATTTGCAAAATATGCCTCCTGCTTGGCAGTCTCGATAAATTTTTTAAAACAATAATCCGTATAGCAAAAAGCATTGAATTCCTCCTGCGAATCAAAACCATATTTTTTCAGACTATCTTTATCAACTATTTTTGGAACAAAATCCTTGTCCTCTTCAGGTATTTTAAAAGGACGATGATTGTCTGCCGTTTGAATAATAGCAAAGAATGGCTTCTGCTGCTTTTCCAGTACATTATTGGCTTCTAAAAACAAATTTTTATCGCTGATACCCCACACATTTATTTTAGGTGATTGATAACTCCCCTCTTCGTAAATTTTTACATTTTTAATATTTGAAATCAGTCCGTTAAAATTGTTGAATTGACTTCTACCCCCGATAAAATAATATTTATCGTAGCCTTCAAAATCATTAATAATTGTACGCTGTTTTACCGCAGAATCAATTCGTGTGGCAAACTTCGACAGCTGTACGTCGGGGATACCAGTTAAGGTGGCAAATATCCCCCTCGCTGTTCCAAATGTTGGCGAAAAACATCGTTCAAAAAAAATACCCTGCTGGCACATTTCATTAAAATAAGGTGTGGTATTTAAAGGATTGCCGCTCATAGAGCTTTTGTACATGCTAAAACTTTCGCATATCACCAATACTACATTTGGCTGACTTTCCAATGCCCTACTGTCCGGTTGTACCACCCGGATATAAGAATTTTTAACATCATTATATTGAGAAAGATTTAAAAAATCTGCGATAACAGGGTAATAAGCTTTGGCATTGGTTTGATATACCGGCTCTCTAAAACGTAAAGTAGCAAAGAAATTCTCAAAAGGATTCAAAGCCAGGTTACTTTTAAATTCATCATTCAGATTAAAAGCCCTGAAAAAGTTCAATGGCTTTAAGGTAAAAAAACCGTACATAAACCAGCTCAGGATTGCCAGTGCAGCCAGGTGCCATCTTTTACGATACGCAAATTTATGCATGGTCATATTTTTTTCTTCAACGCCCACATGCGTTCTTCTAAAAACAGCAATCATCATCAAAACTGCTCCTATAATTCCGCCCGATATCCGAATGATGGGATAGCTCTGCCAAAGCATTTGCAGGCTTTCTTTAGGGTCTTCTGCAAAAATCAAAGCATCCGCATTCAGCCGTGCATTGATATACGCAAATTGTCCGAAATCAGCGCCAAAGAAAAATAGCGCCAACAAGGTGATTATCCCCAGATAAATAGTCCACGCCTTTTTACGACTTTCACTATAAAAAGGTGATAGTTTTGGCAAAAGTGATAATGCTGCAATCGGCATCAATAAAAAAGAAATCCATTTCAGATCATATTTTAACCCCAGCCAGAAAGATGGTAATAATGATATGATAGTTAGCCCTTTTGGCTTAAAAAAAATGGCCGTTGCAATTCTGAATAAAGTAAAAATACACAGGTAAATAACAAATAATTTTACCAGCCATTGTATAGTTTTGGGCACTCTCCACTTAAGCATCATAGTCTCTCAAATATTAATTATTTAACAAATATATTATATGTATTATTTTTTCTTATTATTTAACAATAAATACTTAGCCGTTTCATAATATGCCTGTGTAAGTTGGTTCATATAAGCTTTTAAAGCCCTCAGGCTATCTGTTTCGATAACAGGATCGTTATGCTCTACGGACACAAAGTTCTCCTTTTTGCTCTTCATATTAAAAAAATAATAATATTTATTGTTGAGTAGTCCAATCGTTTTCTCATCATGATCAATAATAAAGGCAAATTTTTCCTTAGCAAAATCTGAATTTATATTATTAAAACCTGTATCCATTAAATTTTTCCCAAATGTGTTATTTTGATACGGTATTTTGGCCAAAGATGCTAAAGTAGGCAAAATGTCCACTTGTGAGCAGATCCGGCTAATTCTGCCAGCCTGTAACCATTTAGGGCCATAAAACAGCAGGGGGACATGTTCGCAGGTAAGGCCATTGGTGGTCCAGCTTTTGGGGAACATATTTCCGGCATTACCCCTTATTCCATGATCACCCACAAATACAAAAATAGTGTTGCCAAAATAAGGCTCTTTTTGAGCAGCTTCCATAAATTTTTGATAACAAAAATCGGTATACCTGAAAGCATTGAACTCTGCATTACTCTCAAAACCATACTTTTTTAATGAGTCTATCGGTACTTCCAGTTTTTTAAACTCCTGCTGATCTTCATCCGGAATGGTATACGGTCTGTGGTTATCAGCCGTTTGAATGATTGCAAAAAAGGGATGCTGTTGCTTTGCCAGCGCCTTATTCGCTTCTAAAAATAAATTTTTATCACTAATACCCCACACATCCACCTTTGATGCATGGTAGTCATCCTGTTCGTATAAATGTAAAGCATGAATATTGTTCGTAAGCAATCCCCTGATATTTGCCCAATTGGCGCTACCACCTAAAAAATAAAACTTATCATATCCAACAAAATTATTAATAATGGTTTGCTGATCCACTGCACTGGGATTACGGCTGGCTGTACGTGGACTTTCCACATCCGGTATGCCGGTAATGGTAGCCCATACACCCCTGGCAGTGCCGTAAGCCGGAGTAAAACAACGGTCAAAAAATAAGCCCTGCTTTGTTAAAGCATCAAAATAAGGAGTGGTATTTAGAGGATTGCCATAAGCGCTACTTTTATAAGCGCTAAAACTTTCACAAATCACCAAAACAATATTAGGCTTTTGCGCCGCAGTATCCGTAAACGTATAATTGCGATTATAATTTAAATGCACACTATCAAGCTCTTTTACACCCAGATAGCCAGCCATCAGGGTGTAGTTTGATTTAACCTTTTCAATATCAAAAGTTGAATTTCTAAAACTGAGAGTACTGAAAAAACTTTGAAATGGATTCAATGCCACATTCGATTTAAAATCGTCTTCTAACGAAAATGCATCACTCCAACGCAAAGGATATTGACCAACCTTACCAAATACTGCCACACCCAGCAATACACTGCTCAACACATACATCCATATTTTTCTTCGCTTATCAACTACATGCACCTGTTGATAACGGGAAAGCAACCATCTGAAAAAAATCCATGCAGCAACTGCCAGCAGGGCCAATAGCAAAATAACTTTTATTAGCGGATAAGTTTGCCATACCATTTTGGCAGAAATTCCTGCATCACTGAAATAATTTAAAACGGATGCATTTAACCGTTGATGCAAATAATCATAATGATAAAAATCAATAATAAAAATCAGCAGTGTAATTTTTAAAAAAAACGTTAATAAAAAATTCCAAAATCTGGATGATTTTAGGCGCTTGAAAGGATGGAGGCCGGGAATGACAGAAAGGATCAATATGATCATTCCCATAATACCCACCACCCTTAAATCGTACCGCAAGCCCAGTACAAAGGCCCCCATGGAAAAAACCTTATCAACAGTCTTATAATGCCAGAAAAAGAAAATACGATATAACATCATCAAAACCAGAAAAAATACCAATACGGTAAACAGCCATTTTAGTAAACGGGGAATCCTTCTTAATAAAAACATTTATAATATTTTTAAGCCAAATGCTAAGTTAGTTTAATTATTTTTGGATAAGCAGCTATTTTTGTCCTAAATATGATGAATTCTGTTTTACAATATGATCAGTATTTATTTAAAGTAATTAATAATCACTGGCAGAATAATTTTTTTGACTGGCTGATGCCTTTGTTACGCAACGCTACTTTTTGGATACCATTATATTTTTTTCTAATACTTTTTGGTGTTATTAATTTCAAAAATAAAGGCTGGTGGTGGGTAATTTTTGGCGCCTGTACTGCTATCCTTACCAATTTTATCAGCAGTGATTTAATTAAAGAAAATGTTACACGTATCCGCCCCTGTAATGACGCCTCCCTGGGAGATTGGGTGAGGGTGTTGGTGAGCTATAAACCACAAAGCAGCAGTTTTACGTCCTCCCACGCTACCAACCATTTTGGTATCGCCACTTATTTTTTTATTACATTAAAACAAAGGTTTCGTATTTGGCCCTGGATATTTTTTTTATGGGCATTTATGATTTCCATTGCGCAGGTATATGTGGGCGTGCATTATCCCTTAGATATACTTTGTGGCGCCATGATTGGAATACTTATCGGATATTTGTGCGGAAAATCTTTTAATAAGCAATTTGGCTTATCTTAACTACCGTTATGATAGAAATATTTATTTTACTAGCGCTCATTTTTTTAAATGGACTTTTTGTAATGAGTGAAATTGCCCTTGTCAGCGCCCGAAAAAGCCGGCTTGAAAGTCTTACCAACAAAGGAGATGAAAAAGCAAAAACAGCGCTTAACCTGACGGAAAACCCTGAAAAATTCTTGTCAACAGCTCAAATCGGCATTACACTCATTGCCATTTTAACGGGTGTTTATTCAGGAGAAAAATTTAGTAAGAATTTAGAACCGACCGTGGCAAAAATTAAAATATTACAACCTTATGCTGAGAATATCTCAACTGTATTGATTGTGATTTTAGTTACTTTTCTGTCTATCATCTTCGGCGAATTAATCCCCAAAAGAATCGGTATGCTCCGGGCAGAAAAAATTGCCAGAATAGTGGCGGGCCCCATGAATTTTCTATCCACCATTGCTTATCCGATTGTATGGCTGCTCAATACCATTACCAGTATCATTTTTAAACTATTTAACGTAAAAGTATCGTCCGACAATGCGGTTACAGAAGATGAAATAAAAGCGATGATTACCGAAGGAAGCGAATACGGCACCATCGAAGAAGAGGAAAAAGAAATTATTGAACGTGTATTTCACTTAGGCGACAGAAACATCACCTCTTTGATGACGCATCGAACGGATATTGAATGGTTTGATATCAATGATATGGTGCAAACAGTAAAAGATAAATTTGACACGATTACCTACTCTACTTATCCGGTTTGCGATAAAATCGTAGATGAAATAAAAGGAGTTATCCATATCAAAGATTTATTAAAAGCCCCACCTGACAGTTTATTAAGTGCGTTTATGAAGCCTGCATTATTTGTTCCGGAAAATAATAGCCCCTACCAGGTATTAGAGAAATTTAAAGAAACTAAAATACATAGCTGCTTCATTGTCAACGAATATGGAACACTAGAAGGCATGGTTACCCTGAATGATATTTTAGAAGCCATTGTAGGTGAAGTACCACAAACAGGCCAGGATGAATACGAAATTGTGGAACGCAATGATGGAAGTTTTTTAATTGACGCCCAAATAACTTTTTACGATTTTTTAAGCAAATTTGATAAAACCGAATGGATGAATGAAGGGGAACACGAATTTGACACCCTGGCAGGCTTTGTGCTGCACGAATTGAAAAAAATTCCTACCACGGGGGAAACTTTTGAATGGCGGTGCTTTTCATTTGAAATAATTGATATGGATGGGCAACGAATTGATAAGCTGTTAGTTAAGACGACCGACGACCGACAACCGACGACCGACAACGGCGAACAATAAACTTCAAACCCCAAACGTCAAACTCCAAACCTCAAACCCTAAACTTAAAACCAACCTTCGTATTAGGATAATTCAATCTACTACTTTTTCGTTTACCCATTACTGTTACATGCACTACGTTTACCTGTTGCTGATTATAATCGTAGAGCAAATTATTTTTTACCTCTATTTGACTAATTTTTTGAACGCCGTCCACCTGCCAATAGCTGTAAACACTCTCATCAATTGATTCATACCCAAGATAATTAATGACAACATTTTTATTATTAATTTTAAGAGATAAATGTTTTTTTACATAATCACTTACCAATTGATCCATAGCCGCTTTGTCCGCCGGGTGCAATAAATCAACCTTACAGTTACAATTTTTTCGAAGTGTTTTCTCAAAATCGTCTGAGAATATTTTGCAACTAATCTCCAAAGTTTTGTCTTTGCTATTGTGCTCAATTTCAGTAACACTTACATAAAAAGGGTGTGTATCAGAAGGATTTTTGGTATAAGTTTCTAAATCAGTACCCATATTTACATGAGTCATAGCGCCAAGTGCCCATACCAGCCATTTAAATTTAAATAAGATAGAAGCCATGGAGAAATTATTTTTTTTTACAAAGGAAATAATAAAGAAATTTATGGCAAAAATTAAATGTGGTATAGGTCGACCACTTTTGAAAGGTGGTTAACCCTAAAAAATAATACTTAAAAATGAGAAAAATTGTTTTCTTAGTGGCATGCACCCTATTCCTATTGAATGGTTTTGCACAAGACATTAAAAATAATCCCGGTAGTAATCATGGTAATCGGTTTGAGCAATTGGGTACGATTCTTCCTTCGCCCAATGAGTATCGCACTGCCAGCGGTGCTCCCGGACCCAAATACTGGCAGCAAAGGTGTGATTATGATATCGCTTGTGAATTAGATGAAAATAATAGAAAACTATCAGGTAAAGAAACTGTTACTTATTTTAATAATTCACCGGATATTCTTACTTATTTATGGCTCCAATTGGATGAAAATCAACACAATAGTAAAAATAATGCCGGCTATCAAAGTAGCAGTGCCATACCCTCTATTTTATCTGAAAAAGACTTGATGCAGCTGGAAGGCAAACATGATAAAGAGTATGGCCTAAATATTACAAAATTAACAGACGCTGCCGGCAATGCATTATCATACTCTATCAACAAAACGATGATGAGAATAGAGTTACCGCAACCTCTAAAGCCCGGTCAAAAATTTATTTTTAAAGTTGACTGGAATTATAATATCATAGATCGTACTAAATATGGCGGACGTGGAGGTTATGAATATTTCCCGGAAGATGGTAATGACTTATTTACCATGTCTCAATGGTACCCACGCCTGTGTGTTTACAGTGATTTTCAGGGCTGGCAAAATCATCAGTTTAGTGGATCAGCAGAATTTGCGCTGACCTTTGGGAATTTTAAAGTAGCGATGACGGTTCCAGGTGACCATATTGTAATGGCCACCGGACAAGCACAAAATTATCAACAGGTACTTACACCTACACAATATGCCCGCTGGCAACAGGCACAAACTGCTAAAGACATTGTGGAAATCGTAACACTCGATGAAGCCAAAGCAGCAGAGAAAAGCAGAAATAATAAAAAGAAAACCTGGATATTTAAGGCCGATATGGTTCGTGACTTTGCATGGGGTAGCAGCAGAAAATTCATCTGGGATGCTATGCCGGCAACAGTAGAAGGTAAAAAAGTAATGTGTATGAGTGCCTATGGAAAAGAAGCGTATAACCTATACCGTAAGTTTAGTACAAAAGCCGTAGCGCATACGATTAAAACTTACTCAAAATTTACCATTCCTTATCCCTATCCGGTTGCACAAAGTATTGAAGCCGCTAACGGTATGGAATATCCGATGATCTGTTTCAACTATGGCCGCTGCGAAAAAGACGGCACCTATAGTGAAGCAACTAAAATTGGCATGCTGGGAGTAGTGATACATGAAGTAGGACATAATTTTTTTCCGATGATTATTAATAGTGACGAAAGGCAGTGGGCATGGATGGATGAAGGATTAAATTCCTTTTGCCAATATCTGGCACAGGAGTTATGGGATAATAAATTTCCTTCTTCCCGTGGCCCAGCTTATAAAATAGTTGACTATATGAAATTGCCCAAAGATGAATTGGAACCGATTATGACTAACGCTGACAATATCATCAGCCTGGGATCCAATGCCTACGGTAAACCTACCGCAGCACTGAATATTTTAAGAGAAACCGTTATGGGGAGAGATTTATTTGATTACGCATTTAGAGAATATGCCCGTCGCTGGGCTTTTAAACACCCTACTCCGGCAGACTTCTTTAGAACCATGGAAGATGCCAGCGCCGAAGATTTAGACTGGTTTTGGCGAGGTTGGTTTTATGGTACTGATCCTTGTGATATTTCCCTGGATTCTGTAAAATGGTCAGTGCCGGATATAAATGCTTTAACACCTCAAAAAAAGCCGACCGCTACTACACAATCTGTTCCACCACCAACCTTAAACCCTTTTGAAGACATTTCTAAAATCAGGAACAGGGAAGATAAAAAAATTATTTTTGCTACGGATGCTGATACCAGCCTGAGAGATTTTTACTGGCAGTACAGCAGAGGACTCGTGAAAGTAGACACAACATCCATAAAAATTACAACAGACAATAATACTCCTATTGATGACTATACCCCTGAACAAAAGCAACAAATTGCCGGTAATAAAAAACTATACGAACTAACCTTTACCAATAAAGGTGGCTTGATAATGCCATTAATTATTGAATGGACTTATACAGATGGAACGAAAGAAATAGATCGCATACCTGCTCAAATATGGCGGAAAAATGAAAACAAAGTAGTAAAGACTTTTGTAAAAAATAAAGAAGTGACTTCAATTATATTGGATCCACTTCAGGAAACAGCTGATATTAATATAAGTAATAATATATGGCCTGAGATTGACAATGCAGTTCCCAGTAAATTTCAGCTATATAAATCCAAAAATGGCGGTACGAGAGGTAGCGCTACCGGCAATGTAAACCCTATGCAACGGCAAAAACAATAATATTATTAAATATTTTTATATAAATTTTCCCAAAATATTTTGTTGAAAATTTACGAAAATGGATATCCCCTCATCAAGCTGAGGGGGATTATACCCATCGAGTTTAAAGCTGTCCGATTTGGGCAGCTTTTTTTTTATCAGTAGCTTTAAGAAAAAAAATGATAAAGCATTTTTTTCTTCTCATACTCATTCAATACTCAATATGTTGTTTGGGTGGCAGCGTTGATACTGTTGTTACATTTAGCAATAGTATGCATAAATCCATTCGATGTGTTGTGATTAAACCTGATAACTACGTGAAAGAAAAACAGCGAAAATTTTCAACCGTTTATCTATTACACGGCTACGCCGGAAGTTATAATAACTGGATAAAAAAAACACCGGAATTAAAGCAGTACGCTGATGCTTATCAATTAATTATTGTTTGCCCCGATGGCGAGTATAGTAGCTGGTATTTCGACAGCCCGATTGATAGCAATTTCAAATACGAAACATATGTTTCAAAAGAGTTAGTAGAATGTATCGATAAGAAATATAGAACCCTGAATGATAAAAATCATCGTGCCATTACAGGCCTTAGCATGGGTGGACATGGCGGACTATTTTTAGGCCTGCGTCATTCCGATATTTTCGGCGCAGCCGGAAGCATCAGCGGAGGTGTTAACTTGTGGGATAGCAAGAATAAATTTGACATCATAAAGCGTATAGGCGATACTGTTAGTAATAAAAAAATATGGCATGACTGGAGCATTATTCATTTGATTGAAAACTATGCTACTACCTATCCAAAAATAATTATCGATTGTGGCGTAAAAGATATTTTTATCCAGTCGAACCGGCAGTTGCATGAGAAAATGTTATCCCTTAATATCCTCCATGATTATATTGAACGCCCTGGCGAACATAATTGGGATTATTGGCGAAACGCTATTCCTTACCAATTGTTATTTTTTAAACGATTTTTTGACAATGTAAAATAAATATATTGCCATTCAAACTAACTTATATGAGCTGCAAAAAAATGATCCTAAACATTTTACTGATTATACTAACTATTGGTGGTTTTGCACAACAAAAGATATCCATCTCTTCGCCAAACCATATTACGCTACTCAAATTCTGGCTGGACGATTCGGGGAGACCAACTTATGCTATAGAATATAAAAATAAACCTGCTATTCTACCTTCGCTACTAGGGCTAGAGTTGAAAGCAAGTTTCGATAATCGGCCCCTAACCTCGGCAAAAGAAAAATTAACTATTGAAAAAATTGATTCATCCTCCTCCAATACTACCTGGCAACCTGTTTGGGGTGAAGTGAAGGAAATTAATGATAATCATAAATTACTGAGAATAAGATTAGCGCAAAAAAATTATTTTACTGATTTGTTTTTTGATATTATTTTCAAAATTTTTGATGACGGCGTAGGTTTCAGATATGAATTTCCAACACAAAAACACCTGAATCATTTTATCGTAAAAGATGAAAAGACGCAATTCCACCTCACGGGCAACCATAAAGCATTTTGGATACCTGGTGATTTTGACAGCAATGAGTTCAATCCGTATACCACACTTTTAAGCGAAGTAGATGCTGCTGTTTCTAAAACATACTCCAGCATCAATACCAAAACATTTTTTAGTAGCAATGCTGTACAAACACCACTGATGCTTAAAACAAGTGATGGGCTTTATATCAACATACACGAAGCTGCTTTAGTGAACTACCCTGCCATGAATTTGGAAATTGATAAAAGTAATTTCACTTTATCCAGCAAACTTGTACCGGATGCCGTAGGCAACAAAGCTTACCTGCAGGCGCCTGCACATACGCCCTGGCGTACCATTATTGTCAGCGACAAAGCTACAGGTATCCTGGCATCTAAAATCATTTTAAATCTAAACGAACCTTCTGCTATAAAAGATGTAAGCTGGATAAAGCCTATGAAATATGTGGGTGTATGGTGGGAAATGCACATTGGCAAAGCCACCTGGGATAAAGCCAGCGGCCGACACGGCGCTACTACGGAAAATGTAAAACACTACATCGACTTTACAGCCAGGCATGGTTTTGATGGCGTACTGGTAGAAGGATGGAATACCGGATGGGAAGACTGGTTTGGCGAATGGAAAGAAAATGTTTTTGACTTTGTTACGCCTTACCCTGATTTTGACATAAAAACTTTAGTACAATACGCAGCCAATAAAAAAGTGAAACTCATCATGCATCATGAAACATCCGGTTCGGCAACCAATTATGAGAGACAGATGGATACTGCTTACCGGTTTATGAAAGCCTATGGTTACGATGCAGTAAAAACAGGCTATGTTGGCAAAATCATTCCAAGAGGTGAGCATCACGACGGCCAATGGATGATTAATCACTACAACAGGGTTGCGCAAAAAACGGCTGAATATAAAATTATGCTGGATGCTCACGAGCCTGTTCGCCCTACCGGCTTGCACCGTACCTATCCTAACTGGCTAGCCTGTGAAGCTGCAAGAGGCATGGAATTCAATGCCTGGAGTAATGGCAACCTGCCCGACCATGAAACTATCTTACCTTTTACCCGATTAATGGGCGGACCGATGGACTATACACCCGGCATTTTTGAATTAAAAATGAGCCGCTGGGACAGTACTGAAAATAACATCATCCATACTACTTTGGCAAAGCAATTAGCCTTATATGTTACCTTGTATAGTCCCTTACAAATGGCAGCCGATTTACCCGAGAGCTATGAGAAAAGATTAGATGCCTTTCAATTTATCAAGGATGTGGCCGTAGATTGGGACGATACCCGATACCTGGAAGCCGAACCGGGAGATTATCTTACCATAGCCCGTAAAGCCAAGGGTACCGATAACTGGTTTATGGGTGCTATTACTGATGAAAATAGCCGAACAACTACGCTTAAACTGGATTTTTTAGACAAGGGGAAGAAATATCTGGCTACCATTTACGCCGATGCAAAAGACGCACATTTTGAGAAGAACCCTTCAGCATACAAAGTTACGAAAAAAATAGTGAATTACCAAACCAGGCTACCACTGGCGCTGGCCCCGGGCGGTGGCTGTGCAGTGAGTTTGGTGGTGGTGGAAAGGTGAGTGACGAATGACAGGATATATTTTTGCATTTTGATTGGAGATAGCCAGTGTCTCCCTGAAAATGCTGAAAGCCTGCCAACACAAATCACGGCAGACAAAAAATGAATTCGATAACAACGTTACACCCTCATCTCCGGCACTTCACCTTCCACAAGCAACTTGCCGGAAGTTTTGGCAACAATTTCTTCCACAGATACTCCGGGAGCCCTTTCCAATAATTTAAAGCCCTGATCAGTTACATCCAATACGGCTAAATCGGTAACTATTTTTTTTACGCACTTTTTTCCAGTAAGCGGCAAGGTACATTGGGGCAACAATTTCGATTCACCCTTGGGGTTAGTATGCATCATGGCCACGATAATATTTTTAGCGCTGGCCACTAAGTCCATCGCCCCTCCCATTCCCTTTACCATTTTCCCTGGTATTTTCCAATTGGCAATATCTCCCTGCTCACTTACTTCCATGGCGCCCAATACGGTTAAATCAACTTTTCCGGCCCGTATCATCCCAAAACTCATAGCGCTATCAAAAAACGCAGATCCGGGAAGTGTGGTAATAGTTTGCTTACCTGCATTGATCAAATCAGCATCTTCCTCACCTTCAAAAGGGAACGGCCCCATTCCAAGTAATCCATTCCCGAGTTTGACACGATTTTAACCCATTTTGAGCAAAATAATTTTTTTTTAGCCAATTTTTAGTGATTTTT
>CAZPHA010000034.1:0-27902 GCA_964586215.1 uncultured Ferruginibacter sp.
AAAAAAGAAAAAATAATAATAGTAATAGTGTCAACTTTTTTTAGGACATGACAGGGTTAATAATTTTTATAACTTATATTTTAGCAAATACAAAATAATCCTAAACCCAAAACAATAAACCCCAAACATCAAACCATAAACTAAATAAACTGTAAATTTACGCACTTAATTATAAATATTATTATTTTATGAGATATAAAAGTGTGAAAGGATTTTCAGGATGGGCTCAGTTGGGTATTCTGTTGGGTTTTGCAGGCTTAGGAATGTTATTAGCAGGGCTAATACAAATTTATTTTGCCAATAAAGCGCTCGGCCCGAATACACTTCCTATCCAGGAAAAAGCTGAGGCAATGGTAAGGGCTTTGATGAAACCTGAAAATGCCGTTTATGCACAATTGTCGCAAATATTAGGCACTTTCTTTCTACTTTTCATACCATCGGTTGCGTATATTTTTATTTGCCACAGAAAATTTTTTTGGGCCGGGTTCAATAAATATTTTTCTATCAGCCAGGTAGCCATTGCTTTTTTTATTATGCTATGTGCCTCGGCTTTTGCTAATCCATTTGCTGATATTAGTAAGTCGGTTTTATCACATTTTCCTCATATAGATGCCGTAGCCAGGCAGGCAGACAAAATGTATAACGAGGCTATTACTGCGATGAGTACTTTAAATACCTGGCCGCAGTTTTTTCTGGCCGTTTTTATCATAGCATTTTTGCCGGCATTATTTGAAGAATTGTTATTCAGAGGTGTGCTGCAAAACTTATTTGTACGCTGGTGGAAAAAACCATTGCTGGCTATCATTGTTACATCTATCATTTTTAGCCTGATCCATGCTTCATATTATTTATTCATCAGCAGATTTATTCTGGGATTAGCACTGGGCTTGCTGTTTCATCTAAGCAAAAATATCTGGATCAATACCTTAGCCCATTTTATTAATAATTTATTGGCGGTGATACAACTTTTTTATTTAAACAAAACAAAAAAATTACCGGTTAATGTAAATGAAATGGATACCACCATGCCTATATGGAGCCTGGCAATTACTTTTATAATTTTGCTTGCTTTATTTATTTTGTTTAATAAAATCAGCAAGAACAAACGACACAAAATTGAGGAACAGGAAAAAGCTTTGTACGTAGAATCAGACCCTTTTGGAACAACTGCTTAATACCAACTAATCTTCGTAATGGCATTTAATATTCAAACATTTAAAACCAGAACATTATCATCTATCATATTTGTGGTGGTAATGCTTGCAGGTCTGCTTTGGAATTTTTGGAGTTTTTGTATTTTATTTACCATTATACACTTTGGTTGCTGGTATGAGTTCGTTAGATTGATGAAAAAGATTAACCACCAAAAATATGGGTTATACAGCTTATGGGGAATCATTTATATTACGCTACCTATTTTATTGATGATTGATGTAAGAGCCGTTAAAACAAATTTTTCTTTAAAAAATGATATGGAGGGGATAATTATTCCGATGACTATTATAGGATCAATGTGGATAAATGATACCATGGCTTATCTTGTAGGTTCTCTGATTGGTAAAACTCCTTTCTCCAAAATTTCTCCTAAAAAAACATGGGAAGGAACAATCGGAGGAATTATCCTGTGTATTATTATTGTCGGATGGCTGGCCTCCTTTAGCTCTACTTACAATTTATCTTTACAACAATACCAATGGTTCGTTATAGCCGGAATTGCTGCCATATTCGGCACTTTAGGAGATCTGTTGGAGAGTAAGCTCAAACGGATGGCCCAGGTAAAGGATAGCGGCAATATGATGCCGGGGCATGGTGGCTTTTTAGACCGGTTTGACTCTCTTTTGGTAGCTACCCCCTTTGTATGGTTGTATATAAAATTGTTTGTAATAATGTAGCCAGCTTTGAATTGGTAGCGTATCTTTGCTAATTAATTTCTATCGATGACAATACACAGAGAGGGTTATAAAACCATTGCCATAACTACGCTTATATTTGGAGCAGCCAATTTTGCCATTTTTTCTTTTTTTAGTGTTGGTGCACCTTTATTTTGCTGGCTTTTTTTTGTTGTTACTTTGATCGTACTATTATTTATCGTATCGTTTTTCCGTATTCCAAATCGTAACCTAACCATTCAGGATAATGCCATTGTTGCACCTGCTGACGGAAAAGTAGTGGTAATAGAAGAAACTTTTGATGAAGAATATTTCAAAGAAAAAAGATTGCAGGTATCAATTTTTATGAGCCCCGCCAATGTACATGTGAATCGTAATCCTGTTAGCGGCGATATAGTGTATAATCAGTATCATAAAGGTAAATATCTGGTAGCCTGGAATCCTAAATCTTCTACTGAAAATGAAAGACACTCCGTGGTAATTAGAAAAGGCGGTTCAGAAATATTGGTGAAACAAATTGCCGGCGCTCTGGCCAAAAGAATTGTTAATTATTCACAAATCGGCCAAAAAGTTACACAATGCCAGGAGCTGGGATTTATCAAATTTGGAAGCCGTGTAGACCTGTTATTACCCATTGGTACTCAGCTAAATGTGCAATTGAACCAGGTTGTAAAAGGCGGCGTAACGACTATCGCCACCTGGTAATCAATACTATTAATTCCATTTTAACAATTTTTACTTGGCTGATAATAAAATACCCATTAATTTTAATCGTTAAATATTAAATAAAACAATATTATGAAAAAATTATTTTTATTAGCCACTGCTGCCTTTTTAGTAACCGGCGTAAGCTTTGCACATCCTGGAAAAGGAAAAAAATGTGCTAAAGGTAAAAAATGCTGCAAGAAATCTACCAAAGCATGTTGCAAAAAAAGTGCGACTGCAAAAATGTAATGATTGTCTAAAAAATTTTACCAGGAAAGCCTTTCAGCATTTGGAAGGTTTTTTTATTTGAAAATATTCCTAAGTTCCTGCAAATGGCAAACTGTATACGTAGGTTGTAAATCAGTTGCTTCTTGTAAATGATTCACAAAAACACAATCCATGTTGAAGTTGATAGCTCCCTGAATATCTGCCTCCAGGTTATCGCCTAACATAATACTTTCTTCCAGAGTAGCCTGCGCTTTGCTCAAAGCAAATTCAAAAATTTCTCTTTTGGGTTTTAAACTATTACTTGCCTCGGATGTAATCACCTGCTTAAAATAAATATCCAGTCCGCTATTATTAATCTTACTCCACTGAGTTTTTTCAAATCCATTGGTAATAAGATGCAACTGATAATTTTTTTCCTGTAAATAGTTCAAGATTTCGAATGTATGAGGAAATAAGGTTTTTTTAGTAGGCAAAATTTCTAAAAAACAACTGCTCAATTCTTTGGCTAATTTTTCATCACCAATTTTAAAATCTAACAAAGTACGCCACATACGTCTCCATTTTAGTTCATCTGCCGTAATGAATCCGTGATGGTATCGGTTCCATAATATTTTGTTATGATATAAATATGCTGTATAAAAGCCCGTAAAATCAGTCGTTATTCGCTTCTCCAGTTCAAATTGAAGGAATATATCTCCCAGAGTTTCTTTGGCGTTGGTATCAAAATCCCACAAAGTGTGGTCCAAATCAAAAAAAAGATGTTTATATTTTAACATTCACACTTATTAAAATTGTACTATTGATTTGTTCATTAATTTTACATTCCGCAATATAACACTTAAAATACTTAATAAGTTTTCATATGAATGTAGTTATAACCGGAGCCAGCAAAGGTATCGGAAAAGCCATAGCAGAGGCATACGCAGCCGAGGGCGCTCATCTTATTGTGTGTGCAAGAAATGAAAAATTATTGAAGAATATGGTTGTAACATTACAACAGCGATATCCTCAAATTGCCATTGTTTCCCAAGTTGTTGATGTATCCAAAAAAGAGGAAGCTGTACAATTTGGATCATTCTGTAATAGCTATGGTGCAATTGATATCCTGATAAACAATGCCGGCCAGTTTTTGCCGGGCAATATTTGTGAGGAAGAGGATGGAACTGTTGAAAAAATGATTGAGACTAATTTATACAGCGCTTATCATATTACAAGGGCCATTGTTCCCAATATGAAAAAAAATAAGGGGGGGCATATTTTCAATATTTGCTCTATTGCATCTCTGCAAGCTTATACGCATGGGGGTAGCTACAGCATTAGCAAATTCGCATTAATGGGTTTTAGCAAAAATTTAAGGGAAGAATTAAAATCTCATCATATTAAGGTAACATCGGTATATCCCGGCGCAGTACTAACGGATAGTTGGGGTAATTTTGATAATAGCAATCAACGTATTATGGAGCCTGAAGATATAGCAAAAATGATTGTTGCTGCCAGCAAGCTTTCTCCCCAGGCTGTAGTAGAAGATATTGTGTTGAGGCCTCAACTGGGCGATTTGTAACTTTCTATTAAGGGTTTGTTAATGCCTGATTATTACTAATCTATACAAATAGTATTTTGTATTTTTGTATTGGCTATGAATAAGCAATTACTAAGCATATTACTATTACTAACCTCTTTTTATTCATTTTCCCAAGTAAAATTTACTGCTACTTTCACTCTTGATAAAATTGGAAAGAATGAGTATGCTCAATTGAAATTTACAGTTGAGAATGCAGAAAGCGTAGAAAAAATAATAGCGCCGTCATTAAAAAATTTCAATATTATTAGTGGGCCAAATCAGGAAAGTAGTACTTCCATTATTAACAATGTTATAAAAAAATCAGTATCCATCACCTATATTCTGCAGCCTCTTACTACTGGCAAATTATCCATCCCTCCGGCAACGGCAATTGTAAATGGGAAAACATTACAAAGCAACTCTACTGACATTGTAGTAACTAATAGTACTTCTGGTAATAATAGTAGCAGCAACAATAGCGCTGCCAATAGTTTCTTTCAGTCACCCTGGCCGGGTATAGATCCTTTTGCGAGGGAGGAAGCCGCCAATAATGAAAATATTTTAAAAAAAGGAGAATCGCCCCAAGAGAAAGTGCAAAAAAACATGTTTGTGCTGGCAACAACAGATAAAAGTTCCTGCTATGTAGGAGAACCGATAATTGTAACTTATAAGCTCTATACAAGATTAAAGAGCGAAAGCATACTTACTAAAAACCCTTCATTTAATGGCTTTTCGGTAATAGATTTACAAGGGCCCGATAATTTTTACTCTACACGGGAAAATTATAATGGTAAAGAGTATAATGTTTATACCATTAGAAAAGCTCAGTTATATCCTTTACAGGCCGGCACGATTGAAATAGAAAAAGCTGAAGTGGAAAATACTATTCAGTTTATTAAAGAAGAATATGCAAATCAACGGCAACGGATAGACGATATTTTTGATGATTTTTCGGATATTACCTTACCTCCGGAAGCCATTGAGAGCCATAAAGTAACCTTACAAAATAAGCCCATATTTATTACTGTTAAGCCGTTACCTGATAATAAACCTGCTGGTTTTAAGGGAGCTGTTGGCAGTTTTACCATCAATGCCAGTTTAAATAAAAATACTCTTTCTACTGACGATGCAGGTCAATTGCTTCTTACCATTGATGGGAAAGGTAATATGCCATTAATAACAGCCCCGGATATCAACTGGCCGACAGGCCTTGATGGCTATGAACCCAAAATCACAACAGATATTGACAAACTAGATGTTCCCGTAAGTGGAAAAATCACTTATAACTATAGCTTTACGGCTGATAGCGCTGGTACTTATGAAATTCCTGCTATACAGTTTACATTTTTTGATCCACAAACTGCCAGCTACAAAAATGCTTCTACAAACGCTATAAAATTTAAAGTAACCCAGGGAAATAAGAAAACTACCAGCAATATTACCCCTGAAAAAAAAGACGAATATTTTTATAATAGATTGTTTGCCAATCGATGGTGGATTATTGCAGGTATTGGAATTTGCGTTATGCTCGGTTTAATTATCTGGATTAAAAAAGATAATAAAAGAACTATTATAAAAAAGCAGTCGACGCCACAACAAGAAAAATCACAAACTAAAGAACCCAATTTAAAAACAGAAGATTCGTTTAAGGAAGCAGAGAAATATTTATACGATACGGATAAAGAAAAATTTTATAGTACGCTGAATTATTCTTTGAAAAAATATATAGTGAATAAATTAAAATTGGAAGATCAAATTGTAGATAGAAAAACGATACATGAACATCTTAGCAAACAAAATATACCGCCTGATTTAAATGCAAAGTTACAAAAAATTTTGGAACAAATAGAATGGGCCCTGTACACGCCTACAGACGTGGGTTTACAAAGAGAAACATTATTAGAAAAAGCTAAAGAAGTAGCACAAGCATTTGATGCACTTTAAGCATCTGTAAACTTATACCCTATACTTCTCACGGAGTGAAAATATTTTGGATTACGGGTATCTTCTTCGAAATATTTACGAAAATTTAAAATAAAATTATCAATGGTTCGTGTAGTGGGATAAACATTATAACCCCATACTACCTGAAGGATTTTTTCTCTTGTGATGACTTCATTTTTATTTTCAATTAATAGCTTTAACAACAAGCCTTCCTTTTTGGTTAGCTGAATGGGTTTGCCATTTTTATCATATCCCTGCAAGGCTTTAAAATCGATTTTATTTTTTCCGAAAACATAAATATCCGGTACAGATTGCCTTGAAATTATCCGTTCACTTTTAGCCAGCAGTTTGTTTACACGTAACAATAACTCTTCTAAATTAAAGGGTTTTGTGAGGTAGTCATCAGCGCCTTTTTTCAATCCAAGTACTCTGTCAGCGCTAGTATTTTTCGCACTTAAAATTAGAATGGGCAAATCGGGATACTGAAGCCGGATTGTTTCACATACACTAATCCCATCCAGCTCCGGCAGCATTACATCCAATATTAATAAATCAAAATGTTCCTTTTGTACTGCATTTAACGCTTCTGCACCATCATAGGCACTGGTAACTTCAAATCCCTCCAGCTCCAAATTTAATTTAAGTGCTTCTTGCAGGTTTTCTTCATCTTCTACCAATAGTATGTTCTTCTTATTACTCATGTTTTAATGTAAATTTTGGGGCAAAACTATTGTAAAGATAGCCCCGGTTGGCTCATTATCTTTTATAAAAATATTGCCCTTATGTTGCAAAATAATCTTTTTGCTTAAATATAAACCTAAACCTGTGCCTTTAGAACTTTTTGTAGCATGATTGCCTATACGGTAAAACTTATCAAAAACTTTTTTCTTTTCTTCATCAACAATACCTTTACCCAGGTCTTTTACAAAACAAATAATTTGCCGCTCTTTTTCCATCACTTCAATATTCACAGAAGTTTCTTTTGGAGTATATTTAATAGCATTGTCTATCAGGTTGTTAATCACTATTCTCAGCAAAAAATGATCTCCATAAAAAAATATTTTTTCACTGATCTCATACTCAAATTTCTTTTCGGGAAAACGAGTAATGAATTCCTTTATTGATGTGATAACTAATTCTGAAAAATTGAACTCTTCCTGTATTACATGATATCTACCTGATTCAATTTGTGAAGATAAGAGTAGATTATTGCAAAGTGCATTAAGACGATCTGCCTCCTGCAGGGTGGTTGCTATTAGTTTCTGCTGGCGAATGTCATCCAATCTTCTTTTTTGGAGTGTTTCTAAATTTAGTTGCATCACAGCTATAGGCGTTTTTAGTTCATGCGTTACTGCTATCATAAAACTTTGTTGCTGGTGGCTTATTTTTAATTGTTTCCTAACGGCTCTAAAGAAAAAAACAATACCGGCAATAATCAATAACAAGAATATAGCCCCTTCACCAATATATTGAGCGTCTTTCCTTTTTTCTGCATCATTGATTTTTGCAATAACCCTGGCATATGAAGGGATATCAGTTTTTACCAACTGTCTTTTTAAGTCATATACTTCCTGATTTTGATTATTCAGCGCAATAAACCACCAAATAAGTGCAGCAATGATATAAGTTAGTAAAAACCAATAGAGTATAAAAATATATTGTAACCTTTTTTTAGCTTTATACGGCATAATATTTATACAAAGTTACACGGTAAAATTGAGCTCATTTATATGTAAAGTAGCTAAGACAAATTAATTGCGTTTATCCAATCCCCAGGAAAGCTTAGTACGAAGGGTTTGCAAAAAATTATTTTCACTAAGTCTGACAAGGTTCATTTCAAAGCTTTCTTTTTTTACTGCCAGCTGTATTTCTTTACCTACCAATTCACGTCTGCCATCAAGTGAACAAATAAATCCATCTGTTCTTCCCTCTACTTCAAAGGAAATAATATTATCATCAGGCACTACGATGGGTCGGATATTTAAGTTATGTGGTGCTACTGGTGTAATAACAAAACTTCCACTTTCGGGGAAAACTACCGGTCCGTTGCAACTCAACGAATAAGCCGTAGATCCGGTTGGTGTGGCTACAATCAAACCATCAGCCCAATAGTTATTTAAAAACTCGCCATTTAAATACGTATGAATTTTGATCATGGGAGACGTGTCTTTTTTATGCAAGGTAAATTCATTCAGTGCATAGGGTGCATCTCCAAACAGTGGAATTTCAGCATCCAGGTGTATCAATGTTCTTTTATCCAACACATAAGTTTGGTCAACTAATGACTGAATGGCTTTATGCAAATCTTCCTTACCGATGCTGGCCAAAAATCCCAGCCGCCCATAATTTATACCTAAAACGGGAATACCGGAATCTCTCACTAATGTAACAGTATCCAATAAAGTGCCATCGCCCCCTAAACTGATAACACAATCAATTGTTTTATCAAGGTCATTACTGGAGTTAAAGGTTGAATATTGAGTATTGATATTAATGGATGAATAAAACAGATTGAAAAAATCCTGGTAAAAAACCGGCTCTACATTATATTTATTTAGTTCCTGCAAGAGCAGATTAATATCAATATGTTGATTATTTTCAATTCCACGGCTGTAAATAGCTATTCGCATTGTATTAGTTATTGAAGATCTCTGTTAAAAAGCAGATTGAACATGTAAAAATAACCCCTTTTCTCCTAATTGATTCAGGCTATATTCAAAACTAACTGTTAGATCATAAATGGTAAAAACATCAATGCCTCCGCCTCCGGTATATAGGAATTTGTCATTTAAAAACGTGTCATACTGTTTTTTGTTGTAAACATACCCTGCATCGGCATAAACCTTGGCAAAAAAAGTAACCGGTATTTTACTATAAGATTTTGATTTTATGGGGAGTGGAAGTGTAAAATGTAGTATTTCTTTTTTTAAGGTGGATTTAAACAACCCGGTAACAACGCCGTCTATAACATAATATTCCAGACCTCGTAAATAAGTATCTCCATACCCCAATCCTCTCTGGTTGATATATGCCTGATCAAATGGCAGCTTAATTTTAGCAAATGACTGAATGCCGGGATACCACTTCTTTGCCAACTTCCAATAGCGATGATAGCCGCCTTCCAGTGATAGCATATCTAACCCGTTATTAAATCCCAGACCTCTTTTTGAAACTGCCATGTACATTAATTTTCCTTTTAAAGGATAAATAATGTTGTTTACATTAACATATTGTACCAGGTAAGAAAAATCAGGGAAGCCGATTGTAGAAGCAGCCTTCTTAAAATAGTTAGGATTGTAATTAGGTTGTATTACCGTATCGCTAACAGAGGCATGAGAATAAGAGGCGCTAAAAACATGCCGCACATAATACCCTCTGCGTAAAATATATCCTGCACTTGCAAACCAGTTTTCTCTTACAAAACGATCATTTTTATAAAATAATAATCCGTTATGATAGCTGGTTTTATAAGGTATTTCCCGGTTACGGGAAAAGCCGGCCGATACACTAAATCCTTCTGTTAGTTTGCTATTACTATAAGGAGCAGAGTACCTGAAAGACACGTTTCTACTATACCCGTTTAACAAATAAACCTGCAATTGATCTCTTCGTCCGCTTAAGTTATAATCAATAAATTTAATTCCATAATTAACCCTGTTTAAATCTGCATTGTGAATTTTTATCCATTCGTTTACATTCCTGTCTACCAGCTGAAATTGTGGCACCGGATAAATATACCATCGCTCTTTTACTTCAACCATTACATCCATATCTGACGAAGAAATGAATTTCGCTGTTAATTTCACCTCATTAAATAAAGTAGTATTGTATACGAGTTGCCGGGCCTGCTCTAACTCTTTGTTAACATTTCTAAAAATGATAGAGTCGTTAACTCTGAAAGGTATTTCTCGTTCAATTAAATATGACTTTGTAACTTTATTTCCACCAATAACGATATTGTGTATATTCACTTTAGCGCCAGAATCCGGCAGTGAAAAAGAGTACGTTGAGTCAGTATGATTGCTTTGAGCATAAAGGGTATCCAAAAATATCAGTAATAATAAGGTAATGCATATTTTGGTAAAATGAAACATTTATTGGCAGCTGACTAATAGAAAGCATTTAATGTAAAAATAACTGATATTCAAGAAAAAAGGCCGTATTTTTCAATAAATAACTTAAATATCCAGGTAGTTCATAAGATGGCGATAGTTGTAATGGATTTCATTTTCAAACTTCTCGTTACCGAAAAAATAAATTACATCATAATCGTATCTTTCGAAGGTAGCTACCACTGCTGCAATTTCTTTTCTATTGAGGTGAATGGTAACAGTAAGCATACCTGTTTGGGGGTCAACTATTGTATTCAGGTGTAAAACTGTACAATCATTGCTTTCAACAATACGGCTAATCTCAGATATAGCAAACTGTGAACGTTCCATTTCTAAAACGATAATTCCTCCAATTTCATCTGCACCCGAAAAATTACCTAAGGATTTCAGCAAATCATGAGCAGTGATAACCCCTACGAATTCCCTGTTTTCTGCCACTATGGGCACTACACTGGTATTATATTGATTACAAATATTTACAGCTTTTAAAAAATGTTCATTTTCTTTTACTGAAGTTATTAAAAAACTATCCTGCAAGGTTTCCATTGTCAGCTTTGGATTTTCGGCGTCCAGTAAATCATCTTCACTTATAAGGCCTAAATACACGTCATCTGATACAACAGGCAAATGTGATACTTTATAATCTACAATTAACTGCTGGGCTTTACCTACACTATCTTGTAGTAGCAGACGAGGTATTGTATTGTTCACAAGCTCTACGGTAAGCATAACTTTACATTAAAATTTACTATGGTAATTTTACGTATGCAAATAGGTTGCCAAAAACTTATTTTTTTGAAAAAAAGTTAAACTGTAACTGTTTTTGACTGAAATTTCTTTAAAAATTCACCCAGAATTTTGTTAAATTCTTCCGGCACTTCCATCATCGGTGCATGCCCACACTTATCTATAAAGTGTAATTCACTATTAGGAATTAAGCGATTAAACTCTTTACCGACAAAAGGTGGTGTAATAGTGTCGTTGTTACCCCAGATTAAACAAGTTGGTTGTGTAATACTTTTTAATTCTTCACCCAGATTATTACGGATTGCGCTTTTAGCCAGCGCAATGATTTTGATAACTTTTAAGCGATTATTGGTAATTTCAAATACTTCATTTACCAGCTCCTCCGTAGCCATAGCAGGATCGTAAAAAGTAAGCTCTGTTTTTTTACGGATATATTCTTTATCGCCTCTTTTAGGATAGGTATCCCCCATACCGTTTTCAAATAAGCCGGAGCTACCGGTTAATATCAGTGACTTAATCCGTTGAGGGGATTTTAAAGTATGCACAAGAGCTACATGACCACCTAGTGAGTTACCCAACAGATGTATCTGGTTATAATTGCGATGTTCAATAAATTTTTGTACAAACTTCTGTAAGCCGCCCACAGATGTGTGTAGTAAATCCATATCCAATAATGGCAACATGGGTACCACTACTTTATTGTGGTGCTTAAAATAATCAATCAATGGCTTAAAGTTGCTTAAAGCGCCGAATAGGCCATGTAACAATATGAGAGGATCGCCACTGCTACCTTCTTCAATAAATTTAAATTTTCCGTCTTGTTTTATTTCGTAACTCATCTATTCGTAAGGTGGTAAACTTTCAATTTGTTGCTAAAATAGTCGATTTAAAGCAAAAAAAGAGATTTAAATATATAATATTCCTAATCAATCTGCCTACAATCTGATCCATAGTTTTAAATCACAGACCCTTAAAACAGCCGTTTTCTTATCTGATATCTTACCAAAAAATTCCTCCAGATCCGTAAACATATCTTTAAAGAAAGGGATTATTTTACCAAAAGCATTCATAACAGCCGGTCCCAATGGCTGAATATAATTATATGTCATCGATGCTTTAATGGTATCTGTTTTAAATAAATCAAATTTTTCTGCATAAAATAAAAATACACTCCATACCATCAGATACAATAATATATACAAAAAAATACCGGCTAACCTGTTAATCCAACCTAACATTACCATTTCTACACTTTTTTCTATCAGTTTAGCGCCTATACGCACCAGCAATACTGCTCCTATGAAAACAATCGCAAAAGAGATAAATGGCAACCATTGATAGGCAGTTGTGGATAGACTTTCTTTCAACTTTATCGCTACCAAAGATGAGAGTTTAAGCGCTGCAGCCAGCCCTATAATAATAGCAACTACAGAAAATATGGCTACAATGAAGCCTTTCCGATAGCCCTTTATACAAGCCAGGGTCACTAATAGCACAGAAAAAAAATCTATGATCATAATGGCTGTTTAGTTATGTGTCATAGCATTATCCGGCAAGCAAATCTTTTACTACTGTACTAATTGTTTTGCCATCAGCTTTGCCGGCAAGTTGCTTACTGGCTATTCCCATCACCTTACCCATATCAGCCATGGAAGAAGCCCCGGCTTCAGTGATTATTTTACTTACCGCTTCCTTAATAGCCGCTTCGTCTAACTGTTTGGGCAAAAACTTTTCGATGGTAGTTATTTCTTCTTTTTCTTTTTCTGCCAGATCTGCTCTTCCCTGTTTTTCGAAAATTTCCAAAGAATCCTTACGTTGCTTTACCATTTTCTGCAAAAGTTTCAACTCTACCGCCTCATCAATTTCACCTCCTGCGCCCGGCTCGGTTTTAGCTTTAATAATCTCAGCTTTAATAGCTCTTAACCCACGTAGTAAAGATTCATTTTTTGTTTTCATTGCCTCTTTCATTTCAGCCATGATTTGTTGTTCTAAACTCATAATACTATTTTGAATTAATTATCGAATATTGTTTGCTTATTACACGAATTATCTTTTTAATCAAACAGTTTTAATTATCGCTGCTGCTGCAACTGTGTAGCTTTAAACTTATCTAAAAAAGTTCTTGCGAATTGTTTCATGTCGGCGCTTAGCTCTTCCAGCTTTGTAGATCGCTGAAAAGTATCTGCCATGGTAATAAATATCTGATGGTAAAAATCGGCCATTTCATCTACCATCATATCTTTTGTCCACAAATCAATACGCATGGCTGTTTTATCCTGGCCATCCCAAAATGCCACACACATAGCCTTGGCCTTTTGTACCGCAGCAGCGACGCTATCGGATGCACTCCAGGTAATTTGCTCCGGCACTTTTTGCGAATCTAATGCTACATCAATTTGTATGGACGACTTATTCATTTTTAATGCTAATAATATTAGTAAAAATACCTGCAAAGGTACGAAATTTATAGGATATGGAGGGAAGCCGCACTAGGCAAGGTGTTGCAGTAAATGCCAAAGCATATCCGTAGCAGTAAGCCAATTATATTTCTGTACATGCGCTAACCCATTATTAATCATTTCCATTCGTTTATTTTCATCTTTGTACAACAGCATCATTAGGTTACCCAATTCTTCAAATTGATCAGGTTGTTCATATGACAAAATAGTTTCGCCGAAAAATTCAGCCGTAATCTTATTTTTAACGGCGATGACAGGTGTACTGCATTTTATGGCCGCCAACATCGAGTACAAAGCATTCATATTAGCAAAGGTGCATATCATGACATAGGCTGAAGCATATATAAGTGGCAAATCACCATTTGATAAATTATCAAGAATGATTACGTCATCTTTGTATTTGTACGTTTGTAAACTTTGCAGAAATGATTTACTCTGCCTGGAAATATCGTCCATTACCAACAACAATCGCATAGCGCTCTTTTGCCATTTTTTAAAATGAGAAAAGGCTTTTAAGAGCATTATTAAATTACTCTCCAAAGTTGCAGGCCCGGCAAACAAAAAATAATCTATTCCCTGGCTGTACTTATTTTTTATCCATTCTTTCTGATCAAAGTCAATAGGGCGGTATACATCATCAACGGCAATGGGTATTACATCAATTTTTTGAGGAGAAATGGCATATTTTTGAATAACTTCCTGCCTGGAATCATTCGTCAAAACAACTATTCCGGCTGATCTGTGAAGAGACTGATTAAGCTTACTGTTAGCCTGCTGCAAGTCAAAAGGATCAACGATCAGAATTTGTGGAATTTTAGTTTTCGAATTATAAGGATTACTTCCATTAATCAATATGTCAACCTTGTACCTTTTTAAAATTGCAGGTAATTTTATTGTATACCACCAACTGCGTAATAATCCGCGATGGTATAAAGTATTTCTGATTACATAAATAATATTCTTAGGTATATCAAAAGAGGGGTTAAAAGGATAATCAGTAATAAAAATGAATTGATGTTTAGGGTATCTGGCAGCTAATTGTACAAAGCAGGTTGTTATAAAATGATGGTGTTTATTCAGGCTGTGATCTAAACCAAAACATGCGTCAACTGCTATTACCATTGATTATCTTAATACTTTTAGCTTAACCGTTTCAATACGGGTATCTGTTACATTTAATATATCAAATTCGTATTCTCCAATAATAATTCTCTCTTTCAGTTTTGGAATACCTTCATTGTGTTCAATGATATAGCCAGATAGTGTTTCTGCCTTTTCATCTTTATCAAAATCAAGATCGTAGTGCTCTTTTATATAATCTAATTCCATCCTTCCGCTAAAAATGTACTCGTTGCTGGATAATTGCTTTTCAACAAACTCTTCCGTATCATATTCATCTTTAATATCACCAAAAATTTCTTCCAGCAAGTCTTCCATGGTCACAATTCCGGCTGTACCGCCAAATTCGTCTACTACCCAGGCAATGCTTTTTCTTTCTTTGGTAAATTTATTCATTAAATCCATTGCACTCATACTCTCAGGTACCGCCGGTATGGGCAACAGTATCTCCTTTACTGTTGATGGGTTAACAAATAAATCCAGCTGATGCACATATCCAATAATGTTATCTATATTACCTTCGTAAACGATTAATTTACTTAG
Source organism: uncultured Ferruginibacter sp. (assembly GCA_964586215.1). Classification (GTDB taxonomy): domain Bacteria; phylum Bacteroidota; class Bacteroidia; order Chitinophagales; family Chitinophagaceae; genus Ferruginibacter. The sequence continues at coordinate 15,308 of CAZPHA010000034.1, forward strand.
CTGTGTTTGTACAAACTTTTTCTTTACCTCTTCCATTGCTGTCCGCCCCTCTACACCTTCAATTTCCTTTCTTGGAATCAGGCATTTTCTTAGTTTTATTTCTCCTAATGAAAGTGCATTCTCAAATAATTCTTTGTTAATTTCTTCTACACTTTCTTCATTGCTGTTTTTACTTTGCTGTACAAAGTGTTCTAAATCTATTTTAGTAAAGGCTTCTTTTTTTTCATTAATTCTTACATCAAAAATTATTTTCAACATCCATTCTGCAATACTTACCAACAAAGAAGCCAGCCAGGAAAAGATGGAATAAAAGAATCGGATAAGGATGGTTATAAAACCATTACTAATAACAGAATTACTTCTGGCTCTAAAAAATGCTTTAAAAATAAATTCAAAAAAAAGTAAACAGATGGTGGAAATAACCGTTTCGATAATAAGATGAATGTAGGGATTGGTGATATTCCATTCAAAACCTCCTACCCTGTTTTGCCATACTCCCTGCATAAAGCTACTCCACAGAAGCCCATATACAACCAGGATAATATTAAAACCTACCAATGTAGTGCCGATAAATCGGGCAGGTTTATCAGAGAAACTTCCCCATAGTTTTCCACTATGTGTTCCCTGTTTTCTTTTAAGCTCAATAGATAATTTATTGGCAGATACGAATGCAATTTCTATCCCTGCAAAAAATCCTATTAGTATTAAAGAAATTAAAATAGCTATTAATGCCATCCAATCCATATAATAAAAATAACAAAAAGCGGGTTTTTTTATCGTTTTTAGCTATAAAAACCTTCTTACGAGCAATTTTAATACAATTTTACTATAAAATCACCTCTTAATAAAGGCAGAAACGGCCTCTACAGCTTTACAGCATGCTTTCTCCAGCTCATCGTTTACAATAATTAAATTAAACTGCTCCTTAAAAGATAATTCAAAGCTGGCCTTGTTGACTCTGGCATGGAGAGATTCTTCTGACTCTGTACCACGGCCTTGCAATCTTTTTTTCAGTTCTTCCACCGAAGGTGGTTCAATAAAAATAGATAATGAATTTAGCGGAAACTGCTGTTGTACATGGATCGCTCCTTTAACATCAATATCCAGTACGGGAATTTTACTTTCAGACCATATTCGCTGTAATTCACTCTTCAAAGTACCATAATATTTACCCTCATATACCATTTCCCACTCTACAAATTCATCCTGCTGAATTTTATGTTTGAACGATTCTTCAGTCATAAAATAATAATCCACCTCGTTTTTTTCAGACCCTCTCGGTTGCCGGGTTGCTGCAGATATGGAAAAACACAGTTGTGGAAAGGTTTGCAGCAGATGTTTGGTAATGGAAGTCTTACCAGCTCCGGAAGGAGCTGTAATAATAATAATTTTATGATCAGTAGAATTATCCAACATTGTTTGTTATACTTTTAAATAGCAATACGTTTGATATCAGCGCCCAGCTTTTGCAGCCTTTCGTCAATATTTTGATAGCCCCGGTCAATTTGTTCAATATTTTGAATAATACTTTTTCCCTGAGCGCTCAGGGCCGCAATCAGCAGCGCCACGCCTGCCCTGATATCCGGGCTGCTCATGGTAATACCACGTAAATGCTGTTCTCTTTCCAATCCTATTACAACCGCTCTGTGAGGATCACATAAAATGATTTGTGCTCCCATATCAATCAGCTTATCTACAAAAAACAAACGACTTTCAAACATCTTCTGATGAATAAGTACACTGCCTTTTGCCTGGATAGCTGTAACCAGCACAATGCTCAGTAAGTCAGGAGTAAAACCCGGCCAGGGATGGTCATAAATGGTTAAGACACCCCCATCCATATATTTTTGGACTTCATAATACTCCTGTGCAGGTATGTGTATATCGTCACCCGTAAAATTTAACTGAATACCTAACTGTGAAAATTTTTCAGGAATAACGCCCAGGTGTTCTATTCCGGCATTTTTAATAATGATATTGCTCTGTGTCATAGCCGCCAGCCCAATAAAGCTGCCCACTTCAATCATGTCCGGCAGCATGGTATGATGAGCGCCGCCCAAATAATCAACTCCTTCTATTTGTAATAAATTGCTGCCAATACCGGTAATTTTTGCGCCCATTTTATTGAGCATTTTACAAAGCTGCTGTACATATGGTTCGCAGGCTGCATTATAAATAGTAGTAGTACCTGATGCCATACAGGCAGCCATCACAATATTAGCCGTACCCGTTACACTGGGCTCATCCAACAACAAATTAGTACCTTTCAAAACCGGTGCATCTAAATGAAAAAAGCCATCTTCGTGCCAGGTGCAGGTAGCGCCCAGCTTTTCAAACCCGATAATATGTGTATCAAGCCGCCTGCGGCCTATTTTATCTCCGCCTGGTTTAGGGATATATGCTTTTTTAAATCGGGCAAGTAAAGGACCTGCCATCATTACAGAACCTCGCAATCGGCCGCTTTTTTTGTGAAAAGATGTACTGTGCAAATAATCAACATCTACATCATCTGCCTGAAAGATGCAGGTATCTTTGCTCACTCTTTCCACTTTCACTTTCATTTCTGCCAATAGCTCTATTAGCAGATTTACATCAATAATGTCAGGAATATTAGTGATGGTAACCTTTTCAGGAGTAAGCAGTACGGCTGAAATAACTTGTAGCGCCTCATTTTTTGCTCCCTGTGGTATGATTTCTCCTTTAAGCTGTTTACCTCCTCTTACTTCAAATGAGTTCATTTATTATTAAATATAATTTTAATATATTATACATTAAATATCATAGATAAGCGTCTGACATATAAGAAACCCCTGAACTGTAGTAAACAGCCAGGGGAATTTATATTAAAATAATTTTAATATCTTTTTTTAAAGTTTCGATTGTTTCTGTTACCGCCGTTGTTGCGATTATCCCTTCCTCCGCTTCTATTATCTCTATTATCTCTTCCGGTATTACTTCTATTACTGCCAAAATTTTTTCGATATCCTCCGCCATTACTTCTGCCATAATCCTCCCTGTCACCCCGGTTATCCGTGCGATGTTTCACAAAAGGACGATTATTAAATTCTAATTCGCCATGGGTCATGATGCTTAGCTCACTTTGGATATTTTCATCGTGTACCAGCTCTTTATGCCAATTACTATAAGCCAGTTTCATGTAATAAGCAATAGCATTGGCAAAACCCTGCTTTTTCTCAGGGTTGGCCTCATGTAGCGCCTTATCAATTACTAATTCAATATTTTTACCCAGGTGATTGTATTTGGGATATTTTTTCGGATAAGTAAGTACCTCGGGCTTAGCTTTCAACGTTTCCCGGGTAGGTATGGGATAAGGGCTATCCACATCCAGCTTAAAATCACTAATCAGAAAAAGATGATCCCACAATTTATGCCTGAAATCTTCCACATTTTTCAAATGAGGGTTTAAAAATCCCATCAATTCGATAACTGCATAAGCATTTTTCTGACGTTCTTCTTTATCATTAATAGTCAACAGAAATTCCACCATTTTTTGAATATGTCTTCCATATTCTTTCATAACTAAGTGATTCCTGGTTGTGTTGTATTCCATATTGGATGTATTGAGCATAGTATCGCAAATATAAGCCCTTATCAGCTAGCAAACAAAGTAAGATTAAGTTGATAATGGATAATTGGTTAATTGATAATATAATAAATTATTATATATTAAAGAGGTAAATTTAAATTAATATACAACAATTTCAACAAATTACCAAATTGATAATGGATAATTGGTTAATGGATAATTATTTATCTGATAATTGATAATATAAAAAATATTTATTTATTATATATGAGAAAAATATTTATATAAAATATACAACAATTTCAACAAATCACCAAATTATCAATTATCCATTAACCAATTATACATTAAACCCTTCTCACCACCACCAAAGCAAGCAACACTCCCATACTATCAGCCAATAGATCTATCCAATCAAAACTCCGACCGATGGCAAGATATTTTTGCATTACCTCCGTACAAAAACCCCAAACAATAGTAGCGATCGCAATCAGCAAAATAAGCTTTGCTTCTTTATGTTTATACTTACCTGATTTTAATACCGGATACATGAACAAAAAAGCCAAAACAGCAAAAATTCCTATGTGTACCCATTTATCCAGGTAAAGTTTGCTCATCCAATTATCTTCTTTTGGCAGGTCGCTACCCGGAATAAGTAACAGTATGTTCACAATAAAAAACCAGGCTATGCCTGGCCAAAAAGTTTTGCTGTATTTGTTAAACATGTTATTGAAACAAAGAATTAATATTATAGTTTGTATCAGCCCACCAATTCCCCGTATGCTTTAGCATCCATTAATGATGTTTTATCTCCGGGGTTATCCACTTTTACTTTCACCATCCATCCATCGCCGTAAGGGTCTGTATTTACCAGTTCTGGTTGCGATTCTAACAACGGATTTACTTCTACCACAGTGCCTGCCATCGGTAAAAATAAATCGCTTACTGTCTTAACCGCTTCTACTGTGCCAAAAACACTCTCAGCAGCCAGCGCCTTGTCTTTTGAAGTAATATCTACATATACAATATCCCCCAATTCTCTTTGTGCAAAATCTGTAATTCCAACCGTAGCTGTATCACCTTCAATTGATACCCATTCGTGGTCTTTTGTATATAATAAATGCTCTGGAAATGTCATGATTATAAATTAATTTTTATTATGATGATTTTGCAAAGTACAAGATTTTTGAATGATTGCCAACAATCACAACAGTTTTATTTAATTACTTCCATTTTCATGCGTATATCTGCTAAAGGCCGGTTGTTTCCATCTTTAGGTACTCTGGCTATTTTATCAATCACTTCCCAGCCTTTGATCACTTCTCCGAAAACCGTATAGTTCATATCCAGGAATGGTGTTCCGCCACTTTTTTTATAAACGATTCTTTTATTGGGAGAAATTTTTTGACCTGACTGCATTTCCATCATATTCAATTCCTCATCCGTATATTTTTTACCCTGCACCAGATAAAACTGACAACCGCTACTGGCCTTTTCCGGATTATTCGTTCTGGCTGCCGCTAACGCTCCTTTTTTATGGTACAAAGAAGTATCAAATTCTGCAGGTATGGTGTACCCGACATCTCCGTTACCCAGCATTTCGCCGGCAGCTGCAGTTTTGCTGTTGGGATCTCCCCCCTGAATCATGAATCCGTCGATCACCCTGTGAAACGATAGGCTATCATAAAAATGATCCTTTACTAATTTTAAAAAATTATCCCGGTGTTTTGGAGTCTTATTATACAATTTAACAATAATTACCCCTGAATCTGTAATAATTTTAACCTTAGGTTCAGGCATTTTTGCAGGAGATTTTTGCACGGCAGATGCGGTTTTGTTTTTAACCGGCGCTTTTTTTACCTGTGCCAAAATGGGATGAGTAAATGAAAAAAACAATATTATTCCGATAACAAATAAAATATGTTTCATAGTTATGTTATGTTAATTTTTTTATTACACTAATTATTGCTAATTACACGAATGTTACCTCAATAGTTATATTTCAAATTAAATTGTACAACCAGTTCTCATTGTTTTATATCTAACTTAATAACAGTCATTTAGGCAAAAATAAGTTTTGTTTAAAGAAAATGCTGATTTTGAAAATATAGTAAAATATGATCTTTGAGAAAATTTTCCTGTTCCATCAAATCAAATTTGGGCAGTTCTTTCAACTGTTTAAAATGTGGCCATCCCTCTTCATCATATCCTTCTAACACATAATAACCGCTTTGGGCCAACAATGTACATACTGCGATATGCATTAAATCCTGTTTTTGCTCTTTTGTAAACTCCTGATGGCCTCTGCCCAGCTCCTGTACACCTATCAAAAAAAGTATTCCTTCCAGCTCGGGCTTAATACCCAATTTCTCTTTTAATTGAATGCGTAATTTAAGCCATCGTATTTGTAAATCATCCTGCGCCTGTTGCATGGTACAAATTTAAGCATTCAGAGCTTTGTTGTTATCCTTATCAACCATTACGAAATATTATTTAGCTATAATGTAAATTTACAAAGATTGTTTATGATATTTCATTGTATTGTACCCTACATTGAATGCGTATACAGATGCAGGAATATAGTTAACAGATACTTCACTTATTTCTTTTTGGCCAGTCTTATCAATAGTCGTAACAAACGTATCGGTAAGTTTATGCTTTTTACAAAATGATAAAAGGGTTTTAATTTCCTCTACTTTAGTATATACAGAATTACTCCATTTTATTTCTGCTGCCCACATTGGAGAACTATTTTTGGGATTTAATCCTATCATATCAATTTCACCTTTATCCCATCTTGCATAACATGGGATTCGATTTTCCCTATGTAGCCATTGAGAAAAAATCGCCGTTTCCACCATGTGGCCCATCGCCTCATCCGTAGGTTCCAATGGCGAGAATAAAGCGCTCCTTAAAGAGGGATTAGTTAAATAAATTTTATAAGCAGTCTGTCTCTGAAATCTTTTACCTTCTTCATCAATTTTATTAATTTGTTTTATCAAAAAAGCTGCTTCAAGATATTCTACATATTTCTTTAATGTAGATTTATTAACGCCGCTTGTACATGATAAAGAGTCTAAGGAAAGCTCATTTGCTGTATAATATACCAGAGTTGTAAAAAATTTATTTAACTCTTGTTGATTCTGAATACCGTACAAACTCGGTAAATCTCGTAGAAGCACCTTATCTATAATATCACTTTTAATATATCTACTTAAATTATTTTGTATTTTTTCAGAAAAAATCACTTCCGGATAACCTCCAAAATTTATATAATCAATAAAGTGTCTGTTTAATGCTTCAATATTATTGGTTGTAAAAAAAGATTTTTTTTTCTTTTCCCAGTATATATCTGATCTCACAATAAGATTATTATACTCTTTTAAGTAGATATACTCGTGGAAAGTTAATGGAGGCAACATAAAATCAGTAAATCTTCCTGCTCCACTTTCACTACTTTTTATTTTTAATGCTGCCGCTGCAGAACCAGAAACAATAAATTTAGTGTTCGGATAACTATCTACTAAAATTTTTAGATGTATTTCCCAATCTTTTAAATATTGTATTTCATCAAAAAAAACATACCACCCTTTTGTATCTAAATTGCCAACAGCTTTTCTTGCCATTTCAAATAGTTGATCCAGGCTAATATTGAGGTACAATGGATTTTCTACATTAATAAAACAGATATTATTACTCCTAATTTTTTTCTCATTTAATAAAGCTCCAATTGCATGATGCATCATTACCGTTTTTCCGACTCTTCTTGGCCCCATTAATACCACTGCTCTTCTAATATCCATCTCTTCTACAAGTTTATAAAATAAATCAAAATATAAGCGTCGTTTTAAAGTTCCATTTTCATAATCTATCCTGCCAGTTTCCCACCAACAGTTTTCAAATCGCATTCTGCTTAAAATCAAGTCTTCCGGTATGGGTTTTAATTTTTTTGACATAAATAGTAAAAAATAAATTTCATTATTTTAATTAAATATCCAAATATAGTGAAAAATAAATTTCATTATTTTTAATTTTATTCACAATTTCGTATTTTTGGCCTATTAACTCCCCAATATAGACAACAACGCAAAAAAATTATATCACTCTTAAACATCTTTAATAGCCAGAAGATATGTAAAAAGTTTACAAGAAAAATCTTAGCAGTAATATTGAATGCTCTCATTAGGATATCCTCATCAACAATTACCTTTGAAAAAATTAAAAAATACGGCGATGTTACAAATTAACTATTTAAGAGAAAATGCTCAAATTGTAAAAGAAAAATTAGCTATAAAAAATTTTAGTGACATTGATTTAGTAGATACGATCCTTACAACGGATGAAAATTTACGCAAGCTGAAAACAGAGACGGAAAATTTAAAATCCTTTATCAATAATGCCAGCAAGGAAATTGGCATGCTGATGGGTAAAGGCGAAAAGGAAGCAGCAGAAGCTATCAAACAAAAAGTTGCCCAACATAAAACTACCATTCAACAACTCAACCAACAACTTACCGATACAGAAAAAGAACTGTTCGACAATCTGGTAAAATTGCCCAATCTTCCTCATGCATCTGTACCGAAAGGTAAAGCGGCGGCTGACAATGAAATAGTGAAAGAAGGCGGCCAGAAACCTGACTTGCCTGCAACAGCCAAACCACACTGGGATTTAATTAAACAATATGACTTGGTTGATTTTGAAACCGGCGCTAAACTTACCGGTAGCGGATTTCCACTATATAAAGGCGCTGGCGCTAAATTACAGCGGACATTAATACAATACTTTTTGGATTATAACATCGCAGCTGGTTACACAGAATACCTGCCTCCTCTGATGGTAAATGAAGCCACTGCTTATGGCACAGGCCAGCTACCGGATAAAGAGGGCCAAATGTATCATATCACCGAAGATGGTTTTTATTTAATTCCCACGGCAGAAGTGCCGGTGACCAATATTTACCGGGATGAAATATTAAAAGAGACAGATCTCCCTGTTAAAATGACGGCTTATACTCCCTGTTTTAGAAGAGAAGCCGGTAGCTTTGGCAGCGATGTTCGTGGACTGAACCGAGTACACCAATTTGATAAAGTAGAAATTGTTCAACTGGTACATCCTGAAAAAAGTTATGAAGTATTGAATGAAATGGTAAACCACGTTGAACGATTACTTCAAACATTAGAATTGCCGTATCGTATTCTGCGGTTATGCGGTGGCGATATGAGCTTTGCTTCTGCACTTACTTACGACTTTGAAATATACAGCGCTGCACAGCAAAAATGGTTGGAGTGTAGCTCTGTGAGCAATTTTGAAACTTTCCAAACCAATAGAATGAAGATCCGTTTTAAGGATGCTACTGGTAAAACACAGTTATTACATTCGTTGAATGGCTCCTCATTAGCTTTGCCACGGGTATTGGCTTGTTTATTGGAAAATAATCAAATGGAAGAAGGAATAAAAATTCCTAAGGTATTACACACTTACTTTGGCAGGGAAATAATGTAGCAAAGTTACGATTTTTTCTCCAAATCAGGTAGTTGGGCGTAAACGTCTTTCAATTGCAGGGTATAATCAATGGAGGGAATATATAAAGAACCTTCCAGGCCTTTCGCAGAGGATAAAATCCAATTTTCACCGCTACGGGTATAAATATCGGCTGCATATTCCATGCTGCTTACGGTTAGGTAATGTTGCAAAGATGGAATGCTTCTGTATAAGCGAAATTTCATGCCGGTATCATAATTTTCGGTACTGGGGGAAAGTACTTCAATAATAAGGGTAGGATTGAGTAACGTATCAAATTGACCATCCAGGTATCTTTCTTCCTCACAAGTAATCACTATATCAGGGTAAGAGTATAAACTGTTAGCAGGATTGTGTACACGTATGTCGCTAGGGAAGATATCACATTTTTTTCCTTTTAAAAAGCCATGCAACTCACCAATAATGTTGGCCACCACTTTATTATGCTCCCGGGTAGCGCCTGCCATTGCAAATACTTCTCCATGATAGTATTCACTTTTGGTAGTAGCTTTTCTCTCCTGCTCCAGGTAATCTTTTTCATCCAGATATAATAAAGGTGCTGCTGACATAGTTTATTTTCTACGAAATTAATTATTTTTTTTACATTTTTCAGCTAAATAATATTTGGGCTAAATAGTATTTTGAGGTGCTGGCGATATTAAATAACCGATAGTTTATTTTATTTTTTGCCCCTTAGGGGCAAGATGTAGGTAGATGCAGAAAAATATATTGATTGCACTCTATCGGGGCACGCCCAAATTCTTTATCTCCTGATTGAAACAGCCCATTAAACTTTTTGAGAGAAAATGAGTCTAACCAATACTATTGTAACATGATAATGAATACCAATCGTTTACACAACCAACACTTACTTTGGCGGGCAGGCTTTGGCCCCATGGCGGAGTATGCTGCCGACCTGGAATCATTAGAACCCCAACAAATTTGGAACGGTTTGCTTAAATCTTCGTCTAAAAGACCCGATAAAATTACTGTAACGCAGAACCTTTTTGACGGCCTTTTTAAGGGAGTGAAAGATTTTGCTGAGATGGAAAAAAGAGAGCTCTCCAAAGAGCAAAAAAAACAAATTCGCCAACAGGCAAAAGACGGGCTGAAGAACTTAAATATCCGCTGGCTGGAAGAAATGGTGAACGGTGAGGCTCAATTAAGAGAAAAAATGAGCCTATTCTGGCATGGCCATTTTGCCTGCAGAGTAATCAACAGTTTTTTTCAACAGGAGCTGTTACATATTATACGGGAAAATTCCCTGGGCAATTTCGGAGATCTGTTAAGAGCTGTAAGCAAGAGTCCGGCCATGCTCCAGTTTTTAAACAATCAACAAAACAGGAAACAGCATCCTAACGAGAATTTTGCCCGAGAAGTGATGGAGCTATTTACTTTAGGAACAGGCCACTATACAGAAAATGATATCAAAGAGGCAGCCAGATCCTTTACAGGATGGGGCTTTAATTTAAGAGGCAATTTTCAATTTAGAGTTTTTCAACATGACAATGGTGTAAAAACTATTTTTGGCAAAACAGGTAATTACAATGGTGATGATGTAATTGATATGCTGTTAGAACAAAAACAAACCGCTTTGTTTATCACCCAAAAAATATATCGCTATTTTGTAAATGAAGAAATAGATGCTACAAAAGTTGAATGGCTGGCTAACAGATTTTATCAAAGCGAATATGATATTAAATCTCTTTTAACAGATATTTTTACAAGTGATTGGTTTTACGAACAAAAAAATATTGGTAATAAAATAAAATCACCGGTTGAGCTGCTGACAGGCATTCGACGAATGCTACCCATGGAACTTGCCAATGACGCTATTCAACTTATATTCCAAAAATTATTAGGGCAGATACTTTTCTATCCTCCCAATGTGGCAGGCTGGCCGGGTGGTAAATCATGGATTGATAGTAGCTCATTAATGTTGAGACTACGCATTCCGCAAATAATGACCGCTAATGAAATATTGCATTTGTCGCCAAAAGATGATGATGATGTTATGATGGGACAAATGGATGATGAAATGGAGCAACAAAGGAAAGTGACAAAAAAAATGCTTCAGCAAGCCACTGCCAACATTGAATGGGATTTGGTAGTGAAAATTTTTGAGGGATTTTCCCGTGAACAATTGTTAGAAAAAATTACGGCAACTATTTTACAAACCAAAGGTGGCATCAGCAAAAATTTGCTGGAGAAATATTTAAATGCAAGTAGCAGAGAAAACTATATCAAGACAGCTGTTATTAACCTTATGAGTACTCCCGAATATCAATTGTGCTGATAAAATTTAAAAAAAATTAGTAGTAATATTTATGCTATTCAAACGTAGACAATTTTTGCAAGTGGGCTCTTTGGCAACTGCATCATTCATGTTGCCTAAATTCTTAAAAGCATTGGAGCAATCACAGCTGGTACCAGCGGGTAATAAAGTATTGGTAGTCATTCAACTGAGCGGTGGTAATGATGGATTGAATACCGTTATACCTGTTAGAAATGATATTTATTATAGAGAAAGACCAAGGCTGGGTATTCCCCGAGATAAAGCTTTATCACTCACGGATGAAGCTGGCATTCATCCATCATTACAAACATTTAAAGCTTTATTTGATGATGGCTGCTTAAGCATTCTCAACAGTGTTGGCTACCCTAATCCGGACAGATCACACTTTAGAAGTATGGATATTTGGCACAGTGCCAGCAACAGCAATGAATATCTGACTACAGGATGGTTGGGGAAATATTTAGATGCACAATGTAAAGGATGCAATATGCCAACACAAGCTGTAGAAATAGATGATGTGCTTAGTCTTGCGTTAAAGGGAATACAGCATAAAGGTCTGGCCTTTAAAGACCCTCGGCGCTTATACAATAGCAGCACCGGAAAATATTTTAAAGATTTAAATGCCGATCACCATTCAGGTGAGGAAACAGTTGATTATTTGTATAAAACAATGAGTGAAACAATTAGCAGCGCTGATTATATTTTTCAGCAAAGCAAGCGATACTTAACAACCGAATCATATCCTGATACAGAATTGGGTAAGAACCTTAAAACTATTGCCTCACTGATATTATCTGATATTAATACCAAAGTGTACTATGTTTCTTTGGGAAGTTTTGATACACACATTAATCAGGATAATCAACAAAAAAGACTATTTACACAGCTTAATGATGCTTTACAATCATTTACTAAAGATTTAAAAAAGAATCATCGTTTTGAAGATGTATTGGTTATGACGTTCAGCGAATTTGGCAGAAGGGTAAGTCAAAATGCAAGTGGTGGCACTGATCATGGCACGGCCAATAATATGTTTTTTATTAGTGGGGGACTAAAGCAAAAAGGTATTCTCAATGCCATGCCCGATCTTGCCAACTTAAATGACGGAGATTTACAGTACCAAATTGATTTTAGAAGCGTTTATGCTACCCTGTTACATCAATGGTTGAATGCGGATGATAAACTGATATTGGGTAATCAGTATAAATATCTTCAATTTATTTAAGTTTTTT
>CAZPHA010000035.1:0-4505 GCA_964586215.1 uncultured Ferruginibacter sp.
GTAGCTATGTACGGACAGGATAAACGCTGAAAGCATCTAAGCGTGAAACCTTCCTTAAGATGAGTTTACTTTTAAGGGCCGTCAAAGACTATGACGTTGATAGGCTACAGGTATAAAGTTGGTAACAGCAAAGCCGAGTAGTACTAATTGCCCGTTAGCTTTATTTTTTATTTTTAAAAAATATTTTTTATACAGAGTTTTACAACTTTTTTCAATATGTTATCTTATTTATTTATGATGTAAGATTAAATATTTAATATTTGCTATTGATTCATCCATATTAAAATATTACATCTTAAATATTACATTCTTATGGTGGTTTTGCCAAGGGTGTTCACCTCTTCCCATTCCGAACAGAGAAGTTAAGCCCCTTATGGCCGATGGTACTGCACCACAATGCGGGAGAGTAGGTAGCTGCCATATTTATTATTGAAAGCCTTCTGATTTTTCAGGAGGTTTTTTATTTGTGAAAAGTGTAAGGAAATCGGTAGGTGAAACTGTCTCGAAAAAAATCAGGGGTACAAGGGTTCTGTATTCATCCTGAAACCTCGGGATGGGAGAGTATCACTAAAAAAGATTTGAGACAGGGTTCGCCGTCATATTTATTTTTATTTCCTGCATCAATACTACCACATGAAAAGCTTATAACCATAGTATGGATAAATTAATTGAAGATATTTATAGCAATTTTAGTAAGTACAAACTGAAAGATGTTATAAAAACTATTGATCCATCTCCTGTTTCAGAAGTGTTATATACAAAATCACTTAAACAATTATCGGGTTCTGATTTGTGGGAATTTACTTTTGAATGCATGTTAACTCAGGGCGATGAAAATGATTTTAAATATTTTTTGCCACGTATATTAGAACTTTTTTCCAGTGGCGAATTGGCGATCGATAATTTTATTTTAACTGATAAATTTAAACGTGCTGATTGGCGAACATGGGCAGACAAAGAACAACAACTGATCGAATCTTATTTTTTGTGCATTTGGGAAACAAAAATTAAACAAAATCATCTTTTTGATTGTGATTCTTTTGTAGAATTTATGCTTCTCTTTGAAGATGTAACTTTATTGTTAACTAAATGGCAAATTCAAGAAAATGAGCCTGGCCTACATGCTTTAATAGATTTTTTATTTAATGAATACATACAAATGTGTGTTCATAATAGATGGCATACATATAAAAAACTAGATAAAAAGTATTTACTGCAAGTAAATAGCTGGCTAAAAAACCAGTTGCCTATACTTGAAAATATTCTAACCACAGGGGTAATCAAGGATAAAAATCTTTCGGAAAATCTTGCGATAAGCATTGAGTACATAAAGGCATTTGGTTAATTAGCGTGGAGTTTTGGATGTTTTTATTGATAATAAATGAGATCATGTTCCGAAGGAACAAATGGTGGGTAGAAAAAATATATCATGTATACCAGGCGTTCCAATATGAACGCCTGGCACTTTGACTATCAATTCGTCTACCTATCAAAGATTCCTACGGAATGAGTGTAAGACCCCAAACTCACGTTAATTATCTTTGAATCATGCAATACGATCACTTTACTCCATCTGAAGCTGTTGAAATACAGCAATCATTACGAAGTAAAATAAATATTCAGCCATTAAATAAGGAAATCAAACTTATTGGCGGAGCAGACATTTCTTATAACAAGTACTCTGAAATTGTTTATGCTGGTATCATCGTATTGAAGTTTCCTGAGCTTACAGAGGTTACAGCAGCTACCGTAGTTACCCGAGTGACTTTCCCTTATATTCCCGGGCTACTGGCTTTTCGGGAAGTACCTGCATTGATACAGGCTTGGGAAAAATTAACAGTTAAACCAGATGTGTTAATGTTAGACGGGCAGGGGATAGCCCATCCCCGGCGAATGGGAGTTGCCACTCACTTTGGGGTATTACAAAATATTCCTACTATTGGTTGTGCCAAAAGCAAGCTAACAGGCACTTATGCAGAGTTGCCACCTACAGCATTTTCTCAATCTGAATTATACCATAAAGATGAAAAAATTGGCTATGCATTGCGAAGCAAAAAAAACTGCAATCCTCTTTTTGTATCACCCGGCCACTTGGTTTCTATTGAGCAAAGCCTACAGCTGGTAAAAGATTGCATTAAAGGTTATCGCTTACCAGAAACAACCCGTAAGGCGCATTTATTGGTGAATAAAGTAAGGGAGGCCAACAAATGATAGTTATTATTAATTGAAATGTATTATCCGTTAATTCAAAAATAAGATAATGCTACTTTTAAATCTATTTTTATATATTATGTTATATTTTTGTTTTTTAATCTATATTTACTTTTTCACAAAAAAGCCAACGACAAAACTATCAGTTGATATTTATCGTGTCTTTGCCTGGATCCTTGTCTCAAGAAAACCATTTTGAATAAAGTGAGAGTAGTATGAATTAGCTAAAAATAATAATTTTAAGTATCGGTTGATTAACTCAAACAGCTACTATATTAAATTTATCTAATGAAGTCATTTTTTGACATGTAGAGTATATTAGAAAGTATCTAATATATTATATATTAAACTTAAATTTAAAAATAATAAGGTGAAAAAATTATTAACAGCTTTAACAATTGGAGCATTATTTATTAGTTCTTGTAAAAAAGATTTCACTTTTACTGAAGCAGGAGAAAATACAAAGCTATTATTAGCTAACAATGAACCACAACTTACTCCCAGATCAAATGATCCCAGGATATTATTTGTAGATAAAAATGTACTTTGGTCAATAAGTAATATTACGGCACTAAATCCTACCATTACTCAGCAAGGAGTAATAACCGGTATTGATCTTTGGAATGGCAATATGGAAAGTAATGTATTCAATAGTGACGTTTGTGATCAGGAGCCTATATACAATCCCTTTACAGATCAATTACTTTCAGGCCCATTTAATGAGTACTTATACAAATGTTTTATTCCAACCCGGGTTACTACAAATACCATCATACCTGGCATTGCCAATAATATGGCAACCGGAGCTGCAATACCTCTAGGAGTAAACCCGGCTGATAAAAAGCTATATTATTATGGCCAAAATAACACTAACCCCATAAAAAAATTTGTTGGTAGTATAAATGTAGATGGAACAAATAACGTAATTATCCGTCAATTTAATAATATACAAGTTTCTCCTAATTCTGACGACATGAATAGTTGTGCTATTGATTTTGAAAATGGATTAATCTATATGCCGAGTGAAAAAGGATTATATGTAACCTCACTTAATAAATCCGATGATAGTAAGTTATATGTTCCTGCTAAAGTGGGCGAAAAAATGTCTTTTGGAGAAGTAAAAGTTGATAATATTCATCATAATTTATTTTTCTCTACGGTAGATATGGTTAATAAAATAAGAAAAATTTACAGGGTCAGCAATTCAGGAAATTTAAATACAATGATACAGGTAGTTAAACTAAGATACCTTGAGCAAGACCCAAATCAATTTAATCTCTCTCATGACAGTTTTACTTTTGATATTTCTCCGGAAACTAATACTGTTTTTTTATGCCAGCGCCGCCAATACCCCAATACAGAATTTTCATCTATGGTAATTAGGGTAAATATGGATGGAACAGGATTTAAATTATTACATACAGGAATTTATATTAATACTATAATAGCTGCAACACCTAAATTGGTTAATAACTAAAGTTAAGTAAGTTGCAACAAATATAAAAATACTTAAGAACCGCCTTTTAAGGCGGTTATTTTACATCTTCCCTTCATCTGCAAAGCTGTAATAGCCGTCTTCGCTTACAATGAGATGATCTAATAATTTGATGTCGAACAATAAGGCGGCTTGTTTTATTTGGAGAGTGATGGTTTCATCAGATTTACTGGGTGTAAGATTTCCCGAGGGATGGTTGTGGCAAATGATGATAGACCGTGCGTTTGCATCCAGCGCTTTTTTTACAATTACTCTTGGATCTGCAACGGTTTGCGTAAGTCCTCCGCGGCTGATGATTTCAAAATGAGTAATTCTGTTGGCATTGTTAAGAAAAACTACGGCGAATATTTCATAAGGATAGTCTTTCATTTTTGCTTGTAAATACTGAGCCACTTCCCGGCTGGAATGGATCGTTGCTTTTTCTAATGATTTTTCGGCATGCCTGCGTCTCCCAAGTTCCAGCGCTGCTGCTATGGTAATAGCTTTGGCTGCGCCGATGCCTTTGATTTGCTGTATTTCTTTTAGAGAGCGCCTCCCTAATTCGTTGAGATTATTTTGGCTTAATTGTAATAATTCTTTTGCTAAATCCAGCGCTGATTTTTGCCTGTTGCCGTTGTTGATGAGTATGGCTAATAATTCAGAATTACTGAGTGATTCAGCGCCTTTTAAGAGCATTTTTTCTCTGGGACGATCATCGATAGCCCAATTTTTGATAGGTGTAGGGGTGTTTTGCATGCCGGCAAAGGTAGAGTAAATTAGACGACCGACCACGGACGACCGACGACCGAGTTGAAACTTT
>CAZPHA010000035.1:4605-27828 GCA_964586215.1 uncultured Ferruginibacter sp.
CATCTATCAACTGTCATCTGTCAACTAAATTAGACGACCGACCACGGACGACCGACGACCGAGTTGAAACTTTCATCTATCAACTGTCATCTGTCAACTAAATTAGACGACCGACCACGGACGACCGATGGGAATGTAGGATGATGTATAGATAAAGGCTGATGGGCAGCAGGATGCGAAGGGGTAGCCATGTGGAGCTTTGCGACACATGGCCGTAGCGTAGCGAAGCCCGTAGCAGCCTGAACAAATGTTGAAGAATGTATCCATTGATGACTGCCCCCAATCTTTCAATTTGTTATTGTTAAAAATAGTACCCAATTTATTAGATAGAATTTATAGAACCGCTGGACTAAGTCATTTGTAAGTATTACATTTGTTTTATTTTAATTAATAACTGCACATGGAATCCAACGCAAAAATTTTTTCAGGTACCTGCTCGCAATACCTGGCCGATAAAATATCCAAGAAATTTGGAGAACCATTGGGGAAGGTAAATATTCAGCGTTTTAGCGATGGTGAGATATATGTTGAGTTTCAGGAAAGTATAAGGGGAAAATTTGTTTTTTTAATACAGAGTACCTTTTCGCCAGCGGATAATCTGATGGAACTGCTACTGATGATTGATGCTGCCAAGAGGGCTTCTGCCTACAAAGTAATTGCAGTGATGCCCTACTATGGCTTTGCCCGCCAGGATAGAAAAGATCGCCCCAGGGTGGCGATTGGCTCAAAACTGGTTGCTAATATGTTAACGGCTGCCGGTGCAGACAGAATTATTACAATGGATCTGCATGCTCCGCAAATACAGGGATATTTTGATATTCCGGTGGATCACCTGGAGTCGAGCGCTATTTTTATTCCTTATATTGAAAGTATGGAATTGCCTCATTTAACATTTGCTGCTCCTGACGTGGGCAGTGCCAACAGAATCAGAGAAATAGCTACTTATTTTGAATGTGAAATGGTTATTTGTGATAAACATAGAAAAAGGGCCAACGAAATTGCCAGTATGGTGGTGATAGGTGATGTAACGGATAGAGATGTGGTATTGATAGATGATATTTGCGATACCGGCGGTACTTTGGTAAAGAGTGCCGGCCTGTTAAAAGAGAAAGGCGCCAGAAGTGTACGGGCTTTGTGTACACATCCTATTTTAAGTGGCAAAGCTTATGAAAATATTGAAGGCAGTGTGTTGGAAGAGTTAGTGGTATGTGATACCATCCCGTTAAAAAAGCATTGCGATAAAATTAAAGTGCTTTCCACCGACGAGCTATTTGCCATTACCATTCGTAATGCTTATGAAAATAAAAGCATTAACAGTCTCTTTATGCGGAGCAGAATGGCTAGTAAGCAGTAATAGTGGATAATTTTTTAATGGATAATTGATAATGTATTTAAAATTACATATTTTTTATAAAATACTGGTTAATAAATGTTTATGATTATTAATAATTTATCAATTATCAATTAATCCATTATCCATTAAAAAGTCGTACCTTTGCACTTCAAAAAAATTTTTTTACAAATGAAATCAATTACAATCGAAGGACAATTGAGGACCGAACTTGGCAAAAAAGCCACCCGCCAGCTTCGCTCTCAACAACTGGTGCCAGGTGTAATTTACGGGGGTGCAAAAGAGATTAATTTCTCTGCTCCGGCATTTTCCTTTAAATCATTGGTGTACACACCGGAATTTAATGTGGCAGAGGTAAAGATTGATGGTACTACTTATCGTTGTATCCTGAAAGATTTACAATTTGACAAAGTATCGGACGAACTTATTCACGTGGATCTGTTGGAACTGGTAGATTCGAAAAAAGTGATTGCTACCTTGCCTATTAAATTCACAGGTACGCCCGCAGGCGTAAAAGCCGGGGGTAAGCTGGTTTCGAAAATGAAATCTTTAAAGATTAAAACCTATCCTAAATATTTAAAAGAAAATATTGAGATAGATTTAACATCGCTTGAATTAAATGGTAATGTAAGGGTAGAGGATGTAAAAGCGGACAATATGGAGATACTAAACTCTCCTCGTATTCCGATTGCATCTGTGACCATGACTCGTCAATTAAGACAGGAAGAGGCTGCGGCTCCTAAAGCTGCAGGCGCTGCTGCCACACCGGCAAAAAAATAAGCAAAACGGTCTAGTTTATATAAAGCCTCTCTTTTTTTGGAGGGGCTTTTTTGTTTGGTGGAAAATGGTTTGAGGTTTGGGGTTTGAAGTTTGAGGTTTTTTGTTTTTGGTTTACTGTTTTTGTGTATCTGTCCAAATATTGCCTGGGTCATGTACTCTAACCCCAAACCCCAAACCCCAAACCCCAACCCTCAAACCCCAAACCCCAAACTTCAAACTATAAACTGACAACTATTTTACCCTAACTTTAGTTACCTTTGCACCCACAAATTACATACCATGGGAATGGACAGGAATACAATCATTGGTTTTACACTTATTGGTGCATTGCTGATTGCTATGTTTTATATGAACAGCAAAAGCCGCTTAGCCTATGAGGCTGAACAAAAAAGAATTGCTGATTCTATCGCTGCTACTCAACCAAAAATAGATACTGCACTTGCCAAAGCTGATTCTTTGAAAACGGATTCGCTACAAAAGGTTGAAAAAACTACAACCTTATTACCCCCTCCGAATACAAAGGAGCAATTGGTAACTTTAGAAAATGAAGCGTTAAAAATTACTTTTACCAATAAAGGTGGGCAACCTAAAACGGTAGAACTAAAAAAATATAAAACTTACAGTGGCAACCCGGTAGTATTAACAAATGGAGATTTCAATAAAATTTCTTATGCTATCAATACAGGAAATAACCAAACGGCGCAAACAGCTGATTTGCTTTTTGTTGTTGGTGAAAAAATTGTGAATGCTGATAAGAGTCAATCCATAAATTTTACAATCAAAGACTCAACCGGGAAGGAATTAACGCATCAGTATACATTAAGACCGAATGATTATATGCTGGACTTTTCAATTAATATGTCTGGCGCTGATAAATGGGTATCTCAAAATACGCTTAATTTATTGTGGCAAACTCAATCATTGCAAGCAGAAAAAGATATTGCCTATGAGAGGTTGCAAGCCAGTATTGATTATTTGGAAAATGGGGATTTCGACTTTGAGCGTTTGGGTACTTCTGGCGGGGATCTTGATTATAAAAAGCAGACTGAATGGTTGAGTGTGAAACAGCAGTTTTTTATTCAGTCGTTAATAGCAAAAAATAAATTCCAGTCAGGTGATATTAAATGGGAAGTTCCATCTGGAGCTGATTCAAACAAAATTATTGCCAATGCTACGGCTAATATGCGGTTGAATGTTCCCAACGGGAGTACTGTCAGTGTGCCTTTACAGTTCTACTACGGGCCCAGTGATTATAAAATATTGAAGCAATATGGTAATCAAATGGAAAAAATGGTACCTTATGGTGGCGGTATTTTTTCTTTTGTAAAATATATTAACAGGTATGTTCTGTTACCTGTGTTCGACTTTTTTAGTAAGTATGTTACCAGCATGGGTATTGTGGTATTGCTGCTTACGTTATTCATTCGATTAAT
Source organism: uncultured Ferruginibacter sp. (assembly GCA_964586215.1). GTDB lineage: Bacteria > Bacteroidota > Bacteroidia > Chitinophagales > Chitinophagaceae > Ferruginibacter. Next base: position 8,170 of record CAZPHA010000035.1, read on the forward strand.
TACGTCACCTATATTGTACAAAAGCTATTTAAGCGGAGCTAAGATGAAGGCTCTGAAGCCGGAAATAGATGCTTTAAAAGCTAAATACAAAGATGATCAGCAGACTTTTAGCATGGAGCAAATGAAGTTATGGCGATCGGCTGGTGTGAGCCCTTTAGGAGGATGTATACCGGCGCTGCTGCAAATTCCTATTTTCATGTCGCTGTATTACTTCTTTCAAGCCAATATTTCTTTAAGAGGAGAAAGCTTTTTATGGGCTAAAGATTTGGCGGCGTATGATTCAATCGCACAACTACCTTTTAAAATACCATTTTACGGAGATCATGTAAGCTTGTTTACACTTACAGCTGTTGTTACCAGTTTGCTTATTTCATTGTATGGAATGAGTAATATGCAGGATAACAGCAATCCGGTGATGAAATACATGCCCTATATTTTTCCTGTAATACTATTGGGGGTATTTAATAATCTTCCGGCGGCGTTGACCTGGTACTATACCATATCCAATACGATCACCTTATTGTTGCAGATCATTATTCAAAAATATATTATCAATCCGGATAAAATCAGAGCTAAAATTGATGAAAACCGTAAGAAACCGGTAAAAACCAGTGCCTGGGCACAAAAGCTTCAGCAGATGCAGGAGAGCAATAAAAAGCTGCAGGACATGCGTAATAAAGTTAATAAAAAGTAAAAATGAATTTATTTATAAAATATTTATAATATATAAATTATTGTTTATTATATATTTATAAATAAAATAACCCAATAATTATCAATTATCAATTATCCCATTATCCATTATTACTTTTTTGGCATGAGATTTTATTATATTTAGTCAAACAAACGTAAACCTATATGATACGGACTGCAAGTTTGGCTATTATTACTCTATTAAGTTTTTCTTCAAAAGCGCAGAAAGTACTTTCTGAAGGTACTATCACTTATAATATTAATATTAGTAAGGTAGATGATAATGCTTCCAACGGTATAGATGGGGCAAGCAGCACGGTATTTTTAAAAGGAACCCTGAGCCGGGTAGATATGAAAAGTGCTTTGGGTACGGAAAGTACCATACATGATTCCAAAAACGGAAGCAGTGTTATTTTGAAAGAATACAGCGGACAAAAATTAATGATTACGTTAACCAAAGAAAACTGGTTGGAAAAAAACAGTCAGTTTGGTGAGGTTAAATTTGATATTACTACGGATACCAAAGTAGTTGCCGGTTACAATTGTAAAAAAGCAACCGGTAAAACGAAAAATGGAAATATAATATCTGTCTACTATACGCCGGATGTAACCGTAGCTAATAAAGATTATAATATTGCTTTTAAAAATCTACCCGGCCTTGCGTTGGAATATGAAATCAATAATGGAAAAACCATTTTTAAGTATACGGTTGATAAAATTAGTTTTGATCCTGTTTTAGCTGCAAAATTTGACATTCCAACTTCGGGGTATCGATTAATGACTTATGAGGAGAATAAGAAGATGAAGAGGGGAGATAGATAAAAATATCAAAGCCGCCTTCGGGCGGTTTTTTGTTGTACAAAAAATCAAGTGTCCGTAGGCGCAGCCCATAAGTGTTCGCAACCCTTAAAAGAGTGCTGCCAGTTAACTTTAATGGGTGAAATGCAGGTTTCTTTTGCAGTCATTTTTCCTGCATAGCCCCGACCTTTAGGTCGGGGAGGGAAATGATATGATTTGATAAGGTGGCTTTAGCCACCTGTTTTTATCAAGGAATATGGCTAAAGCCATATAGATAATATTGTATTTTGTTCCTGCCCTAAAGGGCAGGGCAATTCATATTCGTGTTTCGAATACCTATGGACTGATCCTACGGATAGTGTAGTTTATTTAGCTTACTATATTTCCGATTCAGCCTGGTAAAATTCCTACTCGGTAATATTGATTCGTAAAGCCTGTGGCGGCGCTATAGTTTTGGGTTATCAATTCAACGCGGTAGCCGAAAAGCGTATAATGAGTAGGCAAAAAATTCTAAAACTATTAAATATGAAATTACGTTTTAACCCCTCTAAAAAAAGTCAGCGATTCAATATACAGGCTGATAAACAATCTACCTCATCTTTTGTTGCATTAATCAACAGATCTAAAAAATTATTTTATGCAGGCGCAGCGCTGATGCTTTCATTATCTGCCTGCAAAAAGCAATACGATCAGGCTGATATCCAGTTAACTCCTGAAGCTGAAGCATCTAATAGTTTGTCTATTGCCGCAGATCCTTCACCCAGGATATTTTTTATGGATAAAGGCGATCTATTTTCAATTACAAACCTCGGTGTTGCAAAGCCAACTGTAACTAAAAAATTTACAATTGGTAAAGCAGATGTATATGAACATTTTAACAATAATGATAATTTCAGTTCGAATACGCTGGCCTTCAATATGAAAACCAATGAAATATTCGCTTTAGGATATGATATTAATGATAAGGGCTTCGTACCTCCTCATTTATACAAAAGCTCTACCATAAAAAACTCAGTTACTGATATTAAAACCACAGCTCTTAATGCAACCTCTATAAATCATGTAAGGATTAGCCCCATTGATGGTAAAGTTTATTATACGGGTAGCGGTAAAGTTTTTCGAATGAATGCCGATGGTACAAATAGTCAGATGATTGTAGATAAACCTGAAATTTTTGCAGAGGACATGGATATCGATTTTGATAAAGGGCTTATTTATTTTATAAATTTTCATGGATGGTCAGATAAAGATCACGTTTACCTTTATTCCATGGATGTTTGTGGTTTGAATGGGCAAAATCATAAAGTGATAATTCCAAGCCTATTTGGTGTGAATGCTACTGGTGGCCAGGTAAGATTGGATGTGAAAAGAAATAAATTATTTTATTCTACAAAGTTGGAAATTCCCCAAATTTATTTTCTGTGGAGCATATCTACTTCCGGCGACACAAAAACATTAAAAAGAGAAATGGATTTACCTTATACAGACAAATCTCAGCCCAAATTTGTTTTTGATATTGTGCCTTCTTTAAATAAAGTTATTTGGAGTTTGCATGAGCCTTTAAATAAAGAGTCTAAAGTAGGACGTTTAAACCTGGCAACTGGCGTGAGTGATATTTTGTATAAAGGAAGTGATATTAACTGTGTAGTTGCTTCTAATCCTTAAGTTGCATAATGATGTTTGATAGTGTTCATTAGACGTTGATGTTTGCATACAGAAGCCGCCTTCGGGCGGTTTTTACATTGTAAAATATTTTGCAAAGTTACGAATATTTTTCGAGGCTATTATAATCATTTCATAGTCAATGGTTTATATACAACTCTATAATGCCAGAACATCACTCATGGAATAAATACCCTTTTTATTTTGTAAAAATTCGGCGGCAAGTACAGCACCTGTCGCAAAACCTTTCCTGTTATGAGCAGTGTGTATGATTTCAATATCATCAATTTCAGAACTATATGTTACCCGATGAGTGCCGGGAGCAGGATCAATTCGTCTACTGATTATCGTTAGTTCGTCATTATGTTGCTGTTCAGTATTTACCCATTTTTTCTTTCGGGAAATGTATTGAAGAATTTGCTCAGCAAGAGTAATAGCTGTACCGCTGGGCGCATCTTTCTTTTGAGTATGGTGAATCTCTTCAATACATACATTGTATGAGTCTTGATGGTTCATTAGTTGGGCTAAAAATTTATTTAGTTCAAAAAAAATATTTACGCCTACACTAAAATTGCTGGCATATAGGAATGAACCTTTTAAGTCATTACATTTTATTTTCATTTCATCCCAATGTTGTAACCAGCCGGTACTGCCGCAAACTACCGGTATGCCGGCTTTGAAACAGGTAATAATATTTTGCACAGCAGTATTAGGGTGCGTAAATTCGATAGCAACATCGCAGGCCTGAAGATTGCTAACACTACATTCATGTGTGTTTTTTGAATTAATTTTTAACCCAATTTCATGGCCTCTTTGCAGGGCAACCTCTTCAATCGCTTTGCCCATTTTACCATATCCGATTAATGCTATTTTCATAATAAAAAGTTGTTTGGTGTCTGGTGGTCATCGTTGTTTCGTGTCAGACGGGGACCGTCGGACACGAATATTACTTCCCCACCTTCACAATCAGGCTTAAACCGTTAGTATGTGCCATGGGGCTATAGCCCGGTTTTAATTGAAAACTTAAATTGTCGCTTACATCAAATGTTTTTAAATGAGCATCTACCGAGGCATCTACTACATTCAAACCCCAAAATAGGAGAAAAAATAATACGGAGTAATCCACATTTTGGCGTACCTGATTTCGAAAAGTTCTTATCCGTTCCGGTTGTGAACGAACGGTGTAATAAGGTTCAGGAATCAAATTGTCATTTAGGTCATTGCCGTCCGTTGCATTGATGTACGCATCTCTGGCTTCTTTATATTGATTCACATTTCTGAAAAAAATAACAGCTGTGGTGCCTAATGCTCCATAAACTATAGGTAACTTCCAATACTTCTTATTGGTTATTTGTCCCCAGCCGGGTAATATGGCTGATCTAATGGCAGCAATACGAGGAATATTTTTTTTGGTAGATGATCTGTTGTCGGTCGTTGGTCGTCGGTCGTCTGTTTGACCCGGTAAGCGACTGCAAATAAGCGAAATCACCACAACCAATAAAGTAACTTTCTTACACATTCGCATCAGTTCACTTTAACGTTCAGTTTATCAAGTAGTGCATTTAACTCTTCGAGTGAATAATATTCAAGTGAAATATTACCGTATCCTTTTTTATTATGAGTTAATTTTACTTTGGTATTGAATTGTGAGGCTAAATTATCTTCAATTTTTTTAAATGCAGGTGATAGAGCAGATTTTACCGAATTTTTAACGGTGGCATTGCTGGTATATATTTTTCTTACCAGATCTTCTGTTTGACGTACCGATAATCCTTTATTAACAATTTCATTAAAAATATACAATTGCTTATCTACCATATCTACATTAATCAGCGCTCTTGCATGCCCCATTGAAATTCGATTGTTGCGAACTGCAACCTGTATATCAGGCGGAAGTTTCAACAGGCGAATATAGTTGGTAACAGTACTACGCTCTTTTCCCATTCGTTCGGCTACTTCTTCTTGTGTATAGCTTAATTCTTCCATCAGGCGCTTATAACTAAGTGCAATTTCTATAGCATTTAAATCTTCTCTTTGTAAATTTTCCAATAAAGCCAGCTCCAGCAGTTGGACATCGTTCGCCTGGCGTATGTAAACAGGCACATCTTTTAAACCTGCCATTTGTGCTGCCCTGAATCTTCTTTCACCGGCAATCAGGCGATATTTTCCACTGGGCAGTTTAGAAACGGTAAGTGGTTGAATGATATCATGCAGTTTTATGGAAGCAGACAGTTCGTTTAAAGCATTGCTGTCAAAGTCTTTTCTGGGCTGCTTGGGGTTTACTTCTATTTGCAAAAGGGGTATGCGTAAAATACCGGTATTTTGCTCTACCACTTCTGCTTTTAAACTTCCTGAGGTAGTTTTTAAATCGGCATCAATATTTTGCAGCAAGCTACGTATTCCTTTTCCTAAAGCGTCTTTTTTATTGTTGGTCATAGTTGTAGTTAATAGTCCATGGTTTATGGTTTGGAGTTTGAGGTTTAGAGTTCATTGGGTATAGTTAAAAAATAGTTATTAATTTTTAATTCTTCATTTTTAATTTTTAATTACTCCAATATCCGTTCTTCCTGTTTTATCTTAGTTAAATTATTTTTTTGTAAAATTTCTTTGGCAAGGTTTAAATAATTAACAGCGCCTTTACTGTCGGCATCGTATAAAATGGCAGGTTTTCCAACGCTGGGGGCTTCACTTAGCCTCGTATTACGATGTATGATGCTGTTAAAAACTATTTCTTCAAAATGTCGTCTTACTTCACTTACCACCTGATTACACAGGCGAAGTCTTCCATCATACATGGTCATTAAAATACCTTCAATTTTCAAATCCGGATTCAGTCTGTTTTGAACAATTTTAATCGTGTTTAACAATTTACCTAGTCCTTCTAATGCAAAAAACTCCGTTTGAACCGGCACTACCACGCTATTAGCAGCTGTTAGTGCATTTACAGTAATCAGTCCTAGGGATGGTGAGCAGTCAATGATGATAAAATCATATTCATCTTTTACCGGCTTCAGAATTTTTTTTAACATCATTTCCCTGTTGGGATAATTGATCATTTCAATTTCAGCACCTACCAGATCAATATGGGAAGGGATAAGGTGTAAATAGGGTATTTCTGTTTTTAAAATTACATCCTTCGCTGCTGCTTCATTCACCATGCAATCATATAAACTTTGGGTAATATTGTGTAAGTCGAAACCCACACCGGTAGTACTGTTCGCCTGAGGATCAGCGTCTACCAGGAGTGTTTTAAATTCCAGTACCGCAAAACTGGCCGCCAGGTTGATGGCTGTTGTTGTTTTGCCCACTCCGCCTTTTTGATTCGCTACACCTATTATTCTTGCCATTGTTGAGTTTTTTTGTGGTCTTTTTCTTAGGGTATTAGGTATTTAGGTATTATGGTAGTAAGGTATTGTTATCAGAAGGCCTTAGTAATTACCAAGCCTCAAACTCCAAACCCTAAACTTCAAACCTTAAACTCCCAACCTTCGCTAAACTATAATTGTTTCTCCTATATGTGGGAGTAAAAGCTCCAGATTATTTTTTTTATATAAGTCTGCACTTTTCTGTTTATCAATTTTTATATATCCGAAAGTGTCGTAATGTACGCCAATCACTTTATTAGTTTGTACCATTTTAGCCGCTTCAATTGAATCTTCAATTCCCATTGTAAAATTATCACCAATGGGAAGTATGGCAAAATCAATTTTTGCATACTTTGGAATTAACTGCATGTCAGTTGTTAAAGCGGTATCACCACTATAATAAAAGTTTTTTTCTTCATTTATGATAACAAAACCCATGGGGTTGCCGCCGTATGAGCCATCCGGCAGGTTAGATGAATGCACAGCGTTAACACATTTCACCGTACCAAAGTCAAAAGTCCATTTGCCACCGTGATTCATGGGGTGATATTTTTCAATGCCTTTATTGGCAAACCAGCTTGCTACTTCAAATGAAGCTACAAGGGTTGCACCGGTAGCTTTGGCAATTACTTCGGCATCTGCTACATGGTCAGAATGGCCGTGTGAGAGTAAAATGTAGTCAGCTTCAATAGCATTGATATCAATATTTTTTGCTAACTCATTACCTGAAATAAAAGGATCAAATAATATTTTTTTATTATTTATAACAACACTAAAACAAGAATGGCCGTAATAGGTATAGTTCATATTATATTTTTTATTAAAATGTTACATTTGGTCAAAATTATCACATTTTATATGCTAAAATGACAAAAGTAACCATTCGGCACAAAATTGGAACAAATATGTAGTTAAATTGTTATGATAACTGGATTTTAAATGTTTAATATGATGACAATTATAGCCGGAACAAACAGGATCGGCAGTAACACAAAAAAGATAGCTTTAGCATATCAACATTTATTGAATAATAAAGGCATTAAGGCTGATTTCCTTTCCCTGGAGGATATCAATTTATCAGGTAGAAATGAAACGTTCCTGGAAGTTGAGAAGGGAGTACTTACTCCAACCTCTGCATTTATAATCATTGCACCGGAGTATAACGGTAGTTTTCCGGGGGTGCTAAAAACATTCATTGATATCAGTAAAGTAGATTCGGTTTGGCGTAACAAAAAAGCGTTACTGGTTGGAGTGGCTACCGGCAGGGCCGGCAACTTAAGAGGTATGGATCATCTAACAGGAGTATTAAATCATATTGGAGTAACGGTGCATCCTAATAAATTGCCTATATCACGTGTTGATACACTATTAGATGAACGAGGGCATATAAAAGATCCGGCTACTATATCGACCATTAACCGACAACTGGATGAATTTTTGGAGTGGTGTCATATCGATCAGGGTTGTGCCAGCTTATAATTATATTTGCCAAAACTCATATATATGCGTACACCTACAGGTGCTACTATTATTATTACCATCATGTTGTTGCTGGATACTTATGTATTTCAGGCAGTACGAATGGTAAGCCAGTCTTCTTCTCCCAAAACAAAAACAATTATTTATACTCTGTACTGGCTCATTAGCCTGCTGGCTGTAATAGGGTTTGCACTTTTCGTTTTTACCAAGCAGGATTTTCTGGGCAGAAATATTCGCAACTACCTGTTTGCAATTGTTGTTGGGCTATTCTTAGCTAAGCTTGCAGCGGCTGTTTTTTTTATTGTTGATGATTTACGGCGGGGTATTCAATGGGTGGCGGGTAAATTGTTTTTCAGTAATACTGAAGGAGAAAATATTAGCGGCGATGGTATCAGCAGATCTGCTTTTTTGAGCTGGTTGGGGATTGCTGTCGGCACTACGTTATTCGGTACACTTGTATACGGTTTCAGAAATAAATATAATTACCAGGTAAAAAGAGTACAGTTGAATTTTGATAACTTACCTACAGCATTTCGTGGGATCAAAATAGTACAAATAAGCGATATTCATTGCGGTAGCTTTACCAATAAGCAGGCTGTACTGCAAGGCGTTAAAAAAATTATGGATCAAAAGGCCGACATTATTTTTTTTACCGGTGATTTGGTAAACGATTTGGCGGAAGAGATGAAAGATTATATAGATGCATTCAGCATGCTAACTGCACCCATGGGTGTTTATTCTATTTTGGGCAATCATGATTATGGCGACTATGTATATTGGCCGGTAAATGGATTGAGCAAAGCACAAAATCTGGAAAACCTTAAAAATATACATGAAAAATTAGGCTGGCGCCTGTTATTGAACGAGCATGTTGTTGTAGAAAAAAATGGCGAACAAATAGGTTTGCTGGGAGTAGAAAACTGGAGTGCAAAAGCCAGGTTTCCAAAGCATGGGCGGATGGATTTAGCTTATCCGGGTGCAGAGAAATATCCTTTCAAGATATTGCTCAGCCATGATCCCAGCCATTGGGATGCAGAAGTGACACCTAAATATCCTGATATAGATTTAATGCTGAGTGGACATACGCATGGTATGCAGTTTGGAATAGAAATTCCCGGCTTTAAGTGGAGTCCGGTTCAGTATATGTACAAGCAATGGCATGGACTATATGAGAAGGGTAAACAAAAACTATATGTAAATCCCGGATTTGGGTTTATCGGTTACCCGGGTAGGGTAGGTGTGTTGCCTGAAATAACCGTGATTGAATTGGGATAGAATTTAGCCCATAGTTGTTGACCATGGGCTATAACTCAAAATACTTCTTTACCTACTAAAGTGCGCTTACGCTAGCGGGGCCTTCAGGGCGATGTATCATTTTTAATACTCCGTTAAGCGTAACTAAAATAAGTGCCCCTGTAGGTGTGGGTGGAGGTGTAGAGTTACCGCCGCCTAATACATCGTTAAAATTTTTCTGGAAAGTAGCTGATTGTAAACTTTCTAGTTTTTTTTGTTTGTTCATATGTTTTGTTTTTAATAGTGATGCCTACTCTTTGTTAATGCTTTTCGGCTTCCGCAATAATAGATTTTGGGCTTACAATTTAAATTTTATATTAACAGGCTGTGTTCGCAATTAACAAAAACTGCTTAATATTTAATATTTGTATAGTTTGAATTAATAAAAATAAAAAGAGGCCATTCGGCACAACAACCTTTTTTCGATAAGTAATAATAAATTTATCCTCCTATAGTAAAAGTCACCGGACCTTCAGGTATTACATAATAGTCGATTGCTTTTATTGCATTTGACCAGTGAGAAGTGTGTCTGATATTGGAGAATGTATCATCTCCTCCGGATATTTTTTTAGCAAATTGTTCAGTAAAAATAGTATTGCGGAAGCTTTCCAGTTTTTTTTCTTTTCTCATAAGTAAACGTTTTTAATAGTAATACCCACTCTTCTATAATAAATATATTGTAGCAGGTTTTGATAATGTAAATATAATATTTTTTTTATTATAAATAAAAATAGATTATAGTTCATACTGTATTTAATGAGTTATATATTAAAAAGAGGCTATATCAAATAGCCTCTTTACTAAAATCTGCAAGTTTATATTGCTAGGATGCTACCTTATGCATGGCCACTTCAGGTTGGAAATAATGATCCTGATTTTTTTCATTTACATTTGTACGCACTAAATCACCTGTGGGAATTGGTATAGGAGGATCCAGTCTACCACCATTAATGTTATTCAAGCTGTCTAAAAACATTGCATTGTTCAGACTTTCGAGCTGTTTAGTCGTTTTCATTTTTAAAGAATTTTAGATTTTACCTACTCTTTTTTTATTGCGATTTTCGGTAATCTCGCTATATAAATTTATTATAATAATAGATCATTTGATAAGGAGATGGCTATAATTTAATGTTAAATATTATCAATTAATTAAATATTAATTTAATATAATTTAAATAATAAGTTAATGCAAAATCATTCAGTATTGGAAATGCCATTTTGGATGTTTCTATTGCCGTCGTTGAGAGCCTGTTTACCCGGGTTGCCGTTCACAGTTATGGTAGCGGAATGTAAGTATTTCATCAACTCAGGATTATATAATAAATTATAAAGTCTGCTCTGGCAAAAAATCTCTGGGAGAGCATTTAAAAATTTTCGCAAGCTCATTGAGGTGGTTTAGATTATATTTGGCTCTGCGTTTAGGACTTTCCACATCTCCAATAAATCCGACCGATACATCTAATAAAAAGGCGAGTTCCTGCTGTGATATACCCGTTTCTTTTCTTTTTTTTCGAACCGTATTTATGACGTATAACTCAATCTTTGTCTGCAATTTAAATGACATTATTTTTTTTAATACAAAGAATGTATAAATAAAAAACTTTTTGCCAGTACATGTACGTGTTATATATTTGGGATCATAGAAATCTAATACTTGTGAAAAACCAAATCCATATCCAAAACTTAGCATCGATGTATGGCGGTAAGGGAAGGGATAAGCGGTATTAGTTATGTAAGGTTGGGATTTTAAATAGGATACCTGATGTGTATGCTTATTTAGTTCAAAAATAGCTAATCATATTTTATTAAATAAAATAATTTTATAAATATCATTCAGATACATTCTTACAATTTAACTTTCTATCAGATACTATTCATACAGGGGGATAGAAATTGACTTCATAAAAAATTAGTTTTGTCTACTTTTCAAATGCAGGCGATATACATGTCCTTTAGTCTCCACGGGGTCTTTTTTGTAAAAAAGATCCCGTGGGAACAAAAACTTTTCAAATGCAGGCCATTTATATATTTGTGATTAGCCTGTGTATGTAAGAATAGCCTTTCTCATAAGCATCATGAGAAGTCCGCCCAGCAGCACATACCCGGCAAAAAAATAGAAACCGCTTTCCAATATGGCCTCCGTGTTTTTCATAGCATTGGCGCCTAAAAAGGCCACAAAAATACTGATCGCAAATACATCGGCCATCGCCCATTTATTGATAGCGCTCACCAGGTAATAGTATTTTGGATTCGGCCGGGAAGCAATAAGTAAATAAAATATGATAACAGATTTGATAATGGGAATGAGCAGGCCAAAAAGAAAAATCAGGGCAAATGGAAAATAGTTGGCTGATTCCCAGAGAGATTCCAAAGTACCTAATACACTTCTTTTTTCGTTAAATAAATTGAATTTGAATATAAATTGTGTGGAGATTTCTATTTTCAGCATATCACATGTCCAGCCAAAAAATAATAGTACAAGTGAAACACCATGAAGAATCAGTAAAATAAACCGGCTTTTGGTCATAGAAAGTAAAATTTAATAAAAATTATCCATTAATAAATTATCAATTATCAATTATTTTGCTTATTTTTGCAGCCCAAAATAAAGAAATAATATAATGGCAAACCATTCAGCAACGAAAAAAGATGTACGTCAGAGCCGCAAACGTAACGAACGTAATCGCTATTATGGCAAAACTACTCGTAACGCTATTCGTGATTTAAAGGCAAGTGATAAGGCTACTGCAGAGGCACAGTTACCCAAAGTTGCTTCTATGATTGATAAATTGGCAAAACGTGGTACTATTCATAAAAATAAAGCTGCCAATCTTAAAAGTAAATTAGCTAAAAAATTGAATACTTTAGCTAAATAAGCTACTGTTAATAAATTAATAATAAATTAAAGTCCGTCATTATATTTGACGGACTTTTTTTATTAATTTTGCAGCGCCTTTCTCCTGCTCACCTGAACCAACTAACGATTTGCTTAACCTTAAATCTATTAAACTATTAAAAATGAAGAAACTTCTACTTTCTCTCGTTGGGTTTTTAGGCCTGATAGCCAGCCATTCGCAGGTGGTAATCAACGATCTGAACAGTCCCTATAGCCAGGATTTTAATACGCTGGCGAATGTAAATACATCCAGTAGCGTGCCTACAGGTTGGGCATTATTGGAAACAGGTAATAATGCTAATAACACCTACCAGGCCGATAATGGCAATTTAAATTCGGGAAATACCTACAGCTACGGCGCTGCTAATGATGCTGAAAGGGCTTTCGGTGGAATACAATCAGCGAGCTTAATCCCAACTATTGGTGTGCAGTTTGTTAATAATTCCGGATCTACCATCACCAGCATTAAAATAAATTATACCGGTGAAATGTGGCGTTTGGGTACAGCGGATGCTAATAATGACAGACTAGATTTTCAATACAGTACCGATGCTGTTTCACTTTCTCAGGGTACTTATATTGATGTCAATACTTTAGACTTTACATCACCTGTAGCAGTAGGCGTAGGCCCTAAAGATGGAAATGTGGCCCAAAATAGAACAGTTATCCCTGCTGTTGAAATTCAGGGCTTAAATATTCCCAATGGTGCTACATTCTGGATCAGGTGGACGGATTTTAATGTGACCAGTGCAGATGATGGCCTCGCCATCGATGATTTTACAATCGCTTTTGCAGGAAATAACAATCCCCCCTGCGTTGAACCTACTTCGCAGGCTAACAATTTAAATTTAGTGCCTACACCTACTACGGTAGCTGGTAGCTTCACTGCTGCAGATCCTGCTGCTGATCAGTATTTGGTAGTTCAAAGTTTAAGCAATCAGCTAGGCGCCGATCCGGTAGATGCAACCAGCTACAAGCTTGGAGATGCTATTGGTAATGGAAAAGTAGTAGCGGTAGGTTCAAGCACTAACTTTAATGCAACCGGCTTGTTGCCTAATACACAATATTTTTATTTCGTATTTGCATTTAACAGTGAAAATTGCGGAGGTGGTCCTAATTATAATTCAAATGCTCCTCTATCCCTTAGTACTACAACCTTGCCTTTACCGGCTTGTGTTTCTCCGATTAACGCTCCTACAAACCTAAATTTAGTGGCTGGCAATAATTTCATTTCCGGCTCTTTCACAGCAGCTCAGGATGCAAACCGCTATTTGGTTGTAAGAAGTCTTAATAATAATTTGGGTTTTATACCTCAAAATAGTACTACTTACACCGCCGGACAAGTAATCGGGCAGGATGTGGTAGTAAGCTATGGTACAAGTGTTAATTTTATTGCTCAGGGTTTGCAATCCAACACGCAGTACTATTTTTATGTTTTTGCAGCGAATGGAGATTGTAGTGGAGAGCCATTTTATAATCTGGTTTCCTTAAATGGTAATGCAAATACTTCACAAAATGCTAATGGTATACCACCCGGCTATTACGACCCAGCTATTGGTTTAACCGGACAACCATTAAAAACAGCATTGAAAAATATTATTGGCAATGGGTATACACAATTATCTTACACTCCGGGTTTATGGTTAGCTTATCAATACACGGATATGCATAAGGATGATAATAATGTAAATGATATTATATGGGATATCTATTCCGATAATCCGAACGGACCAGAGCCTTATACCTATACTTACGGTGTAAATCAATGTGGTACTTATCAAAATGAAGGTGATTGCTATAATAGAGAACATTCTACTCCTCAATCATGGTTTAAAAATGGAACTTACCCCATGTTCTCTGATTTGCATCATATTTTTCCAACTGATGGTAAGGTGAATGGTTTAAGAAGTAATTATCCTTATGGAGAAGTTCAAAATATTGTTAATGTTAACGGTTTTCAAAATCCTTCTCAAAACGGTAGTAAATTAGGTACTGGTACAAACTTTGGTTACAATGGTACAGTATTTGAGCCAATTGATGCCTACAAAGGCGATGTTGCCCGTGCCAGCTTATACATGGCTACGCGTTATGAAGATGGAATTATTACCGATAACTGGAGTGCTAATGGTAGTGCCAATGAATTATTTTTAAGCCTTGCCGATGAACCTGATCCTGCCAAAAGAAGATTGCAGATTTATGATGCATGGCAAGTTAAAACCCTTATCAAATGGCATTTACAAGATCCTGTAAGTCAAAAAGAGATAGATCGCAACAATGCCATTTATTATCAACAGGTAAATGATGGAGGTTTAAAAAGCCAGCATAACAGAAATCCATTTGTAGATCATCCTGAGTTTGTAATGGCTATCTGGTCAGCTACAGGGCTGTTACCGGTTACGGTAATGGAATTTAAAGGTACCAGCAATGGAAGAGAAGTATTGCTCAACTGGACAGCTACCAATGAAACCAACTTCAAGCAGTACAATGTACAGCAAAGCATAGACGGAGTTAATTTTTATACTGTTGGACAGGTAAAAGGCACGAATGCTTCTAAATATACTTTTACTGTTAAAGAGCTTCCTGCTGCTAAAACAGTTTATTATCGCCTGCAATTGGTTAACAGTGATAACAGCTATGAATACAGCAAAGTAGTAGCCGTAAAATTAAATAACATTGCAACGGCAGCCATCGTATATCCTAATCCTGCACACGATAAGGTTACGGTAAAATTTGAAAGAAATTTAACTGAAAGCAGCAGCCTGAGCATTATGGATTTGGCCGGAAAAGTTGTGTTACAACAAAAAATACAAGCCGGTCAGCAGGTAGTAAATATAAATGTAAATGCTTTGCCTGCCGGCAGATACTTTATCAAAGTGATGAATAGCCAGGAAACTATTAATCAGTCTTTGATGATAGTGAAGTAATATCCACCAGATGTCCGGCCTGAAACGCCGGACATCTTTTTACCCATTTTTTTATATGCCAGAAAAGTTGTAACTTTGCAGCCCCATAAACTGTTATGGGGAGATTAAATATTAATTTTTAACACAAAATCAGGGAAATGAACAATTATGAATTGATGGTGATTTTTACCCCTGTGCTGTCTGAAGAAGAGTTTAAAGCTGCTCAGACAAAGTTCGCCAATCTGGTAACAGAAAATGGCGGCGAAGTAGTGCACAGTAATCCTTGGGGACTAAAATCACTGGCCTATCCCATTGCTAAAAAGACTACCGGTCTTTACTGGGTAATGGAGTATAAAGCGCCATCCAACTTCAATGAAAAGTTGAAAACTCAACTTTTACGTGATGAATCCGTTATGCGTCACATGTACACTGTACTCGATAAATACGCCGTGGAGTACAATGCAAAAAAGAGAAGTGGTGTATCATCTGTTAATCAAAAAGTGGAGGCTTAAACCATGGCAAAAGCAAATGAAATAAAATACCTTACCGCCATTAAAGCAGACAATCGCCCTAAAAAGTACTGTCGCTTTAAAAAGATGGGCATCCGCTATGTTGATTATAAGGATGCTGAATTTTTGAAAAAATTCTTAAATGAGCAGGGTCGTTTATTGCCCCGTCGTATTACCGGAAACTCTTTAAAGTTTCAGCGTAAAGTAGGCGAAGCAGTAAAAAAAGCCCGTCAAATGGCGATTCTACCGTACGTAACGGATTTATTAAAATAATTTTTTTAACCACCCTAATTTAATGATCAATAAAAATTAAGAATTAAAAATTAGTTTTTGATACAATAAATTATTAATGAAAGTCTGCCTAAGGCGGATTGGGTAAAAATGCAAAATCATGCAGGTAATATTAATACAGGATGTCAATAATTTAGGCGGCGTTAATGAATTGGTAAGTGTAAAAAATGGTTATGCTCGTAACTATTTGATTCCCAAAAAATTAGCGGTTGAAGCCAGCCCGGCGAATCTTAAAAGCCTTGAAGAAAGAATGAAGCAACTGGCTAAAAAAGAGGCTAAATTATTGGCTGAAATTAACAGTGTAATTGAGGTATTGAAAAATGGCGCTCTTACTATAGGCGCTAAAACAGGTACTTCAGGTAAAATATTTGGTAGCGTTACTTCAGTTCAGATTGCAAGAGCGATCAGAGAACAAAAAGGCTATGAAATTGACCGCCGCAGAATCCATATTTTAGACGATGTAAAAGAATTAGGAACTTTCAAAGCTAAAATCGATTTCGGCAACGGCCATGAAACCGAAGTTGAATTTGAAGTTGCGGCTGAGTAGTTTCTTATTTTTTATAATTAGTTATCCCGTTGTGTCATCAACCAACGGGTTTTTTTATTATTTTGACTTAATTATTACCATATTTTAAAATTTATTACTATCTTTATACAGCTTTTATGTTTTTAGTTTTTAGCTGTTGGCTGATGTGGTTTCTTTAACGTACTCAGTTTCATTGTAATAACTAAGTTCATTTAAGTTTTTATTATTGTTTTTTTAATTTAAAAAGTTTTTTACAATGAACATTTATGTTGGAAATCTCAGTTGGACTATGACTGATGATGATTTAAGCAATTTATTTACTCAGTACGGCAGCGTTACCAGCGCTAAAATTTTAAAGGATAAAATGAACGGCCGTAGTAAAGGTTTCGGTTTTGTTGAAATGGAAGATAGCGAAGCAGCTCAAACTGCTATTGCTAATCTTAATGAAACTGAAGTAATGGGTCGTAAACTAATCGTTAACGAATCTCAGCCTCGTCAGGATAATGGCGGCGGCGGTGGGTATAAAAAACGCAGCTTTGGTAGCGGCGGTGGTGGCGGTTACAAAAAGAGCGGTGGTTATGGCGGCGGCGGTAACCGTGGTGGCTACGGCGGCAATAGAGGCGGATATAACAGAGATTATTAATTTGCTTTCAATAAGATGAAAAAAGCCTTTCTTTGTGAAAGGCTTTTTTTGTGTAAATAATTTATAATCAATATATTAGTTGCAGGGAAAATGTATTTCTTTCTTATTAAAAACACATCACGAAAACTTATTTTTGTGAAATTTTATCAAAATAAATGAAATCAAATGAAAAACTTTATCTCTAAAAAAACTATCAGTATTCTCAGCTTTTTAGCCTTAATCCTATCCTGTAAAAAAAATAGCAGTGAAAATCAAATTATCCAGGGTGAGACTTCTTCCCAGGCGGTAGGAACCACACCTTTGCTGGAAAGCAGGAAATCTTTGCTGGCTATTGATCATATCAACAATATGGATAATTCATTTAACGAATCGGTTTTCCTTGTTTCAGGGTTAGATGGAGCAGCCTATAAGTATAAAATTGTTCAAGGCGGAAAAAATTTTTTTATCAGAGATATTTGCCCGGGGCCAGGATTAAATAGTTTATTTTTTCTTTATGAGGCTAAAAACTTTTTATCCTCAGATGAAGGAGTATGGGCTGTAACGATTGCCGGCAATAAAAACATGCAAATAGCAAAAAAAATGGTTGACGGTACTGCATACGAATTGGATGTTGACAGAGTAAACGGCAAAGTGTACAGTGGGCATGGAAGTAGCGTTACTAATATGACTATATGGCGCTATAATCCCGATGGTTCCGGCAAAGAAAAATTGCTTATCAATGGAGTAGCTTCAGTAGGAAGGTTTGCAGTAGATGGTGTCGGCAAAAGAATTTTTTTCCAATATAAAAAAGATGGTAAGTCGGTAATTGGATCTTGTGATTTTACAGGACAAATTATTAAGCCGGTAGTAGTAACGCTTAACTTTGATATAGACGCTCAAATCGATTTGGATATTGTTAAAAAAGTAATTTTTCTAAAGGTCGGAGGGAATATTTTTACAACCAGTATGGAAGGTGTTAATCAAATTCCTACATTGTTATATGCTAATATTAAAGGCTATCATAGCCTGATCTATGATTTTACCAGTTCTAAGTTATTTTATACAGGCGATGATATTCCATGGCGGCTATATGCTTCTGATTATAAAGGACAAAATGTAAAACTTGTATTGCCCAATTTCACAGAAGTTACACGATTGACAGGGCTTTTTACGTATTAGTAAATTGCTTGAAAAAACTACTTTATAATATAATAATAGTATTGGGTTATTTTCCCTTTAGTCGATTGTTTAATAATGATAAGGCAATAATAATAATATGTTAACATTGAATATCTGTATTGATAGTACATTTGCAATGTATCGTAATATTCATAATTAAAGACACACAAATGAAAGTATTCATATCAGGTAGAAATGCTTTATTATTAACATTTTTCTCATTTTTCACATTTATTTCCTGTAAAAAGGCTGAAACCGATGTTGATAATACTCGTTTAGCCAATGCTCCTATTTCATCAGCAATTCAGGAACGTATTCCCGATAGTAGAAAAATACTTCTTGCTGTTGATAACAAAGATTTAAATCTCTACGATTTCCAGCAAAAAATTTATACGGTTACCGGGCTTGATAATCAACCATTTAAGTATCCGATTTTTACCGGTAAGGAAAATTGTTATATTTGGGATGTATGTCCTGGCCCCGGCGTAAATAATGTTTATTTTACCTATAATAATTTTTCAGATCCTCTTTCATCAGAAAATGGTATTTGGAACGTAACCATGGACGGCTTGGTGAAAAAGCAAATACTCAAATTAAGTGGTCAAAAAGGCTTATATGAAGTTGATGTGGATAGAGTTAACAATCCTTCAAAACTATTTTGGGCGGAAGGCATTGATTATCAACACATGGAAATTTGGAAAGCTAATTTAGATGGAAGTGGCAAAACAAAAATTAGTATTCCGGGAATAACTTATGTAGGACGTTTTGCAGTAGACGGCGCTGATAAAAGAATATTTTTTCAATATCAAAAAAATGGCCAGGCAGTAGTGGGAAGTTGTAATTATGATGGTAAAATTTTAGTGCCGGTTGTTGCTATAACTGACGCTAATAATTCCAATGTTTTTAAACAAATCAGTGTAGATATAGAGAATAAAAAATTATATGTAAATAATGGTTATGATATTAAAGTTGCTGGTATGAACGGTGCCAACCAACTGGCCCAAAATTTCATTTCATCCAAATCTTTGTATTATGGCCTCACTTATGATTATCCTAAGGCTAATCTTTATTTTACCAATACGTCTGACCTTACCTCTATTTATTCGATAGATTTTAGCGGGAATAATGAAAAGTTAGTACTTGGTGGGTTCTCAGAGGTAATCAATGTGGCAGGTGTTTTTACTTATTAAAATCATTGAAAGTAAGTAAAATTAATGCCCGGGCAAAAGCCCGGGTAATTTTTTATCCATTTTTCCTTAGCTGATTCAACAGAGCCCTCATATCTTTTGGTAATTCAGCAGTAAGATTAATCTCTTTACCACTGACATCATTAAAAATAAGCTGGTAGGAGTGAAGACCAAGTCTTGCCAGTAAAGGCTTTTCGATTTCTTCTTTTTCCCGAGTTTGACACGATTTTAACATAAGTAATTGATAATCAATTGT
>CAZPHA010000036.1:0-25810 GCA_964586215.1 uncultured Ferruginibacter sp.
AAATTTTTTATTTTTATTTGGCAGACGGTATTCTATTTTTATTTACAGGAGAAATGTACTAAAAAATATCACTAAAATTCAACCTATTACTTATTATTTTAAAGATCAAAATAAATATCCCGGTACACATCAAATAGGATTTAATGCACAGGAAATTGAAAAGGAATTCCCCGAGTTAGTTAATAAAAATGATGCAGGCTATTTGTCAGTAAATTATCCACAAATGTCGGCCGTTGCCATACAGGCAATTAAGGAACAGCAACATATTATTGAAACATCTGAAAAAAATATAGAAGAGCTGCAAAAAGAAGTGTTACTACAAAAAAAGATTAACGACAGGCTCAGCACTGAAATTGACACACAAAAAAAGCAGATCACGGAGCTACAAAACCAAATGCAGCAAATATTGAATAAATAAAAGTTTTTTGCTAATCATTTTTCAGTACATCACCAAATTGACTTATTTGTTGTGAAGTACAAAAAAACTATTTTCCATCGTAAGCCCATTTCACCCACGTGGCTCCCCAGGTAAATCCACCTCCAAATGCAGCAAGTATTATATTATCTCCCTTTTTGAGCTGTTTTTCCCAATCCCAGAGACATAAAGGTAGGGTGCCTCCTGTGGTATTGCCATATTTTTGAATATTGATCATTACTTTTTCTTTAGGAAGCCCCATTCGGTTAGCCGTTGCATCAATGATGCGTAAGTTAGCCTGATGTGGTACCAGCCAGGCTATATCATCAGCGGAAAGGTTATTTTTTTGCATAAGCTCATAGCTGATATCAGCCATTCCCTTTACGGCAAACTTAAATACTGCTTGTCCCTCCTGGTAAATAAAATGTTCTTTGGCCAATACGGTTTCAACTGTTGCAGGCTTAGCCGATCCACCGGCTTTCATGTGCAGGTACTGGCAACCGCTACCATCACTTCTTAAAAGACTATCTAATACACCAAATCCATTATTATCCGGTTCTAACAGTAAAGCGCCGGCGCCATCACCAAAAATAATACAGGTTGTACGATCGCTATAATCAACGATGCTACTCATTTTATCTGCACCTACTACAATTACTTTTTTATAACGGCCACTTTCTATAAAGCTGGCGCCAACGGTAAGTGCGTACAAAAAACCGGAGCAGGCTGCTTCTATATCAAAACTAAAAGCATTTATGGCCCCAACTTTATGAGCAATAATATTAGCCGTAGCCGGAAAAACCATATCGGGAGTAACGGTGGCACAAATGATGCAATCTATTTCTGCGGCGCTGATACCTCTTTTTTGTAACAACGACTTTACTGCCGGAGCGCCCATATCAGAACTGGCTAAACCTTCGCCTTTTAGTATCCTTCTTTCTTCAATTCCTGTTCTGGTTTTTATCCATTCATCGGTAGTATCTACCATGGTTTCCAATTCCTTATTCGTTAATTTGTATTCAGGCACATATCCACTCACGCCAGTAATAGCCGCAGTTATTTTTTGCATTATTGTCAATATATTTTTATAAAATGGTCAAAGTTATCAATATCAGCTAATTAGTAGTATTATTTTACTGTTATTTTGATAAAATTTGCTCAAAAATACAGCTGTTTTGTAAAATGTAAAAATATCGTTAATTTCGCTGGCACAGAAATTGTTTATGTACGCTTACCTGGAAGGAAATTTTACGTATAAAAGCCCGGCTCAAGTATATGTAGATGTAAATGGGATTGGATATGAAGTGAATATCAGCCTGAATACTTACACCTATATACAAAATTTGGAGAAGGGAAAGCTATATACTTTTTTACAGGTAAAAGAAGATGCCCACACGTTATATGGCTTTTTTGATAAGGCAGAAAAAGAGATGTTCATGTTTTTGATTGGTGTGTCAGGTGTGGGGGCCACAACTGCCAGAATGATGTTGTCATCACTCAGGCCCGAAGAAGTAACTAAAGCTGTTGTTCAAAATAATGTGAAAGCATTGGAAGGAGTGAAGGGAATAGGTAAAAAAACTGCCGAACGACTGGTATTAGAGTTGAAAGATAAGTTAGGAAAACAAGCTATTTTAGCCGGCGATATGTCTCTTACTGTAAGCAATAGTTTAGAGCAGGATGCGTTAAATGCATTAGTGGCGCTTGGCATTAATAAAATTCAGGCGGAACAATCCATACAAAAGGTTCTCCGTACAGATACTGATATCAATAAATTAGAAGATTTAATAAAAAAAGCATTAAAAGCCATTTGATAGAAATTCTACCTTAACAACCCTTTCCGGATGTTTTCTTTTAAGACTAACTATAACTACATAAAACGACTGTGTTTTATTATAGGATGTGTATTGTTCTGGATGATTGGTAGCTATCCATCAATTGCGGGATATTTAAATCCATCTTCTACCGTTCAACAGAAAGACACCATCGCTCCTAATTATAAAGATAGTTTGCATTACCCTTTAAAAGACCGCCGGGGCGATTTTTTATTAAATTCACAAAAAAATACATATGATCTCCCATTACCTTCAAATTACAGAGATTCTGTAGTGTATGACGCTGCCACTCGCCGTTATGTCATTTATGAAAAAATTGGTAATAAATACTATCGTTCCCCAGCTACCTATACATACGAAGAATATTGGCAATTGAGAGGGCGACAGGCAGAAGTTGAATACTTTAAAAAAAGAGCTAATACATTAAATATTCTTAATAGAAAAACGGGAATAAAGCCTAGATTATCGTTGTATGATAATCTTTTTAACCGGCTGTTTGGAAATGGTAAGGTAGAAATAAGCCCCCAGGGAAATGTAGATATAAGCGCCGGCTATCAGGGGCAAAATATCAAAAATCCTACCCTGCCCGAAAGAGCCAGGAAAAATGGAGGTTTTGACTTTAACATGAATGCGCAGGTGAATGTAAATGCCAGCATTGGAGATAAGCTCAAATTTCCTATTAATTTTAATACGCTGGCCAATTTTGATTTGGATAACCAATTAAAGCTGGATTATACCGGGCAGGATGATGAAATAATAAAGCGGTTAGAGGCTGGCAATGTGAGTTTCCCCAGCAAAAGTACTCTTATCCCAGGCGCCCAACAGCTATTTGGAATTAAATCTCAATTACAGTTCGGTAAATTATTCATAACCACAATATTAGCTAATCAAAAATCACAACGACAAAGTGTTAATTTACAGGGAGGGGCTGCCACACAACCTTTTGAAATTAAGGCGGATGAATATGAAGAAAACAGGCATTTTCTGTTATCTCAATACTTTAAAGATAATTATAATAAGGTAATGAGTAATCTGCCAGCCATCACCAGCCCTGTACAAATTTTAAGATTGGAAGTATGGGTAACCAATAGAAATGGTGCCACCACAGATGCCAGAGACGTTGTTGGCTTGGCAGATTTGGGAGAGTTCAATCCTTATTTACCACCTCCCACTGTCAATGTAACCAGTAATCTGCCTATTCCTACTAATGGAACCAATGATTTATACACTAATATTATCAGCCAGCCAGGAAGTCGTGATCCGGCATTGGCATTCAATAATCTGGTAAATCTTAAATTATTGCCTGTACAGGACTTTGAAAAGGTATTTGCCCGAAAATTAGATTCTACCCAATATACTTTCAATAAGCAGGCCGGCTTTATTTCTTTAAGTCAGCCATTACAGCCGGATGAAGTGTTAGCGGTTGCTTTTCAATATACCTATAATGGTAAGGTATTTCAGGTAGGGGAGTTTTCGCAGGATTTGCCGCCGGACAGTTTGTCAGCCTCTCAAAAGGTTTTGTACTTGAAACTGCTAAAAGCTACTTCCCAACGCCCTATGTTGCCGATATGGAGCCTGATGTTGAAAAATGTTTACTCCGTTGGATATGGTACACTTTCACCGGCAGATTTTAAGCTGGATGTATTGTACCAGGAACCCGGATTGGGATGGAAACGCTATTTTCCTTTTGGAGATAAAAATCAGGGAGCTCCCATTATTTCTTTAATTAATGTAGACAGGCTTAACAATCAATTAGATCCGCAACCCGATGGCGTTTTTGATTATGTAGAAGGATTTACGGTATTATCCCAATACAGCAGGGTTATGTTTCCGCTATTAGAGCCTTTTGGCCGGGATTTGGCGAAACAGATTTATACGGTAGTACCACAGGAAGCTAAAGATACCCTCTTTTATGCATTGTACGACTCAATTAAAGCCGTTGCCATGCAATATCCAAATTTAAACAGATTTGTATTAAAAGGCTCCGCCAGATCATCGGGTTCATCAGATATTAGTATTGGTTATAACATTCCTCGTGGGTCCGTTACCGTTAGTGCAGGTGGCCGAACGTTACAGGAAGGGGTAGATTATGATATCAATTATGATTTGGGAACGATTAAAATTATTAATCAGGCTATTTTAAATGCCGGACTGCCGGTGCAGGTAAGTTTTGAAAATAATGCTGCTTTTGGTATTCAACAAAGAAATTACATGGGCTTACGCTGGGACTATCTGGCTAAGCAAAAAGAGAAAGAACAATTGAGTATTGGCGGTACCATTGTCAGATTGGGTGAAAGACCATTTTTTACTAAGGTAAATTACAATGAAGATCCTATTCGCAATACGATGTTCGGATTAGATGTTAACTATCGAAAGGAAGTACCCAGGCTTACCAAGCTGTTGAATAAACTGCCTTTTTATCAAACTACTGCAACTAGTACCATCAATTTGTTTGGAGAAGGCGCTTATTTGAAGCCAGGCCATGCCCCACAAATTGGTAAGGGAGCTAACGGTTTGGTATATATTGATGATTTTGAAGGAAGCCGTTCCGGTATTGATCTTCGTTTTCCCCCCATTAGTTGGGCTTTAGCTTCTACCCCTCAGGGAGCTACTGATTTACAGGATAATGTACTGTTCCCCGAGGCAGCTTTAAATGATGATGTAAACTATGGTAAAAACAGGGCTAAAATAGCCTGGTACCAGATAGAGCCTACTTTGCAGCAGTATAAAGGACCTAACAATCCTTTGGCTAACAATCCGGTAGAGCTAAGTGATCCCAGAGTACGGCAAATGTATCAAAAAGAAATTTTTCCTCAGCGTACGACCGGTTTTGGAGAAAACCAACTGATTACATTCGATTTATCCTATTATCCTACAGATAAAGGGCCTTACAATTATGATGATGCTAACGTTACAGCAGATGGAAAACTGAAAGATGCTAAAAAACGTTGGGGTGGCTTAATGCGTAGTCTTGATCAAACGGATTTTGAAACAGGCAATATTGAGTTTATTGAATTTTGGGTGCAGGATCCCTTTATCAAAAATCCTAATTCAAGTGGAGGTAAATTATATTTTAACCTGGGAAATATTTCGGAAGATATATTAAAAGATGGAAGAAGATTTTATGAAAATGGGCTTAATACACCAAACGCTCCTTCGCCGGAAGACTCTGGCAACTGGGGTGTAGTGCCACGAAACCCTATTCAGGTCACGAATGCATTTAGTAATGTGCCGGAAGATAGAGAATATCAGGATGTAGGATTTGACGGATTGAATGATAAGAACGAGGCTGACAAGCAACAGGCATATTTAGAACAGCTTAAAAATTCGTTTGGGGTTAATAGTAAAATTTATCAGGATGCTTTAAAGGATCCTTCTGCTGATGATTACCAACATTACAGAGGCGCTGATTACGATCAACAGGGCGTAGGTATTTTGGGTAGATATAAAAATTTTAATAATCCCCAGGGTAACTCTCCGGTTTCTTCCAGTGGATCAGAATTTTCATCAGCAGCCACCTTATATCCGGATGCAGAAGATTTAAACAGAGATAATACGCTTAACCAGACAGAAGAATATTTCCAGTATGTGGTGGAAGTCAAACCTCCTAATACGCCGGAAATGCAAATCGGAAGTAATTTTATTGTAGATAAGAAATTGGTTGCTGTAAACAATTTACCGGATGGTACCAGCCGAAACGAATACTGGTATCAATTTCGTATTCCTGTTGGTCAGTATAATAAAAAAATTGGTAACATACCCGATTTTAAATCTATCAGATTTATCAGAATGTTTATGACTGATTTTGAGGATAGTGTAACCATGCGTTTTGGGTTGCTGCAACTTACCCGAAATATTTGGCGCAGGTTCCAATATGAAATTGATGAAACGAATAATTTTAATCCACTTACACCCGGCGCTACTACTTTCACGGTAGGAGCTGTAAATATTGAAGAAAATGACAAGCGTTCTCCACTTCCTTATCGAACACCAACGGAGATAGAAAGGGTACAAACATTGAGCAATAATGGAGCCAATCTTTTACAAAATGAGCAATCCATGAGCTTGCAATTTTGCAATTTGGAGAAAGGTAAGGCAAGAGGTGTGTTCCAAACTTTTGCTAACAGAGATCTGCGTCAGTTCCGCAAGCTTTCGATGTATATTCATGCTGAGCAAAAACAGGAAGCGCCGCAATTGCAGGATAAAGATTTGACGGCGGTTATAAGAATAGGTACTGATTTTGTAAGCAATTATTATCAAATACGTATTCCTCTGAATCTGACATCTTTAGAAGCATCTAAATTAAATCCTGATTCGAAGGAATACAATGATACTTTATGGGTGCCTGGTGATGCATTAGACTTAGATTTAGAGTCACTCATTAAACTAAAACAGGAAAGAAATCTTTCCAATATACCTTTTAATCAAATTTACAAACTTGAACAAAGTAACGGTCAGGAGTATGCGATAATAGGTAATCCTAATCTGGGAGAAGTACGGGGAATATTGATTGGTGTTGAAAATACCAATGCAACAACTGCCTGCGGTGAAGTATGGGTAAATGAATTGCGATTATCAGCATTGGATGAAAAAGGCGGATGGGCGGCTCTCGGCAGGGTAGATGTAAATTTAGCCGATTTGGGAACTTTATCCGTATCTGCTAATACTCATAGTAAAGGTTTTGGCACTCTGGAACAAAGAGTAAATGACAGGTATAGAGATGATTTCATGCAGTTTGATGTATCTGCAAATATGGAATTAGGAAAATTATTGCCTAAGCAGGCGGGAATATCTATACCGGTATTCGCCAGCTATTCCCAAACAGTAAGTACGCCGGAATATGATCCTTATGATTTGGACGTAAAGCTGAAAGACAAACTCAGAGCCTCTCCGGCAAGCAAGAGAGATTCTATCAGAAAAGATGCTATTGACTTTGTTTCTACCAAAACGGTCAATTTTACCAATGTTCGCAAGAATAAAACAAATGGGAAAAAACCTAAGATTTATGACATTTCAAACTTTGATTTCAATTACTCGTATGTGCAGGTAAAAGCCCATAATCCTTTGATAGAAAATAATGAAGTAACCCGACATAGAGGAGGGTTGGGTTATAATTTTATGCCTCAGCCTAAGTATATCGAACCTTTTAAAAAGATTTTTAAAAAAACTAAAACACATTGGTTTGATCTGATCAAAGATTTTAACATTAATCCTGTTCCTTCACAGCTAAGTTTTAGAGCCGACCTCAATCGTCAGTTTGGCGCTATTCGTCCCAGAAGTGTGGGATCAAGTAAATATTTTATTCCAGAAACTTATGATAAATATTTCACCTTCCAGCGAGATTATATTTTACGTTGGAATTTTACCCGTTCTTTAAACTTAGATTTTGTAGCGACCAATAATTCCAGAATTGATGAGCCTTTTGGAAGAATTAATACGGCTGCAAAAAGAGATACGCTTCGCAAAAACGTATTCAACGGTGGTAGAAATACTTTGTACAATCAAACAGCCAACTTTGCTTATACTTTGCCTACTAATAAATTCCCGTTATTAGATTGGACAACCGTAAACCTAAAATATCAGGCATCTTACCGTTGGATCGGGGCATCCCGATTGGCAGTAAACCTGGGAAATATTTTGGAAAATGGCCAGCAAAGAGAAGCAACTGCACAATTTGATTTTACAAGGTTGTATCAAAAGTCAAAATGGTTAACGCAACTGGATAATCCTCCAAATAAGGAAGATAAAGAGAAATGGAAAAACAGAATTACCCGAATTAGAGACTCCGCATTGGATAAAAAAGGTAATAAAATTTATATCACCCGTAAAATAGTGGATAGAACGGCAAAGCCTTATGTAGGAGGGGTAGCCAGAGTTTTCGGAAAATTATTAACGAGCCTGAAGCAGGCCAATGTATCTCTCTCTGAAAATGCTAACACACGTTTACCCGGATATATGGATAGTACACAATATATTGGCCAAAACTGGAATAGTTTGCAACCGGGTTTGGATTTTGTTTTGGGTAGACAGCCTGATACAAACTGGCTTAATAAGAAGGCCGCTCAGGGAATTATTACTCGTGATTCTCAGTTTGTAGCGTTGTTCCAGCAAAATTTTGACCAGCGGATAACGGCAAGCGCTCAGCTGGAGCCGGTAAGAGATTTAACGATCACCGTTAACCTTTCAAAAACGTTTAGTAAAAATTATTCTGAAAGTTTTCGGTTTATTGATACCACCGGTGGAAATGATCCCAGGTTCCAGCATTTAAATCCTTATGCAGGTGGCGGTTTTGATGTAAGCTATATTGCCTTTAAAACATTGTTCGGAAAATTTGATCCTAACAGAGTATCGGCTACTTTCCAAACATTTTTGGATAATCGAAAAATATTATCCGAGCGCTTGGGAAAAGCTAATCCGTATAATATAAATGCCGGGCTGCCGGTAGGACAGGATGGTTACCATGTAGGGTATGGTAAATATGCCGTAGATGTATTGATTCCTGCTTTTATTGCTGCTTATACAGGTCAGGATCCACAATCAGTGGCCTTAATCAAACAAAGTAACGCTAATATTCGTTCCAATCCTTTTAGAGGTATTTTGCCCAAACCTAATTGGAGATTAGATTATAACGGCTTAACAAGAGTAAAAGGATTTGAAAAAATATTCACCAATTTTACTTTGTCGCATGGTTATACCAGTAATTTAAGCATGAATGGCTTTACTTCAGCATTATTATATCAGGATGTGTCCTTTTATGGATATCCTTCTTTTATTGATACGGTTTCTAAAAATTACATTCCATTTTTCTTAATTCCCAACATAACTATTGCAGAGCAGTTTGCTCCTTTGGTTGGCTTTGATATGATGTTTACCAATCAATTGCAGGCAAAATTTGAATATGCAAAATCCCGTCAGTTGAGTTTGAGCCTGGTGGATTTTCAGTTGAGTGAAGTGCGTAGTACAGAGTTTACAATTGGCGGAGGATTTAGGAAAAGAGGAATGAAATTATTAGGAGGATTAAAATTACCTAAATTCTTAAACAAAGATGGCGGAAGTAAGCTGGATAATGAGATCAATTTCCGTCTTGATTTTAAAATACGAGACAATGTAACGGCGAATAGCCGCTTAGATCAAGATAATAATTTTGCCACCGGCGGAAGTAAAGAAATAACGCTTACACCTTCTGTTGACTACTTCTTAAACAATAGAATTAATATCAAATTGTATTTCGATCAGCGCAGGGTACAGCCTTATATATCTTCCAGTCCGCCCGTAACCAATACACGGGCCGGAGTACAGGTAAGGGTGTCGCTGGCGCAGTAATAGTGGATAATTGGTTAATTGATAATGTGTTTGTTGTTCTGTCATTATCCATTATCAATTAACCAATTATCAATTAATCAGGGCTCTTCACAATCCGATTTTATATTTATAAATAGTTGATTAAACTTCTTAACCCTGCCTTCCGTTGCGCTTACATGAAAAATGCGACTATTAGCGCAGTTCCACCACCCAAAAGTCATTAATTCAATCTTTGCGTATGACATTTTGTCAGTTGAATTATATTTCAGCATGAAATCCTCCATAAACTTTTTGGGATTAGCATTATTCTTACTGTGTGCTACAGACATTTTTTTCCAGCTATTCAACAAAGTTGTTGTATCGAAAGATGTAAGGGCTTTTACATAGTCGGAACAATAGGGAGCAAATTTGCTATTTAACAGGGTGTTAGGGTTTGAAAAGGCTTGTATAGTTATTTTTTTTAATTCATATTCCTCATCTAAAGCTTGTATAATCTGCTTTTTTAGATTTTCCCAAATCGGCTCGGCAACCACTATCTTTTTTTGGTAATTTCCCTTTTTTTTCGTATATTCTTCCTCAAGTTTTTCAATGCTAAGTTTTTGGATATCTCCCGGTTGAAAAGCTGTAGCATCCGTGTTTAATAATACGGACCCTGAGAGTTGAATAAATTCAAGCGTATTTTGTAATTGCTCTTTTGTATGTTTTTTGGGGTTATAACTTCCGGTATGTGTACATAACCCTGAGTGCCAATTAAAAGTTGCCAGTTCATTGTTATGTTTGTTTTGACTTTTTGCAAATGGCACTAATAAAAAAAGTAGCGAAACGGTAAATGTAGCCTGTTTCATAAATGGGATATTCTTTATAATGTGTCTTTTCCTGTTACGATGCAAAAATTACCACAATTACATAAATATAATATGGAATTAATATATAAGCAAGTCACGTTGTATTCAATATTTATCAATTATTCCTGACTGAGGCTGGACAAGCAATTAACCAATTATCAATTAACCTGTATTTTTGTAAAAAATCAGCATAATGAATATAGCCGCTTATATTGATCATACCATTCTAAAACCAACTACACTTGTGGTAGATGTGGAGAAGCTGTGTAAAGAAGCAGTACAATATCATTTTGCTGCTGTTTGCGTGCCGCCCTTATTTGTAAAAAAAGCAAAAGAACTTTTATCAGGTAGTGAAGTCAAGGTCGCAACCGTAATTGGGTTCCCATTTGGGTATAGCGCCATTGAAGCTAAGGTTGCTGAAATTGTTTTAGCTGTGGTTGATGGGGTAGAGGAGTTGGACGTAGTCATCAATATCAGCGCTATAAAGAATAATGACTGGCAATACCTGGCGAATGAGATCAATACAATTATGCCCATTGTGAAGAATAACAACAAAGTGATTAAAGTGATTATCGAGTCAGGGATTTTGTCGAAAGATGAAATTATCAAATGCTGTGATATATATACCGCTGCCGGGGTTGATTTTATCAAAACTTCTACCGGTTATGCTGAGAAAGGGGCTTCCGTGGAAGATGTGCAGCTCATTCGTCAGCACGCCGGTAAACACATAAAAATAAAAGCCAGCGGTGGCATAAAAACATTTAATTTTGCAAAACAATTGATAGAGGCAGGAGCTGATAGATTGGGGTGTAGCAGTAGTGTTGCAATTGTGGAAGAATCTAAAAAATAACTAAATTAACATACAGTAAATAAAATAAATGAAAGCGATATTTTTAGTGTGTTGTCTTTTTTGTATAAGTAAAAATATCTTTGCACAGGATTCATCTGCAGTGGGTGAAGTAAGAGTGTTTAAAGATCCCAGGTTAGATTTAATTGTTAAAACGCAAACTACGATTAATACTTATAGATATTATGGGCACAGAGCAATGAGGGGTTATAGGTTGATAGTTTTAAATACCAGCGACAGAGAACTTGCGATGAAGGTTAGAGCACAACTATTGCAAAGATTTCCTGATCAAAAAGTGTACATGACTTTCCAAATACCCAATATCAAAATTAAATTTGGCAATTTTACCGATAAAGATGATGCAGAAAGGTATAGACAACTTATTACCCGGGGAGGTATAGTCAGCAATAATGTCTACGTTGTTCCTGAAACTGTTGAAGTAAAAATGGATAAAAATAAACAGACAACAGACAACTGACGACGGACCACCGACGACAGACAACCGAAATAAAACTATCATCTGTCATCTGTCAACCGACAACCGAAATAAAACTATCATCTGTCAACCGACAACCGACCACCTAAATACAACTGTCATCTATCAACTATCATCTGTCAACTAATTTGAAGTATGTTAAAAGAAAAAATTAAACAATTAGCCTCTGCTTACTCGGAAGAGTTTATCAAAGTTAGACATCATATACATGCTAATCCCGAATTGAGTTATCAGGAATTTGAAACATCTGCATTCATTCAACAAAAACTAACTTCGTGGGGAATTCCTTTCGAGACAAAAGCTACTACTGGCGTGGTAGGAGTCATCAAGGGTAAAAATCCTGATAAAAAAATTGTAGCCTTACGGGCAGACATAGACGCTTTACCAATCACTGAAGAAAATGTTGTTGATTATAAATCAAAAAATAATGGAATTATGCATGCCTGTGGGCATGATGTACATACAACCTGCTTGTTAGGCGCTGCTAAAATTTTAAATGATTTAAAAGAAGAATGGGAGGGAACGGTAAAATTAATCTTCCAGCCCGGAGAAGAAAAAAACCCCGGCGGTGCCAGCCTTATGATTAAAGAAGGTGTGTTGGAAAACCCTAAACCGGAAAAAATATTTGCTTTACATGTGCATCCCGGATTAGAGGTAGGAAAATTAAGCTTTAGAGGTGGGATGATTATGGCCAGCGCTGATGAACTTTACATAACCATTAAAGGACAGGGAGGACATGCTGCGGCGCCTCATTTGGCAGTTGATCCTATATTGATCGCTTCCCACCTAATATTAAGCTTGCAACAAATTGTGAGTAGAAATAATAACCCTTTTAATCCCTGTGTTTTGTCTATAACTTCCATCCAAGGAGGTAATACCACCAATGTAATTCCATCAGAAGTAAAACTCATGGGAACAGTAAGAGCCATGAATGAAGAATGGCGCTTCAAAGCCCATGAATTAATAAAAAAGCATGCACATGAACTAACAGCTACCATGGGAGCAAGTGCCGATGTTACCATCGATGTGGGGTATCCTTTTGTACTGAATGATATTCCTCTCAACAATTGGGCTCGTGAAAAAGCAGAAGGGTACATGGGCAAAAATAATGTGGAAGAAACTGAACTACGCATGGGTGCTGAAGATTTCGCTTATTATTCACATCAGATACCTGCCTGCTTTTTCAGACTAGGCGCCGGCAATAAGGCTAAAGGTATCACCAGTGGAGTGCATACACCAACTTTTAATATCGATGAAAGCGCTATTGAAATTGGTATGGGAATGATGGCTTGGCTGGGGGTTGCTGAAGTGTAATTTTAAAATTTCATCCTTATTAGAATCTCCTACTTGTTTTTATATCTCTAATAATTTCTTCAGCAGATTTTGAGGATGCAAATGCACCGAAAGATTTATAGAAGGTCTCTTCTTTATTATTCTTTCCTTTCTTTAAAGATTTTGAAAGATGTTCAATAAGCTCAATTTTGCTTAATTGACTCAATCCTTCAAAAAGTTTTAAATAAGAAGCAACAATATGTTTTTCTGCGTAGTTCATTAGTTTACATAAAAATACAATTTTTTTATTTCTTAACCTGAAAATAATCAAATAAAATGAGAAATATTAAGAAAAAAATTAAATGCTTATAGTTATCTTGAAAATTTGGAACCTGTATAAATATTCAGTAATACACTTAAAGACTACTTTATACTCACCACAAATATTTTACTTGGCATAAAAAAGAATGTTTTTACTTTTTTATACTCCACATCCACTTTGTCACCGGTCTGCCATTTGCTACCTTCGGTAAGATCATAAGTTAGTAAAGCACCTGTTTCATTTTCTTCATTGATTTTTACTTTAATAGAATAGGCATCTGCTACGTGAATAGTAGTTGTTCTCCTGCGCCTGCTGCCACTTGTAATAGTCTGGTCGTGTTCAGGCACGAACTCTACCTTTTCAACTCTACCTTTGCCATGTAAGATGGGCGCTTTATCATAAGCAGAAGTACTATTGCCTAAATAATTTACAAAAATAACAATGCCTGCCATCGCTATAATTAATAAAAAAATCAATTTGAATTTTCCCGGTTGCATAATGTTGTTTTTTATCGTCTGATTAATAGGTCTGACGATAGAAGGATGATAAAATTATCTTTTTTACATAAACAAAATAATAAAATTGTGGTGGAATAGGGCTAATTTTATTTTTGAGACTCAATTTTTTCGATTCCCATTGGGTCTTTTTTACAAAAAAAAGATTCGGTAAAGACAAAATCTGGAAACAAAATTTTGAAGTTATAAAATTATTGTTGAGCAAGATATACTATAAAAGTGTGCGATCCTGACGGAGGCTGGACAAGCTGCCACTGAAGCTGGATCATGTACTACTGTTGATACCAAATTAAAAAAGTAAAATATGAAAATAGCTTTTCATGGAGCAGCACGAACTGTTACTGGCTCTAAGCATCTTCTAACCTTAAAAAATGGCAAAAAATACCTGCTGGACTGTGGTATGTTTCAGGGTATGGGCAAAGATACCGATATGCTTAATCGGCATTGGGGCTTTGAACCGGCAGAAGTTAATTATTTGATTTTATCACATGCTCACATCGATCACAGCGGGTTGATTCCTAAGCTTATCAAAGATGGTTTCGTAGGAAAAATATTTTGTATACCTGCTACCAAAGAGCTTACTGCCGTTATGCTGGAGGATTCTGCTGGTATACAGGAAAGTGAAATAAAATACGAGAACAAACGGCGGGCAGTAGAAGCACAAATCTATTTACAACCACTATATACAACACAGGATGCATTGGATGCCATGCAATATTTTACAACTGTTGACTATAACGAGTGGTATAAAATTGATGAAAGTGTACAACTTATGTACACAGATGCAGGCCATATTATTGGCAGCGCTGCCGTACATTTAAAAATTACAGAAAATGGTAGTACCCGATGTCTTACTTTTAGCGGTGATGTAGGCCGGTACAGAGATGTTATTCTGAAATCTCCTGCTACTTTTCCGCAGTCAGATTATATTATGCTGGAATCAACTTATGGCAACAGTTTACATGATCAGGCAGTTACAACGCCGGATTTGATATTAGAGTGGATTGAAAAAGCCTGTTTAAGAAAAAAAGGCAAATTAATTATACCGGCTTTTAGTGTGGGTAGAACACAGGAAATTTTATTTGCTTTGAATCAACTGGAATTGGAAAGGCGATTGCCAGAGCTGGATTATTTTGTAGATAGCCCGTTAAGTATAAAAGCTACAGAAATTGTAAAGAAATACCCTCAATATTTTAATAAAACCATTCAAAAGATTTTACAGTCAGACCATGACCCTTTTTCATTTAGAGGATTAAAGTATGTCAAATCAGTAGATGAATCTAAATCATTAAACTTTCGTAACGGGCCTTTCGTCATTATTTCGGCGAGTGGTATGGCAGATGCCGGAAGGGTGAAGCATCATATCAGTAATAATATCGAAAACAGTCGTAACACCATTTTATTTACCGGATATTGTGAGCCACATTCTTTGGGAGGGAGATTGACAGCTGGAGCCAAAGAGGTGAATATTTATGGAGTATCGCATGAAGTGCATGCAACCATCGGTTCTATACGCAGCATGAGCGCTCATGGTGACTATGAAGATTTATGCCAGTTTTTGGCTTGCCAGGATCCTAAGTTGGTAAAAAAATTATTTATTGTACACGGAGAGTATAATGTACAACTTGATTTTAAGCAGCGGCTGATTCGCAAGGGCTTTACAGATGTGGAAGTGCCTGATATGCATTATGAAGTTGGGCTTATCTGATTATCAAACCGCTCTACTTTAAAAGCGCTGATGTCTATGCTGGTGGTTTTGCGTTGTACCAGTTCACTTACCAGCAGGCCGGTTCCTGTAGCTTGCGACATGCCCAGCATAGCATGCCCGCCGGCAAAAATGACATTTTTAAAAGAACTATGCCGGCCAATGTAGGGCAATCCGTCAGGCGTTACCGGACGAAGCCCCTGTACTATTTTATCGGTAGGAGGATGAGCAATTTCAAGACCCGGATAAAAGCTTTTAACAGATCGGTAAATACCCACCATTCGTTTATGATGTATTTTATCATTATGGCCACTGAATTCCATCGTACCACCAATTCTTAATTGATTGTCCCATGGTGAAATAGCACAGCGACCATCTACCAGGATAGCAGGGTATTGAATATTTTTTTCGACATGATCATAGGTATAACTGTATCCTTTACCGGGTTGTAGCAACAGGTCAATGTTCAGCATTTTGGCTAGCTTAGGTAACCAGCTCCCAGCAGCTATTATTACTTCATTTACTGTTAATTTTCCTTTATCGGTGATGATAGCAGCAATTTTTCCGTTATTTTTTTCGAAACCTGTAACAGTAGTATGTAGCTTAAATTGTACTCCTTTTTGTATAAGGTATTCTTTTAAAGCCAACATCATTTTTTGGGGATGGTAATGGCAATCATCTTTAAATAATACCGACCCTTTAATATTAAGCTCAATTTCCGGTTCCAGTTGTTGAGTTTGTTCCGCATTTAATATGGCTACTGAAAGTCCTAAGTTTGCCGCTTCATCAGCAAGTAGTATTTCGTCTTCCCAGCTTTGTCTTTTCTGGCAGAGCATCAGGCAGCCTTTTTCTTCCATTCCGAAAGTATCATTAAGGCTTTCTTTCATTTCATTGATCAGCAATCTGCTTAATTGAAGGATGGTATGCAGGTGCATGGCATTACGAATAGCAATTGCCATTTTGCTTTTTTTCCAGAAATGATGAGTCCATTTAAGTAAGCTAATATCAAGTCTGGGTTTGATATAGAATGGGCTGCTGCTGTTTAGCAGATACCTTAAGCCTTCTGCAATTACTCCCGGAGAGGCTAGTGGCATGAAATGTGAGGGAGAAATAAATCCCATATTCACAAAGGAACAACCATGAGTGATATTACTTTTATCAATGATGGTTACGGAGTAGCCGGTGCGCTGCAAATAATAAGCACAGCTTAAGCCAATAACACCTCCACCTACAATTGTAATATCCTGCATGAATGTTACTACGCTATAATTCAACAATAAAACTGCATAATATCATATTTTGCATTATGCTAATATATGTAAACGCAGTTATTTTAGTAATAAAGCAAAAATAGCGAAGTCAGGTTGAAACTTTGCTTAGTTTCATAAAAATTAAATGGGAGTTTTATGTAATTATTATCATATATATATAATAAATATATTAATTAAAACACCTTATCTATTAATTAAATCGCCTTGTTTATTAATCAAAAAATAATATTCAGAATATTATATATATCTTAACAAGAATTATTGGCATAAAACTTATGTTAATAATTTGTAAAGGAACGTGATTTTTGTAATAAATTTTAACGTATATTTACAATCTGTAATTGTAAAAGCCCTCAAAAAGTGAGGAAAATACAGTGAGTCCAAATATATGACTGCCTTCTCCATTGATACGCTTAAACCAAAGCTGGTATTCATCTTTTTATTAATATTTATTTTATAAAACAAAGCGCATGAAACAAAATTTATTTAAAAAAATTTGCAGGCAAACTCTAATTGTTACAAGTTTACTGCTTACATTTTTCAATGTAGTCAATGCTCAGCAAAGCGTGGGTATTGGCACTAAAACTCCAGATGGAGCCGCTGCTTTGGATATTACCTCTCCTAATAATAATAAGGGTGTAATGTTGACAAGGGTTAATTTAACTGATCGTCATGACGCAGTAACAATTCCCAATCCTCCATTTGGTATGGTTACTTTGAATTTTTCCGATGATATACAAGCTTTCCCGTATGGTAAAGGGCTTTATATTCAACTGGGAGATCAGCAAAAAGGCGAAGTTGATTGGCAAAAAGTCGTTAATGAAGATATTATAGCAAATTTATCACCCTCTACTTCAGGCTGGTTTATAACTGGTAATTCTAATATTGATGAAAGTAAAAACTTTCTAGGCACCCAACAAGCGGTGGATGTCGTAGTAAAGACTAATTCTAAAGAAGCTATGAGAATTGATAAAAATCAAAATGTAAGTATCGGTAATAACAATGGTGGCATTCCTGAGGCCAAATTAGATGTCGATGGATCTGTAATAGTTGGCCATGACGGATCTGTTATAAACAATATTATCAGAGCAACAGGCAATGTTGAGTACCCCATACAAATTAGCTCGGGAGACTTCTTTGATACCTTTATTCCTGTTCCTAAGGTAAAAGAAGGTGGTACTGTTCATGTTTCACCACTCACCAGCTTGTTAGATGGTATAGCTGTAGCATTTGCAAGAGTATCTGGTAATGGTATAGTCCAGATTCGGTTGATAAATGTAACTGATAAAGTTGTTAAAACGCAGGATGAAGGTATTGGACAAGGGGGGTTAACGGCATTTTCTATCGTGGTGATTCAATAGGTGTAAGCAATTTGTGTTGACTGCGGACTATTAATGATGCCTTTCTTTTCATGTATTACAAAGAATTTTTTACGAAAGTTTTGTATACTCATATAAATCGAATTTTTGAATGAATATAATAATGCTAAATGTTACTACAAAATATATCCCCACATAAATAAACTATAAGCACATGAAGCAAAATCTATTAAAAAAAATTTCCAGGCAGACTTTTATTGTTACGAGTTTGCTGTTTACCATTTCAAACATTGTTAAGGCCCAACCTGCTGTTGGTATTGGTACCAAAACTCCTGATGTTTCAGCAGCGCTTGATGTCGTAGCTAATAATAAAGGATTATTAATACCTCGTGTTGCATTGCAATCTATTTATGATGATGCTACGATCTTGTCTCCGGCTACGGGATTGCTAGTTTACAATACCAATAATAATATAGTAAATGGAACCGGAGCTGGCTTTTACTATAATTCCGCAGTGCCACAAATTCCCTTATGGATTAAAGTTGGAGCAGAAATAGGTACACCTTGGGTAATAGGTGGCAATGCTAATTTGAATGCGAATAACCATTTTTTAGGAACAGTCGATGGAGTTGACCTGGTTTTTAAACGAGATAAAAAAGAAGTCTTACGTTTTTATACCGGAGGGAACCTCATTGCAACAGGTAGTATTACAAATGCTGCACTACCAGTTAGCGGAGCCGGTACAAGAATGATGTACTTACCTGCTGGCAGCAAGGGTGGAGCATTTAGAGTAGGTACAATTGATGGGAATCAATGGGATGAAGGCTTAATTGGGACGTCTTCAGTAGCTGCTGGTAACAATGTAAAAGCAGTTGGAAATTATTCTACGGCTTTCGGTAGTGGAACCAGTTCTACAGGCCTAACTGCTTTTTCAGCCGGTTTAAACTCAACTGCTGATGGAAATTCCGCTATAGCTATGGGAGAAGGTGCATTAGCTTCAGGAGGTAACTCTGTAGCAATCGGTAAAAGCTTAGAAGCAAGCGGCAGTAATTCTATAGCATTAGGTTTTAATGCTCTTGCTTCAAATAAGGTTGCAGTAGCAATTGGAGAAGGTACCAGAGCCACAGCTCTTAATGCTACAGCGTTTGGCCTTTCAACTACAGCTTCAGGTAATCAATCAACTGCTTTTGGTTCAGGTACCGCAGCGAGTGGCTCACAGTCAACTACATTTGGTCAAAGTACTTCTGCATCCGGAGTTGCATCTATAGCATTTAACTCTAATACGAAGGCAATTGGGAACAACTCGACTGCCTTTGGTGATGGATCAGAAGCACTGGGTGTTAATGCTATGGCTATAGGGAAGTCTCTTGCCAGTGGGCCAAATTCATTGGCAGGAGGTACTAATAGTACTACCAGTGGCCAGGGTACTTCAGCCTTAGCATTTGGTAGTTTTGCTAATGCACAGGGAATTGCAGCTGTAGCACTCGGCGATAATACTTTTGCTGATGGTAATGCTTCTATTGCTGTGGGTAATAAATCATACACCTATGGCAATAATTCTTTAGCGGCTGGCGAAGGTACCATTGCAAAGATAAGAGCTTCAGCAGTGGTAGGTATGTATAATGTTGACACAACTGTTGCCGGGCCGTTTGTAACCGGCGGGTCTACCAAACTTTTCGTTGTAGGTAATGGAATGGACGCAAATAATAGAAGCGATGCCTTTTTTGTACGGGCTAATGGAAATACAACTGTAAATGGTGCAATAACTATTGGTATAAATGGTACGCCAATTAACACCATAATTAATTCAGTACAATCATTGGATTTTCCGTCTATTTCAGGAGCTAATTCATTCCTAATGACGGGAATTAAAGTGCCTAATGCAAAAATGGGATCAACTGTTTATGTATCTCCTCTGAGTGTATTAAATAGTGGAATAGTTATAGCATGGGCAAGAGTTGATGCTCCTGGATCAGTAACTCTTACTTTGGTGAATGTTACAAATAATCCAATTGATCCTGCTCTAACAGACTTTAGAATTACTGTTATAGAATAAATGATTATGATATAAATTTATATATCATTGTAATATATTACTTTACTACCCGTAGTTCACCCTACGGGTAGTTTTTTTATAATGTAACAAAAATATGGCCAAATCAAAATTTTAACGTACCTTTATCATATCTCTCTTATCCATGTGACAATGTATTATTATCACAATCCTTCAAATTATAAGTTTTTCAGCTGCATAATAGTATGTCTGCCTGAGTTTCCGGTTTTTGAGAAGTGCTTTTATCCAAAACTATATTGTCAATCGGGAAAGGCCTGAAGGTACTTCAGAGTATTATTCATTTAAAAACAATATAGCATGAAACGAAATCTAAGCAAATTTTATCGACATGCCATTCTGGATGTCAGCCTTTTTCTTATCTCTGTACAACTTGCATCTGCTCAAAGCCCTGTGATAGGGATTGGAACCAGTAGTCCGGATCCATCAGCCAAACTGGATGTGGTGGCAACCAACAAGGGCCTGCTCATACCAAGAGTAAACCTGCAAAGTGTTAGTGATATTGTAACGATAATAGCTCCTGCCAATGCTTTATTGGTGTACAATCTCAACCCTGCTATGGTAGAAGGATCCGGAGCAGGATTTTATTTTAATGCCGGCTCCGCCAATGCAGCAAAATGGACAAAAATATCCGGCCAAAATAATGCATGGCTTACTACAGGTAATGCAGGATTAACCAATAACAACTTCCTGGGTACTACCGATAACATCGATTTTATTTTTAAAAGAAATGGGCTTACAACTTTGCAGGTAATGCAGGGAGGAGCTTTACTAGCCACCGGAAATGCAGAGGGCGTAGCGCCTGCCATAGACCCTCTGGAAAAAGGAATGATATGGGTACCTGCCAAAGCTGCCTTTAGAGCCGGAGGGCCATTTAGTACAGAAACCAATACTCAACTGAGTGCCATAGGGCAAAACTCTTTTGCAGTAGGCGCTTTTTCGGCTGCAGCAGGAGATAACTCGGTAGCTATTGGAGGCGGCGCTAAAGTTTTTGGTGATAATTCAGTTTACCTGGGTGGAGGCGCTGCAGTAGGTAAAGTGGGGGTGTTTGGTAATGCTGCTACCCGAATTGTAGGGCATGTGACTTCTTTGAAGGGCGACTTTGCTACAGCTATCGGCACAGTTGGCACGGCAGATGGAGATCATGGTACCAGCTTTATTTATAGTAAAGCAAATGGGCTAAAATCTGTGGCCATTAATTTAAGTACAAATGCTAACGGTAACAATGCTGTTGCTTTGGGTGAAAATACATCCGCTAACGTAAGAGGTGGATTTGCGATGGGGATTTTTACAGATTCAGTGGTTGCAAATCCTGACGATGTTAAAACTACAGATAAAGTTTTTATAATTGGCAATGGTAGTAGTGTTGGTGATAGGTTAAATATTCTTGAAGTACAACGAAATGGTAATTTATTAATCGAGGGTACATTAACTGCTAAAAATGGCGTAGTAAGTCCTTCTGATATACGGTTGAAAGAGAGAATTACTCCCTTGCATAATGTTTTGGATAAATTAAAAAATATCCAGCCTGTTTATTTTAATTACAAAGATGCTGCCTCTTATTCAGGAGCACATCAATTAGGATTTGTTGCCCAGCAAGTTAAAAGTCAATTTCCCGAATTTGTAAGGAAAGGTGATGATGGCTATCTGGCAGTAAGCTATCCCTCAATTTCGGCCGTAGCGATTGAAGCCATTAAAGAACAGCAACAAATGCTTTTAACAGAAGAAAAATTACAACAGGATATGGGAAAGGAATTTAAAAATCAACAGAAAAAAATTACGGATTATCATTTATTAATAAATCAATTAATAAAAAGTAACCAGCAGTTAAAAGCAAGGTCTGAAAAATTAAAAGAAGTAATAAGTGAAAAAAATAGAGTCAATTCAAAATAATATTTTAATTAATTATAAAAAATACAATAAAAATGAAAGCAAATTTTCTAAAAATATTGAACAAAATTTTATGTAGTTTTTTGTTTATGATCGGGATATTAAATGTTGTAAACGCTCAAAATGTGGGTATGGGTACGCAAACTCCTGATCCATCTGCTGCTTTAGATATTACAGCTCTTGATAAAGGATTGCTTATTCCCCGTGTTAGTTTGCAAAGTGTAGATGATCAGGTAACCGTACCTGCTGCTGCAACTTCTCTGATTGTGTTTAATACCAATGAAGCGATAAAAGGTGAAGATGTTGATGGTATCGGATTTTACTATAATGCCAATAAGCCGCAAAGTATCAAATGGGTTAAATTATCATCCGTATCTGCCGATGCCTGGTCTATTAATGGGAATAGCGGTTTAACAGTGAATAATTTTTTAGGAACTACAGACGACCAAAATATAAGAATAAAACGAAATGGAGTTACGGCTATGGAAATACTAACAGGAGGTACCATTTTGGCAACTGGTGATAATACCGGTGTAGTGCCTTCAACGGGAGGGGGCACAAAACTTATATGGGCGCCTGCAAAGGCAGCTTTTAGAGCCGGGGCTGTGAATGGCACACAGTGGGATGATGCCAATGTTGGACAAAATTCATTTGCAGCCGGTCTAAATACCAAAGCATTAGGTGTTGGGTCTGTAGCTATGGGCTCCGGTACGGTTGCGTTAGCTGAGGGATCTGTAGCGATGGGAATAAAAACATCTGCAACAAGCGCTGCCGATGTGGCAATGGGTGATAATACAATTGCTTCCGGAGGGGCTTCTGCCGCTTTTGGGCAATCGACCAGGGCTTTAGGTGCCAACTCTTTTGCATCGGGCTTTAGTACTCAGGCTACTAACACTTACTCGGTAGCAATGGGTAATAGTACTGTAGCTAAAGGTATTGCTTCTACTGCATTGGGAGAGTTTACGATGGCTACCGCCCGGGCATCTTTGGCTATTGGCAGGTGGAATGTAGCTTATGCCGTTGATCCCGAGCAGGTTGCTGCTAATGATAAAGTATTTCAGATTGGTAATGGTACCGGACCCGGAGACAGAAGTGATGCCTTATCAGTAGAACGTGATGGAGATGTAATGATCGCAGGTTGTTTATTCGCTAAAAACGGCCAAATATGCGGCCCTTCAGATATTCGCCTTAAAAAAAATATCGAACCTTTAAACGATGTATTAAGTAAAATAGCAAACATTCAGCCCATCGGTTTTTATTTTAAGGATAAAAAACAATTTCCTTCATCACATCAAATTGGTTTTAGCGCTCAGGAAATAGAAAAAGCATTTCCTGAATTAGTGAGTACGAGTAGCGAGGGGTACCTGGCGGTAAATTATGGAAATATGACAGCTGTAGCGATACAGGCTATTAAAGAACAACAGGCAATTATTCAAAATCAGCAGGCGAATACCATTGCTTATCGTGAGGGTTTGAAAAAGCAAAAGGGTGAAATTGTTGAATTGGAAAAACTGATTCATACCCTTCTTGCAGAAAATCAGGATTTGGAAAAGCGAATTGATCAGTTGGAAAAAAATATATTGAAATAGTTTCAGCTATTTTACTGTCATCCTGATCCCTTGTAACTGGGTCAGGTAGGCAGTTTGTTTACAGTAGCATTCTTATAAAAAACGGCTATAAAGCAGATTTACTATAATTTTATGAATTGAGTCTCCACGGGGTCTTTTTTGCAAAAAAGACCCCGTGGGAACATAAAATTAAATTTGTTGAGATAGATATTGTAATTTAAAACCTTACTCTTAACAAAGCCTTATCTGTTCTGCCTGGCTTTTGTTTCCATTTGGGGCCGAATTGAACAACTTTTTTAACCGCTCTGGCGCAGTTGTTGCACAACGGTTGTTCAACTTCAATATTAGTAATACGTCCGTTGGGAAGAACATCAAATGAAATTTGTACTTCTCCCTGGATATTATTTTTATTTACTTCACGAGGTATTTCGATATTATTTTTAACGTATTCATTATAGTTATCCCAACCATCTACAGGCGTAGCTGCTGTGCTTAGATCTTTGATAACGCTTACTGATGATTTATTTTGAGTTTTACCATCTATACCTAAAACCAGTTTATTTTTAGCAAGGTTACTTTTTAGTTCGTATGTTTCAGTAGGGTAGTCAGAAGCGTTTACTTCAACGTTTACTACCGGACTATTGGAGGTGAATTTAAAATTTCCTCCGGCATCTGTATGAATCTTGATTCGTTCTTTTTTTGCATAAATACTAGCGAAAGGTATGGGTCGGTTGTTGACATCAACTACTTGTCCAACAAAATTTTCTGATCCTCTGTTGTTAGTTCCGAGGCCATTATTATCGTAAATGGACGGCATATTGTCTCTTTTTGCCGGCCCTTCCATACTGCCAAGATCGGGGTCCTGATATGCTATGTCATCATTGTTATTAGGTCTGGAGGGAATATTATGTGATCTTGTGTCATCGCTTCTGTTACTATCATTAATAGTGGGTGTGGTTGTAGCGACTCCGGTATTGTGGTTGGTATCTGTTAAAACAGGTGGTTGGTGTAAGTCTTCCGAAGTTTTGGATTTGGCGAGGTCTTGTATGGAATCTCCTGGTGGATTTTGCGTAGTAGGTTCTTTTTTCACCACTGCATTAGATGACTCTGATGATTGCTTATGAATTAAAAGATATGTCACCGTGCCAATACATCCAATTAGCAAAACAGCAGCGGCAGCTCTTAGCCATATTGTTCTATTTCTGTTAATACCTACTACTTTAGCAGAGGTACTATATTTTGAGTTAAGATTTTGTTTCAGTTGTGCAATGTCTGCCT
Organism: uncultured Ferruginibacter sp.; assembly: GCA_964586215.1. Taxonomy (GTDB): domain Bacteria; phylum Bacteroidota; class Bacteroidia; order Chitinophagales; family Chitinophagaceae; genus Ferruginibacter. The sequence goes on from CAZPHA010000036.1 coordinate 24,949, forward strand.
CCCAGTTATGGTTTTTCATGTGCTCATATCCTTCCATGGCATCGGCTAAAAAGTCATCATCCAATGCTGCCATTTCTATAGCATGCATGGCCTGAGGGCTTAGCTGGCCGGAAAAATATTTTGCAATATCTTCAGCGGTATAGGTAATATGGTTGTTGCTATTCATGTTTTTTTAACTGTATATCATTTTCATCCATGCATAGTTTTAAATTTCTTCTTCCATTTTGTATATAACTTCTTACTTTATTCCAATCGTATCCTGTTATTTCTGCAATTTCGTTGTAACATTTATTTTTTAAATAGAATAAAGCCACACTTTGTTTTTGTTCATCCGGGAGTGTCTGCAAACAGTTCTCCAACAGCTTAAATTGTTGTTCTTTTTGCAGGTACTCATTATCAAGATGCACTTTTTCTTCATTTTGCATAAAAGTTGTGTCTAATTCTGTAACTTTTATGTTTTTAGAGCTTCTGAGCTGCATTAAACAATGGTTACGGGTGAGTACATGTAGCCAGCCTCTAAAGTTGTCAATATCATGCTGGGGCAGCTTTTTGCACAATTCTTCAAATATTTCCATTACGGCATCTTTGCTTTGTTCAGCATCTTTATAATATTTTAAGCAAACTCCATATACCAAATCCATATAACGTTGGTAAAGGGTGCTTAAAACGGACAAGTCATTTGTTTGTTTAAACCTGATTATCAATTCGTTATCCGATTCTGTATTGTTCGATATAGTCTTTAAAAAGCTCAGTTTTGTTAAAATTTATCTATTTGGGGATAAAATTATTAAAAATTATTAAAAATTATGTAACTATTCAGTGCCAAAAGTAGCGATTAAATGCAAAGCGTTTAAAACGTTTT
>CAZPHA010000037.1:0-1682 GCA_964586215.1 uncultured Ferruginibacter sp.
TGGTACATTTATCTGCCATACGAATTATGTTGAATCGTTTTTAAACAGCTTCTTAAAATTTAATTAATATGAAAATTAAACTTTCCATCTTTAGCATGGGTCTGATTGTTTTAGCGGGACTATTTTCTTCCTGTTCGGTATCGAAAGAAGCGAAAGGGATTAAGAAAACCATCAACGGCAGTTGGACTTTAGAATCTATCAATACAGAAGGGCTCGGTGTACAGGGTGTAGAAATAAAAACGAAATCTTTTATATTTAATGAAATGGATTCCAAATGCTTTGTGGGCAGTACCTGGAATTTCATTGCCAACAATAGCATGGGTAGCTATACCATTAATGTTAATGCTGGTAATTGTGTTGCATTAACTCGTAATATCCGTTGGTCAATTTATGAGGGCGGTCCTGAAAAATTATTTCAGTTTAAACGCCTGGATGACAGGAAAAATTCGTTGGACGATAATACAGGTTTCCGGTTGAGGATTACTGCTTTGGATGATAATACCATGCAGTTAAAATCAGATAATACTTTTGAAGGAAAAACAGTTACGCTTGTCTATAATTTTGTAAGAAACTAATTCGTGTAATTCCCCGCCTGAAAGATACAGTCGGGCAGGGTAAAAATTTGTGTAATAAATTAAAATTTAATAAAAATAATTCATCATGAAAAAAATAATCATAAAATCTACCACTGCTTTAGCTGCTGTAATGATCATTATGTCAGGTTGCGAACCTACCAGGAGAATGAACAACACTCAAAAGGGAGCTGTTATAGGTGCTGCTTCCGGTGGCGTAATTGGTGGTGTAATTGGTAATAATGTAGGTAATAAAAAGAATTCTGTTTTAGGTGCCATCTTGGGCGCTGCAGTAGGTGGTGTGGTAGGCGGCGTAATTGGTAACAAAATGGATCGTCAGGCGGAAGCTATTAAAGAAGAAGTACCCGGTGCAGAAGTACAAAGAGTGGGTGAAGGTATTAATGTTACCTTTAGTGAAAGAAATCCGGATGGTTCTAAGCAAGGAGTTTTCTTTGCCACCAATCAGTTTAATATTTCTGCTAATTCTAAATTGGCATTGGATAAATTGGTAAAAGTATTCAACATGTATCCTGAAACCAATATTTTAATTGAAGGACATACCGATGATGTAGGCGCTGATGCTTATAACATGACACTTTCTCAAAAAAGAGCCCAAGCGGTAAGTAGCTATTTGAGAGATGCCGGTATTGCGGCAAGCCGTATTTCTGTAAAATGGTATGGAGAGGGCCAACCCAAAGTGGCTAACGACAGCGATGCCAACAGAGCAGAAAACAGAAGGGTAGAATTTGCTATCACCGCCAACGAAAAAATGAAGGCAGAAGCTGCTAAAGAGGCGGGGAATTAATATTTTAATGTAAATAATTTATAGCCCGAAATGCGGCCCACAAAATAGCCCATGGTTTAATATAGCCCATCGTTTAAACGATGGGCTATTTGTAATAAATAAAATGATCAAATCACATAAAATCATTTAAATGATGGGCTATTTTGATGGCTATTGATTATTATGTAATCATTAAAAATGATCAAATCGCACAATCATCTAAACGATGGGCTATTTTGATGAATTTTTAATGCATAGATTTTTATAGCCCATCGTTTAAACGATGGGCTATTTTGATGGGCTATTTTTGATGGCCATTTAATTAT
>CAZPHA010000037.1:1782-10070 GCA_964586215.1 uncultured Ferruginibacter sp.
TATGTAATCATTAAAAATGATCAAATCGCATCATCATCTAAACCATGGGCTATTTTGATAAATTTTTAGTGTGTAGATTTTTATATAGCCCATCATTTAAATGATGGGCTATTTTTGATGGCCATTTAATTATTATGTAATCATTAAAAATGATCAAATCGCATCATCATCTAAACCATGGGCTATTTGTTAAACCACGGGCTATTTTATGGTTTAAATGATTTATTTTCGCTGTATGATAGAAACGATTGGCGTTATAGGGGCCGGTACCATGGGCAGTGGCATTGCACAGGTTGCAGCTCAACATGGCTTTGCTACCATATTATTTGATATCAATCAGGAAATATTGGAAAAAGCAAAAGCTTCTATCGATAAAAATCTTCAGTATTTATTACAAAAACAAAAAATAACAGCGTTTGAAAAGGAAGCCATTTATAATCGGATCCGGTTTATTGATAATATTAATGATTGTGTAGCGGATCTTATTATTGAAGCTATTGTAGAAAAAATCGAAGCCAAAGCAGCTGTTTTTAATCAACTGGCGAAAGTTAATAATGCGACAACCATTTTTGCCAGCAATACCTCCTCACTTTCTATCTCTGGCATTCAAGACAAGATTGCACATCCGGAAAGAGTGGCGGGCATGCATTTTTTTAATCCGGCACCGTTGATGAAGCTGGTGGAGGTAGTGAAAGGTGAAAAAACCAGCGATGATGTAGCCCAAAAGCTGCATGATGTATGCAAAAAAATGGGCAAAACACCCGTGCTTTGCAAAGATGCACCTGGATTTATTGTAAACCGTGTGGCACGTCATTATTATTTGGAGGCCATGAAGTTGGTAGAAAATAATATTGCTGCTGTTGAAGATGTAGATGCCCTTATGGAAGCCAGCGGATTTAAAATGGGGCCTTTTAAATTGATGGATTTAATCGGTATGGATGTCAATTTAGCCGTATCACAATCGGTGTATGAAGCATTTGGAAAAAAAGAAAGATTTAAACCCTCAACCATACAAATTGATAAAGTAGCAAAAGGAGAACTCGGTAGGAAATCGGGGAAAGGATTTTATGAATATGGTTAATGCGTTAAAACGTTAAAATGTGAAGATGTTGTGTAGTAAAAATATTGAAATATGGAAGAAAAATGCTAGCTAATACGGATTGATTATTGTCATACATACATCTCAACGTCTCAACGTCTTCACATATTTACATCTCAACATCTCAACATGGTACTAGTAACAGGCGGATCAGGACTTTTAGGCAAGGAGTTAATTACTCAATTATTAGCTCAGGGTAAATCTGTTACGGCTATTTATAATAAAACACCGCTTTCGGATTTTCATAACAACCATATCAAGCAAGTACAATGCAATATTTTAGATGTAGTAGGACTGGAAGAGGTGATGCAAAATATGGAGCAGGTATATCATTGTGCCGCAATTGTGTCACTTGGCCCCCGTATGCGGAAAGAACTTTTTAAAATTAATGTGGAAGGAACTGCAAATGTAGTAAATGCAGCATTGGATGCCGGTGTTAAAAAAATGATATATGTAAGTAGTGTCGCTGCTTTGGGGAGAATAAGAGAAAATGAATTTGTGAACGAAACCATGTATTGGAGCAAAGAAACCAGTAACAGTGCATACGGGCAAAGTAAATATTTAGGAGAGATGGAAGTATGGCGAGGAATAGGCGAAGGCTTAAATGCAGTAATCGTCAATCCTTCCATTATTTTAGGAGCAGGTAATTGGGAAAGTGGCTCATCACGAATATTTAAAAATGTATATGAAGAATTTCCCTGGTATACGGATGGAATATCAGGTTTTGTAGATGTACGGGATGTGGCAAACGCCATGATTCTATTAATGGAAAGTGATATTATCAGCGAGAGATTTATTGTTAGCGCTGCCAATATAAGCTACCAGGAAATATTTAATTTAATAGCAAAATCCTTTGGCAAAAGGCAACCTCATAAAAAAGTAACTCCTTTAATAGCACAGATTGTATGGAGGCTGGAAAGATTGAAAAGCATGTTTACCGGGAAGGAACCTTTAATAACCAAAGAAACAGCGCTTACAGCAATGGCCAAAATGCATTTTGACAATACAAAGTTACTAAAATTTTTGCACAATTTCAAATACCGCAGCATAGAAGATACAATTGAATATACCTGCAAAATGTTACAACAACAGCTACAAGAACACCATTGATAAAACTATATTTTTTAAATTTCTGGTTTCCTCGGGGTCTTTTTTGCAAAAAAGACCCCAGGGGACAAGGCAAAACAGCTAGAAGAACATTAACCTAGTTGCATTTTTCTTACATTTATAGTATAAACTCTTAAAAGGCCATGAAAAAACTTTTTATTTACCTGAGCTGTGTGCTGTTGTCCGTAAAATCGTTTTCTCAATCTTCATCGTATACTATTTCCGGTAAAGTAATTGATGCCATTTCTAAAATACCTTTACAGGCAGCATCTGTTTTTGCTCAAAATACAACTCTTGGAACTACTACAGATGTAAATGGTAATTTTACCTTACAACTACCCAAAGGTGGCTATGATTTAGCGATTACTTATACGGGTTATGAAACATTATCAGAAAGAATTACTACTGCTGATGCCTCAAAAAATATGGTTTTGGAAATTAGGCCCAGGCAGGAGTCATTAGCAGAAGTGGCGATAAAAGCTACCAATGAAGTAAAAGACGGATGGACAAAATACGGCAGCTTTTTTATGGAAAATTTCCTGGGTAATACCAGTAATGCGAAGCAATGCGTTATTACTAATGCTGATTCCATTAAATTTTTTTATTACAAAAGAAAAAACAAGCTGAAAGTACTATGTAATGTACCTATCGAGATTGAAAATAAAGCATTGGGGTACGTAATAAAATATGCTTTGGATTCTTTTGCGTATGAATACAATACCAATGCCTGCGTATACACAGGGTCACCTTTGTTTGAAGAAATAAAGCCTGTTAATGAAGAACAACGGTTGCTTTGGAAAAATAACAGATTCAAAGCGTATGACGGCTCTTTATTACACTTAATGCGTAGTTTGTACGATGAAGATTTAGAAAATAACCGCTTTGAAATTCAATTGATACAATCAAAAAATGGTAAGGATACAGCATTGAAATTAAAAAATATTTATGCGGCATTAGGTTATGTTATAGATGATAGTACGCAAACAGTAACCATAACGCCGACCGCAAAAAACCTGGCCGTTATTTATAAAGACGAAAAACCCGATAGTATTTATACTAAGCTTAATCCTAAAGAACCTGTTGCTTTTCAGCTTAGCTATTTGTTTTTTCCTGATAATCCGGGATTTGTCATTGAACAAAACGGCTACTATTACGATCAAAATGATGTAGTAGTAAGTGGTTGGATGGCGTGGGAAAAAGTAGGAGATATGCTACCGTATGATTTTGATGATGAATAAAAGTTATTTACCCATCACTTTATTCCATAATTCAGGAATTCTTTTTACCCACACCAGTTCTCTTTGCTTTTCTTTTGCATTAATAGCCGGCGTTCCAAAATATACTTTATTACCCTCCAGTCCACTACTGATCCCACTTTGAGCCAATATAACGGTGTTGGCACCAATGGTAAGCGTTTTACTTACGCCAACCTGGCCCCAAAGTGTTACACCATCTTCAATATTTACTACTCCGGCTATGCCTACCTGTGCAGCAATCAGGCAATTTTTACCTATTACGGTATCATGGCCAATATGGATCATATTATCCATTTTAGTTCCTTTTCCAATAACAGTATCATGGCTTACTCCTCGGTCAATAGTACATCCGGCACCAATTTCTACATCATCTTCAATGATTACTCTACCACAATCAGGCATTTTTTTATACCAAATCTCTCTGTCTTTTTTAGTATTATAATAAAAAGAATTGCTTCCTATTACGGTACCGGATTGAATGATAACATTGTCCCCAATAATACAACGATCCATAATGGTAGCATTAGGATATACAATGCAATTTTTGCCAATCTTTACATGATTACCGATAAAAACGGAGGGATATATAAACGTATGTTCACCAATTTGAGCAGTATCGCTCAATAATTGTTTAACAGGTTCAAAAGGACAAAAATGTTGTACAATTTTACAGTATGCATCAAATGGTTTATCAACTACCAGTAAGGTTTTACCAGCCGGTATATTCACCTCTTTGTCAATAATAATAAATGTGGCGGCACTGTTGATACACTTATCATAATACTTGGGATGATCTACAAAAACCAAATCTCCCTTTTCTACTTTATGTATCTCATTTATACCAGTTGCATAGTCATTTATATTGCCAATAATTTTGGCACTGATAAACTCTGCAAGCCATTGTAATGATACCGGAGAGGAAAATTGCATAAATTTTTTTTGCAAAGGTACAATCACAAAAATTATTTTTATCAGGTATTTATACCAGCTTTTTTCAAAAATAGTGTTTAAGAAAAAGTATTTAAGTATTAATTTGCTGCGATGTGATTTTGCTGAAACACTTGTAAAATCAATACTTTTAGAGTAATTGTATTTCGTATCGATGATAAAAAAATATTGTTTTTATTCTTGTTGTTGGCTAAAAATTGAAATTTTTTCCAGGAGGCTTATCCACAAACTTGAAAAAATGTTGATAAAATTTTTGCTATTTTTTTTCCATATCGGGAAAATTCTTTTTAATATTGTGTAGGGAAATTTATTTTCTCTGTACCTACTAACCCATTCACATAGTAAGCCTGGTTAAAAAACCGGGCTTTTTTATTTCCTTTACCCGTTATCACTATGTTGTTGGTATGTGATTTAATAAGTCATAATGATTGAGTAACGAACAATTTTTTTTCAATATTAAATCTGTTGTTGATAAAAAAAGTGCAGGCATCAATAATTTTCCCGTAGGCTAAAGCATTCGTACTACTTTTCACAATTCGTATTAATTCGTGGAATTCGTGTTATTAAAGTATCTTGCGATAAATAAATTATCAACATGCTAAAATCGATGACAGGCTTTGGTAGGGCTGAACAAACCGTAAACGAAAAAACATTTCTGGTAGAAGTAAAATCGCTCAATGGCAAACAGTTTGAGCTGCAATTAAAATTACCTGTTCTTCTTAAGCCTTATGAATTTGAGGTTAGGAATTTATTGCAGGAAAAATTAGTAAGAGGATCTGTAGATTGTACTGTTACCATTTTGCAAAATGGTACAGCCCGGCCGGTGAATATTAACACTGATTTGATCAGGGCATATTATAAACAAATTGCGGAAGTGGCAACTGATTTAAAAATAGATACCCAATCGGTGTTGAGTGCACTTTTGCGTTTACCCGAGGTAGTAACACCTGCCTTGGATGTATTGAATGAAAATGATTTTATTGAATTTAAAAAAGTATTACTGACAGCAATTGATGGGCTCACTTTACACAGGATAAAGGAAGGAGAAGCTTTGAAAAAAGATCTTGTGCAACGGGTCGACAAAATAAAAGAGCAGGAAGAAGCAATTTTATTATTAGAACCTGAGCGTAAAAAAAGAATAAAAGATGAAATTCATCGTTTATTGGAAGAACATGTTGGCAAAGAGAATATTGATAATAATCGGATGGAGCAGGAGCTTATTTATTATATGGAGAAAATAGATATCCATGAGGAGCAGATAAGGTTAAAGCAGCATTGTGATTATTTTAAATCGATACTAAATGACCCGGAGGAAGGCAAGGGAAAAAAACTGTCTTTTATCTTGCAGGAAATGGGAAGAGAAATTAATACAACCGGCAGTAAGGCATACGATGCAAGAATACAACAGTGTGTAGTAAAAATGAAAGATGAATTGGAAAAAGCAAAAGAGCAGGTGTTGAATGTATTGTAAATTTATTTTTATAAAATAGTAATGTTTTGTAAAAAACTGTATTTAAATTTTTGTAGTATAATAATTAGCGTCACCTTGCTTTTTGCCGGATGTACACCGTTGCAGGTTTATGAAAAGCATGTCGGTATCCCTAGTTATGAATGGAAAAGTGATTTTGCGGCAAAGGGTAGTTTTACCATACAGGATACCACTGCACCTTATAATATATACCTGGTACTTCGGCACACCGATGCTTATAAGTATAATAATATATGGCTTAATATAGGTTTCCAGGCACCCGACGACAGTATGTTTGTAGAAAAAAGAGAAGTATCACTCGGCTCTGATGCCACCGGCTGGTTAGGTGCAGGTATGAATGATATTTGGGAAATGAGAAAAGTGCTGAACGAAGCACCCAGAAAGTTTAGAAAAAAGGGTACTTATTTTTTCAGTATTCAACAAATTATGAGAGATAATCCTTTATTACACATTATGAGTGTAGGCATCAGGGTAGAAAAAGTGAGTTTATAACAGCAATATTGTATTTTTTTTAACATTTTTGGTTCGCTGGAACAAGTCAAAACCAGCATTTTACCAAAACAATTTTTTATTTTGCAGTATGATGTTTCGAATCAAAGTAATTACAGCTTTATTATTTTCCAGTATCACCATTAATGTCAGTGCCCAGCTATATAATGAATATGTACAGCAGGGAGAATTTGGCATTACTGCAGGTGCTGCACATTATTTTGGCGACTTAAATAATCGGGCAGCTATTAACAGACCGAAACCAGCAGTGGGAATCTTTTTTCGTAAACAGTTTACCAATTATGTAGGCCTTAGGGTAGGAGCACATTTTGCACAATTAGGATATAGTGATATCTATAGCAAAAATGAATTTCAAAAAAAGCGTAACCTCAGTTTCAATTCCAATATTTGGGAGCTAGCTCTTCAGGGCGATTTTAATTTTTTTAAATTTATGCCCGGCGACCCTTACCATTCGTTTACACCCTATGTTACACTCGGTGTTGGTATTTTTTCTTACGACCCTTATGCTTATCTAAAAGGAAGTAAAGAATTTTTACGTCCGCTGGGTACAGAAGGTCAGTTTACAAATATTGCTGAGTATGCTGGTAGAAAATACGGCACTATGGCATTTTGTTTTCCTTTAGGGGTAGGGGTAAAATATAATCTTACCAATAGTATTAATCTCTCTTTTGAAATTACCAATCGCTTTACCACCACTGATTACCTGGATGATGTAAGCACTACATACGTTGGCGCTGATAAATTTGATCCGGTATCTGCTGCGGTAGCCCGGCAATTACAAGACAGGTCGGTAGAAATTGATCCCAATAACCCCATAGGTATTGAAGGCAGGCAGCGTGGCTGGAGTAAGCAAAAAGATCAGTATGTCATTGCCGAAATTGGCGTTTCCTTCAACCTCAGCGGATATAAATGCCCCAGTGCAAAGTAGTCTAGGGTTTGGGGTTTGAGGTTTATGGTTTGTTGTTTAGTATGTTATTATTTATAATCATTAATTATATATAATTAATATAATATAAAATATTTTACATATTAATTAAAATTATTATATAAATATTGATAAATCAGCACATCATCTCATTATCACATTAATTTCTTACCTTTGCACGCTAAAAACAAGTCCTGAGCGCTCACTTAGTGAAATATGAATTTACGAGATACTATTGATTTGCAGCGTTTGCCACGCCATATTGCCATTATTATGGATGGTAATGGCAGGTGGGCTAAAGAAAAGGGTGAAGACCGCCTTTTTGGCCACTTTCATGGAGTAGAAAGTGTAAGAGATATTGTAGAAGGATGTGCCGAATTGGGTGTTCGATATCTTACCTTATATGCCTTTAGTACCGAAAATTGGGATCGACCCCGGCAGGAAGTGTCAGGGTTAATGGAATTATTAGTAGATACGATTAAGAAGGAAGTGCCTACGCTGAACAAAAATAATATTCGGCTACATGTGATCGGTGATATGAATATGTTGCCGGAAAACGCCAGGTTGGAGTTAGAAAGTGCATTAGAAGAGACCAGTGTCAATAATGGTCTTAACCTTATCATGGCGCTGAGCTATAGCAGCCGCTGGGAGCTGCTTAATGCTGTAAAAAATATTGCTGTGGATGTACAGAAAGGGATTGTGCAGCCGCAGGAAATTACACAGGATATTTTACAACAATATTTAAGCACCAGTGAATTCCCTGATCCCGAGCTGATGATACGTACCAGTGGAGAATATCGGATTAGTAATTTCCTACTGTACCAACTGGCTTATGCAGAACTATATTTTACCGATACCTGTTGGCCCGATTTTAGAAAAGATAATTTATACGAAGCAATAATTAATTTTCAAAACAGGGAAAGAAGATTTGGTAAAATTAGTGAGCAGGTGAGT
>CAZPHA010000037.1:10170-25682 GCA_964586215.1 uncultured Ferruginibacter sp.
TTGTAGTTTGTAGTTTGTAGTTTGTAGTTTGTAGTTTGTAGTTTGTAGTTTGTAGTTTGTAGAATAGAACCGTTAAAAATACGCAATAAAAACCGATAAAACTATTAACCTTTTACTATGAACTATAAACCCTAAACCCCAAACTACAAACCCCAAAGATTAACAAATACTTTTAAATATAAGGCCTTAATTTGCCGCTTGAAAAATAACAATTGATGTCTCACATTTACGAAAGGATTATAGCTGGTATCATTATTATACTATTTTTTAATGTACAACAAGCAGTAGCTCAAAATGATACCATTCCTCCAGTATCTGTAGACCCGGCTTTGCAGGAAATTTTTCAGTCTAAATCACCGAAAGAATATACCATTGCAGATATTAAAGTTACCGGCACAAAAGCATTTGACCCTAACTTAATAACCTCCATATCCGGCTTATCCATTGGTGATAAAGTACAAATACCCGGTACAGATGCTTTCGGTAAAGCCATTAATAAATTATGGAGGCAAAATTTAATCTCTGATGTAAAAATTTACTTAACCAGATTAGTGGGAAAAGACATATACGTTTTAATTGACGTTACGGAAAGACCCCGATTGGCAGAGTTTAAATTTGAAGGCATAAAGAAAGGCGAAAGAGATGATTTGGAAGAAAAAGTAGGACTGTCCAAAGACAGGGTAGTGACCGAAAACATGAAACGCAGTGCAGTAGAAATTATTCAAAAATTTTATTCCGATAAAGGATTCAGAAATGCTGAGGTGAAAGTAGAAGAGCAGTTTTTACCTAATTTAAGCAATAGTGTGTCGTTAACTTTTTATATTAATAAAGGAAGTAAGGTAAGGGTTAACTCCCTCAATTTTAGCGGCAACGATAACGTTGCTGAGCAGAAATTAAAAAAACAGATGAAGGGAACTAAAGAGATGAGTAAGGCAACTTTTTTCCCTGCCAAAGTCCATAGTCCTTATGGCGATACTATTACAAGAATGACCTTCCAGGAGTATTTGCAGAAAATGGGCTTCTTATCCATCTCTACTACCAAAGAATTTATTGACCCTTATTTTAGATTTAAACTGTTCAGCTCCGCCAAGTTTAATGAGAAAAAATATGCAGAAGATAAAGACCGTGTGTTAGAATATTATAACGCCCAGGGTTACAGAGACGCAGTAATTGTTGCAGATACACAAACAACTAATACAAACGGCAACCTGGATGTATTTATTAAAGTGAAAGAAGGCCGAAAGTATTATTTTGGCGATATTAGCTGGAGGGGTAATACCAAGTACAGCGATTCTGTATTAAACTTAATATTGGGTATTAAAAAAGGCGATACTTACAATTTGGATATTTTAAATAAACGTTTGGGTAAACAACTTTCCGCCGAAGGCGGTGATATTAGCAGTTTATATATGGATGACGGCTATTTATTTTTCCGGGTAGATCCGGTAGAAACAGCCGTTTACAATGATACAATTGATTATGAAATAAGGATGGCAGAAGGGCCACAGGCTACTTATGGCAACATAACCATCTCTGGCAATGATAAAACCAAAGATTATGTAATCAGACGTGAACTAAGAACCATACCGGGAGAGAAATTCAGCCGGGCTGATATCATTCGTACACAGAGAGAGCTATCTCAGCTGGGATATTTTAATCCTGAAAAAATTAGCCCTAATATAGTACCCAATTCTGATAATGGAACGGTGGATGTTAACTGGCAACTGGAAGAAAAATCAGCCGATCAGTTGGAGCTTTCTGCTGGTTTTGGAGGTGGTATAGGATTAACCGGAACATTAGGAGTATCTTTTAATAATTTCTCACTAAAAAACATTACCAAGCGATCTACCTGGGATCCTTTGCCATCTGGCGATGGCCAGAAGCTGAGTATCCGGTTTCAATCGAATGGAAGACAATTCCGCTCTTATAATTTTTCTTTCAATGAGCCATGGCTGGGTGGGAAAAAGCGTAACTCTTTTACCGTTAGCTTTTATAATACAAGGCAATCTAACTTATATGATTCGCTAGGGCAGTTTTGTAAATCTTGCGGCAACAACTCTTTCATTAAAAATGTTGGCTTCGGTATATCCTTGGGTAAGCAATTAAAATGGCCCGATGATTATTTCAATTTAATTTATTCCTTAAATGTTCAGCAATATAAACTAAAAAATTACGGACAGCTATTCCAGGGCCTAAGTAATGGAACCTCTACCAATATCAGTTTAAGGGTTTCTTTGTTGAGAAATTCCGCAGGACCTAATCCTATTTTTCCTACCAGTGGTTCTAATTTTATGCTGAGTGGACAGTTTACTTTGCCTTATTCATTGATGGGTATTACGTCTGCTACGGATAATCAATATAAACTTCCCGAATTTCATAAGTGGCGCTTTACCGGTGAGTGGTATGTGCCTATCGGCCGCCCGAGGGGTGCGGAAAAAAACCGCCAGTTTATCTTAAAAGCTGCCGCTAAATATGGCTTTATCGGAAAATATAACCGTAATTTAGAAATATCACCATTCGAAAGATTCCAGGTAGGTGATGCCGGCCTGAACAATAACTTTGCCATATTGGGTTATGATGTAATTGCTCACAGAGGGTTTCCAATTTATTCAACCAGCGATCCAAAAGTTAATCCGGATAATGGCTCGCCAAGAAACTTTTTTACCATATTTAATAAGTACACTTTGGAGCTTCGCTATCCGTTTAGCACTAATCCAAGCAGTACTATTTACGGGTTGGCATTTTTTGAAGCAGCTAACGGTTGGTACAACTTTAAAGAATACAATCCATTCAAACTACGCCGGTCAGCGGGTCTGGGTGTAAGGTTTTTCTTGCCCATGTTTGGTTTATTAGGTTTTGATTATGGCATAGGGTTTGACAGATATACACAACAGGGAGGTTTAAAGGGAGCCGGTAAGTTCACCTTTATGCTGGGCCAGGAACCGGATTAGGTAGCTGGGGTACTGGGTAATTTGGTATTTGGGTATTAAGGTATTAAGGTATTTTAGAATTTATAGATTGGTTAACAATCATGAGGATATTCTAATATTATTAATATAGAATATTTTATATCTATGCAACCTCTCCGATACCGAGATATTGCAGTAAAAATAAGAGCGTTAGACATATAATAAATTATCAATATGTATTATTAAAATATATAATTATTTGAATATGAAAAAAATATCAATCATAATATTTTCCTGTTTGCTGTTAGCGCTTGCAGGTAATGCACAACGATATGCCATTATTGATTCAAAATATATTTTAGATAAAATACCCGATTACAAAGACGCACAGAAAAAGTTGGATCAGTTTAGCGAAATGTGGCAACAGGAAATTGATCGTAAACAGGCTGTTTTGGATAAAATGTATAAGGATTTTGATGCCGAACAGGTAATGTTGAGTGATGATTTGAAAAGAAAAAGAGAAGATGAACTTTTTAATAAAGAAAAAGAAGTGAGAGACTTGCAAAGAAAACGTTTCGGATTTGAGGGAGATCTTTTTAAGAAAAGACAGGAACTCATTAAGCCGATTCAGGACAAAGTATATACGGCTGTTCAAAAATTAGCCACAGAAAAACAATATGATTTTATACTTGATAAAAGTGAAGGAATAACTGTTATCTTTGCCGACCCCAAATTAGATAAAAGTGACGATATATTAAGAAGTTTGGGTATAAGATAATGTTTTTTAAATAACCATTCTAATTAAAAGAGAAACAAAAATGAAAAAATTAATTGTAGCAAGTGTGATGGCATTCGGTATTTTAAGTGTATCTGCTCAAAATAAGATGGGGTACATTAATACGGAAGAGCTTATCAACGTCATGCCGGAAGCAGAAAAAGCCAATGCTGAATTACAGGATTATCAGGCTTCTTTACAACAGCAGTATCGTGATTTGGTACAGGATTTAACTACTAAGGACAGCATCTTTGCCAAAGATTCTGCCAGGCTTTCTGCCGGTATGAGAGAAATAAAAAAGAATGAACTGATTGAGCTATATCAAAAAGTACAAACATGGAATCAGCAGGCACAGGAAAGATATGAGCAAAAAGCACAGGAAAAGGTAACGCCCATTAGAACAAAGGCTCAGGAAGCTATTAAAGCGGTAGCCAAAGAAAATGGCTATGCTTATGTATTGGATATTAATACCATTATTGTTGGCCCTCCGGGCGATGATTTATTGCCATTGGTAAAAAAGAAATTGGGGATTAAAGAAACAGCGCCTGCCAATACACCGAGAAAACCCAATAGTGGCAAGCCTTAAGCCTTTATCAAAATAAAAATATTTATTGATAAGCCATCTTTTAATAAGGTGGCTTTTTTTATAAAAACCTAACTACCAAAATCAAATACCGGAGTCTTTATATCATGATAGAATAAAAAAGTCCAGCCTTCTGCTTTGCCTTGTTGCCACCATTGTTGGCGTAGTTCGCTACTTTTTTTACCATCATAATCATACTTGGCAACAAAACGTGTTTTCATTTGAATAAGTTGGGGAGCAACATCTCCTCCAAAGAAAACTTTTTTCCCATTTTCTTCTATCCAAAAAACAGTATGACAGGGGCAATGAGCGCCCGATAATTGGTAAAAAATATAATCATCAATTATCCCATCATTGTTAATAAATTTTACCTGGTTAGAATGTAACAATAAATTAAAGTCTTCAATGATATAGGATGGGTATCCTTTTTGCAAAGCAAACTGCAGCTCTTGCTCATTTACATAATAATCCGCCTGCGGAAAGCTTAAAGTTTTTTGCTGGGTAATGTTATTCTTCATACTAATACCACCTGCATGATCTTTATGCAAATGGCTCATTAATACTTTTGTTACCGCTGAAGGATTAATACCATTGTTAATTAAATTCTGATGAATTTGTAAGGTGCCATCTGAGGCGGTAAAACCTAAACCAGTATCAATTACAATAATATCTTTTTGCGTTACCAAAGCAAATGGTTGAATCTCGACCAGTAAGCTGCCGGAGGGCCTTTCCTGCAAATTATCTGAAGCGACTTTAAATGGAACAAATTTTTTCGAAGTATCTACTGTAAAGGCGCCTTCACTCAATGGAATTATTTTCATGATTTATTGCTTCAAATTACTTGTTTACTATTAGTGAATTAAAAACTTTTTTAGCGTAATACCATTTGTCGGTCTTTATCCAATTTTACCAAAATAGAAATTAAAATAGTAAAAGTTAACAGAGAAGATCCGCCATAACTTAATAGTGGCAGCGTAATGCCTACTACCGGAGCCAGCCCAATGGTTACGCAAATATTTACAGCCACATGAAAGAAAATAATACCGGCTACACAGTATGCATACACACGGCTAAAAATACTTCGTTGTCTTTCGGCAACTGCGATTATGCGTAATAGTAAGCCAAGGTATAAAAGCATTAATAAAGCACTGCCCCAAAATCCAAAACTTTCACCTACAGAAGTGAAAATGAAATCTGTGTGTTGCTCCGGAACAAAATCTCCCTGTGTCTGGGTGCCTTTCATAAATCCTTTGCCCCAAAAGCCGCCTGATCCGATAGCGATTTTTGATTGCTTTACATTATAATTTTGTTGATCCTTTTTTTGTTGTTTTTCTTTTTCGATATCCTGACCAGTAATATTTTTGTCTTGGAGCGAATCTTTTACATTTTGAAAAGGATTATCAACACCTACCATGCTAAAAATTCGGTCTGCCTGGTACTTTTTGAATACATGTTTAAACGCAAACGGCACCACCAGCCCTACAAAAAGAGAGCAAAATGCCCACACGGTAATAATAGAAACAAGCAGGCCTTTATTGCGCTTTATTTGTCGCCGGATAAAATAAATAACTAATACAGAAAGAATAGCAAAAGCTATTAATAAAGTTTTAGTAGAAAAAAGTAAGGAGACAATTAATAAAATGGCCATTGAACCGCCAATAATAAGGTAAACTGGCGGTAAACCCTCTCTATACATGGGTATTAAAAAAGAGAAATATACCAATGCTAATCCGGTTTCACCCTGTAAAATTGAAAAAGCTGCAGGAGCAAAAGTAATGCAAGCCGCAATTAAGTGCGATTTTGGTTTGGTAAAGTTGGTTTCTGGCATGGATAAATATTTAGCCAGAGCCAGCGAAGTGAAAATTTTACAAAGCTCTACAGGTTGAAGGTTCATAAATCCCAATGGAATCCAGCTTTTTGAGCCTTTAATTTCCTTGCCAATAACGAATGTGGCTAAAATTAGACCAATACCAATTACATAAGAAAGGTTGGCTGTTGCGGTAAAAAATTTACTATCGGTGAGCAGGATAAATATCGCCAGAATAATGCAGGCGCCAAAATAAAATAACTGCTTGCTATAATTTTTTTTAAACCCTAAAAGGCTTTGCATAAGAGGATCAGAGCTGCGATATTCTACAGAAAAAATGCAAAGAATACCGATGGTAACCAACAATAAATATAGTGATACAATAACCCAGTCTATGCCTTTAGATATGTTTGGTTTTTGTTGATACATAACGTTTAATTCAATCTTTTTCTGATCCGTTTCGTTGTACTCTATTTTTTCTATTGTCCGGCGGCAAAGCCTCCGGTCTTGTTGGGATGGGTTGATTGCTATCTCGATTTCCGGAAGGAGCGTTTTGATTTTTCAATTTTTCTATCATATTGCTATCTTCTTCCTCCGCTTCTAATCCTGTTGTATCTCTAACAACTTTGATATATCCTTTTGCCATTAAATAAGCGGAGTCCCTGGCATGCATTAGTGAATCTTTTTTTTGGAGTTCTTTATAAATCCTTGCCGGAATCAGGTTTAGCTTGGCAATAGCTTCTACTTTTGCCTTTCTGTCTTTATCCGTAATAGAATCTTTCAAATACTTTTCAATCATTAAGCTGGCAATAGGAGCAGCAGAGCTGGCACCAAATCCGGCATTTTCACAAACAACGGCTATAGCAATTCGAGGATTTTCCCTGGGAGCAAAAGCAGCAAAGAAAGCATGATCTTTTTGCTTTACACCTTTATAAGCGTTTTCTACAGTACCTGTTTTACCACATACAGTAATGCCGGGCACTTTAGCAGCTCTTCCGGTGCCACCTTCCATTACGCCCTGCATGCCATCATGCACTGCTTCGAATACACTATCCGGAATATTTATTACGGTATGTTTTTCTTTGTAGGGTGCAAGTATTCCCCAATTATCACCCCCTTCGATAGAATCAACAATATGTGGTACAATATACCATCCTTTGTTGGCCAGATAGGCCATTTCATTGGCTACCTGCAGCGGCGTAGCTTCCACTTCTCCCTGACCGATACTTACGGATCGAAACGTACAAAAGTTCCAATGATTTTCTCCATACACTTTATTGTAAGTTGCAGCGGTTGGTATTTTACCACTTCTTTCTGACGGAACATCTACGCCCAGTTTATGCCCGAGGCCAAATGCATTCATGTATTTGGCCCAATGGTTCAGGCTGCTGTCAATAGTAGGATATTTGGGGCTATTGATTACCCTCATCATTACATTTGCAAAATAGGTATTGCAGGAATGTGTAATGGCTTCTTTTAAACGAAAAGTACCCGGGTCTAAGCAACGCATGGGCTTTCCGCAATTATAAAATGCACCGCTACAACCAAAGGTTGTGTTGGGGGTAATAACTCCTTCATACAAACCTACTAATCCTTGTAAAGTTTTAAAAGTAGAACCGGGAGCATAGGTGGCACTTACAGCCCTGTTAAGTAGTGGCAAGGCAGGATTTAATAGTAGTTCGTTGATATGTTTTTTCCTATCAGCACCGGTTAAATACCTGGGTTTAAAAGTAGGTGAGCTTACCATGGCTAAAATGCCGCCCGTTTTAGGGTCAATTGCTACAATAGAGCCAACTTTGTTTTGCATCAACCTTTCTCCAAATTCCTGTAACTCAATATCGAGGGAAGTGTACAAATCTTTGCCGGCAACGGCCGCAGTATCAAATGCACCATTCTCTAAACGATCTGTCAGCCTGTTTTTATTATCTCTTTTCCAGAATTCGATACCCCGTTGCCCCATAAGTACTTTTTCATAACTGCGTTCGATACCTGTTTTGCCGGCATAATCACCGATTTGATAACCTTCCGTAGCATGACTTTTTAAAAAATTGGAATCAACTTCCGATAAGTAACCTAAAATATTGCCTCCGGCATCGTAAGGGTAAGCTCTAACAGGGCGCTCCTGTAAATAATATCCGGGCGAAAACTTGTAAAGATTCTCATTAATTTTGGCCATTTTTTCTTCACTCAGTAAAGCTTCAAAGACTGAAGGTCGATAGCTTTTATTCTTCATGATAGCTGTTATAATTCTTTTCCTAAATTCAGCCGTATCAATCGCCAAGATGTCACATAACAGCGTTGTATCGGTACCTTTAATTTTTCCGGGTACTACCATTAAATCGTAGATAATGGTGTTTTGCAAAATCACTTTACCTTTTTTATCATATACTATACCTCTGTCAGGGTACATAACTTTTCGAAATACTCCCTGATCATCAGCCATAATTTTATACTTCGGCGAGAATATTTGTAGATTAATAAGTTGGAAAATAATAACAGCAAAAACCGCTGTAAAAGCGATGCTAATAATTTTTTTTCTGGATTGATTAAATACTGACACCCCTTTTTAGTTTATAAATAAATTATATTTTAATTATTTATTAAATATTATTATTTAATTATCAATATAGTATATAAATAATAAATAATTAATTTAATTACAGCGTATTAGTTTTGAATTTTTGTTTTCTTACAATTAATAATTCAGTAATCATTATTAATAACAAACTTACAGCCGTAGATGCCAATGTTTTAACAAGAAAATACCAGATATTTCCAAATTGCCATGCTTCTAATAAAAATAGCCAACTATGGTGTACCAGTGTAAGTATACCGGCATAAATAAAGTATGGAACTATACCACCCATACTTTTAACAGATGGCTCTTCATAGTTCATTTCAGCGCCTTGCTGCTGCTGTATAAGCAGATTAATTAAAAAGGGCCTTATATATCCGATTAGTACGCAGGCAGCAGCATGAAATCCGGGATGATGTCGAAAACCATCCAGTGCGAAACCGAGTAAAAAAGCGATGATTAATTGCCATCCTCGCCCGAGTTGAAAGGGTAGCCATAAGATAAATAAAAAATATACATAGGGTGTAACCATTTGATGCAAGTGTATCTGATCCAGTACATAAACCTGCACTGCAATAAACAGAACAAATCGAAATAAATATTTTGCCAGGTTACCCATTTGCTTCGAGATTAATTGCTTTGCTTTTTAACTTTATCCAATAGTTGAGTAATATCATCTTGCTGGTTGTTGCTGATTACATAGGCATACTGTAAATTATAAAAATTGGCGGCTGTTTTTAACTGAATGGTATAAATACTCGTATTTTTCTCTAAGGTTACATTCTCAACAAATCCCAGTAGTAAACCTTTAGGAAAACTGGTACTAAAGCCGCTTGTAATGACAGTATCACCCTTATTTACTTTAGCGCTTTTGGGAATTCCTGTAAGCGATACTATATTAGGTGCTTTACCATCCCACACAACAGTACCCGTTTCGCCGGTCCTCTGAAGCTTGCCACTAATTTTACTGTCTTTGTGTAATAAACTCATTACGGCAGCAAAGTTAGGCGTAACCTCTGTTGTAATGCCTATTACAGCATTATTAATATCTATTACACCCATACCGGATTTTACAGATTGGCTGGTACCTCTGCTCAAAACTACATAATTGTTTTGCCCTGTTACCGAATTGGCTACTACTGTTGCGGCCAGATAAGTATATTTTCTGTATATATTTAATGACGAATCAACTTTTAACGAATCTACGACAGAAATGCTGGTGGTATCAGGAATGGCATAATCGGATTTTAGCCTGTTATATAATCTTTCGTTAGCTGCTACCAGTGAATCATTTGTCTTTTTTAACTGAAAATAGTCTTCCACTTTATTATATTGTTGGTTGATTTTGCCCGTGATTTCATTGGTAGCGCTGCTAAACATGGCATGATGGTAACGGCTATAGTTAACAATAAAATAAATGCTCAATCCCTGCAAAAACAGGAAAAATAAAAAAAGGGCATATCTTTTAATAAACAGAAAAATGTTACGCACAAGAGTGTGTTTTCAACAAAGAAATTATTGGCAATTTAGCAATAAAAAGTGTTATAGTGATTTGCTACGACACGAATTAATTTGTGTTTATAATTTTAACCGCAATGACGCAAAGTCGCAGAGGTTTTGCAGGATTGTTTTACCTCATTACAAACGGATAACGATCATAGTTTTTCAAGGCGATTCCCGTACCTCTTACAACACTTTTCAGTGGATCGTCTGCTACATGTACCGGCAATTTTATCTTGGCACTGATACGTTTATCCAACCCTCTTAACAAGGCACCGCCACCGGTAAGGTATAAGCCGCGACGATAGATATCGGCTGCCAGCTCCGGAGGTGTTGTTTCCAATGCTTTTAAAATGGCCTCTTCTATTTTAAAAATACTTTTATCTAAGGCTTCAGCTACTTCCTGGTAGCTTACCATAACCTGTTTAGGAATACCGGTAACCAAATCTCTACCGTTTACAGGGATGTCATCCGGTGGATTATCTAAATCTTTCAAAGCAGCACCCACCTGGATTTTGATTTGTTCCGCAGTACGTTCCCCAATTAGTAAACTGTGATAGCGTCGTAAAGCTTCCATAATATCAGCAGTAAATTCATCGCCGGCCACTCGTATACTTTGATCGCAAACAATTCCGGCTAAAGCAATCACAGTGATACCTGTGGTTCCTCCTCCTATATCAATGATCATATTTCCGACTGGTTCTTCTACATCAATCCCAATTCCTAAGGCTGCTGCCATGGGTTCATGTATGAGATATACTTCTTTAGCGCCTGCCTGTTCAGCGCTGTCTCTAACTGCACGTTTTTCTACCTCTGTAATGCTACTTGGAATGCATATCATCATCCGCCAGCTTGGGGCAAAAAGAGGTTTTTTGGGATGAATCATTTTAATCATCTCCCTGATCATTAGCTCAGCAGCGTTAAAGTCGGCAATTACACCATCTTTCAACGGCCTTACGGTCCGAATACTTTCATGCGTTTTTTCATGCATCATCAATGCCTTCTTGCCTACAGCCAAAATATGCTTAGGGTTGTTGCGATCCAGCGCAACAATAGAAGGCTCGTTAACTACTACTTCATCATTGTGTATAATGAGGGTATTGGCAGTACCCAAATCAATAGCGATTTCTTGTGTAAAAAAATTAAAAAGTCCCATTTGTATGTTGAGAAAAGAATATTAAAAAAAATGTGAAGCAAAGTTGAAGTAAATATTGGAATTAACAATGATTATTTTTCGTTTCCTAAAATTTTAATTAAAAAATCGTTCATGCTATTAAATTTAGTAAAAAACAGGCTGTTTGCTAAATTATTTAGCTATATAAATAATTGCGTGTACCCAATACTGTTAGTGGGATTTAAATTCATATCCAATATCTTTTCTGAAATACATATTTTCAAAATGTATTTCTTCTAAAATACTTTTACAAATGGTAGAAGCCTCCTGGATGGTATTAGCAAGAGAAGTTACAGCTAATACCCTTCCACCATTAGTCAAAATATGATTGTTTGACTGTGAGGTGCCTGCATGAAATACAAAAACACTTTCTTTGTTTATGGTTGTTAATCCGTTAATAATTTTTCCTTTTTCGAAATCCCCCGGATATCCACCGCTTACGGCTACTATAGCTGCCGCTGCTTTTTTGTCAATATCTATTTTAATTTCGTTTATGCGTTGCTGTGAGGTTGCCAATAGCATTTCTATAAAGTCGTTTTTTATTCTCGGAATTACAACTTCGGTTTCCGGATCGCCTAAGCGACAATTGTATTCGATAACAAATGGATTGTCTTTTACATTAATTAAACCAAAAAAAATAAAGCCCTTATATTCCAATTGTTCTTGTTGCAAACCCTGTACAGTTGGTTTTATAATTTGCTGAATTACTTTTTGCATAAAATTTGCATCAGCGAAGGGAACCGGGCTTACTGCACCCATGCCGCCGGTATTCAATCCTGTATCACCCTCGCCAATTCGTTTATAATCTTTTGCTTCAGGCAGTAAAAGATAATCTTTGCCATCTGTTAATACAAACACACTCAATTCAATCCCGGTTAAAAATTCTTCCACCACTACCTTTTTACCGGCGTCTCCAAATTTTGATTCTTTTATCATTGATTCAAATGCCGAAAGCGCTTGAGTTATACTTTCGCAAATAACCACTCCTTTACCTGCTGCCAGTCCATCTGCTTTTAATACGATTGGCAGAGAATGTGTGTTTATGTATGCAACACCTTCTTCATAATTATCTGCGGTAAACTCCCGGTAGGCTGCTGTTGGAATATGATGTCGTTTCATAAATGCTTTAGCATATGCTTTGCTACCCTCTAATTGAGCGGCATCAGCCGAAGGGCCGATTACGGGAATATGCTGTACCTGTTTATTATTTTTAAAATAATCATAAATTCCTTTTACTAAAGGTTCTTCCGGCCCTACTACCACCATTTGAATATCATGCTTTAAACAGGCGGTGGCAATATTTTCAAAATCAGTTGGAGGAATGGGCAGATTAGTGCCCACTAAAGCAGTCCCTGCATTGCCAGGGGCAATAAATAATTGCTTACAATGTGGACTTTGCTTTATTTTCCAGGCTAGTGTATGCTCTCTGCCTCCCGATCCTAACAATAAAATATTCATTGGTGGTTAAATTTTATGCTTAAAAAGAACAAATGTAAAGACCGTTTTTGTGGTAATAAATTTAGTAAAGTAAATATACCACTTATCATTTTGTAACATTTTATTATAAAAATTAAATTGTAAGTTGAGTGTTAGTAAGGAGAATTTTACTATTTTGGGCAATTATTATAAACCAAAACACTGGCATAAAACAATTTTTCATGAATGATCAAGTAACACAAAAAGGACATCCGAAGGGATTATGGGTATTATTTGGTACTGAAATGTGGGAGAGATTCAACTTTTACGGTATGAGGGCATTGCTCTCATTATTTATTGCGGAGGCTTTAATGAAAGGAGAAACCGAGGCTTCCATTATTTATGGTGGTTTTTTAGGCCTTTGTTATCTCACACCAATGTTAGGGGGGTATATTTCTGATAAATTTCTGGGAAATAGAAACTGTATTCTATTAGGTGGAACGGCTATGGGGATAGGGCAATTGCTATTGTTTTTAAGCGCAACTTATAGCATTAGCGATAATAGTCGTGCTTTCGCCACTACTATTATGTGGATAGCATTGTTAGTGATAATATTTGGTAATGGGTTTTTTAAACCCAATATATCCTCAATGGTTGGAAGCCTTTATCCTAAAGAACAAAAAAGTAAATTAGACTCTGCATTTACAATTTTTTATCTGGGAATAAATGTCGGGGCTACATTAGGACAATTTATCTGTCCCTTTTTTGGCGATGTAAAGCATGGCGAAATAAGAGATATGACCGCTTTCAAATGGGGCTTTCTGGCTGCAGCTGTGGCGATGTTTATAGGTACATTAACCTTTTTGGTGTTAAAAAATAAGTATGTAGTTACTCCTGAAGGAAAAGCTATCGGCGGAAAACCGACTTTCAATGATGCTGTTGAGGGTGAAGCAGACCAGGCAAAGTTTACTACCCCCAATATTATTATTTCCATATTGCTGATGTTAGGATTAACATTTGGCATTCATTTAATTATGGGAGGCCCCGGTGTATCACTAATTAAATCATGGTTGTACCCTTTTATTTTTGCTGCCGGTATAAGTTTGGCATTTTTAATTTTAACAGATAAAACAATAACTAAAGTTGAAAGAGACAGGATCTGGGTATTATATATTGTGTGCTTTTTTGTTATGTTTTTTTGGGGTGCATTTGAGCAGGCGGGATCTTCGTTAACATTTATTGCAGATAAACAAACAGATACAAGAATATTAGGTTGGACAATGCCGCCTAGTATGGTTCAAAATTTTAATGGAATATTCGTAATGATTTTTGCTATACCATTTAGTTTGTTATGGA
Source organism: uncultured Ferruginibacter sp. (assembly GCA_964586215.1). Classification (GTDB taxonomy): domain Bacteria; phylum Bacteroidota; class Bacteroidia; order Chitinophagales; family Chitinophagaceae; genus Ferruginibacter. Next base: position 24,266 of record CAZPHA010000037.1, read on the forward strand.
TATGGATGAGCAAAAAGAGAATAGAACCGATTTCTCCCGTTAAACAAGCGTGGGGGCTTTTATTAATAGCCTTGGGATACCTAATTATTGCATTGCAGGTAAAGGGCTTTGATTTAGCTAGTAAAGTTGGGGTAATATGGTTGATCATACTATACTTGCTACACACTTGGGGAGAATTATGTTTGTCCCCAATAGGACTTTCATTGGTGGCTAAACTGGCCCCTAAACGATTCGCTTCACTTTTGATGGGAGTATGGTTTTTGGGAAATGCAGGTGGTTATGCATTAACAGGAACTTTGGGAGCTTTATTACCACCAACGCCGGATAAATATAGTAAACTGGAAAAGGAGAATGTTGACTTAAAAAGAATATTGGAAAAGGAAATTGAACCTACAGGAAGAGATCTTTACATTTTGGCAAAGTATAAAATTGCTTCTAATATTGATTATGAAAAAGCTAAAAGTAATAATATAGATTTTGAAAAAGCATTTGCAAAAACCGATACTTTAATAGCCAAAGCTGAAAGAAATAAAATAAAGAATTTTGAAGTTTCTGCAACACTTGATTCAGTGTTTAGTGTACAGCAATACGATATTATAAAAAATAATAAAATTGTTACGGCAGGCTATCCGGCTTTCTTAGGATTTACGCTTAAAAATTTATACGACTTTTTTATGCTTTTTGTATTATTATGCGGCATTGCCGGTTTGATTTTATATGCACTTTCACCACTGTTAAAACGAATGATGCATGGAGTAAGGTAATATAGCGAAATAAAAAATTTAAGCCGGCTTTTTAAGCCGGTTTTTTATATCTCTAAGGGTTTAATTCCCCGCCGCTTGCGGCGAAAAGTAAAAAAATTATTCAAGATACTCCGCAACTTGCTGCGGGGAGATTCATTAATTTTTATTATAAAATGTCAAATTCATCAAAATAGGTACAATATACTTGTAAAATTCGTGTAATTCGCCTGAAATTCGTGTAATAAAAGACATTTAGATATTTCAGGAACACCCAAATTAGGTAGCCAATTCAAATTCCTGACCCAAAAATCAAATACTTATTTATATATAAAATATTCAAAATCAAAATATTACAATACATTTCTTTACTAAATTTTTCCTAAATAATACTTGATAAAAAATATTAATAATTTTTTCTAGTTTTAACATATTATTGGCATTTTTGACTAGTATCTTTATTACAGATTCAAAATTTTTAATATTCTTTATATCCTTTATTCATAGCGCTCACTCTACTTCTATTTTTATATAATTCAACTATTTCTAATCTCATTAAAATTGATTTATTATAAAGTCATAGCATAATCTATTTTTCTTAACCATTTAATTCCATTCATATGAAAAAAGTCTTGCTTATTTCAGGGCTATTGGCATGCCTTTTACCAGCCTGTAAA
>CAZPHA010000038.1:0-25111 GCA_964586215.1 uncultured Ferruginibacter sp.
TAAAATCAAGCCTTTTATAGCTTCATATTAAGCGAACGTGTCAAACTCGGGAGGCTACCATGCTCTAAGACAATTGAGATTACTTCTTTAGTTATTTTGTGTTTAAATGAAAATTTTCGCTCAGCTCCAAAGCTTAGGGATGCTATTGCGCCGTTCTCTTTTAAATCTTTTTCTCCGTCACTGTGCCAGGCCATTCCTTCCTCACCGGTATGATATAAATTTAACAGGCAAGAGTTGTAGGCTTCACCTGTTCGTATTTCAACAACTTTTTTTAGTTCTAATAATTCATTTGTCCAGGACAATGCTCGTTTGGTAATTTTGGAATATGTATATTCAAAATTAAGGTCGCCGTACCAGGCTACTTTTCGTTTGGTAGTCAACAGTTTACCAAATAGGAGGGCTTCATCATTTTTCCATTCAATATTAGTAAGTAATCGATTGAAATAATTATTTGCCTGTATGTCTGTGAAAATTTTGCCATAATAATTTACTACCCCGTGTTTTGGCAATAAGTTTTTGTTGCTGTCTATTGGCATGTTAAATAATTCCATGTATGTTTACTTGTATTGACCTTTTTACTTTTTCTTTATAATCCGTTATTAAGATATACTTTTTGTATAGGAAGTGCAAACTTAATTTTTTCCTGCTCAAAAAGATTACAAATTTTCAGATTGATTGATTGCTGTATATCCATGTACAGGTTATAATCCGGAGATAAAACATAATATACTACCTCGAAATCGAGGCTGGAGCTTCCAAACGCTCTAAAGTGGGCACGATCAAATCTTGCCATTTTTGTGCCTTCAATTATTTGTTTAATCATTGGAGGAATAATTTCGAGCTTGGCAGCAGGCGTTCCATACATCACACCAAAATTGAATGCAGCTCTTCTTTCATGCATACGCTTGTGGTTATGAACTCTTGAATTGGTAAGATAGGTATTTGAGCATATTAATTGTTCGCCACCCAAAGTTCTTATTCGGGTTGTTTTTATGCCAATGTATTCAACTGTGCCCAGCTTATCGTCTACAATGATAAAGTCACCAATCTCAAATGGTTTATCAAAAAAAATAACAAGATAGCTGAATAAATCTCCCAGAATGGTTTGTGCTGCCAGAGCGATAGCAATGCCACCAATACCCAGGCCAGCCATGAATGTAGTCATATTGTAGCCCAGGTTGTCAAGTATAAACAGGAAGCCCAGAAACCAAATGATCACTTGTAGAACCAGTAATATCATTCTGGCCTGATACTTGCGTTGCGCTGACATTTCCCTACTAAGAAGCAGATTGTTAAAAAGATACCTTACAAAGGAGTTGATAATTTTTAAAATAAAAAATGTAGCAACGAGAAGGATGGCTACATGGAGGGTGTTTTGTATTTTGATGGGTAAAGTAATGTACCTCAGTCCGATGTAAAAGAATAATATATACAATAGCGGCATTGCTGAGGACTGAAATACCTCAACAGCAAAGTCATCAATTTTTGTTTTGGTTTTGGCTACATATAGTTTTGCCTTTTTGACTATTGTTAATTGAAGCAGGCGAAGTACAATGAATGATATTGCAATAATTCCCAGTGCAATTGCCCAGTCACTGATTGAATTATTCAGTATGATCTTATGCCAAAATTTATCCATATTCAGGTGTTCTATACACTAGTAGTGAAAAAAAATCTACACAGGTTTTTCAAAAATACCATACTAAAAATGATGTACTAGCCTATTCGATAAGAGCCTGTAATAAGATAACGCTCAATTTTCCTGATGGTTTATAGTTAATAGTTTCTTCAGGTTTCATGATCGCTCTTATTGCTACCTTATCCTAATTAAGTAAGTTGCAATCCATGTGCCATTGATGTTGAAGCAGGATTATAAAAAACTAACAGTTGTTAGTTTTTGTAAGGATTAGTGGTTAGGAGAAGGAGTTAAATGAAAATGTTGAAGAAAATATCCTGACCTTATTAAACTAAAAAATTAAAACCCGATTGTCAGATTAAGTCAAAACTATTGCTATTTAGTGTATCTAATATCTGATAAAAAACTCTTTTCCGGTTATGGCCGGTTCTAATTCATTTACCAGCACTTGCTCTTTTATTAATTCATCTACAAAGGCAGTAGCTTCTTCTGCAGAAACATCTATTTTATTTTGTAAAAGGTCATCAATAATATTTGAGGCAGTGTTGATACAAAGGAGGAGTGGGGACTACGTATAACCAATTTATTGTGAAATGTGTAAGGAATACTCATACATTTACAATGTAAAGCAATTTATTGTATTTGCATAAATTTACCCCTTTAGTAATAAAGTTTAAATTAGTATTGTGTAAACTGCTTTTGCAGAATTCGAAAAGAATTTATTTACGGTAATCTTAAATTTAATATAATGAATATCAACGTTTTAATTATAGATGATGAAGAAAAGATCAGAAGCCTATTATCAAGAATTATTGGCTTAGAAGGATTTGAAGTACTACAGGCGGCTGATTGTAAAGCAGGATTAAAAAAAATTGAGCAACTGCATATTGATGTAGTAATTTGTGATGTAAAGCTTCCTGATGGTAGTGGAGTTGATTTGGTAAAAATTATCAAAGAAAAATATCCATTTATAGAAATCATTTTGCTAACTGCCTATGGCAACATACCTGATGGTGTTCAGGCTATTAAAAATGGTGCTTTTGATTACATAACTAAAGGGGATGATAATAATAAAATTATTCCCCTTTTACATCGGGCAATAGAAAAAGTGGCATTGGCTAAACGGGTTCAACAATTAGAAAAGCAGTTAGGCCATAAATACTCCTTTGACTCTATACTTGGTAAATCAAAATTGATCAAATCGGCTATTGATGTAGCTCAAAAAGTAGCTGTTACAGATACTACCGTTTTACTCGTCGGCGAAACAGGTACTGGTAAAGAAGTGTTTGCAAATGCAATTCATAATGCTAGTAAAAGAAGTAGATATAATTTTATTGCAGTGAATTGCGCTGCTTTTAATAAAGAATTATTAGAGAGTGAATTGTTTGGTCATAAAGCCGGAGCTTTTACCGGAGCTCTTAAAGAAACTAAAGGTATTTTCGAGGAAGCTAATAACGGTACTGTTTTTTTAGATGAAATTGGAGAAATGCCTTTGCAATTACAGGCTAAGCTTTTAAGGGTGCTTGAAACTGGTGAATTTATAAAAGTAGGCGATAATAAGCCAACAAAAGTAGATGTACGTTTAATAACAGCTACCAATAGGGATTTACAACGTGAAATAGAATTAGAAAATTTTCGGGAAGATTTATTTTATCGTATTTCCGTATTTCAAATTGTATTACCCCCGTTGAGAGAACGAATAAATGATATAGGAGAATTGGCTTACTTTTTTTTGCAATTATTTTCAGATAAAACAAATAAAAAAATCGATACTATTTCTAGACCATACATGGAGGCACTTAAATTACAAAACTGGAAAGGCAATATTCGTGAGCTTAAAAATATAATTGAACGAAGTGTTATTTTAACGAATAAAGATGAGTTGGATATTGATACTTTGCCCATTGAATTGCTACAGCAGCCTACCTGTTTTTCAGGAAGTAAAACACTCTCGGCTTTCGATTTAGCCAGTGCAGAAAAATTACATATTCAAAAAGTGCTAAATTATACTAACGGCAATAAAACTGAAACTGCCCGTTTGTTGAACATTGCTTTAACTACCTTATATCGAAAAATAGACGAGTACAAATTATAAGCCGCCTTTCAAAATGCTAGTTTTACCCCTTTCAAAATGATAGTGTTTTAAGCTCTTATTATATAATATTTTTTTATATATAATTGATTGTCAATAGTTTAAATGCGATTACGATTTTTTGGTTTACTTCTTGAATATACTTTAAGGTAACCATAAAATTTTACCTATGATGCTTACAATTTTAATTGCAGCAGGTATTGTATGCTTTATTCTATTCTTTAAAGCCATTCATTTTTTTGAAAAAATTTAATTGTTATGACTTTACTATTAATAATCGCTATTGCCGTATTTATTTATATGTGTTATGTGCTTGTAAAACCTGAAAAGTTTTAAGTCAAACCTCTTTTCATTTCTAATTGTATCACGATATGAACACAGAAGTAATTGTAATAATATTAATGTATGGACTGACAGTTTTATTGGCCATACCACTCGGTCGTTACATGGGCAAAATATTCAGCAATGAAAAAACATGGCCGGATGTGATCTTCAATCCGATTGATAATGTTTTTTATAAATTGGGAGGTATCAATCCTACCAAAGAAATGAGTTGGAAACAGCATTTGATTGCTTTACTTACCATCAATTTATTTTGGTTTCTTTTATCCATGTTTGTACTTACCAATATGAGTTGGTTGCCATTAAATCCGGATGGCAATCCTTCCATGAGTGGTGATCTTGCCTTTAATACAGCAGTAAGCTTTATTACCAACACTAATCTACAACATTACTCCGGTGAAACGGGATTATCTTATTTAGGCCAACTTACATTAATGTTGTGGCAATTTATTAGCGCCGGCTGTGGTATTGCTATTGCTGCTGTTGTATTGCATGCCATGAAAGAAAGATCCGCCAATAATTTAGGAAATTTCTATCATTTTTTTATACGTAGCTGTACAAGAGTGCTGTTTCCAATAGCTTTGGTGGTTGCACTATTATTGTTATTTAGTGGTACGCCTATGACATTTGCAGGTAAAGATACCATTACTACCCTTCAAGGTGATACGGTGCAAGTAAGTCGAGGCCCGGTTGCCGCTTTTGTAGCTATTAAACAATTAGGAACCAACGGTGGTGGTTTCTTTGGGCCTAATTCAGCGCATCCTTTCGAAAACCCTAATTATTTTACCAATATTGTTGAGACCATTTCTATTTTTTTAATCCCCATTGCAATGGTATTTGCTTTAGGTTACGTATTAAAAAGAAGACGATTAGCGTGGACAATTTTTGGGGTAATGACAATCGGGTTTTTATTGTTATTGATCCCAACCATTGCCATGGAAATGAAAGGCAATCCGGCCATTGCAAAAATGGGTATTACTCAATCCATGGGAAGTATGGAAGGTAAAGAAGTACGTTTTGGTTCTGTAGCTTCTGCCTATTGGGCTATTAATACAACTTGTACCAGTAATGGTTCCGTTAATGCCATGCACGACAGCCTTACGCCACTTTCAGGCATGTTTGCAATGCTGGGTATGATGGTCAATGCATTTTATGGTGGAGTAGGGGTTGGTTTTTTAAATTTTTACATTTTTATTATTCTGGCTGTTTTTATTAGCGGATTAATGGTGGGAAGAACACCTGAATTTTTAGGTAAGAAAATTGAGGCCAGGGAAATGAAAATTGCCATGATTATTGCTTTACTACACCCATTTTTAATTTTAGCAGGAACTGCTTTATCCAGTTATATCTATGCACATAACCCCACAGCCTACGCTAGCTGGTTAAATAATCCCGGCTATCACGGCTTTAGTGAAATGCTGTATGAATTTACTTCATCGAGTGCCAATAACGGTAGTGGTTTTGAAGGTTTGGGCGATAATACCCCTTTTTGGAATATTGGCTGTGGTATTGTGATGTTATTGGCTCGTTATTTGCCTATCATTGGCCCGGTAGCCATTGCAGGATCATTGGCTAACAAAAAATATATTCCGGCAAGTGCCGGCACATTAAAAACGGATACGCTTACTTTTGGTTTAATGGTATTTGCAGTAATTGTGATTATTGCTGCATTATCCTTTTTTCCTGCTTTGGCATTAGGCCCTTTAGCAGAATATTTTTCAATGTTTTAATGCCTTAAAAGATGAAACGAATTAGATCAAATAAATTATTTCAAAAAGAGTTGTTGCAGGAAGCATTCAGGGAATCCTTTGCAAAGCTTAGTCCTGCAAAAATGTTTCGTAATCCGGTTATGTTTACTGTGTGGTTAGGCACTTTGGTGATGATAGGTGTTTGCATCTGGATTGCTACGGGTGAAAATACGCAAGGAACTATACCCTATAATATTACAATTACAGCTATTTTATTACTTACCGTATTGTTTGCTAATTTTGCTGAAGCCATTGCAGAAGCCAGAGGAAAAGCACAAGCCAATAGTTTACGAAAGACAAGAGAAGAAACACCGGCTAAATTGATCCAGACTATTGGAGAAATGTACGTAAACGAAATAAAAATTATCCCTTCTTCTCAATTAAAAAAGGGCGATCTTTTTCTTTGTGAAACAGGTGATATTATTCCTATCGATGGAGAAATTATTGAAGGCTTGGCAACGATTGATGAAAGTGCTATCACCGGTGAAAGCGCTCCGGTTATTAGAGAAGCTGGTGGAGATAAAAGCAGCGTTACAGGTGGAACAAAAGTGTTATCCGATAAAATCAAGGTAAAAGTAACTACTGAACAGGGCGAAAGTTTTTTAGATAAAATGATTGCTTTAGTAGAAGGGGCCAGCAGGCAAAAAACACCCAATGAAATAGCACTCACAATTTTATTAGCCGGCTTCACTTTAGTTTTCATAATAGTCACTGTTACATTAAAGCCATTTGCTGATTATGCTAATACTCCTATCACCATTGCTGCCTTCATATCGTTATTTGTTTGTTTAATTCCTACTACAATCGGTGGATTATTATCTGCTATTGGTATTGCAGGAATGGACAGGGCCTTGCGTGCCAATGTAATTACAAAAAGTGGCAAGGCTGTAGAAACTGCTGGTGACGTAGATGTATTATTATTAGATAAAACGGGAACCATTACGATTGGCAATAGAAAAGCAACTCATTTTTATCCTGCTAACGGCATTGACGAGAAAGATTTTATTAAATCAGCCGTGTTAAGTTCCATGGCTGATGAAACGCCGGAGGGAAAATCAATTATTGAACTGGCGGAAATAAACCCTTTGAGCTACCAGGTGAATAACCCTCGTTTTATAAAATTTACTGCCGAAACAAGAAGCTCCGGAATGGATTATGAACACACCCGAATCAGAAAAGGAGCTGCCGATGCCATCAAAAAATTAGTTGAAAAGGAAGGCAATACATTTCCAAAAGAAGTGGAGGAAAGAGTAACCATTATTTCTTCTAATGGAGGAACACCATTGGTAGTTTCAGAAAACGAAAAAGTAATCGGAGTGATAGAATTGCAAGATATTATTAAACCGGGTATTCAGGAACGATTTGAACGATTAAGAAAAATGGGTATAAAAACGGTAATGGTTACAGGTGATAACCCGTTAACAGCAAAGTATATTGCTGAAAAAGCCGGTGTAGATGATTTTATTGCCGAAGCTAAACCGGAAGATAAAATGAATTATATTAGAAAAGAGCAAATAGAAGGCAGATTGGTTGCTATGATGGGTGATGGAACCAATGATGCACCGGCATTGGCGCAAGCAGATGTAGGTGTAGCCATGAACAGTGGTACACAAGCTGCTAAAGAAGCCGGCAATATGGTAGATTTGGATAACGATCCTACCAAATTGATTGAAGTAGTAGAAATTGGAAAACAATTGCTCATGACCAGAGGAACGCTCACTACATTCAGCATTGCTAATGATGTAGCCAAATATTTTGCCATTGTCCCGGCATTATTTATTGCTTCTATACCAGCCTTGCAAGGGCTAAATATTATGAAATTGCACAGTCCACAAACAGCTATCCTTTCGGCAGTTATTTTTAATGCAATTATTATTCCATTATTGATTCCATTGGCATTAAAAGGGGTCGCTTATAAACCAATAGGCGCTTCTGCATTATTGAGAAGAAATTTATTTATTTATGGCTTGGGTGGAGTGATTGTACCATTTATTGGCATAAAATTGATTGACATTATTGTAAGTATTTGGTTTTAATAATGCCCGTAGCATGAATGAATGATAATTAAATGTTCTGTAATCTCATAAATTAATCTATGTTCGTCATTAATTCTTCTCGACCAAAATCCCTGATAATTTCCTTTCAAAGGTTCGGGCTTCCCTTTACCGTGGAAAGGATTAGTTTGTATATCAGTAATCAATTCAAATACTTTAAAAGCAAGCTTTTGATTTCCGAATTTAAACTACTTCAAATCTTCAATAGCAGTAGGAGAAAACTGGATTTTTTTCATAAAAGAATTTACTGTTTTATAAATTCGTCCAGTTCTTGCATAGTAAAAGTCTTTCCTTTCCCTTGCCTAATATCTTTTATGGATTTACTAAGGCGACGCCAAAACTCATCTTTAGTTTCGGAAAGTGATGTGGAATGTTCTGTTTCTTTCACTGCAATTGTTATTTCTGCATTCCTGCCTTTCAAAAGCTTCTTTATTTTAATAAATAAATCTTCATTAAAATCTGATGATAATATTTTAATGATCGCTTCCATAAATAATTATTTTACCCAAAATTACAATTAATTTTATGAAAACACATATATTTCCAGCCATACGATTAACATTAGTTTGTATGCTATTTTTTTCGGGCATTTATACATGTATTGTGTTAGGATTTGCACAATTGGCACCCAATAAAGGTAAAGGAGAAATTATTTCGATTAATGAAAAAACATATTACGCCAATATTGGTCAAAAATTTACCGATGATAAATATTTTTATTCTCGTCCTTCTGCAGTAGATTATAATGCAGCAGGGGCAGGAGGTAGCAATAAAGGTCCTTCTAACCCTGACTATTTGGCCCAGGTACAAGCAAGAATTGATACATTTTTAATACATAATCCCGGTGTTCAAAAAGAGGAAATTCCTTCTGATTTAGTAACAGCTAGTGGGAGTGGACTAGATCCACATATTTCAGTACAAGCGGCAAAAGTTCAAGTAAAAAGAATCTCAAAAATCAGAGGTATTCCTGAAGCAAATGTTCAACAACTAATTTTATCAAATATTGAGAAACCATCGTTTGGTTTAGTGGGTACGGAAAAAATTAACGTTCTTAAATTAAATCTTGCATTAGATGATCTTAAATAATCTTAATAAAATGAGGTACTTGTTTTTTATTATACTAAATACTTTAGCAATAGCTATTTATGGCCAATCAGATAGTTTGACATCTGGTCTAAAACTTAGCGGCTATTTAGAAACATATTATACTTATGATTTTAGTGAACCTGAAAATCATGCTCGGCCTAATTTTATTTATTCACATAATCGACACAATGAGGTAAATCTCAATCTGGGTTTTATTAAAGCTGCTTATGAAAAGGAGAGAGTAAGAGCAAATATTGCCTTAGCAACTGGTACTTATATGAATGCCAATTTAGCTGCGGAGCCTGGCGTATTGAAGAACATTTTTGAAGCAAATGCTGGAGTGAAAATTTCCAAGAATCATAATCTTTGGGTAGATGCCGGTATTTTTGCCTCACATATTGGATTTGAAAGCGCTATTGGTAAAGATTGTTGGACATTAACTCGTAGCATTTTGGCAGACAATTCGCCTTACTATGAAAGTGGCGCTAAAATAACGTATACTTCTACCAATGAAAAATGGCTGCTCAGTGGTTTAGTTTTAAACGGTTGGCAACATATTCAACGGATAGATGGAAACAGTACACCTGCTTTTGGCCATCAACTTGCTTTTAAACCTAATTCAAAAATCACCCTAAACAGTAGTTCATTTGTTGGAAATGAGAAACCCGACAGTGTTCGACAAATGCGTTACTTTCATAATTTTTATGGTGTATTACAATTAAGCAATAAAGTGGGCTTAATTGCTGGGTTTGATATCGGTGCAGAACAAAAAGCAAAAGGTAGTAGCAATTATAATACCTGGTATTCTCCGGTATTTATTATTAAATTTAGTCCTGATATTAAAAATAGTATCGCAGCAAGAATAGAGTTTTACAAAGATGAAAATGGAGTTATTATTAACACCGGCACATTGAATGGTTTTCAAACATGGAGCTATTCATTAAACTATGATCGCCTAATTTTAAATAAAGTTTTATGGCGTATCGAAGGCAGAGCTTTTCTAAGTAAAGACAATATATTTTTAAAGAATAATGAACTAATAAACAAAAATTTCTTCTTAACTTCTTGTTTAGCAATTACATTTTAAATGCCAGACAAAGATCAAACAGTACAGCATTTTCTTGATCTTATTAAAAAATCAAGAAGGGGTAAATTTAAAGTTTACATCGGTATGAGTGCAGGCACAGGCAAAACCTATCGCATGTTACAGGAGGCACATACATTGTTAAGAAACGGCATCGACGTAAAAATTGGATTTATTGAAACACATGGCAGAAAAGAAACGGAAGCATTAGTCGAAGGATTACCAATTATCCCACGGAGAAAACTTTTTTATAAAGGAAAAGAACTGGAAGAACTGGACGTACAGGCCGTCATTAATTTACGTCCTGAAGTGGTTATTGTAGATGAGCTGGCACATACCAATATTGAAGGCAGTAAAAATGAAAAACGTTGGCAGGATGTACTGGAAATTTTGGAAGCCGGGATAAATGTGGTTAGCGCTATAAATATTCAACACATTGAGAGTTTAAATGAGGAAATCAAAGACATAACAGGAGTAGACGTAAAAGAACGAATTCCGGATAGTGTACTGGCTCAGGCTGATGAAGTGGTAAATATCGATTTGACAGCCGATGAATTGATTACACGATTAAAGGAAGGTAAAATTTATACGCCAGATAAGATTGAAACAGCATTGGGTAATTTTTTTAAAAGCGAAAATATCCTTCAGCTAAGGGAATTAGCTTTAAAAGAAGTGGCCTCACAAGTAGTACGAAAAGTTGAAAAAGAAATCACAAAAATTAATGCCATTAAGCATGAACGTTTCTTGGCCTGTATTAGTTCCAATGAAAAAACGGCAAAAACAGTCATTCGAAAAACAGCTCGATTGGCCAATTATTACAATAGCCATTGGTATGTACTGTATGTGCAAACTCCCGATGAAAGTGTCAAGAAGATTCCTTTAGATAAGCAACGGCATTTAATTAATAATTTTAAACTGGCTACTGAATTGGGCGCTGAAATTATCAAAGTAGAGAATAATAATGTTGCTAAGGCGATTATTGAACAATCTGAAGAAAGAAGCATTACTACTATTTGCATTGGCAAACCCCATTTAAGCTTAATTAAAATCATTTTAGCCACTAACGTTTTCAATGAATTATTAAAAAAACTATCTGCCAGTGATATCGACCTGGTAATTTTGAGTTAATAACATAAGCAATGAAGGTTAAAGCTAAATTAATGTTGGGCATTGGTCTATTATTTTCAATGATAGTTTTGCTAACTATCTTAAGTAGCCTTTATATATATAAATTATCTAGTGAAACAAGAAATATCCTTGTTGCCAACTATAATACCTTAGACTATTCCCGGAAAATGTTGATAGCACTTAATCAGGATATTTCTCATCCAGAGCAAATGAAACTATTTCAAGAAAATTTAGCCAGGCAGCAAAACAATATTACGGAATTAGGAGAAAAGGAATTGACTGAAAAACTTGCTTCAGATTTTAACCAATTCAAAGTGTTACGGACAGACACAACCTTAGAGAAAATTGTTCAAAAAGATATTACTGATATTATGTTATTAAACATGCAAGCTATTCAGCGTAAAAGTGATATTGCAGGTAATACAGCGGAAAAATCAATTTTTTGGGTTGGTTTAGCAGGCGTAATATGTTTTTTGATAGCATTTGTGTTACTTGTAAATCTTCCGGGTAATATTGCTAATCCAATAAAAGAATTGACCAATAGCATTAGGCAAATTGCTGAACAAAACTATTCAGAACGAGTACATTTTGAAAAACACGATGAATTTGGAGAATTGGCATCGGCATTTAATACCATGGCTCAAAAACTGGAAGAGTACAAAGCCAGTAACCTGGAAAAGCTAATGATGGAGAAGAAAAGAATCGAAACATTGATCAATAACATGAATGACCCTGTGATTGGATTAGATGCCAATAAACATATCCTTTTCATGAATAATATGGCCTTAAAAATAGCAGGATTAAAATTAAAAACCGTTATGGGTCAGTCTATTTCAGATGTGGCAGTTAATAATGATTTAATTCGCTCTTTAGTACATGACTTATACACTACTGAAAATAAATACGCTGGAATAAAGCAGCCGCCAGTAAAAATCTATGCAGATAATAAAGAAAGTTATTTCGAAAAGGAAATTATTCCTATAAAAATTATTCCTACGGGGGAAAAAGAAGAAAAGTTAATAGGTAATGTTGTCTTACTGCAAAACATTACACCTTATAAAGAACTGGATTTTGCCAAAACAAATTTTATTGCTACGGTATCTCATGAATTAAAAACACCTATTTCAGCCATTAAAATGAGTTTACAATTATTAGAAAATAAACAAATTGGTGAGCTAAACAATGAACAGGAAAATTTACTAAAAAGTATTAAAGATGATGCCAATCGTTTATTAAAGATTACAAGTGAATTACTGAATATGACTCAGGTAGAAAGCGGTGCAATTCAGCTAAACATAACTCCATCTGATCCAGAACAAATACTCAATTATGCTATTGAAGCCAATAAAGCAGCTGCTGAACAAAAGCAAATTAAATTTAATATCAAAATTGATGACTCCCTGCCTAAAGTTTTAGGGGATAGTGAAAAAACAGCCTGGATTTTAACCAATCTTATTTCCAATGCTATTCGTTATTCTTATGACAATTCTATTGTTTATTTAAATATAAATAAAGAAAATGGCAATATTAAGTTTTCTGTAACCGATACCGGTCAGGGAATAGCTCCGCAGTATATTGATAAAATTTTTGATCGCTATTTTAGAATTCCTGGTACAAAAAAAGAAGGTACAGGGCTCGGCCTTAGCATTAGTAAAGAATTTATTGAAGCTCAAAAAGGAGCCATCACTGTAAAAAGTGATTTTGGAGCAGGTAGCATTTTTGAGATCAGTTTGCCTTCATGCTGATCAAAAGTGAAATAGTTTTGATTTAATCTGACAGTTGTTATAAATTGTGAAAGAATAAAATCTGTGTGGCTCAAACCTGAAAACAAAAAAAATGAAAGCCAATATTTACGAACAAATTGAGCTACTAATGTTCAAAATGGTTTAATATTTGATGCCTGATTTAATATCCTATTCTGGACAAATTTTTAACAATTTTTGAGCGCCGCCGGTATTTTATTTGTTTTACGTTTTTAAAGTTACAATTTTTGTCTACTTTTAAAACGTACTATTTTTGGGGGAGCTTACAGAATCTAAAACAAACTTCAATTAAGAAAGCAAATGAGCAGCACAAAAATATCCATACGGTTTTTTAATGACCGGGAGTTACTTGTCGTTTGGAATGTCGAAAATGCCAAGTGATGATTTTCGGTATTGGATATTGTAGCAGTACTTGCCGACCAATGAGACTACACCAAAACCCGCAACTATTGGAAATACCTAAAAGCCAAACTGAAAAAAGAAAACAGCCAAGTGGTTAGTGCCACTACCCAGTTGAAATTTCTTGCCCCAGATGGCAAAAAGCGTTTATCCGAAATGCTCGACTATGAAGGGATTATTGCATTGGGCAAAGAATTTCCGGGCAAAAGGCAAACCAGTTTATTGAGTGGTTTACTTATAGTGATGAAAGCATTGACGGAAAAAGTAAAACAAAGGCTTACGCTTTTTTTGATAGTTTATTTATACACAGTATTGAAGTAGGCACAACGAAAGGGTTGCTGCAAATACACGGTTATTTGTTTGTTGGTTTGTATGACTTTGAAGGACAAATCAGGCAAAAGAATATTTCAAAAGGCGGTTTTCAGTTTGCCGTATCACGCTTTTTGGGTGAAACTTTAAAGCAGTTAGATGAAATGCCTGAAAATACCTTTGATGAAATAGTAGCCAAATATGTAGAGATGAATGTGGCTCATCCATTAATGGAAGGCAATGGCAGAAGCGCCCGAATTTGGTTAGACCTGATACTTAAAAAACGCCTGAAAAAATGTGTGGATTGGAGCAAGATTGGCAAAGCTGAATATATGAATGCAATGGTAAAAAGTCCTGTAAACAGTAGTGCATTGAAAAAACTAATTAATAACGCTTTAACCACTGAAATTAACAGTGGGGAAATGTTTATGAAAGGAATTGATTATTCTTATTGCTACGAAGAAAATAGAAAAAAATAAATGAAGCAGAAACTTGTGCCGAACTCATAGACCCAAAGCCAAGATGAGGAGGTGTCTTCATTTTATTTTATCAACTGGATTAAAAGATAGTCGCCACTCTGCGTGAGCTGCCTGGAAGGCGCCTCACCGCCGTCGGCGGTGAGGCGGTACGAAGTACGGAACCCTGTAAGGCAGCGACCCGATCCGCCGCAGGCGGAGAGGGGCACGCCCAAAAAATTAAAAAATAAAAAAGGCCAACAAATAAATGTTGACCCTCAATTCATGTGACCCCGTCAGGATTCAAACCTGAAACCTTCTGATCCGTAGTCAGATGCTCTATTCAGTTGAGCTACGGAGCCATTTTTGGCCTGCAAAGATACGGAAATTTTATGTTTTTACCAAATTACAATCCACTGAGGAAATTGTGATGTATGTAGTCAACCACGCTGGTCAGGTCCTGATCCTTTTCATATACCTGTAATTGCCTGTCGGCGCCGGTGCCCTGTTCGAGCATCTGGTGCACATACGATACAGCATGGCGGCTGCCCAAATGAGGTACCACGTCATCAATAAAATCCAATAGCTCGTAAATGAGAATTCGGGTATTCACTTCACATTCTTTACCGAAGTCGATCAGGCTGCCATCGATGCCGTAGCGGCTGGCACGCCATTTATTTTCGTTGATCAGGGCACGGGAGTAAATCATGTAGTTCATGTTCTGACTGCGAAGTTTGTACAGCTTAGCACAGATGGCTTGAAATAAAGCAGCTATTGCGATGGTTTCATGAGTCGTCATCGGTACATCGCAAATTCTAAACTCTACTGTATCGAAGAAAGGATGCACCCTTAGATCCCACCATATTTTTTTAGCATTGTCGATACAATTGGTTTTAACCAACAATTTTACATAATTATCATACGCTTCAATGCTTTCAAAATAATCGGGGATGCCTGTACGTGGGAACTTATCAAATACTTTTGTCCTGAATGATTTATAGCCTGTTTGACGGCCTTCCCAAAAAGGTGAGTTAGTACTCAGTGCATAAATATGTGGCAGAAAGTACCGGGCCGAGTTGGCAATGTGAATGGCCATCTCACGGTTGTCCATACCCACATGTACATGCAGGCCAAAAATTAGATTGCTACGGGCTGCTTCCTGCAGTTCATTTACAATTTCATTGTAGCGAATATGTTCCGTTATCAACTGGCTTTCCCAATGGCTGAAGGGGTGAGTGCCGGCAGCGCCGATCCCAAAGCCTAACTCACCGGCAATATTGCTAATGGTTTTGCGTAGCGTGGCAATATCGGCAAAAGCTTCGTCTACATCCTGACAGATGTCTGTACCCACTTCCACCACAGCCTGGTGCATCTCGGCTTTTACTTTGTCTTTAATTACTTTTTGTCCTTCTTGTACAATTTTTTGCTGATGACTTTTCAACTCCCGTGTTACGGGGTCTATCACCATATACTCTTCCTCTACGCCGAGGGTAAAATGTTTGTATGAAATATTAGCCATTTTAGTAGTTGACTTTCATTAAATCTCCCTTCTCCTTTAGGAGAAGGGTTGGGGATGAGGTTAATAAAGTTTTTCCTTACACGAACTTTTTTTAATATATTCACCCCATGTTAAGTTGTCGGCGCCTTCTTTATGTGCCAGCGCTCTTTCGATAGCATAATTAGCAGCTGTTTCTACTACCCAGTCGAAATTCTCCTGGCCTACACTTTTTACATCAGCATCGGGTGCAGGGTTGCAGAAATCAATCGCATAAGGTACGCCGTCTCTTACCGCTAATTCTACCGTATTGAAATCATACCCTAAATATTTATTGATACGCAATACAATGTCTTCCATTAATTTATAGCGTTCTTTCGATGGCTTAAAATCAGCCACATACCGCAGGTGGTGGGGGTTTCGGGGTTCATACGGCATAATGCGAACATATTTTCCACCGATGCAATAACAGCGATAATATTCTTCAAATTTAATTTCTTCCTGCAGCATCATTACCAACTGTTCTGTTTCGGCATGTTTTTCAAAAAAATCTTCCATGTTATTTAATTGATATACACTTTTCCAACCTCCGCCGGCAAAAGGTTTCATATAAGCCGGGAAGCCAATGTATTTGAAAATACCTTCCCAGTCTAAAGGATAAGCCAGGTTGGAAAAAGATTCATTGCTCGTATCAGGAGGCAAATCACGGGATGGTAAAATAACCGTTTTGGGTACTGGTACGTCTATTTTAGTAGCCAGGCAGTTGTTAAAGAATTTTTCATCGGCGCTCCACCAAAATGGATTGTTGATCACAGCCGTTCCACACAAAGCTGCATTTTTTAAAAAAGCTCTGTAAAAAGGCACATCCTGTGAAATACGGTCAAATATCACCGCATAACCACATGCTTCGCCTTGTGCAACTTTATTTATCGATACCGGCTCGGCAAGCACGTTTGAAATATTCTTGCTGTTGATTCTCTCAATCAATGCATTCGGAAAGCTGCGTTCCTTACCAAATAACACACCTATTTTCTTCATAATTATTCACTTGATTTTTAGTTAGTACAATGGTTGATCATTTTAATAAAATCAAATATATTTTTTCATGGCCAATTAAACAAAAAATAATGTATAATTGTATAATGGATAAATGATAATTTTTTGTTTTTGAATATATTTAATCGCATGCAATACCACCTCAATTATCATTTATCCATTATCAACTATCAATTAATTCGTGTAATAATTCTAATATCATACGTTTTTATTACTTTTGACCATTATGTCAGATGAAAAAACTAGCTGTGTAGAGGTGGACAAGCATACCATGACCTCCAAATTTTTAAAAAGAGATGTAAAAGTAGATTGCTATTTACCCAACAAACTTAATACTTACGAAAATATCAGTTTATTATTGGTAAATGATGGGCAGGATCTGGTGGCGATGAAGTTTGAAGAAATTATAGAGAAATTGTATGATGCCGATGAAATAGCGCCTGTAATGGTAGTAGCCATGCATTGCTCTGCTGACAGAAAAAATGAATATGGCACCGCTAAAATATTAGATTTTAAAGGTCGGGGTGCAAAGGCAGCTTTATACACTCAATTTGTTTTTGATGAATTATTGCCTTTTATCAGGAAAACATACCAGGTCGCTTCTTTTAAGGACAAATCTTTTGCAGGATTCTCACTGGGAGGTTTATCAGCGCTTGATATTGCCTGGAATCATCCGCATGAATTTTGCAGAGTAGGAGTGTTTAGTGGTTCTCTCTGGTGGCGTGACAGAGATCAGACAGACCCTTTATTCGATGAAGAAACTGACAGGATCATGCATCGGCAAATACGAGAAGGTGGTTATCATCCCTGGATGAAATTTTTCTTTGAAGTAGGCACTTTAGATGAAACTGCAGACAGAAATAACAACGGTATTATCGACTCTATTGACGATACACTTGCACTCATATCCGAATTAGAAAAAAAAGGCTACATTAACGACACAGATATTCACTTTTTAGAAATGAAAGAAGGCAAACACGATGTACCTACCTGGGCGAAGGCTTTTCCTGATTTTTTAAAATGGGGATGGGGGAAATGTTGAGATGTTGAAATGTGAAGATGTTGAAATGTTGAGATGTTGAAATGTTGAAATGTTGAAATGTTGAAATGTTGAAATGTTGAAATGTTGAAATGAAGGTAAGTAGCCTACTAAGATACTACATCTTTACATCTTCACATTTTAACATCTTCACATTTTAACATCTTCACATCTCAACACTTAAAGATAAAAAGTGCGGCAAAGGAGATTCGAACTCCCATGCCCTTTCGGGCGCTACCACCTCAAAGTAGTGCGTCTACCAATTTCGCCATCGCCGCATTTTCTGCAAAATTACAATGTTTTTTATAAATATTCTGATTAAGCTTCTTGTGTATATCCCATCGACCACTGCCATCGACTATTGACTACATCACTACTTTTTCAATAAAATCCTAAAAGTGGTACCCTTTCCCATTTCTGAGTTCTTGACAAACAATTTTCCTTTATGATAGGTTTCAATAATTCTTTTAGATAAGCTCAAACCTAATCCCCAGCCTCTTTTTTTGGTTGTAAAGCCAGGTTTAAAAACTTTGGAAATATTTGTTTTGCTAATACCTTTGCCATCATCTGTAACATCGATTAATACATTGTTTTTATCTTGTTTAATGGATATCACAATATTGCCGATACCATCCATGGCATCCAATGCGTTTTTCAATAAATTTTCAATTACCCATTCAAAAAGCGGAGCATTGATGGGTACAACTATTTCTTTGGAATGTTCATAGTTCATACTGAAATTAACCTTATCGGTAGAGCGCCGTTTGATATACGTGACCATTTTTTCAACTTGTGTAATGATATTGCATCGCTCAAGTTGGGGAGTACTACCAATCTTGCTAAACCGGTCGCTTACTAATTTCAAACGCTCCACATCTTTTGTCATTTCGGCAGCAATTTTTTCGGTAGCAGCATTTTCTTTCATCATTTCCACCCAGCCTTGCAGCGATGATAGCGGTGTGCCCAACTGATGGGCAGTTTCCTTAGCCATCCCCGCCCATACCTGATTTTGTGTGCTTTTATTTTTAGCAGCTACTGCCATTAAGGTGATAATAATAAACAGGGTAACGATCAGCAACTGTACGATAGGATAATATTTTACTTCTTTTAAAAGTTTAGAATCACCATAATATACTTTATTCACCTGGGAGCTATCCAGTGGGTTACGCCATTCTATGGGCTGGTTGGTTTCTTTAAATTCTGTTAATTTTTTTAGTAAATAATTTTTGTCTTTTTTTATCTTGCTGGAGTCTAAATTATAATAGTCAAAAATGCTGTCTTTTTCTGTTACAGCTATCATGGGTATATCTTTGCTGTTATCAATTACAATGCTGCTGGATAAGGCCGTTTCTGTAGTATTAGGGTTAGTAATATCAATTTCAGCGGCAACCCAGTGTTCCACTTTTATTTTTTCATCCTGTGCAATTTTTTTTGCCAGATGATTAGAGTAAAATATAGTACCTGTTACAATAGCAATGGCAATAATGGCCAGTAAGGTACGCCAATTGAAAAGTTGGAAAATCATACTGTAAATGTAAGAAATTTGGGATTGGGTGTTTGAGGTTTGGTGTTTGAGGTTTAGGTTTCTTTTTTATACAATATTTTTTAGAGAAGGTAATCGTTTGATTTATATTTTGTTGCTTTTGCTCCGGAGGAGCTTAATGTCAATAGCTTTGATTATATTTATAATGGAGCTCCGGTTTGGAGCGATATGTTAATAAAAAAAATAATTTTTTTTATAGCAATGTCTCCGCTACGGAATATTGCGCAATAAAATTGTATTTTGGGCAAAAATAATAAAAGCTCGATAGTAGTACGAATGATGAAAGTAATGCGATCTCGCCTTGGGCGAGACAAGTCGCAACCCTGCCTGGCTGAACGCCAGTCAGACAGGGATGTTGAAGCGCCTGATACAGCTGGTACCAAAATTAATCCACTTGTAGCTATTGTAATTCTGAATTGGAATGGACGGCAATTATTGGAGAAATTTTTACCATCTGTATTGGCTTCCACATATGCTCATAAAAAAATTATTGTAGTAGACAATGCTTCTACAGATGATTCTGTTAGTTTTTTGCAACAACATTTTCCTACTGTTGAAATAATTATTAATCCCAATAATGAAGGTTTTGCAGGCGGATACAATACTGCTTTAAGGCAGATAAAAAGCGATTATTATGTATTGTTAAATAATGATGTGGAAGTAACGCCAGGATGGATAGAACCTGTTATTCAATTAATGCAGCATGATACGGCTATCGCAGCCTGCCAGCCAAAAATTTTATCATACAATAGTAAAAGCCAATTTGAATATGCCGGGGCATCCGGTGGATGGATTGATGCATTGGGATATCCGTTTTGCCGGGGAAGAATATTTAATGTTTGTGAAGAGGATCAGGAACAGTATGATGATGCAAAGGAATGTTTTTGGGCATCAGGTGCAGCAATTTTTGTAAAAGCAGATGTGTATCACAAAATAGGAGGGTTGGATGAATATTTTTTTGCCCATCAGGAAGAGATTGATTTTTGCTGGAGATTACAGTTAGCAGGGTATAAGGTTTTCGTACAACCATTATCGGTAGTATATCATGTAGGGGGCAGTACACTACCGCAGGGCAATAGTAGGAAAACCTGCTTGAATTTCAGGAATAATCTCATCATGCTCAGTAAAAATTTGCCTTTTTTTAGGGCCATCTGGACTATTCCCGTTCGCCTGGCATTAGATGCTTTATCGGCTTATGTAGCCTTATTTTCCAGAGGCGATACCGGATTTTTTGTAGCCATTATCCGAGCACATGTAAAGTATGTGGGGTGGTTATTTTTCCATCAAAAAAAATCGGTATTCCCCCGCAAGCGCCGGAAGGTTAAAGGTGGCTGGTATGCCGGATCTATTGTGCGGCAACATTTTATTAAAAAAATACGGGCATTTAAAGAAATTCTACCTGGTAAATAGTTTTTTTTGACACGGAACACTTACTTTTGCGATGCAAAATATATGTATAATGGAACAAGAATTTATCGATAACCGGGATAAAGATTTCTCTCATAGTTGGGTGTCTTCTTCCAGATTTATCTGGTATTGTCAGGTATTTTTAATTATAGCTTTTGTTTTGGGAGGCTGTTATAGTTTATACGTACATCGTTATAAAGGCAAGCCTGAAGTACAGGTTCCGGAGAATACCTTGTACAATCCGAAGTATAAATAAAATTTTTTCGACTGCAGATTTTGTAGTATATTTGCAGTCCTAAAAAAAGAAGTTCTTGTAGTTTATTGCGGAAGTAGCTCATTTGGTAGAGCACGACCTTGCCAAGGTCGGGGTGGCCGGTTCGAGCCCGGTCTTCCGCTCATTATTAAAAAGTAGATAACTTAAGTTATCTGCTTTTTTTTTAAAATCGTGTCACTCGGGTGGTGGAACTGGTAGACACGCAGGACTTAAAATCCTGTTTGCAGCAATGCAAGTGTGGGTTCAACTCCCATCCCGAGTACCAAGGCCTGACGTAATGTTGGGCTTTTTATTTGAATTATATTAAATATGTTACGCAATAAAAATAGTCAAATAAAATAGACAATTACAAATATATTTTTTATTTAATATATTATTAAAAATATATTTAATTCTTACAATTGAGTACAATCAAAGCTTTTTATGACAACTATCAACCTTTTCTTAAATAAGTAAAGGTAGATTTAGAATGCATTAAATGCATGTATATGAATTCGGCTATAACTCCTGAAATACGTGAAATAACAGCAGCTCCACGCTATCGCCCTGCAGTATCAATAATAATACCATTACAAACAAAAATCAACTTAAATGTAGAATTAGCTTATGTACTAAAAACCGCTGCGGAGAGGGTAGAACAAATGCTGTTAAAAGACTACCCAAAAGATGTGGTAGGTGCAGTTATGCAAAAATTGAATACTGTTATCGGGAATATCAATCAATATGCGTATAAAAATTTTAATACGCATAAATCCATAGCAATTTATGTATCTCCTCTTTTTGAAAAAGTTATGTATTTAGATGTTGCTGTTGAAGAAAAAATTATTATTGACGAATCATTTGAGATCCGTGATCTGATATACAGTAAAAAACAACTTTACAAATATTTGGTATTGATATTGAGTAATAAAAAAAGTAGTATTTATGTGTATGATTCAAACAATTTTGTAAAGATACCTTCAAATGTACCCGAGTCGGTTGATGCTTACATTAATGAAGTGCCACAAAGAGTAGCAAATTTTTCGGATATGGATGACCGTAAGGAAGTGATAATGGATAAATTTTTATTGCATATAGATAAATCTCTGGATGATGTTTTGAATGCCTATCATTTACCACTTTTTGTTTTGGGTGCCGAAAGATTATTAGGGCATTTTAATAAAATTTCTAAACATAAAAATACAGTCATAAAATATGTGCAGGGTAATTATGAAGATGTAGGATTTGCTCAGCTTAGGGAAATATTAGAACCTCATATTTTGGAATGGAAAAAATCAATGCAGCATGATCTGTTAAATCAGTTAGAAGATGCTGCCGACAAAAAGAAACTGGCATTTGGAATGGAAAACGTTTGGCGTGAAGCGATGAATAATAAAGGACACCTTTTGATAGTGGAGAATAATTATATGTATCCTGCCCGACATGGTGATGAACCTGATATTATTTATGGCATAAACGAACTTCAGAATAATAATATTAGTGATATAAAAGATGCGGTAGATGATGCTATGGAAAAAGTGTTACAAAGTGGCGGTAGTGTTGAATTTGTTGATGAAGGTGCATTGAAAGATTATGGTCATATCGCTTTGGTGCAATATTATTAATGTTAAAATTTATTTATGAAAACCATCCTTGTTGCGACTGATTTTTCTTCAGTAGCATCCAACGCAACAGATTATGCTGCGGATATGGCCTTAGCAATAGGGGCAAATTTGCTGTTATTGCATGTATATGAAATGCCTGTAAGCTATACCGGAGTACCTGTAATACCCAATGTTGAAGAGGTAAAGAAAAATGCAGAGTATCATACCGGTCAACTGAAAAATACACTTCTTAATAGAGTAAATCATAAGCTTCATATAGAAACAAGAATCAGGATGGGAGCATTCTTTGAAGAGCTCGAAGCGGTTTGCCAATCTATCAAGCCTTATGCAGTTGTGATGGGTAGTCAGGGTGCTACGGCTGCAGAACGCTTTTTTCTAGGCAGCAACATTGTGTACACGGTAAAGAATTTAAGATGGCCTTTAATCACTGTACCGGATAAAGTAAAATTCTCTTCAATTAAAAAAATATGTCTGGCGTCTGATCTTGAAGGTTCAATTGATGCTTTACCAATTGATGTGATAAAGATATTGGTAAAAGATTTTAACGCTGAATTACATATTCTAAATGTAGGAAAGGCAGGAAAATACGAACCGGAGGTGGTATATGAATCAGAGGTATTGAGAGAGAGGCTGATAGATTTAAAACCTACCTATCATTTTATTAGCAATGAGGATATTGATGAGGGGATTATCGATTTTACAATTAAAAATCAGATTGATCTTTTGATAGTTTTACCAAAACATCAGGGACTGATAAATCGGTTAATTCATAAAAGTCATACCAAACAATTAGTATTACATAGCCAGGTTCCTGTAATGGCGTTACATCGACCTAACGACCAGGACTAATATGCAACTATATGATTCTCAGTTTTATTGGCGGTGTTATAGCTTTTGGGAATATATAAGTATAAAACACCCTGCTTATATTCGGCTCTTATAAATATCGTATCTGCATTTTCCGGTAATAAAATGTGCCTCTCGAAGCAGGTTGGTTTATCAAATTCTTGTATATGCGACTTATGAATTTGTGGCTCTTCATGTTTTTTACATACTGTCATTACTGACAAGTGGTCCCCATGTATTTGAATCGAAATATTTTCTCTTTCTACTCCCGGAATTGCTACATGAATAATAAAATATTCTGTTGTTTCACTAATATTCACTGGCGGTTTTGCAGCAAAAATCCCTTTTTCGGATATCTTTGACCTGTTAAGCTCGTTTTTCATTTCCGGTGATGGAACATAATTGCCGGGATAAATAGGGCTCTCTTCTTTTATTGAGTTTTCTTTCATGATTAGTCAATTATTTGTCGGTAGAAATTAACAATAAAGGTGAGAGATTTTGGTATAGGATGGTTTATAAGCCGTCCTAACTCCCAAATCTAATTAAATGTGTCGTGGCTAAACAATGATCAGAATCAAATTAAGTAATGACTATGGTCATGATGTGCGGTAATATAGTTTGATAACTTTTCCTTCTCTATAAACTTTTTTAGTCTATAAGTTCAACAAATAAAGTTTTTATGATAAAGAAGCAGCATCCCGATCAACCGCAAGAAGTTCCTCCTCCAAAGAAAAATCCTGAGGTAGAGCCACTTTCTGACCCGGAGGAACCCGTTATTCCGGAAGAAGATCCCGACATAATACCTGACGAAGATCCCTACGAGACTCCACCATATGAAGTGCCTCCGCCGGCGGAAGGACCATAATATGTAGCATGACGGCAGGGAAGCTGAATGTAAAGTTTTTATACTTATAATATTGTTAAAATATTTAATGTTTTTATTTTTTATTATATGTTTCAATCAAATTTTGTTTGATAAAGTATTTGAACATAATATAAACTTACTAATGATGCAAGAGACAGAAACCATGAGAGCTGTTAAATATAAACAGTTAAAAGTGAGTAGTAAGGCATTTCAATATGGAGGTCAGATACCACAGCAATATACTTGCGACGGTAGAAATATGAATCCCTCACTGGATATTGAGAGTATCCCGGAAGACGCTGAATGCCTGGCATTGATTATGGATGATCCAGATGCGCCATCGGGCATATGGGTACATTGGGTTGTGTGGAATATACCCGTAACACACCATATCAAAGAAAATATAATACACGGTGTAGTGGGGATCAATGACTTTCAGCAGCATCATTATGGTGGGCCTTGTCCACCATCAGGTACGCACCGTTATTTCTTTAAAGTTTATGCATTAAATACATTATTGAATATAACAGTGAATTCTAAGAAAGCTGACCTCGAAAAAGCAATGAGTGGACATATTATCGCATACGGCGAACTAATGGGAACTTACGGGAGAAGTATATAAGCGATTTTCAGATGCGATTAAAATACCTGTTTTTCAAAGTGCAAAGTTACGATTTTTTCGAGACAATTTTTATTTATTGCAATGTATTGATTGTAAGAAAGATATAAATACATATTTTTTTTAATTAAACTTTGTTAATTAAATGATAAATTGAATTTTTATTTTAAATAATTTATAGAATCACACTTTCTTTGCTGTACATAAAAAAATTGTAACTATTCAGTGCCAAAAGTAGCGATTAAATGCAAAGCGTTTAAAACGTTT
>CAZPHA010000039.1:0-24415 GCA_964586215.1 uncultured Ferruginibacter sp.
CACATCTTTCCGGGTTTCTTTTTCTATTTAAAAAAAAAGTCTAAACAGCTTCATTGTAATATTATCATTCCAAAAAAATTATATGGACCAACAGCGAACAGAAATTAATACATTGGGTGAATTTGGCTTAATAGATCATCTTACTAAAAATAACGAAACCAGAAATGCCTCTACGATAGTGAGCGTAGGTGATGATGCAGCCGTAATCGATCATTTTGGAAGACAAACCGTTGTATCAACTGATCTTTTGGTAGAAGGCATACATTTTGATTTAATGTATACTCCCCTAAAGCATTTGGGCTATAAAAGTGTGATCGTAAATTTAAGTGATATTTATGCCATGAATGCTACCCCTACACAAATTGTAATGAGCATTGCTATCAGCAACCGCTTTAGTGTAGAGGCGTTGGAAGAGTTTTATGAAGGGGTATACGCTGCCTGCGAAAAATATAATGTTGACCTGGTAGGGGGCGATACAACATCTTCCAATAAAGGTTTTATCATTAGTGTAACCGCTATGGGTGAAGTAGCGCCCGATAATTATGTAAAAAGAGACGGCGCTAAGAAAAATGATTTGATCTGCGTAAGCGGCGAGTTGGGAGGCGCTTTTTTAGGATTAACTATTTTAGAAAGAGAAAAAAGAATATTTGAGGAAACCGGTGCACAACCCGATCTTGAAAATCAGGCTTATATTGTAGGTAAATTATTAAAGCCGGAAGCCAGAAAAGATATCATTGACTTTTTTGCGGAACAGGAAATCATTCCTACCAGCATGATGGATATCAGCGACGGCCTCAGTAGCGACCTGCTTCACATCTGCAAACAAAGTAATGTAGGCTGCTTAATTTATGAAGATAAGTTACCCCTTAATGAAGAGGCTAAACAGTTTGCTTACAAATTAGAGTTGGACCCCACCGCTTGTGCCTTAAGTGGTGGAGAAGATTATGAGCTTTTGTTTACCATTGCACAGCATGATTATGAAAAGATCGGTCGAAATGCTGATATCACCATTATCGGCTATATTACCGAAGCCGGAGAAGGAAAGCATATTATTACAAGAGGCGGCAATAAGCATGAGCTAATAGCACAGGGGTGGGATCATCTTAAATAAAAATATTATATAATATATAATGAAAAGTAAATCAGCAGTTTATATATTATTTATAATAAATATATTTTATAGCTGTTCTACATCAAAAATTGCTTATAATCCACAAAAAAAGTATCCTAAATATCAGCTTCAGCAGGATTATATTTTATTAAAAAATATTTTAGAAAAAAAACACCCTTCGCTTTATTGGTACACTTCTAAAGATAGTATGGATGAATACTTTAAAATGTATTACACATCTATCACAGATAGCATGACGGAATCACAATTTGGCTGGAAAGTACTGGCGCCTTTGATTTCTAAAATTCGCTGTGGCCATACCAGCTTTGGAATGAGTAAAAATTATAACAAATGGATCACTAATAAAAAATATCCCTCTTTTCCACTTTACCTGAAAGTTTGGAAGGATAGTATGGTGGTAACAGGCAATTTACATAAACGAGATACTATTTTGAAAAGAGGAACGGTTATCAAATCTATAAACGGCTTAAATATCAATCAGCTGGTATCCATACTTTTTGATTATATGCCGGCTGATGGTAATGCCAATAATTTAAATTATATCCGCTTAAGCAGTAACTTTCCATTTTATCATCGCCAAATATTCGGACTCAGTAAAAATTACATTGTACAATATATTGATAGTTTAGGAACACAACAGGCAGTAAGTATTCCTTTATACGAGCCGCCGAAAGACACCGGTAAAACAGTTAAAAAAACTATAATTCCTGCAAAAAGTAAAAAAGAAATTAAAAAAGAAGTTTTACTAAGCAAACGTTCTATAAGTATTGATACAGCTACCCACTCGGCCATCCTGACGATTAATACCTTTAGCAGTGGTAAGCTGCGTAAGTTTTTACGACAAAGTTTTAGAAAAATACGTAAAGAAAAAATACAACAGGTGGTTCTTGATTTGCGTAGCAATGGAGGAGGAAGAATAAGTTTATCTACGCTGCTCACAAAATATGTTTCCCGAAAAGGGTTCAAAATTGCCGATACCAGCTTTGCCGTTACTAAAACTCTGAAGCCGTATGGTAAATATTTTAAGGATAGATTTATAAATAATCTGGCGTTATTTTTTTCTACTAAAAAAAGAAAAGACGGCCTATACCATTTTGGCTATTGGGAAAGAAAATGGTACAAGCCTAAAAAGACAAATCACTTTGGCGGAGACTTGTATATTTTAACCAATGGCCCCACCTTTTCTGCCTCCACATTGTTTTGTAATGCGATGAAAGGGCAACCCGACGTCATGCTTGTAGGAGAAGAAACAGGCGGTGGCTGGTATGGAAATAATGGTATCCTGATTCCAGATATTACTTTACCTTATACCCACCTTCGAGTTCGTATTCCTTTATTCAGACTGGTTCAATATAATCATATACAAAAAAATGGAAGTGGAATTGCGCCGGATATTTATGTCGGAACCAGTTATGAAGCGCTTAAAAAAGGTGAAGATAAAAAAATGCAGGTAGTGCTGGACCTGATTAAACAAAAGAAAAATATGGTATTAAAGTAAATTCCATACTTGTCTGATATAACATTTAGAATATTTTTTTTGATACGAACATTTGTTCCTTGTTTGAGCATCGTTGTGTCACTCACTTGTACGGCATACCGCTATTCATCATATTGGTTGTTCTTACAGAATTTTTTTACAAAAAAGCACAACGTGGAGAGTGATTTCTATCTTAACATAAATTCATCCCCATCCTTCCAGAACGGAAATTTCTCTCTAATGTCATTTAATACATCTTTTTGTAAAGTAATGGTAAAAACATCTTCTACATCAGCCATATGATAAAGTACCTGTCCTAATGGATCAATCACTAAAGTATCACCACTATAATTTGTGTTGTTGCCATCTTTTCCTACTCTGTTAACACCCACAACATAGCATTGGTTTTCTATAGCTCTTGCACAAAGCAGTGTTTTCCAGGCATGGCTTCTTTTTTCAGGCCAATTGGCTACATACATCAGTACATCATACTCCGGGTTGCCGCTTTCAATAGCTGCAGGCGATTGTCTTGACCATACAGGGAAACGTAAGTCGTAGCATATTTGTAAATTAATTTTCCAGCCTTTGACAGAAGCAATCAGTCTTTTTACACCAGCTGAATAATGCTTGTCTTCACCGGCATAAGCAAATAAATGGCGTTTATCGTAATAGCCATATTCTCCATTGGGTAACACCCAAAGTAGCCGGTTGTAATAGTGATTATTTTCTTCAATAATGATACTACCGGTAATCACTATACGATGCTGGCTGCTCATTTTTTTCATCCACGCTACTGTTTGCCCATCCATAGTTTCTGCCAACGAAGTGGCCTGCATGGTAAAGCCGGTAGTAAACATTTCCGGAAGTACAACCACCTCCGTTTTTTCTTCCAAACTATTAATTTTTTCTTCTAATAAAGCCAGATTGGCAGCTTTATTCTCCCATTGCAAATCCGTCTGAATAGTAGTAATCGTAAGTGTTTGCATAAATTATTAATACTCGAATGTACAAATGTTTGTTATACGAATTACACGAATGTAACCGAATTATATTATTAAAACGAACTCCGCCAGATTATATGTTTTCTATTTATATTTTAATAAAGTACCATCCATTGTTAATTTAAAAAAACTAACAATTGTTAGTAATAATAAAATTCGTGTAATTCGGCAAAATTCGTGTAATTATTTTTATATAACTTTAAGCTTTTAATAAACCCGTATGAAAAATTTATTTGATAAGGAAACCTATTTCGATATTGTAAATAGATTGAATAAGCTGACTCCAAATGTACAGCCGATATGGGGTAAAATGAATGTAGCCCAAATGTTTGCGCATTGCCGGGAAGCATTTAAAGTGCCATTGAGTAATGAAAAAATGCCCCGTATGTTTATGGGATATTTGCTAGGATGGATACTTAAACCGAAATTGTATAATGATAAGCCCTGGGGTAAAAACTTACCTACGGCCCCCAATTTTAAAATTACAGATCAGAGAGATTTTGAAACAGAAAAATTAAAATTGTTAGAGTCAGTCGCAAAATTCTATAGCTCCGGGCCTACATTGGTAGGCAGGTTTCCTCATCCCTTTTTTGGAACACTTAACGGAGAGCAATGGGGTAAAAGCATGTATAAACATCTGGACCACCATTTGCAACAATTTGGTGTATAAATTAACAAATAATTAAAGTAAACACATTATGAGCAGTTTGGTTAGTGATTTTAATGAGTATCGTACCAAAATGAATGAAGTAATTTTGAGTAAAGATAACCTGGTCATTAAGCGGTTATGGAATTTAGATACTAACACATATACGGAAGGCGCTCTGGACGTAAAAACCAAAGAGATGTTAGGCCTGGTAGCAAGCATGGTACTCCGGTGCGATGACTGCATAAAATATCATTTAGGGAAGGTTCATGAGCTTGGAGTTACAACTGAGCAGGTGTATGAAGTGTTTGCAATAGCTAATATTGTTGGAGGTACTATAGTAATTCCTCACACCCGGAGAGCGGCAGAGTATTGGGAGGAACTGAATATAGCTTCAAAAACCGATGAAACACTCGGTATACCATAATCTTGTAAATCAGTCAGAATCTTTGTACCTTTATAATATAATAGGTTAAAGAAGATGAATGAGACACTCACACCTGCACTAACTGCTAAAGATTTTGCCACCGATCAGGAAGTGCGCTGGTGCCCGGGCTGTGGAGATTATAGTATTTTAGCGCAGGTACAAAAAGTAATGCCCACCTTAGGTATTCCTAAAGAAAATATTGTCATTATTTCCGGTATAGGCTGTAGCAGCCGGTTTCCTTATTACATGAATACGTACGGTATGCATAGTATTCACGGAAGAGCTACCGCTGTGGCTAGCGGGCTTAAAGCGGCCCGGCCTGACCTAAGCGTATGGGTAGTAACTGGCGATGGCGATGGGCTAAGCATTGGAGGTAACCATACAATCCATTTACTACGTAGGAATTTTGATATCAATATTTTATTATTCAATAATCAAATTTACGGTCTTACAAAAGGGCAATACTCTCCCACATCGGAGGAAAATAAAATTACCAAATCTACGCCATTTGGTAGCATAGACCATCCTTTTAATCCCTTAGCATTAGCCATGGGGGCAGATGCAGGCTTTATTGCCAGAACTATGGACAGAGACCCTAAACATTTACAGGCAATGCTTTTAAGAGCGCATGCCCATAAAGGGGCCTCTTTTCTGGAAATTTACCAAAACTGCAATATTTTTAATGACGGCGCTTTTGAAATATTTACTGAAAAAAGCACCAAAGCAGAGGAAACTTTATTTTTAGAGCATGGGAAACCTTTAGTTTTTGGCGCCAGCCAGAATAAAGGCATTAAGCTGGATGGCTTCAGGCCGGTAGTGGTAGAAATAGGAAAAGATGCCAGTGAAGATGATTTGTGGATTCACGATGAACAAGATTTTTATAAAGCGCAAATAGTCATTCGTATGTTTGATGATCCCCGATTGCAGGGACATTTACCCAGGCCATTTGGTGTATTTTTTGAAGCTGAGCGTATCTGCTATGAAGACGCCCTCCAAATGCAGATAGAGGAAGTGATCGCCAAGAAAGGCAAAGGAGATCTTGAACAATTACTAAGAGGTAATGAAACCTGGACCATTAGTTAAAATCAATACTCAATCATCAACTTTTTAAATGCCAATAAAAAATATCATTTTTGATTTAGGAGGTGTATTACTTAACATCGACTACAATAAAACTATTTTAGCTTTTAATGAATTAGGAATAGGCAATTTTGAGGAAATGTACTCTCAATACAAAATTAGCCCGCTTTTTGAACAGCTTGAAACGGGCGCCCTTTCAGAGGAAGATTTTTACGAGGCAATAAGAAAAGCGCTTTCGGCGTCAGTAACGGATACGTATATACGAAATGCATGGAATGCCATGTTGCTTGATTTTAGAATTAATAGCCTTCAGCTTCTGGCGAAACTAAAAGCCCAATACAACATTTTTTTATTTAGTAATACAAATGCTATACACCATCGGGCATTTCATCAAAAATTATTTCAGCTGACGGGAGAAAATAAGCTGGACGATTATTTTCATAAGGCATATTATTCCAACGAGATCGGGTTAAGAAAACCACACCGGGAATCTTTTGAATATGTACTTTCTGATGCCGGATTACATGCATTTGAAACCTTGTTTATTGATGATTCAATTAATAACATTGAAACAGCTAAAAGCATGGGCTTACATACACACCATTTATTACCCGGAGAAACGATTGAAATCCTGAACTTATAATTCGTTCAAATAATCTTCAATATCTTTTGGAGGAGGCCCTTTAGGAGGCATACCTACTTTTGCTGCATAATAAATGGCGATAGCAAACAGAACGTTTTTTAAAATATTATTGATGTTCTGAAAAGCCCAGATAATTTTTGCATTATCAGGGGATAATTGGGTTAAAATATAATTACTTATCAGAAATACGGAAAAACTGGCGCTGAAATAATATAAGACAGCATTATTAATCCAAAAAGGGAAAAACCGTAATATATTAACGGCGGGTAATTCATTTAACAATTGAAAATAATAAGCAATGGAATAGCCAATTAAAATGATGCTACCAAAAGCAAGTGAAAAGTGTTGCAGCTCATAAAAGGGTTGTAAAAAAATGGCATTAGCCATAAAAAAAACTCCCCCGGCAATAGTAGAAACTATTATTGGCCTTTTCTCATTCAACAGGTTATAAAAAATAGCCGATAGCAAAAAAAACTGTATTATAGTATGAGCATTATAAACAAAAAGATTTGCTTTATAAATAAGCGCAACTACATACCCTCCTATATCAAGTAAAAAAGACAAAAGTAAAAGAGCGAAGAGGTATTTTATTATTTTAATTTTCTGTGCAGATGAGCCAGCCAGGTAGCAGAAAATAGGTATGAGTGAAGAAATGATCGAAATGAAAGTTATAATTTTAACAGCCTGTTGCAATGAATGTTATTATTTTTTGCTGGTATTTGCGTTGAGGCTTTGGCTTTAGGGGAAGGAAATTCAAAGCATAAAGGTACGAAATTAGTCCGGTTTCATTAAAAAATATTTTAAAAGTGCCGTAATTTCCTCTAATTGGAGCAGCGCAACATCACTAAACAGTCTTTTGATAATTTGGGGCAACAGCAAAAGTAATTTTGGATTTTAAAGCGAGACACCTAAAGGTAGGAGAATCTCCTATATCCAACAAAAAAAATCTACCCTTTTTTCTACCAAAAAGCATATTTAATATTTGCAATCTTACCTCCCTTTGATTTAGCCTGTATTTTAGCGCCTTTTCCTGCATAATAAATGCCCACTGCAAAGAGTATATTTTTTATAAAATTATTAATATTATGAAAGGACCAGGCTATTATTTTGTCTTCATGAGACATTTGTGTAAAAATGTAATTACTAATAATAAATAAAAATAAATTTAAACTAAAATAGAAAAAAACAGCGGTGTTAAAGATTGTAGGAAAGGTTCGAAGCGAATTTACAGGCGGGGTGGCTTTTAAGATTTTTAAATAATATATAAGCGTATAGCTAATCAGAAAAAAACTTTCAACTAATCTTGACCAACTTTGAAACTGATAAAAAGGTTGGATAAATAAACTATTGACTATAAGAAAAGTAATATAAAAAAAGAGACTACAATATATTAATAATTTCTTTTTTAAAAAAGAAATATAAATAAAGCTAAATAGAAAGAATTGTATAGAAAAAAAAGTATTGATTGTGATAGTACTAGACTTTCCTAAACTGATAAAAATATAGCTAATAATATCAGATAATGCTGATACGCATATTACCCCACCAAATAAAAACCCGATATAAACATTAAAGCTCTTAATATTTTTCAGAAAAAGAGATAGTGGGATTAAAACAGAAAAAGCAGAAATGTAAGATAAAATATTAGCTATATTTAACATAAAAAAAATTAAAATTTTGGTACGTGAGTAGGGTCACAGGGAAATGATGCATCCTCATATCTTGCTACCCTGGTTTGTTTGGCGTTGCTCAATAACAATTGAGGCTGTTTTTTATTATCGGTTGCAAAGTCTATCTTTATTTCCTCACAGGTACCATCTGCCAACAGCCTTTGCTCAAATGTATTGCTTCCAAAAAAATGTGCATCAATAGCCCCGAGATGTTGGGAAATCCATTTTTGGGCAGTAGCCCAGTTAATTTCGCCATCCTGAGTTATTACATCCGGCACTTTTATTACCGTTCCTGTGTTATCTACTCCAACAGGTAGTATATGCGTTTTGCCATTATCATCTTTTGCATAGTACATACATATACCTACACAGTTCGGTTCACCAAGCAGGTAATACAGATATTTGCTGATGATGGTATAACTAGCCCCTACACCGCCATTAGCATTTTTATAATTACCTATCCAAGCCCTGCCAATATCACCCGGGATAGGAGCCCCTACATATTTGTTAAAAGGGCTTATGGCATCCTCCTGATTGCCGTTGTAAGATGGGCCATTTTCATGGATGGTTAAATCGGTTGGGTGTGCAGCTTGCTTAGAGCATGAAAGAAAGGTGAATGAAAACAGCATCAACACCCCTGCTGCTTTGATAAGTGTAAAATTTCGGATCATATATATTGTGTGTTAAAAAATGAAAGGCAATACTATTGCCAAATCTGCAAAGAAAGGCTAGTACCTTTACGATATTTAAGGTATCGTATTTCCCACAACCTTATAAGGCATTCATTATCAAATAATTATAGATAAATAGCGAAAAATTGGGGATAACATGTGAATAACCCGGACAATAAAACAGCAAAAAAGGCGTTCAAGCGCTATTTTATTTCCTCAAAATCAATATAATCTTCTTCGGGAGAAGGCTTGGTATGTTTTTGTGGATGGGGTGATTGTTGCGTTTTGGGGTCGTTTTGCCTATTCATTTTGTTTTGCATATTGGCTACTTTCTGCTTTACATCCTTGGTAGTATTCCATACAGGAATAATAAAATCAAAGATTAATTTGTACAGTAAGTATAAAACAAATAGCTGAAAAAGCACTTTTATTATCATATATCAAAATTAGCAACCTAATAGCTAATGATAAAAGTATTTTAGTTAAATAAATTTAATAAGTTGACCCGGCAACACATTAAAAATAAATTATATTAAAACACAAAAAATGGCAGAATAATCCTTAATGGATCACCCAAAAATTTATCAAAAAAATTAGTCATATTATCAATTATCCACTAACCCATTATCCATTAAAATCTACTTTTTTTGTAAATAATAAAAAATATTGTAATTTTGCGGTACATTTAAGAATCAATAGAGAGGGAACGATGGCCGTTCCCTTCTTGTTTTGTCATGAATCAGGAGCAACAAGTTACAGTAATACAGCAGCTTATACCGCCTTTGTTATCAGAGGAGATTTTTTTAGTAAATATTAAAATAAAACCTGTTAACAATATAAAAATCTATTTAGATGCCGATAGCGGTTTATCTATAGAGAAGTGCGTTAAAATTAACAGAGCTTTATATAAAGTAATAGAAGAAAAGCAACTTTATCCTAATGGCGACTTTTCGCTGGAAGTGTCCAGTCCGGGTATTGATGAGCCGTTGAAATTAATACGCCAATACAAAAAAAATGTAGGAAGAGAGGTTGAGTTACATTTACGAGATGAAACAAGATTAAAAGGAGTACTTACAGCGGTAATTGATGATCCTGATAGGCAGATTATCATATTGGAAATAAGCGAAGGAAAAGGTAAAAAGATGATTAAAAAAGAAGTGACTAGTAATTTTTTAGACATAGTACATACGAAAGTGCAAATAAAATTTTAAATTATATTGTAATAAAACCCCCATGTCGGCTGGGGAAATAAAAGTGAGGCCGGTAAGGAATATGGCAAGTATTAATTTAATCGACTCTTTTCAGGAGTTTAAAGATGCAGAAAACATAGATCGTCCAACCCTGATGAAGGTAATGGAAGATGTTTTTAAAACACTTATCCGTAAAAAATACGGAAGTGATGACTGTTTCGATGTAATTGTAAACGATCAGAAAGGGGATTTAGAAATATTCCGCCGACGAACTATCGTAGACAATGATGATCTGTATAATACACTCACGGAAATAGAGTATAAAGATGCCATTAAAATAGAACCCGACTACCAGGTAGGCGAAGAATTATATGAAGAAGTAGACATTCAAAAAGAATTTGGACGCAGGGCCATTCTTGCCGGTAAACAAACTTTAGCTGCCAGAATAAAGGACCTGAAAAGAAACATGCTCATAAAAAAATACGAGGATCGTGTAGGTGAAATTGTAGGAGGAGAAGTATATCAGGTTTGGAAAAAAGAAGTATTGTTGTTAGACGAGGAAGGAAATGAAATGTTACTGCCTAAATCAGAACAAATACCTACCGATTATTTCAAAAAGGGAGAAACAGTAAGAGGAGTAGTCAAAAAAGTTGAGGTAAAAAATAACCAGGCAATTATTATCATATCCAGAACCAGCCCTGCATTTTTAGAAAAACTGTTAGAAATAGAAGTGCCTGAAATATTTGATGGTTTGATTACGGTTAAGAAAATAGTGAGAGAACCCGGAGAAAGAGCAAAAGTTGCCGTAGAAAGCTATGATGACCGGATCGACCCCGTAGGCGCTTGCGTAGGTATGAAAGGTAGCAGAATCCATGGTATCGTACGGGAGCTGAAAAATGAAAACATAGATGTAATTAACTGGACAAATAACACACAATTATTAATACAACGTTCTCTTACACCGGCCAAAATAACCAGCATGGAAATTGATATGGAAAATAAACATGCTAATGTATATCTCAAACCCGATCAGGTTTCTTTAGCAATCGGTCGTCGGGGTGTTAATATTAAATTAGCATGCGAATTGACAGGATTTGATATTGATGTGTTCCGGGATAATGAAGGTGAAACAGAACAATATGATATAGATTTGGATGAATTCAGCGATGAAATCGAACCATGGATTATTGATGAGTTAAAAAGAATTGGATGTGATACTGCCAGATCTGTATTGGATTTAACACCC
The DNA here is from genome assembly GCA_964586215.1 of uncultured Ferruginibacter sp. Lineage (GTDB taxonomy): Bacteria > Bacteroidota > Bacteroidia > Chitinophagales > Chitinophagaceae > Ferruginibacter. The sequence continues at coordinate 11,184 of CAZPHA010000039.1, forward strand.
GAAGAACTTGAGCGCCGGGCAGATCTGGAAAAAGAAACTATAACTGAAGTGAGAAGAGTTTTAAAAGAAGAATTTGAAAAAGAATAATGGTATTTAGTTCATAGTTAATGGTTCATAGTATTAGAATACTGCAATAGGCCATGAACCATTAACTATGAACCATCAACTAAACAAAAATAATGTCAGAAGCAAATACACCAAGGTTGATGGCTGCGGCCAAAGAATTTAATATAGGTAAAGATACCCTGATAGACTTTCTTATGTCCAAAGGGTTCAATAGTGATGATCTTAAGCCAACGTCTAAGCTTACGGAAAAAATGTACAGCATTTTGCAGGCGGAGTTTTTGCAGGATAAAGTGGCTAAGCAAAAGGCGCAACAAATAGACTTGCCAAAGAATGCCGGCGCCAATGAACCTAAGAAAAAAAGAGATGAAGAGGATTTGTCCTTTAAGAAAAAAGAGCCGGTAAAGCCCAGGGAGGAAAAAGAAATAGTAGTAGAAAAACCTGTTGAAGACTTAAAAAAACAAACGATAGCAGAAAGTGTGCAATCTGAAATAGAAACAGATGTAGACACAGACACTGAAGTTGTTAGCTCAAATATTATTAAAATTAACGCTCCGGAATTAGAAACACCTAAAGTAATTGATAAAATTGATCTGACTGCTATCGACTCCTCCACGAGACCAAAGAAAAGCAGTAGAAAAAAAACCGAAGTAACAGATACGAATAAAAATAAGGATGAAAAACTTCCTCAGGAAACTAAGGAAGAAGAAGTAGTACAAAAAGAAGAGAAGGTAGAACAGAGCGCTGTTGTTGAACAGGAACAACAACCAGAGTTGCCTCCCGTAATTGAAAATATTCAGGCAGATAAAATTTCCGGACCCAAAATTTTGGGTAAAATAGAACTTCCGATAGATAGTGATACAAGGCCTAAAAAGGAAGCTAATGAGAAACGAAAGCGTAAACGCATTCCAATGGAACGTAAAGGGGGGGATCAATATCAACAATTTGGACAAGGTAACCGCCAACAAGGCTCGCAACAAGGTCAGGGTCAGGGAGGAACTCAAAACCGAGGAGGTTCACATCCTCATAATCGTGGTACAGGAACGCATCATAAAGGAGGGGGTAGATTTGATAAACGCCCAACCAGTGGGGGTGGCTTTAAAAGAGAAGATAAAGTAATTGACGCAAAAGAAATTCAGGAAAAATTAAAAGAAACACAGGCAAAACTGGCAGGAGCCACAGGTAGAGGGAAGAGCCTGAAAGCAAAATATCGTAAAGCCAAAAGAGAGGAAATGGCGGACTCCGAGTCTTCAACAGATCAGGGAAACAAGCTACAGGTAACTGAGTTTATCTCTGTAAGTGAGTTGGCCAACTTAATGGATGTAAGTTTTGCGGATGTCATCAGTAAATGTATGGGGCTGGGTATAATGGTATCCATCAACCAACGCCTGGAGGCAGATGTAATTGAGCTGGTTGCAGGCGAATTTGGTTATGACGTTGAATTTATCGGAGTAGATGATGCAGCAGAATTAGAGGTTGAGGAGGAGGTTGATAATGAAGAAGATTTAGTGCCACGTCCACCCATTGTAACCATAATGGGACATGTGGATCATGGTAAAACATCTTTACTAGACTATATCCGTAATACCAACGTGATAGCCGGAGAGGCTGGCGGTATTACACAGCATATTGGCGCATACGAAGTAACATTAAAGGACGGAAGAAATATCGCCTTTTTAGATACTCCCGGCCACGAAGCATTTACAGCCATGAGGGCAAGGGGTGCTAAGGTTACCGATATTGCGGTGATTGTGGTTGCCGCCGATGATGCAGTAATGCCTCAAACCAAAGAAGCTATTTCCCATGCTCAGGCTGCTGGTGTGCCTATGATATTTGCCATCAATAAAATGGACAAAGAAGGCGCTAATCCTGAAAAAATCAAGGAACAGCTTGCAGGTATGAATATTTTAGTTGAAAGCTGGGGAGGTAAATATCAAAGCCAGGAAATAAGCGCTAAAAAAGGATTGAATATTGATTTATTGTTAGAAAAAATTTTGCTGGAAGCAGATATTTTAGAATTAAAAGCTAACCCGGATAGAAAAGCAAGCGGAACCATCATTGAGGCATCGCTGGATAAAGGACGGGGTTATGTTGCTACTATTTTGGTACAAAACGGAACCTTGCGCCAGGGAGATATGATCGTTTCCGGTCAACACTTTGGTAAGTTAAAGGCTATGTATAATGAACGTAATCAACGCATTGAAGAGGCAGGGCCTTCAACCCCTACGCTTATTTTAGGTTTGAATGGCGCTCCTCAGGCTGGTGAAACATTTAAAGTATTTACAGATGAAGCAGAAGCCAGAGAGACTGCCTACAAGCGTGGCCAGATACTCAGAGAGCAGGGTATGAGGGCCAGAAAACATATTACACTCGATGAAATCGGACGACGCCTGGCCTTGGGTAATTTTAAAGAATTAAATGTAATCATTAAAGGTGATGTGGACGGCTCCGTAGAAGCATTGAGTGACTCTTTGCAGAAATTAAGTACAGCAGAAATTGTGGTGAAAGTAATTCATAAAGCGGTGGGCGCCATCACGGAAAGCGACGTTACGCTAGCCAATGCCTCCGATGCTATCATCATAGGTTTCAATGTACGTCCAAGCTTACAAGCAGCCCGTTTGGCAGAACACGAAGCTATTCAAATTAAATTATATTCAATTATTTACAATGCGATAGAAGAAATAAAGAGCGCCATGGAAGGAATGCTTGAACCAACCGTAGAGGAGAAAATATTAGCCAATGTAGAGATCAGAGAAACGTATAAATTCGATAAAGCTACAGTAGCAGGCTGTTATGTATTAGACGGAAAAATCGCCAGAAATAATCGCATACGACTGGTAAGAGATGGTATTGTAATATTTACCGGCGAATTAGGAAGCTTGAAACGTTTCAAAGATGATGTTAAAGAAGTCGCATCCAATATGGAGTGCGGCCTCAGTATTAAAAACTATAACGATATACGTGTAGGCGACATTGTAGAAGCATTTGAAGAAATAGAAGTAAAAAGAACATTATAATTTACTATGGCATTAAAATATATCAGCAGAACAGAACAAAGCGGCGGCGGCCTTTTGTTTTTATTTGAAGGAAATATAGATGAATTAGCAAAAAATGTAAATGATTTTTTTCTGGCCAGAAAATACAAGCTTAAAAGCGGAAACCTTATAAATGCTGTATACGAAAAAGGAAATTATGTGTTAAGAGTATTGTTTGGCGTATTTGTAACGTACTACAAATTTAATGTGGTGATGAAGCAGGAAGAAGCAAACAAAGTAAGTCTCTATTTTTTAAAAGGACATAGCGGCGCTTCCGGAGGCCTTATAGGGATGGCTAAATTGAAAAAAGAGTACAAACTTATTGCTGATAGTCTTGAAAATATAGATAGCGTTTTGGGAGCTTATACCTCCCATTAAATTAATAACAAACTTTTGTTAAATCATACATTAGATAAGCGATATAGTTAAATGCTTCTCTAAATTTGACAGTCGTATGATGTTGAATTGTTAAAATGTAAATATGTCGAGATGTTAAGATGTATGCATATTTGGTTAAATAATTACGTTTTTGATTTGTAATCATTTTTTCCGCCGGTACTTTTAGCAAGGTATTGCTAAGATTTATCTGATAACTGCGATTTTTTTGCTTCTTGTATCTCTGCGGTTGTATTATAGTCGGTAAACATATGCAAATAAAAAAGAAATCAATATCAAAACTACATTTCAACATATTAACACTTTAACGTTTTAACAAAACTTAATAAGAATATAAATGAACAGAATTCTCATAATATGGATGCTAGCTTTTATAAGCGCTTCAACATACGCACAACCTTCTAACACCAAAAATGTCATTGCCGATAAAATTGTAGGGGTTGTAGGAGATAAAATTATTCTTAAAAGTGATATAGATAACAGTATCAACGACATGCAACGGCAGGGGATGGAAATGCCGGAGAATGCCAGATGCCTGGCTTTTGAGCAGGCGCTGAGCATCAAAGCATTGGTATTGCAGGCAGAAAAAGATTCCTTACCCGTTACGGATGAAGAAATTGAAACTGAAATTGATAATCGGATCAGATATTTTATCAGCTATTATGGCTCCGGATCAAAAGATGAGTTAGAAAGAATTGCCGGAAAAAGTGTGTATCAAATGAAAGAAGATTTTAGAGAAGGGGTTAGAGACATGAAATTGGCCCAGGCCATGCGTAACAAAATTGTAGACGGGATTAAAATTACACCCAATGAAGTAAAAGCTTATTTTGAACAAATACCTACGGATAGTTTGCCCCTGTACGAAAGTGAATTAGAGGTAAGTCAGATTATTAACTATCCCAAAGCCAGCCGGGATGCGGAAGAATATTGTATCGAGCAATTGAAAGAATATAAAGAGCAGATTGAAAGTGGTAAAAAGGATTTTGCCACCCTGGCATCTTTATATTCAGAAGATCCCGGAAGTAAAGACAAAGGCGGCCAGTATGAAATTAACCGTAATCAGAAAGATTTGGATGGCGTTTGGCTGGCAAAAGCCTTCTCTTTAAAAGAAGGGCAAATTTCCAATCCTTTTAAAACAAGATTTGGCTATCATATCATACAGCTTGTTAGCAGAGCCGGTGATGATGCAGTGGTAAGGCATATTCTTAAAGTACCGCAAGTAACACAGGTAGAGATGACTCAAAGCAGAGAAAAATTGGATTCTGTTAGGGCTAAGCTGATTGCAGGCACCATGCAGTTTGGCGAAGCTGTTAACAAATACAGCGATGATGAGGCCAGTAAATTTAATGCCGGCCAGATGCAGGGAAGAGATGGTAGCTCCTTTGTAACGATTGATCAGTTAGATAAAGATATGGTTGCAGTATTAAAGGACTTAAAGCCCGGACAATTCTCCCTACCGGCTGATTTTACGGATGAAAGAGGCCGTAAGGGTATCAGAATTGTATATTTAAAAACCAGAACAGAACCACATAGAGAAAACCTCAAAGATGATTATAATAGAATAGCCCAAAGAGCTTTAGAAGAAAAAAAGAACGATGCTTTGGAAAAATGGTTTGCTACAAAAGTGGGCAATTATCATATCGTAATAGACGATGAATTCAAAGCCTGCCCTGAAATGAAAAAATGGAGTGTACAGGATTGATAGTGGGTTATGGCATTAAAAATTTTGTATTTTTGAAAAAAGGATTACCATGGCAAACGCATTAAAATATATGATTGATGAAAAGGGTGCTAAGAAGTCTGTTTTGGTACCATTAAAGACTTGGGAGAAGATAAATAATGATTATGCTAAACTTCACAATAAACTAAAAATTCTAATGGGAATTAAGGAGGGGTTAAATGAAATCAGAGAAGCAAAGAGAACAGGAAAAAAATTACAGACCTTAAAAGATTTTCTAAATGAAAGTCACAGTTAGAATTACCAAAAGCTTCAAAACTGCTGTTAAGCCTTTACTAAAAAAATATGCTTCATTAAACAGAGATTTGCTAAATCTTGAAAAAGAATTGGTGCAAACACCGAGAGTGGGAAGTCCATTAGGGCAAAATATCTTCAAAATTAGATTAAAAATCACCAGCAAAGGAAAGGGAAAAAGCGGAGGTGCTCGGGTAATTTCATTAGTTGAAACTGCCATTGTAGGATTTGCAGAAATTAACTCACAGGAGGAGAATGTCACCGTAAACCTGTTAACAATATACGATAAATCAGTAGTTGAAAATATTTCACAGAAGGAGTTAAAAGATTTAATTAAAGCCTTTATGGGCTAAGGGCTTAGTATGATCTCATTTTTGTTTAATGTATGTGCTTGAAGGTCATTTTGTTCTGCCATTTTTTTGTTCCCACGGGGTCTTTTTTGCAAAAAAGACCCCGTGGAGACCGATTAAAAAAAGAATGATGCTTTGGAAAAATGGTTTGCTACAAAAGTGGGCAATTATCATATCGTAATAGACGATGAATTCAAAGCCTGCCCTGAAATGAAAAAATGGAGTGTACAGGATTGATAGTGGGTTATGGCACCTTTATGTATGTTTAGTAGAATTTTTAATTGTGGGCTTTATATTTTTCCTTGACCCCAAATTGCTAAAATAATTTATAAAAAAAATATTAAAAAAGACAGCTTCAATATTTCGCCGGCTCCATACTCGTATGACGAATCCGGATAATAAGAACTTCTTTAAGACCAGCATAATAAACAATTCGATATTTTAATATTTCAAAGTACAAATAATTGCCTCATTGTTTTTCTTATATGGATCTTTACGATGAACCACTTGTGTATCAGTTAGTTCATTAATTTTATTCAATAACTTTTTTTTACATTATCGGCATTTTGTCCTGAATCTTGCCGAATATATTCAATTGCAGCACTAAATTGACGAGTTGCGATTTTACTCCAGGTTATTTTTCTTTTTGCCATCACCACTTTCTTGCCATTTTCATTACCTCCTCGTGAGTATATATTTCTCCTCTTCTGATTTCATCCATGGCTTTGTCAATTTCATTATTGTATTGCTCCATGCCGATACGTACAGAGGTTGTTTTTCTTCCATTCAAAAAAGCTTTTATCATTTGTAAAATGGATTTTTTTTCTGCATCATTAAGTTGCAAAAAATAACTGTACAGCTCTTTATCTAGCACCTTTGCCATAAATATGTATTTTTACAAATTTAACTTTTTAATCTGTTAATTGAAAAGTAAATTATAGTAAAGTATAGAAGTACCTTATCGCTCCTAATCCTCCGGACACACTTGTACATTTCGGCAAAAACCCTCTTCCAGTGAAATAAAAGTTTCGGTACGCTCAATACCTTTAATAGTTTGCAGCTCATCATGCAGTACGCTACGCAGTTGGGTAATGTCTTTACAAACAATCTCTAAAAACATACTATAATTACCTGTAATGTAGTTTAGTCTGACAATCTCCGGTATACGCATTAAATCTTTCGCCACAGTATCGTATAAAGAACTTTTCTCTAAATACACACCTACAAATGCTGTGATATCATATCCAAGTTGTTTTAAATCAATGTTCAGTTTAGTGCCTTTTACAATGCCCAGCTCCTGTAGCTTTTTGATGCGTACATGTATGGTACCCCCACTCACAAATAATTTTTTACCTAAATCGGCATAGGATATTTCTGCATTTTCCATCATATGATGAATAATTTGTAAATCTAATTTGTCAAGATTCAATTTGGTTGCCATTTTTTTATTTTGAATTTGTAAATATTTAAATTATTATGCAAATATTTGAATAATTTCTATATTTTCAAAATAATTGATAAAATATTTTTAAGATAAATTCATTTTCTTTAATTTTGTGTAAACAAGCAATGATCTTTTACACTGTGGGGTGATGAAATTTTTGGCAGACATGCCCTCTTGTCTCGGGGGTGAGGATAACGGGATAAACGTAGTATAGAGCCGTTTCGCCTTCGGCGAGACGACCAGGGTCGACCACTGAACTTTGTGCTACAGCTAACCGCCTCGTGAAGGTTCGAGCCCTTCCCCTACAGCTTTTACCGATGCCTCCCTATATAAATTGTAGGGAGATTTTTATTTTAATTAATTGATTTTCAATATTTTTTATAAGTAAGTTACCCCCTATAATTTAAGCATTTTTTTCCAAAAATCAGCCTTTTCCACAAAATTTTAACATTTTTTTTCCTTTTTATTATAAAGCTTGTTTATCTTTGCGCCATAAAAAATTAAAAAAGAATCAAGATGAAAAAAATTATTCTAGCTAGTTCATTGTTATTACTTACTGTAATAGCTACGAACGCCCAAAGAAGAACCACTTCTACAACTTCTTCTCGTTCTACATCTTCCAGCAGAAGCAGCAGCTATTCTTCTGGTGAAAGCACAGGCTTAGCCAATACTATTTTATTGTATGGTACTGTCGGAATCGGATCTACTAAATCTGCTGATGATAAGCCTACAAAAGTTCGTACAATAACAATTAACCCGGGAATTGGTTATCAATTTAATGACAACTGGGCTGTGGGTATTGGAATAGGATTCTTTTCACGGAATACTAATAACGAAGCCGCTGATACGGAAGATAAACTTACAGAATTTAACGCAGGCCCATTCATTCGTTACACAAAGCCTTTAAGCAATATCTTTAATGTTTTCGGTCAGCTTGATTTAGGATTCAAAGCTAAAAACGATGATCTTAATGGTCCTGATAATGAGAAGAAATCTAGCGGTGTTTATGCTAGTGTAACTCCTGCTGTTAGTGTAAATCTAAAAAATAACTTTATGTTAAACTTTGGCTTTGGCGGTCTTTCTTTTACTAGTGACAAAGTTAAAGATGCTGACAATGCAGAAACTAAATTTGCTCTTACTTTCGGTCAACAAGTTAACATCGGTATCTCTAAAAACTTCTAAATAACCAGGAGTTTTTACAATAAAATTCACTGCCCGAAGGCTGAGCTTCGGGCAGTATTGTATTATAACATTACTGTAAGCTTTTCATCAGCTTTCTCAGCGATTCCTGGTTGAATGGGTTGTAAAAAGATTCCGTTAAGTCTCTTTTTTCCCGGGCAGTTAAATGAAAATTCAGTGCAGCGCCCTTATCTTCCTGGCTCGGCACATACATAAACAGGATATTTTGCAAGGCAATGCCGCCATTACTAAAATAACTTAGCTGGTCTGCCTGAGAAAAATCCTGCAATTTGTACCAGTTGTTTTGAAGCATAGTAGCAGGTTTAATCAAAATATCTACAATAGATTTTTTCTCAAAAGGATGAATCCAGTTATCCTTTACCCGGTCTCTTATTTGTAATATAATTACCTCAGAAGTATTGGCATTGATCCAGTCCTTAAAATTTTCAATAAAGCGCAAAGTAGCTTCCTGCCCGTAGTTATCCCGAAGCCCTGCATCCATTACATCTACTACCGGATCGCTCGGAAGCCACACATTGGGTAGCACATAAGGAAAAGTAGCATTCATACGCAGCGCCGTGAGCAGCCTTAAATTTAAGGGATCCTGTTTAGCAAACATGGCCGTAAAATCAATTGCATCAGGGCTGGCAGTGGTATCACTGAGCTTGAAAGCAGGCTTCATCATAAAGCTGACTGGCTGGGTGCTGATCATCATCTTTCGACCGTCTCTGGTTACTACCGAATTAAAAATCATTAATGGAATAATGGCATTTTTTTCATCTTCGGTATAATCTTTTAATTGTTTATCTAAAATACCTTTGGTGTTATCGTTTAAGCGTTGCTCAAAAGAATAACCACGGTCTTTTACATATTCATATTTTCCCACAGTAAATTTTTGTGCAGGTGCAAAAATATCACGAGCAATCATGGAGGAAAAAATAGGATTCAATGCATCCTGGGCGATATTATTGGTGTATTGCGGGCTGTATACATTTATAGCTTCTTTTTTTTGCTGTAGCCGGTATAGCTCACGATAGTAAGCTGCAGCCAGCATGCCGCCACTGGCGCCATTAATCAAAAAAGTACTTCTCATCAGCTTACCGTTGGTAATGCTATCGATCTTTTGCAGGGTATTCATCACAAAAGTAGCGCTGCGCAAGCCTCCCCCGCTCACATTAATAAATACAATAGCCGGTTTTTCTACGCCCTGCTTTTGTTTCCATTTATTCAAAATATCAATCATATTGGCTTTGTCAGCCGTAACTTTTTGAGGGGTACACAATTGCTGTAAGCCGGCCCTGTTATACTGTGGTCTTTCACTTACATTTTTATAATTAAGGCCATAAGCTTTATTGCGGGGATCAATTAATTGGTATTGATATAAAATATTAAAAAAGAAAAAAATAAAGATTACGGTGGGCAGGCTCCAACTTTTTAAAAAGTAAGTTAGAGCGCCTATTACGGCAATCATTACGGCAAAGAAAACCAAAATACTGGCCGCTGCAGGAAGTTGAAAAAATCTGTTATCCAGTAAAAAACCTATGCCGATTAAAAAAATAAACGCCAAAATAATACTAAGCATCGCCGCAAAATGATGACGTTTAAATATCATATCTAAAAAAGGCTGGCTGTAATGAGTAGCCTTTCTGGGTTTACGAAGCTTTAGCTTGGTGTTAAAGTAATAGCTCACTTTCAATCCAAACGTGTCACTTTTTAATACACCGATCGGATTGTAAATAACTTTATTCTGGCCCGACGTTCTTGCACGAATGCCCATCCTGTTTTGAATGGTTTTTTCTGCTCCAAAAAAATAAAAAAAAGAAAAGGCGATCAAAAAAACATACCCTGCTAAAATGCCAACCATTATCAAAATAATGTCCATGGTACCCATCAGTTCCTTATACTCATTAAATCGATAAAGACGAACAAAGTAAAAAACAATAAATAACAACGGCATTACCGAATTATTGATACAATATTTTAAAAAAGGCTGGGTAGTTGTAGCTAAAAATTTACAGCGTTTACTGTGCAGAATAAAAGTGGTAATGTTCCAGCTCATCACGAATACTCCGAGAGCAACACCTACAATGGCAGCTCCCAGTACGTTAACGGTATCCAGGTATTCCGGGGAAAAAAACAAAGCATCGGCGCCGAACAGTTTCATAAAGCTACTGTTAACCGTGCTAACCAGGATGTACCAAAATATAAGCAGCACCTGATACTTCCGGAAATGGAGAATAAATAATTGTATCGGGAAAGAATAAAATATATCTTTTATCAATCGCTTCATCAATACATAGCATTTTAGCCATTATTAGCAAATCAGCAAATTAGCTCATTATCACATTCTTCTTCCGGCTTGTTTTCAGCCAGTTGTTATAAAGGGCAATAAATAATACAGAGGATAATAATAAGTGCAAGGGTTGTGCAAAAGAAGGCATATCGAAGTATGCCATAATGATACCCAGCGCAATTTCTCCTATAATGCAAAACGCTATTAAGTTAGCGCTTATTGTAGCGATATTTATTTTTTTAAATTGAAAATAAAGGTATCCGCCTAAAACCGCTATAATCAAAGAAAAGGAGCGATGAATGTAGAAAACGTAATCCAGTTTTTCAATCCAATAGGCCCTGCTATCATAGTTTAATGCCTTACTGATTACATCTATTTGTTGCCTCACTTGTGTACCCAGGGCAATCTGAATAACTAATAATATCAAAGTAATTAGGGTAACGGTATTAAGCTTTTTATGAGACAAAGTTTTCCCTGGCTGAAGCAGGTAAATAATTGTAAACGAACAGGCAGCGATTAGCAGAGCCGCCAACATGTGGGTGGTGATTTTAACCACAGCCAGATTGGCATCAACCACTCTTTTACCCAACCATGCCTGAAACCCTGTCAAAATAAGCGTAAACAGACATAGCCAGACTATTTTTCTATTATTGTTCCAGAATCGGAAGCTCCATACAAACTGAATCAGTAAAAATAATCCCAGCAAGGCCCCCAACAGGCGGTTGATGTATTCCGTCCATGTGTGAAAGGGGTTAAAGGTGTAATCAATGTTTTGTTTGTTAAGATATTTCTCATAATCAGGAGGCAGTTGACTGGCTTTAGTGGGAGGTATCCAGCTTCCAAAACATTTGGGCCAATCGGGGCAGCCCATACCACTTTGTGTCATTCTTACAACAGCTCCGGCAATAATAACCAGGAAAACGCTTACCAGTACTAATTTGCTAAATTTTACAAAAGAAGCATTTGCTCTCATAATGAATACAAAGGTAAGTTAATTGATAATGGGTTAATGGATACTTGATAATGTTTTCAAGGATAAACTTTTTTGAAAAGTAATCAGTATAATTGATAATGGATAATTTTCATTAGCCACAAAATTATCAATTACCCATTGTAAAAATATTTATTCTACTAAAAAAGAAAAATTATCCATTAACCCGTTATCAATTATCCATTAAATAATTATCCATTAATTTTACAGCATGCTGCTTTCCTTTTTTAAAGAAAATATGCTGGAAGCCGGTGTAGATGAGGCCGGAAGAGGATGTTTTGCCGGGCCTGTTTTTGCTGCAGCGGTAATACTACCTGCTGATTTTCATCATCCTTTATTAAACGACAGCAAGCAATTAACAGAAAAAGAAAGAAATTTACTTCGTCCTGTTATTGAGCAGCAAAGCATTGCTTACACTGTAGCACAGGTAAATAATGAAGAAATAGATACGATCAATATTTTACAGGCTACTTATAAAGCCATGCACCAGGCGATAAAAAGTTTAACAATTACTCCACAGCTACTTTTAATAGATGGCAACAGGTTTAAACCTTATAAAAAAATTCCGCATGAATGTATTATCCGAGGTGATGGTAAATATGCTTCTATTGCTGCTGCCAGTATTTTAGCCAAAACCTATCGGGACGAATACATGGTAAAAATTCATGCTGATTTTCCTCATTATAGTTGGGATCAAAATAAAGGCTATGGCACACCTTCTCATCGTAATGCCATCCGGGAGCATGGCCTATGCAAATATCACCGTAAAAGTTTCAATATTATACCTGCCCAAATTTCTCTTTTTTAAAAAAAATATTTATGCTCCATTAAACCTGATGCATCTACGCCAGTCTATGTATTAATAAACAAATTGATCATTTTTAAAAAAAAGAATATGAAATCGAAAATCTTAGTAGTAACACTAGCTCTTATGGTGGCAGGTATTTTTCAGGCTGATGCTCAAACTATCAGGAAAAAGCAAAGGCATCAGCATTGCAGAATCAGGCAAGGGGTAAAAAGTGGTGAGCTTACCAGGGCTGAAGCTGCAAATGTGCGTAACGACCAAAGAGAAATACGTCATGAAATTCACGATGCCAAATCAGACGGCGTGTTTACCAAAGCCGAAAGAAAAGATATTCGCCAGGATCAACGTCAGGCCAGCCGTAAAATTTACCGCAAAAAACATAATATGAGAGATAGGAACTAATATTGAGATGCCACGAATCAAGTCTAATTACACGAATTATTTCTTATTACTGCCTTTAGGTTACATCTAAAGGCAGTATTATTAACAGCTGATTATGGCATTACTTCGTAAAAATGGAGAGCATTTTCTTGTTTCCACGGGGTCTTTTTGCAAAAAGACCCCGTGGAGGCCCTAAGTATATAATTGCATTTCAATATTTATATTAAAATGATAAACAATGCTTTATAACAAATATTTGTCATTTTGGAATGAATTACCCCGCCGCAAGCAGCGGGGTATCTATTCAAAATAATCTGAGCTGA
>CAZPHA010000040.1:0-24051 GCA_964586215.1 uncultured Ferruginibacter sp.
TTATGTCCTCACAATATCTTTACTCCACTGAAGTTTAGCACATTCCCTCACGCTGTTTAGCCTTCCAACATCTTATGTTCCCACGGGGTCATTTTTTTGCAAAAAAAGACCCATGGAGATTGAAAGGGCCTCCATTTTTCCACAATCTAAAAGTAATAAACATAATCGTACCTATTGTTGTTATGAACTCGTAATTTTGCAGCAATTTTAAATAAGGTGCTATATGAATATTTTTCAACTACAACAAAATGAATTTGCCGGCCGGCATATTGGCCCAAACCAGGAAGAAACTGCACAAATGCTGGAAGCGATTGGCGTATCAACACTGAATGAGTTAATTGACAAAACCGTTCCGGCTTCTATTCGTTTACAAGCGCCCTTACAAGTAGACGGCCCCATTAGTGAATATGAGTATTTGCAAAAATTAAAAAATATCGCCTCACTCAATAAGGTTTTTAAGAGCTACATAGGCCAGGGTTATTACAATACCATTGTACCCAGTGTTATTTTAAGAAATTTATTTGAAAATCCGGGATGGTACACCCAATATACGCCCTACCAGGCTGAAATTTCGCAGGGGAGGTTAGAGGGATTGCTTAACTATCAAACAATGGTGAGTGATTTAACCGGATTACCCATAGCCAATGCCAGCCTGTTGGATGAAGGCACGGCAGCTGCAGAAGCCATGAGCATGCTCTTTCATCACAAAAATAAATCGGACAATATTACTGCTCCGAAATTTTTTGTGGATAAAAATATATTTCCCCAAACCAAAGATGTTTTAACAACTCGTGCTATCCCGGTGGGAATACAACTGGTAATTGATGACTTTGCAAATGTGGCATTAGACGATACCTACTTTGGGGCTATCATTCAATATCCTGATAGCAATGGCAGTATTCAGGATTATAGAGCATTTATCGATCAGGTTCATGCAGTCAATGCACAGGTAGTTATGGCTACAGATTTGTTGGCATTAACCTTATTAACCTCTCCCGGTGAGTTGGGAGCTGATGTAGCGGTTGGCAGCGCTCAGCGTTTTGGAGTACCAATGGGCTTTGGCGGACCGCATGCTGCTTTTTTTGCTACCAAAGATGAATTTAAAAGAAGTATTCCCGGTAGAATCATCGGTGTAAGTGTGGATGCTCAGGGAAATCGTTGTTTACGCATGGCATTGCAAACAAGAGAGCAGCATATTCGTAGAGAAAAAGCCACTTCCAATATTTGTACGGCTCAGGCATTGTTGGCCAATATGGCAGGTATGTATGCTGTTTATCATGGTCCGCAAGGGTTGAAAAATATTGCTAAAAGAGTTAGTATTCTGGCAAAAATATTAGCAAATGCACTGGTAAAAATTGGATCCGGAAATATCTATAAAATTGTTAACAACTACTTTTTTGATACCCTTAAGGTGCAGGTAATCGATGCCAAAGCAATTGCAAGTATTGCAGATCAATTCCAAATGAACTTTTTGGTTTTTGATAAAAATCATGTAGGAATAAGTATTGATGAAACAACAACAATCGACGACATTCAACAAATCATAAAAGTTTTTGCACAGGCAGTCGATTGTCCTCCTGTGAATCTTTATATTGAAGAAGAATTGTTAAGTAATATTCCGGGAACGCTTACCCGTACTTCTGAATTTTTGACACACCCGGTTTTCAATACACATCACAGTGAAAGTGAAATGATGCGTTATTTAAAAAGCCTGGAGGACAAAGATTTGAGCCTCAATCGCTCTATGATTAGTTTAGGTAGTTGCACCATGAAATTAAATGCTGCTACACAGCTTATTCCTGTTAGCTGGCCCGAATTTGCCAACATACATCCTTTTGCACCTGCCAGTCAGTGGAAAGGTTATCAAAAAATATTTAATGATTTGGAGAAATGGTTGAGCAATATTACTGGCTTTGCGGCTACTTCTCTTCAGCCCAATAGTGGTGCCCAGGGTGAGTATGCCGGCCTGCTGGCTATCAGAGCTTATCATGCTGCCAATAATGCGGCACATCGAAATGTAATATTAATTCCCATTTCAGCACATGGTACCAACCCTGCCAGTGCAGTAATGGCCGGTTTTAAGGTGGTAGTTACTAAGTGTGATGAGGCTGGCAATATTGATGTAGCAGATTTAAAAGCCAATGCTCAAAAATACAAAGATGTATTGGCTGGTTTGATGATTACTTACCCCAGCACACACGGTGTATTTGAAGAAACGGTAAAAGAAATTTGTGCTTTAATACATGAAAATGGTGGCTTGGTGTATATGGATGGCGCCAATATGAATGCCCAGGTAGGATTAACCTCTCCTGGTGCTATTGGAGCAGACGTCTGCCATTTAAATTTACACAAAACCTTTGCCATTCCACACGGTGGTGGCGGGCCCGGTATGGGACCTATTTGTGTGAATGAGAAACTGAAGTCTTTTTTGCCGGGGCATGTTGTGATAAAAGATGACAGAGGAGAGATGACAGATGACAGTAAGACAATTTCAACAAATGGTCGTCGGTCGTCGGTTAGTGCTGCCCCTTACGGCAGTGCCAGCATTCTACTCATCAGCTATGCTTACATTCACATGTTAGGATCGGAGGGCTTAAAAAAAGCTACGGAATACGCCATTTTGAATGCCAATTATATGAAGGCAAGATTAGAAAAATATTATACCATTTTGTATTCCGGAAAAAACGGTACTTGTGCTCATGAATTTATTGTGGATCTGCGTCCTTTTAAGGCCAGCGCCGGCATTGAGGCAGAAGATGTAGCTAAAAGGCTGATGGATTACGGGTTTCATGCACCTACGCTTAGTTTCCCGGTTGCCGGAACGATTATGATTGAGCCCACCGAAAGTGAAGATAAAGCCGAATTGGATCGCTTCTGCGATGCATTGATTGGTATTTATCATGAAATAAAAGCCATCGAAAACGGGAATAGCGATAAAGCTGATAATCTTTTGAAAAATGCACCACATACTCAAACAGTGATTTGTGCTAATGAGTGGCAACATGGGTATACCCGTGAAAGGGCCGCATTCCCTTTACCTTACGTTAAAAACCAAAAATTCTGGCCGAGTGTAAGCAGGGTAAATAATACGGCCGGAGATAGAAATTTAATATGCACCTGTGAGCCGGTGAGTGCGTATATGGAGCAAGAGGTGTAGATGTTGAGATGGAGGTAAGTAGCCTACTCAAATACTACATCTTCACATCTCAACATTTTAACATTTCAACATAATGGACCCTACATATGTTGCTCAATCTTTTTTACAAAATTAGATTTTGGTTGAGCGCCTACTAATTTATCTACTACTTTACCACTTTTTACAAATAAAATAGCGGGAATGCTGGTAATGCCATAAGTTGTGGATACTTCAGGATTGTTATCAACATTAACTTTACCGATATTAACTTTTCCGTCATACTCTTTGGCCAGTTCTTCAATAACGGGGCCGATAGCACGGCAGGGCCCACACCATTCTGCCCAAAAATCAATAACGGATAATTTATCTGTTTCTAAAACGTCGGTTTTAAAGTTGGAATCTGTGAATTCTTTTGCCATATAATTAGGTATTTTTTATTGTATTATGCAAAAATACACCCATTTTTTAAAATATGCCGGATTGGCATTTTTATGCTGTTTTTGGCAGTTTTTTTATGTGATTTTTATTCGATCAAGGTGGACAACTTTCAAAAAAGTTGTCGACCTTGTGGGAACACTCATCTTTTTAAAATATGCTCGGTTGGTATTTTTATGCTGTTTTTGGCAGTTTTTTATATGATTTTTATTCGATAAAGGTCGACAACTTTGGAAAAAGTTGTCGACCTTGTGGGAACACTCATCTTTTTAAAATATGCTCGGTTGGCATTTTTATGCTGTTTTTGGGGAGCTTTTGTGTAATTTTCCTGTTTCTACATCTGGTTGTTATATATTAAATATTTTTAATTTGACTTAATGACTTTTTGGTACACAGCAAGAAACCCATACGGTCCATTTTATGGTGATGGTAGTGCATGGCTACAATATAAAGAATGGTCGGGATTGAGGCATTTAAAAGAATTAGTCTCTTTAGATGGGATACTCTGCGATCTGGCTTTTGAACCCGATTATGAAAATGATAAAGAACTGTGGAAATATATTGTTATTGAGGATAACCTTACAACTGTTACCAGATTTTTTACTTCACTCGATTATGTACTTGAAAAAGTGAATCTTAATTCTCATTTTAATTTGTTTACAGTAGTGAAAGAGCCTGACCAACCATGTGAAAATATAATTTTGGAAGGGTATGAATTTGTGGGCTATGATTTAATTGATTGCTATTACGATGTGAGTGCAATAACCAATTGTGGCGGCTTTGATGAAACATTTTTGCCGCAGGATTTAAACGAATATGGGTTAATCAGTGATTATGATAAAGCTTATGATATTGCTAAAAGGCTATTAGAAAATAACCCTGATGAAGAACATGCTGATTGCTATGTTTTTGCCGTTTGGCGGCATAAAACAATTGGAAGAATTTAATAAATACCGCCTCTATAACCAATATCACCTAATCGCATTTCAAATTCATTACAGCAATAGGTTTCCTGGGTTTGGATATAGCCTTGTTCAATCACAGGCCAAAATGAATCCTTATCTGTTACAGTGAGGTATACTTCTTTTTGTTTTTTGAAGCACATTAAACTACCAAAAAAGCCATTGCCAACAGGATGGTAATCGGAAAACAGGCATCCAAAGCAGTTCTTGAAATGATATTTCTCTTTTAACTGTTTTTGCAGATTTAAGAAAGCACCTTCATACCATCCCGCTGATGTTTTCAATTCTTCATCATCCAAGTTTAAGGTAAAATGCGCTTCAAAATTATCCAGCGCACAGTTTGCTTTTGGTTTTCCCAAAATAATATGTACTTTCAATGCTGTCGTAATCTTTTTTAAGTTTATTTTTTCGATAAGTGTTAAAGGAGTTTGATATTCAATTTCACAGTTGCAAAGTTCCCAATGCTTTTTACCCGAATTTATTATTACATATTCACTAAAACAAAATCTTTCTAATTGTTGAGGTGTATATTTTTCCCTGTCAATTAATGAAAA
Organism: uncultured Ferruginibacter sp.; assembly: GCA_964586215.1. GTDB lineage: Bacteria > Bacteroidota > Bacteroidia > Chitinophagales > Chitinophagaceae > Ferruginibacter. The sequence goes on from CAZPHA010000040.1 coordinate 5,088, forward strand.
ATCATCGAAAGAAGTGCCGCTAAACTTTACACCATCTATTTCCATGAACAAGTCATTGCCATCGCTATCCTTTTCATTAAACCTATTCACAATAAATGTTTTTACTTCGCCATATTGGTCTCTGTAAATGGCGGGATATCTTTGTTCCATAATAATTTAAGTTCTACATTTTTTCAAAGGTGGACAACTTTTCAAAAGTTGTCCACCTTGATATGAGCTCTAAAAAACAAACCCGTTAAGCTGATTACCTAACGGGAATGTTTATACGTAATTTATTTTTTTGATCTTAAAAATACACGCTGGCTCTCAAGGCAAGATTATTTAAAATCACCTTACCATCATTCCATTTAGAATTTTTGGTTACATCTACAAATCCATTTTGGAAACCCAATCCGACAGATAAAGTAGTTTTGTCATTTAAAGGATATTCTACGCCGGCGCCTAACAATAGCCCAGCATTGATCGGCTGAATATCAGAGGTTACTTTTTCTTTCTTAAATTCGGTTTTGCCATCTACACTTCCGTTTAAACGGGCGCCAATATTAATGCCTAAATAGGTGCCAAACTGCCCCCAATAGGTTAAATTATTAATAGGATTGGTTTTTAATTTCAAAGCCACCGGAATTTCTACATACTGTAAATTCAGATTATAAGTGTTTTCCTGCGGAGATAATCCTTCTTCAAAAAGCCCGATATCATTTTTAGTTTTTATTTTACCACCTACATGAGCAATTTGCAGGCCGGTGGCAATGGCATAGTTGGGATCAATAATAAAGTCTAATACAAAACCATAACTGAAGCCAAATTTAGAACCATCTTTGGTTACAAAACTTTCTTTAGGGCCCAGCCAGGTAATGGTTGGATCCGCTTTGAAGCCGATTCTTATTTTCCTGTCGCCAATGGTAATACGATCGGATAATGAACCCGATTCTTGTGCTAATACAGCAGTTGAAAATAATAGTGATATTCCTAAAAAGGTAATTGTACGTCTCATATATATGATGAATTGTTTTAGCAGTTTATAATGCGATGCAAAAGTAAAGTAATTTTATGAAACAAGTTGTTAATTTACTTTTGAATAGCTTGTACTTATTGTGCAAAGAGCGTACCAAATATATATATTATAAAAAAAGGGACAATTTTCAGCCGTATGCAGCCAAAAAATTGTCCCTATAATCCTGTAAATGTATTATTGTTATAATTCTAACGTTGACAATTACTGATCCCTAACGGATATATTTAAATTAATCCGCAGCAAAGGATTTAAATAATTGATCCAATTAGTATTTGACAAATTTACATATAACCTTATTTTGAACAGGGCAATAGGTACATACATATTTGTAAAGCCCAGCCTTAATTTCTTCCGGCTTAGTAAGTTGTTTGATTGCATCATTTGTCAATGCCAATGACTTTTGCATTTGTTTGCTTTTTTTCATTGTCTTTTATTTTAATGGTTAATAAAAACTACTTTTTATTTTAAGTAAACATCAGGTTTCGGAATCGCTACAGTTATAATAGGAATGGGATAAAGTCAGTTGAAAGGCTCAGGGATAATGTGTTGATATAAAACTATGTATATCAATATTTTATGCAATTTTAGGGATTTTTTTTATAAAAAAAATAAAAATTATAATAACAGTACACCTACTTCAATCGTGGGATGATTATTTAAAAAAACAGCCATCTCATCATTCATGGTAAATCCTTTTTCAAGGCTGTACATGCCAACTTTGTAGTTGTTTCTTTGGTCAAAAATGTTAAACTTAATGGATGTTTTTCCCGGATGTGATTTGATATTCTGATCAATAAAACCAACAAATTTTTCATCAATAAATTGCGGCTCTATATCGATGATGATTTGTTTGGTTAGTATAGTTTTTACGGTATCTAATAAATGAATTTTAGCCAGGCGGAATTCATATTGATCACTATTGTAGCGTTGTTTAAATCCTCCCTCGATCATAACAATCATTCCCTTTTCCAAATAGTTGTTGTAGCGAACATAGTCCTCACTCCAGAGCATAAATTCACCTTTGCCGGTAAAGTCCTCAATGCTCAATACACCAAAGTCTTTGCCGGTTTTGGTTTTCCGGTGTTGTGCATCCATAACGAGGCCGGCTACACGAAATTGTCTGGCAGGATTTGGAATAGAGCCAATATTACTTTTGTATTCGTTAAAATCTGCCAGTGAAGAAATGTTATAATGTTTCAACTCAAATTTATAATTATCCAGCGGATGGCCACTCATATACATCCCTGTTACTTCTTTCTCATGATCTAATTGCACAATTAAGGGCCAGGGTTCGCAAGGGGAGAGCTTAGGCGGAATAATTTCCGGCATGGCCAAATCACCAAATAAAGTATTGGTAGCCGTGGCTGATTGGGTTTGATAAACGTTGCCAAACTTTATAATTTTTTCCAATCCCACTACATCGCCGGGGGCCTGATAAAAATATTGTGCCCGATGGATATCTTTAAAACAATCAAAAGCGCCGGAATAGGCCAGGCTTTCCAATGATTTTTTATTGACTGATTTTTGATTCACTCTTTTTACCAAATCAAAAATATTGCTGAAAATTCCATGTCTATTTCTTTCTTCGATAATATTTTCGATAGCGTTTTCGCCCACACCTTTCAATCCGCTAAAGCCAAAACGGATTTCTCCATTTTTATTAACGGCAAAGCCGCTTTGAGATTCATTGATGTCTGGCCCCAGTACTTTAATACCCATTCTTTTACATTCTTCCATGAAAAAGGTGATTTTTTCAATGCTACCGGCATGGTTCAATACGGCAGCCATGTATTCGCTGGGGTAGTGGGCTTTTAAATAGGCTGTCTGGTAAGCTACGAAGGCATAACAGGTAGAGTGTGATTTATTGAAAGCATATTGTGCAAAAGCCTCCCAATCGGTCCAGATTTTTTCCAGTATTTCTTTAGGGTGATTTTTTTGAGTAGCGCCTTCAATAAATTTACCTTTCATTTTGTCCAGCGTCTTTTTGTCTTTTTTTCCCATTGCTTTGCGAAGCACATCGGCATCGCCTTTGCTAAATCCGGCAAGCTTTTGAGATAAGAGCATCACCTGCTCCTGGTACACTGTAATGCCGTAAGTATCCTTCAGGTATTCTTCCATATCCGGCAGATCGTATGCTACCTTTTTTTTACCATGTTTACGGTCAATGTAATCGGGAATATATGCCATCGGGCCTGGCCTGAACAGCGCATTCATGGCAATCAGATCATCAAATTTATCGGGTTTTAAATCTCGTAGATGTTTTTGCATGCCTACACTTTCAAATTGGAAAGTGCCGTTGGTATCGCCACGCTGGTAAAGTTGGTATGTTTTTTCATCATCTAGTGGAATATGGTCAATATCGATATCAACACCGTGGTTTTGTTTAATTAAATGCAGAGCTGTTTTTAAAATGCTGAGTGTTTTTAAACCGAGAAAGTCCATTTTAATAACGCCGGCTTCTTCAATAATACTACCTTCAATTTGTGTAAGCCACAAATCACTTTCTTTGGAAGTAGCTACCGGAATTAAATCTGTCAGATCTTTTGGCGCAATAATAATACCGGCGGCATGGATGCCCGTATTGCGTACGGACCCTTCCAGTATTTCAGCTTCATGCAGTATTTTACCTTTTAATGTATCACTGTTATATATTTCACGTAATTTTTTTACGTTTTCAATATCATCCGGTGGCAGTTGTTCTTTCTCTTCTAACGATTTTTCTCCATTATTGGCTTCTTTAGCGGAGAATGGAGCATGTAATATTCTTTTCAAATTAATGCCGGGCTTTTCTGGCACCAATTTGGTAATCATCCTGCTTTCCGGTAATGGAAGATCCATCACTCTTGCTACATCGGCAATACTTGATTTGGCCGCCATGGTACCGTAAGTAATGATTTGGGCTACCTGGTTTTTACCATATTTTTCTACTACATAATTGATAACTTTTTGTCTTCCGTCATCATCAAAATCCGTATCAATATCAGGCATTGATTTTCTATCGGGATTGAGAAAGCGCTCAAATAGTAAATTGTATGTAAGCGGATCGATATTGGTAATGCCAATACAGTATGCTACTACGCTACCTGCTGCTGATCCTCTGCCGGGACCCACAAAAACGCCCATATCTCTGCCTGCTTTGATAAAATCACTTACAATTAAAAAATATCCGGCAAAGCCCATGTCTTTAATGACTCCTAACTCAAATTTTATTCTTTCTTCCGCTTCGGGACTTAATATTTGGTAACGTTTTTTTGCACCGGCCCAGGTAATGCTTTCTAAATATTCATCCTGCGTTTGGAAGGGTGGGGGTACTACAAAGTGTGGTAATAAAATATCTCGTTTGAGGTCTAAAATTTCAACTTTATCTACAATTTCATTCGTATTGTCGATGGCTGCCGGAAGGTCTTCAAAAACTTTAGACATCTCCCCGGTTGTTTTAAAATAAAACTGATCATTGGGAAAGGCAAAGCGTTTGTTTTTAATCAACACATCGTCATCTGTAAATTCTCTCAGCGCCGGTGTAGCTTGTTTTTCGCCGGTATTGATGCAAAGCAAAATATCATGTGCATTAAAGTCTTTTTGATCTACGTAATGACTGTCGTTACTGGCAATAACTTTTACATTGTATTTTTTGGCAAATTTCAACAATACTTCGTTTACCTTATCTTGTTCGGGTATGCCATGCCGTTGTAATTCTACATAATAATCTTCTTGAAAGATATTGAGCCACCATTTGAATTCATTTTCACCTTCGGCTTCTCCTTTTTTTAAAATGGTTTGCGGTACCATAGCGCCCAGGCAGCAGGTGGTAGCAATCAACCCCTCATGGTATTTATGAATCAATTCTTTATCGATACGTGGATATTTAGAGTACATCCCTTCTATATATCCCAGAGAGGTAAGTTTCACCAGGTTTTTATATCCGGTGGCATTTTTGGCCAATAAAATTTGATGGTGGCGTGGGTCTTTTTCATCTTTGCTGAATGTTTTCCGATGCCTGTCTTGCGTAATATAAAATTCACAACCTACCACGGGTTTTACTTTCAGGCTGCCATCGTCGTTTTTATGGTTATATGCTTCTTTCACAAATTCGAATACGCCAAACATATTGCCATGGTCGCTAATAGCCAGTCCGGGCATATTGTCTTTAATAGCTTTGGCATACAGGCTTTTGATGGAGGCAGCGCCATCTAATAATGAAAATTGTGTATGTACGTGAAGGTGTGAAAATCTCATTTTAATTGATAATTGGATAGTTGATAAATGATAATTGGTTAATTGATAATTGATAATTTTAACAAACAATTAATCATTATAATATTATATAATAATATAAAGTATTAAAATATTTATAATAAATAATTTATAGTAAATGGTCAACACTTTTTAAAATATTCATTCTCATTTATCCATTATCAATTATCCATTAACTCAGCCTCGGCTCGTGTCACACGAGCTGAAATGGGAACTAAAAAGCGTGAGGGATAGGAGCGGAAAGCCCGCAGGCTCGCCGAAGGCGAGCCGAGGACTTGCAGCGTATAGCCCGACCCGATCCGCCGAAGGCGGAGAGGGGCACGCCCAATTTTTTCTAAATATTCTCAAATTTCGTATAAGCATTGGATAGTTTAATTGATAATTGTTTAATTGATAATGGATAATTTTAACAAAGAATTAGTTATTTAAATATTATATAATAATGTAACTTATAAAATATTTATTATCAATAATATATAATAAAAAAGTCATTTTTTTTTAAAATATGCTTAATTATCACTTATCCATTATCAATTATCCATTAATTAGGCAAATATCGTTAACAATAAAGGATTTTCGGCAACGTTTTATGCACAATTGGGTGCATTAGATAAATTATTGAAAATCTTAATGTTAATATTTAAATTTTTTTTATTTGGCATTTCGGCCTTACTTTTGCATCCGTTAGAAAAATTAATTTAATAATTAGTTGGTAGAACAAGAATTAGCGATCGGAATAAAGCAGTAGGTAACCATAAGAAAACAAGACGACCAAAGAACAGAAGATTAAGTTGTACTTACGTGTAAACCCAAAATTTTACGTATGAAACACTTTCTTTTTGTTTCTGTTGCCGTGGGCATTTTTTCAGGAACATCATTGAAAACACAAGCACAAACCAGCGTAAATTTTTTACGTTCAGAATTGCAAAACCCTTCCGGCGCTACTATTAAGTTTATAGAGGGGATAGAATTTAATCAGGACGTCATCGCTTCCTCAGAAAATATTAAAACAGCAGCCATTCCGGTTGAGCCGGTAAAAGCGGATTTTGCTGATGCTACTAAAACATCCATACATACTGCAATTGAGAAGTGTGAGCCCTTGCAATTTAAGTATGCCATGTTAACCAACCGGGAAGTAGAACTTATTAGTAATTTTTCCTTATATTCGTTTATAGATGAGTGGTGGGCTACCCGTTACCGTTTTGGTGGAACTACTAAAAAAGGGATTGATTGCAGCGCTTACACGGGAACGCTTTTAAGAGAAGTATTTGGATTAGCAGTGCCACGTACTGCCCGTGCTCAATATGGTATTTGTGAGAAAATAAGCAGGGAGGATTTACAGGAAGGTGACTTGGTTTTCTTCAATACCCGTGGGGGTGTAAGCCATGTTGGTGTATATTTGGGAAATAACTATTTTACACATTCCTCCTGCTCACATGGTGTTACCATCAGCAGCTTGGATGAAAATTATTATAGTAAAAGATTTATTAGCGGAGGAAGAGTAATTCAATAAAAATATTTTTCTTTAGCGGTTTTTGAGTATTAAATGATAGCCCACGGTTTTTACGGTGGGTTATTTTTTTATAGTCCTGTTTTTACATCTCCTTTTATAGGAAAAACAATATCTGTCTGCACTTTATAAGGATCGATGGGCTTTCCATCAGCGCCCATTGGATCGGTAACATATATCTCGTAAGGAGTGGCCTTGGGAGATTTGCCATTAGATTTCATCCAATCACTTGCTGCTTCATAAGCATGGGCGGTTAAGTTATAAGGGCCGTAAAAATGTACTACTACCACACTATCTATACCGATTTCTTTGATTTTTGCTGGGGCAGAAATATTGGTAGGCTTTTTGTCCACCGGAAATCCGGCTTCAAAAAAGAAAGGCGCCTTTTGTGATTGATACCAGGCAATGGGTGGGCCGACAACTTTCAATGAATTCTTTTTTATAGCGTCTTGAAGCTTATCGCCAAAAATTGCTGCCAGTTTTAAAGAAATACGTTCTTCGGTAGCAGCGCTATCTTTTATCACCAACACTATTTTTTTGGTAGATATGGTATCAGTCATGTTTAAAATAGGTGGCTTTGTTGCTGCTGTTTGCTGACTATTATTGCTATCGGTTGGCGTGTTATTTTTCCTGATAACCGTATCAGTTTTTTTGGGTTCCTGCTGTTTCTCTTTTTTAGTATCATTACATCCGACAATAAAAATTCCACTTAACAATATGGAATTGATCACAAAGTTTGACAATAAACATTTTTTACGTAAAAGTTTTTCCATTATATGAGATAATTAAGTAAAATATTTCTCTTTTTCTTAAAGATGCAAAAAAAGCAATAATTACATAAAATTAGTGGATAATTGTTTAATTGCCTGTCCCGCCAAAGGCGGGAATAATTGATAATATATTTTAATATATCATTTGTCATCACATCAGCACATAATCACATTTTTTTCTGTTTTTTCCTAATATGGTAATCTTGCAGTAGGTTTGCAACCCGAACTTTGCAAAAGTATGTACACCATAAAATTTAATTTTGAGCAGAAGGGACTGGAGTCTATTACTTTAGATAATATTGAGCCGAATCAGTCGTTGTTGGAAGTAGCTTTGAAAAATAATATAGAGTTGCATCATAATTGTGGAGGTGTTTGTGCCTGCAGTACCTGCCATCTATATATTAATAAAGGCGAAGATCTGGTAGAGGAAATAAGTGATAAGGAGGAAGATTTTATCGATAGGGCTGTAAATCCCAGGCTGAACTCCCGGTTAGGCTGCCAATGTGTGTTGTTGGAAGCTAGCGGAGCAATTGAAGTAACATTGCCCGATCAAACTCAATTTTTAGGAGAATAATTTATTGAAAAACAATTGTTTATGAATTATGAATTACCAATATATTGGAGTGATTATGAAGATATTGCCATGAAACTATATGAGCGTTTTGGAGATGATTTTGATGAAGGAAAAATTTACCGTATCCGCTTTACCGATTTACACAAATGGGTACTGGAAATACCCAATTTTAAAGGTAAGCCCGACGAAAGTAACGAAGGCCACTTAGAAATGATACAGAGTAGCTGGGTTTATGAATGGAGGGATAATCAAAAATAACCTGTCTGCACATGTTAGATCTTTTTAAACGCATTACCACTTTTATTTTTGATGTAGATGGTGTACTTACCAATGGTAAATTGATTTTATTAAATGATGGTCAAATGGCTCGAACCATGGATATCAAGGATGGTTATGCCCTGCAGTTGGCTATCAAAAAGGGATATAAAATAGCAGTTATCTCAGGCGGATCATCGGAAGCTGTTAGATTGAGGTTATCAAAATTGGGCATTACGGATATTTTTTTATCTGTGGAACATAAAAAGAAGCTACTGGAAGATTACATTACTGCTAATAAGTTATTGCCCGAACAAATTCTTTTTATGGGAGATGATATTCCCGATTACATGCCGATGCAAATTGTTGGCCTGCCTGCCTGTCCTGCTGATGCTGTTCCCGAAATTAAACAAATATCTAAATATATTTCTCCTTACAATGGTGGCAATGGTTGTGTACGTGATGTAATTGAAAAGGTGTTAAAATTAAACGATCATTGGGAGGTTAATACTGGTATTTCGTCTAAATAAAAATTTTTATTGTACATTTTCTCTGTTGTTAAAATTGCTATTCAAACTACCTTTGCATATTCAATGATAAGAATAATACGGTAATGAAATTTTTTCCTGAATCGGCATTGGTACAATTGGAGTATGAAAAAGTGAAGGCGCTTTTAATTGAATATTGTAAAACAACATACGCCCAGTCAAAAGCTGAACAATTAAGAATACATACTAAGAAAGACTATATCGAGATTGAATTACAGCAAACTTATCAATACTTTCTCATCCATCAAACCGGCCAATATTTCCCCAATGAGTTTGTTTTAAATATTGCTAAAGATATAAAATTACTGGGCATACCCGGAGCTGTGCTTAAAAGTGATCAATTAACAAGCATAAAAAAATTAGCTGAGAATACGGGTAATATTTTTCGTTGGTTTGATAATGAACGTCGTAATGCCTATCCGGCATTATTAAAAATAATTGAGAACACTTATTACGAAAAAATAATTATTGCGCTGATCGATGAAGTATTAGACGAAGCAGGAAATGTAAAGGACAGCGCCAGCGAAGAATTAGCTTCTATCAGATTAACTCTTTATAAAAAACGTAATGAGTTGCGTAGAATTTTTGATCGTATTGCTCATAAACTAAATAAACAGGGTTATCTGGCAGATATTGAAGAAAGTTTTATAAATGGTAGAAGAGTATTGGCGGTATATGCTGAACAGAAGCGTACCGTAAAAGGCATTTTGCATGGTGAAAGTGATACCCGCCGTACATCTTTTATTGAGCCGGAAGAAACCATACAGCTTAATAATGACATTTTTTCTTTGGAACATGAAGAAAGTAGGGAGGTATATAAAATATTAAAAAGGCTTACACAAAACTTAAGCGTCTATTCATCACTGTTAAAAATTTATTATGATATAGCCGGTGAATATGATTTTATTCGGGCAAAAGCTAAATTGGCCACAGAGATGGATGCAACGATTCCACAAGTATCTGATAAAGCTCATATTCATTTAGTAAAGGCTTATCATCCACTACTTTATTTATATAATAAAAAATTGGGTAAAACCACTATCCCTGTTGATCTTACCTTAAATGATAAGAATAGGATTTTGGTTATCAGTGGTCCTAATGCAGGTGGTAAAACAGTTACTTTAAAAACAGTAGGGTTATTGCAATTGATGATGCAAAGTGGCCTTTTGATACCGGTCCATCCGCATACAGAAATGGGTATTTTTAAACAAATAATGATTCATATTGGTGATACACAGAGTTTGGAGTTTGAGCTGAGTACTTACTCATCACACTTAAAAAATATGAAACATTTTATAGAAGTAGCGAATGGTAAAACACTGTTTTTTATTGACGAGCTGGGAAGTGGTAGCGATCCTAATTTAGGTGGGGCCTTTGCGGAGGTAATTATGGAAGAGTTAGCTATCAAACATTCCTTTGGAATTGTAACCACTCATTATTTGAATCTGAAAGTAATGGCCAATAAGGTTCCGGGAATTATTAATGGCGCTATGCAGTTTGATGAAGAAAAGTTGTTGCCTATGTATAAATTAATTGTTGGCAAACCAGGTAGTTCTTATACTTTTTCGATTGCCGAAAGAATTGGCCTTGATAAAAGACTGATTCAAAAGGCGAAGAAACTGGTAGATGAAGATCATTTTAAGCTCGATAAGCTATTAAACCGTACTGAACAGGATTTGCAAAAAATTGAATTAGAAAAAAGAGAGCTTCAGCAATTAATTAAGGAGAATGAAAGACTAAAAAAAGAAATGCAACAAGTGCTCAGTAAGGAGAAGCACTTGCAAGAACTGGCTATCTTAAAGCAGCAAAATAAAATTTCTGAAGAAAAATTGGCTTATTTAAAAGATATGGAGCGCCGCCTAAAAGCTATGGTGATTGAATGGAAAAAAAGCGATGAGAAAGATAAGGTAGTCAAAATGATTCATGCCTTACTTTTTAATCAGCATAAAAAAAATGTTGTTGAAAAGCAGCAAAAAAAGCTGAATGAAAAATTTGAAGAAGTTGCTGGTGAAATAAGCGTAGGCGACCAGGTAAAAATGAAGCAAAACAGGCAAATAGGTATTGTGAAAGAAATTAAGGGTAAAAAGGCCGTTTTACAAGTGGGTATTATGCCGATTACTGTTGAACTAAAAGATCTGGTTATTGTGAAGGAAAAGACAAATGAATCTGATAAAGAGTAGGAGCAATTAATTGTTTTGTGTTTAAGTAAAAACTCTGTTCTTAATAAGAATTCGTGTAATCAGCTCAAATTCGATTATAGTCTAATAAGGTAATTGCAATAAATATTTCTCTTTAAAAAAAGGGCGATTAAAAATTTGTTCAATCTCCCAAACATTGGGTTTACAGCCGCTTTCAAAGATTTCCTGTGTTAAATCACCGCCTTTTAAACAGATTAACCCATTAGCAGTAACCAATTTATTATGATTTTCAGCTTTGGGGCTTTTCTTTTTTAGTAGGGGCCGGCTCCAATGCCATAGCTCTTTTAGCGGAGCAACAGCACGTGATACTACTGCATCAAATTTTCTATCTTTTATATCTTCTGCCCGGGTATGTTGTGTTGTTATATTTTGTAGGCCTATGGCAGCAGCAATTTCTTTTACCACAGTTAATTTCTTATTGATACTGTCTACCAGGTGGAAATGTACATCAGGAAAGTAAATAGCCAAAGGGATGCCCGGAAATCCTCCGCCACAGCCTAAATCCATCACCTGCATATTTTTAGTAAAATCAAATTGTGTGGCTATGGTCAGAGAGTGCAAAACATGATGCTCATAAAAATTATCCATGTCTTTTCTGGAAATGACATTTATTTTTTGATTCCATTCTTTGTACAATTCCAAAAGTGCCTGAAACTGCTTTATTTGCACGTCAGTAAATTCAGAGAAATATTGCAATATTACTTCCATGTAGGTCTTGGCTTTTTAATGAGCGCTACTGCAAATATCAGATAATAAAAAAACATTCCTATATCAAAAATGAGAAAGTAAGGATAAAGATCTTTTTCATTCAACTTTTTCATGCATTTGTAGAAAATAATGAGTTGTGTAATAAAGCGTATGCTAAATGTAGCAATTACCCATTTCCAATCTATAAAAATTAAGCAAGCAATTAGTAGCGGATAAACCAGGAAATGTGATAAGGAATAAGTTGATAATAAAATTTTATGTAAAGCTCTATAATATTTGCTGGTACTATAATGTCTTCTTTTCTGGCGCAGCCATTGATTAAAATTTTTTGCCGGTTCACTTAATGTAAATGCATCCGGATGGATATTGATTTGGGTATTTTTGCTGTTAGCAGCCATATTTATGAACAGGTCATCATCCCCACCGGGAATTTGGTTATGTGATGAAAAACCCTTATATTTGTAAAATATTTCCTTCTTATAACTCAAATTTCTTCCAACTCCCATATACGGTATACCAGCTAAAGCATAAGATAGGTATTGTATGGCAGTGTGAAAGGTTTCCCAGCGAATAATTTTATTGAAAAATCCTTTAAGTTTATGATAAGCTCCATATCCTAATACTATTTCCGTCTGTTCAGCATATGTTTGTTGCATATGATCAATCCAGTATTCAGAAGCAGGTACACAGTCGGCATCCGTTAGTAAAACGATTTCATATTTGGCTGTTTTAATGCCTACGCTTAGTGGAAATTTTTTTCCGGGAATTAATTTAGCTTCCTGTTTTAATTCTATTACCTGCAGCTGTTTGAACTTCTTTTTAAACTCTTCTAACACATATTTGGTGTCATCAAAGGAATTGTCATTCACTACAATTATCTCATGTGTTGTACTATATTGTTGAACGAGCGATCCGGGCAGATTTTTTACTAAATTTGCGGCTTCATCTCTGGCACAGATAATTACTGAAACCGGATGTGTTTGCGTAATATTTTTTTGTTTTGCCTTGTAAAAGGCTAATCTGCTAAAAAAGAAAAAATAATAGCAGAGCTGAATACAGATAACAAAGCAAAAAAGGTAGAACAATAATTGTGGCCATTGAAAAAAATCCATGGCGCAAAAATAAGCATTGATTATAATGGAAACTGTAAAAGGTACTCAATGTGGATATTTTATAATAAAAATGACTAAAATTTAATGGCTGCTTTACAATTTAACCTGCATACTACTGATACTGTCACAAAGGCAAGAACAGGTACTATTACAACAGATCATGGAATTATTGAAACGCCTATTTTTATGCCGGTCGGTACAGTCGGAAGTGTAAAAGCAGTTACACAACAGCAATTATATAGTAATGTTCAAGCACAAATAATTTTGGGCAATACTTATCATTTGTATTTAAGGCCGGGCTTGGAAGTATTGGAAGCGGCGGGGGGCTTACATCAATTCAATGGGTGGAATAAACCTATTTTAACCGATAGCGGGGGGTATCAGGTTTTTTCTTTATCCTCTAATCGGAAATTAAATGAGGAAGGGGCTATTTTTCAGAGCCATATTGATGGCAGTAAGCACTTGTTTACGCCGGAAAAAGTAATGGATATCCAACGAATTATTGGTGGTGATATCATCATGGCTTTTGATGAATGTCCGCCTTATCCAAGCACTTATGAATATGCTAAGAATAGTATGGAGCTTACACATCGATGGTTAGACAGGTGTATCAGGCAATTTAATAGTACTCCTGACAAGTATGGATATACGCAGAATTTGTTTCCAATAGTGCAGGGTAGTACCTATAAAGATTTACGAACAGCTTCTGCGGAGTATATCGCATCTAAAAATGCAGTGGGTAATGCTATAGGGGGGCTGAGTGTGGGTGAGCCTACGGAGATGATGTATGAATACACAGCACTGTGTTGTGAGATATTACCAAAAGATAAACCCCGTTATTTAATGGGCGTAGGAACACCGTGGAACATCTTGGAATGCATTGCTTTGGGAATTGATATGTTTGATTGCGTAATGCCTACTCGTAATGGCCGTAATGCGATGTTGTTCACCAGCAATGGCATTATAAATATCGACAATAAAAAATGGGAAAAAGATTTCTCTCCCATTGATACAGGTATTGATTGTGAAATGAGTAGCTATTATAGTAAGGCTTATCTGCGCCATCTGATGAAATCAAAAGAATTTTTAGGCTTAACCATTGCCAGCGTACATAATCTGGCTTTTTATCTGTGGCTGGTGAAAGAAGCAAGGAAACAAATTGAGCAAGGCAGTTTTAAAGCATGGAAAGAGGAGATGGTGATTAAATTGCAGCAGCGGTTATAAGCGATCTAATACCTTTCTTTTACCATGGTAGCCACCATTTTATCTATAGGTAGCGATACTTCTTTTTCTGAAAATTGTTCCCAGTCAATAAAGCGTATGACTTCTATCTGTTGGCTTTTTTCATACTCTTGTAATTGTTGTATCGTAAAATCAAACGGTGTTTGTTTAGTGGGGGCTTTAATATCTTCCAGTGGATGTACAAAGTAGTAAATCGATAAAATTTGATGTTTTTTATTAAATGCACTCATCTGAAAAAAATCAGTTGTATAAATATGATCACCTACCTCAATTTTTAAGTTGATTTCTTCTAAAAACTCCCTTTGTAAGCATTCTTTTGTTCCTTCCCCAAACTCTAATCCGCCACCGGGAAACTTAGTGTAATAATTTCCTCTGATGTACTCATCACTTACCAGCACCTGCTTGTTCGGATTAATCAAAATGCCATATACTCTTATGCTGATCATATTATTTTTTTAATCGCTTCCAATAACTCCAGACCACTACTAACAAAATCATTACTGATAAAGATACCGGAACCCAGAATGCATAATGTGTATCCTTGTAGGGGATGGGTACGTTCATGCCATAAATACTTGCAATTAATACGGGGATGCTTAAGAAAATGGTAAGTGTACTCAGTCTTTTCAACACTTCATTCTGATTATTACTGATGATACTGGCAAAGGCATCTAAAGAGCTACTCAAAATATTGGTATACGTATTGGCTGTTTCCAACGCCTGCGATGTTTCCACAATCAAATCATCTAAAAAATCTCTTTCATCATCAGTCAGTTGAAGAATGTTGGTTCTCGCTAGTTTCATCATTAGCAACTCATTGCTTCGCAGTGCTGTGATAATATACACAAGACTTTTCTGTATACGCATAAGTTGTAACAGTTCTTCATTTCTGTTGGCATCGTAAAGTTTTTGCTCCAGTGTATTTCTCCTGACATTAATTTCTTTCAAATAATCCTGAAAATTGGTGGTTACTTTTTCAAATATTTTAAGCACCATCATATTTTTTTTGTCAGGATGACGATTTTGAAAAGAGTTTAGAAATTTCTTCATAGCCTCATTTTCAAAAGAGTTAACCGTAACAATTTGATTATGAGTAAGTATAATACAGATAGGAATAGTGATGTAAAAAGCATCACTTTCATTGAAAGAATTATTATCAGCAGGCGTTTTGATAACGATCAGCTTTACATTATCATCTATTTCATAACGGCTTCTTTCATCAATATCCAGGGAGTCTTTTAAAAAGTCAATAGGAATATTCAAAGAATTACTAAGCTCCGAAAACTCTTCCAGCTTTAAGGGTGGCAACACATTCACCCATGAGCCTGCCTCCGGCTTATCTATAGCCGCCGTTTGATTCTCCACAACTTTAAAATATTGAATCATTATTTATCTTCTTATTGGTAAAAGTAGTTATCTTATTTTGTTTTTTTGCAACCGGCATCTGTTCCCTGATTGAACATAGTTGTAGCTTGTCCGGTATACCTTTGTTCAGCAGTAATTTTTTTATGCAATAATTATACTGTTATATCTCCTTCAAAAACAAATTGGGCAGGGCCACACAGCCAGATGTTGGAAAAATGTTGCTCACCCATTTTCTCAAACTCAACTGCTAAATCACCTCCCTTTGTTTTTATCTGAACGTTATTGAAACCTTTGTTATTGTAAGCAGATACTAATGCTGCTGCGGTTACTCCGGTGCCACAGCTCAGGGTTTCATCTTCCACGCCACGTTCATACGTACGCACAAAAATGCCACTGTCTGGTAAACGCTCAACAAAATTTACATTAATACCCTCTTTTTTAAAATTATCACTATACCGTACTGCTCTGCCTTGCTCGTACACATTAATGCTATGGATGTTATTTGTAGTAGTTACATAATGCGGTGAACCGGTATTGAGGATAAATGCATTGTCTACCTTTTTCACCTGGCTGACATCTTGCATTTGAAGTTTTACTATACCATTTTGATCAATCATAGCCTCATGCATACCATCAATGGCAATGAACCGATAGGTATCTTTAACAATACCCATTTGCTGGGCAAATTTTACCAAGCATCTGCCACCATTACCGCACATGCTACTCTCATGGCCATCCGCATTATAATAAACCATTTCAAAATCATATGCTTCCCTGAGTTGAAGCAACATAAGGCCATCAGCACCGATACCAAATCTGCGGTCACATAAATATTGTATTTGTTCAGAATTTAAAAACCGGATGCTGTTTTCTCTGTTATCAAGAATTATAAAATCATTACCTGTGCCTTGGTATTTGTAAAAATGTAAATTCATTAATAATTATTTATACATTTATAGTTTTAGATAAACTATTGTTTATACTTTTATAACTTCTCTATAATTTCCAACGCATTCTTGATTAGATTTTCTACTGCGGCACCTCCATCTTTACTAAATTCTTTAGTAATTCTATTGGCAACGATAGCATTAAGTGATAAGCATTGATGACCTAACAGTTTACCCAAACCATAAATAGCAGAGGTTTCCATTTCAAAATTACTAATGCGGTAATTTCCAAAAGTGAAACTTGTCAGATTATCAATCAGGCTTGGATAAGCCAGTCCTAATCGAAGCACACGACCTTGAGGACCATAAAACCCCGGGCAGGTAACTGTAATGCCCTGATGAAAATTATGAACAAAATTTTTGAGTAAATGAGCGCTTACACCGGTAATATATGGACAACAGAATTGTTGATTTAGCTGGGTATGGGTGATAAATGATTGAATTAATTGCTTTTCTTCCTCATTATTTTCCAGTCGATAAAAATTTAATAAATTATCGATTCCCAAACCATGTGTTCCTGCTACAAAGCTATCTACCGGAATATCTCTTTGCAAGCTACCCGATGTACCCACTCGTATAACCTGCAATGATGTTAACTTTTCCTTAATGGTTCGGGTTGATAAATCAATATTTGTCAGGGCATCTAACTCATTCATAACAATATCAATGTTATCTGGCCCAATACCGGTACTAATACAGGAAATTCTTTTTTTACCGATGTAGCCCGTATGGGTGATAAATTCCCGGTGTTGATTTTTATATTCGATGGTATCAAAATATTTGCTAACCTGTTGCACCCTGTCCGGATCACCAACGGTTATGATAGTGGTGGCAATTTCCTCGGGAGTACAATCTAAGTGGTATACAGCCCCACGGCTGTTGATAATTAGCTCTGATTCAGCAATTTTATTCATGATTGTTTAAATAATTTTATAGCAATGTATTGACAATTTTGGATAAAATTACCTTATTTTTGCTGCACCAAACAAAAGGTCCTGTGGCCGAGCGGTTAGGCAGAGCTCTGCAAAAGCTTGTACACCAGTTCGATTCTGGTCGGGACCTCAAAAGAAGGCATATTTTTTTGAAAGCTTCTACAGCAGTTCCCTGCCTGACTGCGTCAAGCAGGCAGGGAATCCGCTCGGGACCTCAAAAGAAGGCAGATTTTTTGAAAGCTTCTACAGCAGTTCCCTGCCTGACTGTGTCAAGCAGGCAGGGATTCTGGTCGGGACCTCAAAAGAAGGCAAATTTTTTTGAAAGCTTCTACAGCAGTTCCCTGCCTGACTGTGTCAAGCAGGCAGGGAATCTGGTCGGGACCTCCTTAAAAGTTAAATTCGTCAGGCATTTACACCTGACGTTTTTTATAGATTAAAATTTTTAAAGTTGACTAAAATATTACAGTGGATTGGAGTTGTAGCATGCATTACCCTCATTGTTTCCTGTTTTTTTCCGTGGGCTTATTACGATGATGTTCATCAAACATTTACCGGATTATATAGTTATCGGAACGAATATGGCAGGCCGGGTAAATTATTGATACCCTTTGCTGTATTGAGTTTAATATTTCTTTTATTACCTAAAGTTTGGGCCAAAAGGACCAATATGTTTTTATGCGCCCTTCTTGTCGGGTATACAATTAAAACTTTCGTGATGTTTACTTCCTGTTATAATGCTTATTGCCCTCAAAAATTATGGGGTATATATGCTATGCTGATAGCTTCCGCGGTGATGTTGCTGGCTGCCATCTTTCCTCATTTAAAGATGAATAAAAAATAGCCCTCCGTATTTATGCGTTAGGAGGGCTGTGTTGGACAATCTGCGACATTAGTCTATTTGACCGAAATTTGTTTGCTTTCTTTTGTTTTTTTTGCTTCCTCTCTTTTGGGAAGCATTAATTCTAATACGCCGGCGTCATATTTAGCTTCTATTTTTTCCTGATTTACATCTTCAGGTATGTTAAAGCTACGGCTAAAAGAAGAAAAGCTGTATTCTTTACGTGTAAATTTTTTGTCGCTTTCGTCCTTATTTTCTTCCTTTTCACTACTGATAGTGAGCATATTACCTTTTATATCAATTTTAAAATCATTTTTCTGCATACCAGGCGCTGCCAGTGAAACTTTATATTCATCTTTAGTTTCACAAATATTCACCGCAGGTACTGAAAGAAGTGAATTCCAAGGGGATCTTGACGTATCGAACCATTCATCCCATGGTTTAAAAAAGTTATCGAATATTGAAGGCAGATTGGTTTTAGTATTTCTTGCTAAGGATTGTGTTGCCATGATTCTTTATTTTATTAGGTGATTAAATGACTTATTAAAGCTACATGTATCAAAGCCCTGTTTACAAAGATTTTGATCACATAAAATATTGATTTTAATCAGAAATTATATCGGTATAAATCTTTAATAAAGAAAATCATTATTGTCCGACTAAAATCGGGTTTAAAAATGCTGTATCCCTTTACTG
>CAZPHA010000041.1:0-22937 GCA_964586215.1 uncultured Ferruginibacter sp.
TCAAATCATTACTCCGGAAATCGTAAAAAGAATTTGCGGTTTTGAGTATATTTTTTCATCCTTAAATTGGTCTATTTAATATGTATAATTGGTATAAAATACTGCCCAAAGGTATGCCGATGAACTGAAGCTGGTATCAGACTAAAAAAGAAATATAAATGGTATTATTTGAGAATTGCCGCAGGCAATCATTAACATTTCTGCCCGAAGGCTGAGCCTTCGGGCAGTGAAAAAATCCCGAATGTCGCCGCCTGCGGCGGAAGACGTTCGGGGGAAGAGGAGCTTAGAGAATATGCGCTTACCCATAAAGAAATATTGTTGCAGCTTGTTAAACTGGAAAAAGAAGTAAAAGGAAACAGCAAAGACATTGAAAATATTTTTATGGTACTAAAAGAATTAATCGAAAAGCAACAAAAACCGCCGGTCAGAAATAAAATCGGCTTTAAACATTACGATTAAAAAATCTACGCACTACCTATCCTGTAACATCATTGCCCGAAGGCTAAGCCTTCGGGCAGTAAAAACAGAAAGATCCCGAATGTCTCCGCCTGCGGTGGAAGATGGACGGGGGAGGTAAAGTATAAATAACTTTACAAAGAACTAAATTGGAACATTTCCACCAACAACTTTAATTATTCCATTATCATCTGTATATTGAAAATCACCGACTTTTTGATATACTCCGTTTTCACCAACAGTATAAGCCAAAGATCTTTTAAAATTTCCGGTATAACTTTTCCAAGGATCTAACCATCCTCCACCTTTAATTTGAGCATTGTCAAAAACACTAACTTTTAAACTTTCTAACTTTTTCTTCATTTTAATAAAAATTAAATATTTTGCCTACTCTATTTTTGCTTTTCGGCTTCCGCGTTTTTACGTAAAAGCAAATATAAAGGAAAATTTAAATAACTTTTTCACTCCCAAACATTTGTATAAGGATCATAAGTACATTTCGCAGGTTTAGAATACTTAGCATCAGGCTGCTGAATAAACGCCCTGCAATCTGTGCATATATATCTAAATTCACAGTCTTTACAAGTGTTAATTTGATCTTTATTAATTTGCCACAAATCTTTAAAACTCTGTTCAGCTAAGGCACTATGTAATGAGGTAGTAGCAATATTACCATAACTTTGC
This sequence comes from uncultured Ferruginibacter sp., assembly GCA_964586215.1. GTDB lineage: Bacteria > Bacteroidota > Bacteroidia > Chitinophagales > Chitinophagaceae > Ferruginibacter. The sequence continues at coordinate 1,141 of CAZPHA010000041.1, forward strand.
AGCAGAGAAGGACAATTTTTAATATCACCATTTACATCTACCGATATTTTACGATTCAGGCAGGAGTTATATAGCAGCGCCTCCATAAAGTTTTCTTGTACCACATTGAAATATGCCGGATGCACCATACCACAGTGTGTGTGCGAATCAATTTGCTGTTGCAAATATATTAGCCTGCTATAGGATTCAGGAATATCTATTTGTTCGCTAAAAGGGCTTGTGTGAACATACAAAGCAGATACTCTTAAATAATCATTAAAAAGTTGCAGTAATTGCGATTTTTCTATTGTATCATCATATTTGATAAATAATTCAACTGATTGTAAGCGTCTATTTTGAGTTTGATCAAGTATAGACTTTAATTTATCGAAAGAAATGGCATCGTAGCACCTGATTTGGACAGCCTTACAGCCTAAATCATTGAGTTCGGTAAATACTTTTTTATAGTTGTAATCAGACTGCTTATCAATATCCATGATCGCATTGGTAATCCATGCCGGAAAGTCCCATTGAGTATTTAATTCAGGAAACTCCGCCGGATTCTCACACCAAAAACCAAGTTCCTTTTCTACCAAAAACTGAAAATACTCATCAATAATGGCTTCATTTTCTTCACCGAATTCAGCTTTAATAACATCTATTGAAATATTTTTGTATTCCATTAGCAGTTCACACATGCTGTTAGGTATAAACTCGTATTCGTTTCGTTGCAAATCACAAATAATGCTTCGGGCTGCTCCTTTTACCGGAATGCAATTGGCAAATAACTTAAAAAACTTCTTTTCAGATTTTATCATAAAAAATTTAATCTTTATCCGGATCTATTATTCTACTGATTAATTTAAAAGGAGGCTGGCAATGATAATAAATAGCTCTGTAAAATGAACAGGGTGTCAGTTTTGGCCTTCTTTTATCATCATTTTTATTAACAGGTGGTGGAGATAATAAAGATAAACTTAACGGCAACTCTGCCAGCATATTTCCTTTATAAAGCTCCTGCAGTTTATTTTTGTTTTTTTTCATAACAGTTACTGGTCGTGTTTAATCAGCCATTGGGCTACTTTTTTTTCCAGGTAGTAATTACAGGGTTGTGAAACCATCCCAAACTGCCCCACCGGATTAATTTCTAAAAAAATAAATTCACCGGTTACCGATTTTATCATATCTATGGAGCCGTTATTAAGATTGGCTTTTTGCATAAAAATCCTTATTTTTTCTTCAATTTCAGTCGGCAGCTGGTAAGGTACATTGCGGTTGGGTTTATCATTATTATAGCGTCTAAAATCCACCTGAGTTTGTTGATCATTTTGTGAAAAAATAGCCATACTATAAATCTCATCATCTAAAACAAAAATGCGGATTTCTATATCTTTTTCGATTTTTTTCTGTGCCAGGCATGGTGTAAATTTATCGGGCAATTCCTCTATAAATTCTTCATCTATTACTTCTGTATAACTCATATGCATTTGACCACCAATTTGGAAAAAGTCAGGGTTACTTATTGGTTTAACAATAGCTGAACCATGCTCCTGATAAAATTTTGTAAGTTCTTTTTTAATACCGGTAATAATTGTGGGAGGTATATTCAATCCTGCTTCTTTGGCTATTGTAAGGATATGTGGCTTATTCACTTCACGCTGGTCTACAGGGTTGGTTAAACATTTTTTTTGGGTAAGTGTATGAAAAAAAGCGCTTTTAATTTCTTTCATTTCATTTACACAAAATTTTTGCAGCGTATCCCGGCCTTGCCTTTCAACCTGTTCAAAATCAAGATTACTCCAAAAACCTCCCCTGCGGTACCATACCGAATTGATATCTGAAAGGGTTATAACATCCTCATCAATGAAAAGTTGAATGTCTGTAGACTCATCTGTTATTTGATAACTTAATACCGAATTTTCATGTAGCTCTTCGCCGTGTAAGCGTCGCCAGTTGCCCTTTAAATAATGTAACCAATCGATAACATGGCAAGTTGTTGCTTCACCTGTTTTGGTACTAATGATCAAAATCATATCATAAAAATAATACTTCTATGTGAAATAAAAAACACCTGCCTAACTATTTTCAGCAGGTGTTTTTACAATTTTTATAGTAATTCTATTTTATAATAGCAAGACTAAAAAGATGTGTATATATTAATCACAATCAACACCTTTAGGTTTCCCATCAACAACTTGATAAGAAGTACCTTCAAAACATTGTGTCCATTTATAAGCACATTTACCGTCTAAGGTATGATACCAATCTTTAAAAGCGCCACCCCCACCATTAACAGTCATTGCTCCTTTTGTTTTGAATTCAGACAAGTTGTCTAATTTTTTAAGATTTTTCATTTCAGAAAATTTAGTTTTTAAGAATATAAGCCTGTTAAAAAAACAAAGCTTATTTTAATAGTAAATCAATTAATCACAATCAACTTCTTTAATTTTTCCATCCCATATTTGATAAGATTTTCCATTTAAGCACTGAGTCCATTTACAGCCAAATAAATCACATGATTGATAAACACAGCCTCCGCCATTAACATTCATTGCTTCTTTAGTTTTGAATTCCATCAAGCTGTCTAATTTTTTTACATTTTTCATTTTGTAAGTTCAATTAATAAGTGCAACACATAGGTTTCATCTTCTTTGGAGGGGTACCCCTCCAAAGAAGATGAAGCTGAAAATCTAAATTTGTGTTGCATGTCAAAAATCTATTCCCAGCTCACCTTAGCACAAAGGTATCAAATTGAAGCATTAAAAAATGCCAACCATAGTCAAACTTTTATAGCAAAAACAGTGGGGGTAAATAAGTCTACCATTTGTCGTGAGCTAAAAAGAAATGTACCCAAACGGGGAACTGGAGCAAAAATATATAACGCCGAAAAAGCCGAAGTCAAAACAAGGATGAGGCATAAACTAAAACCCAAACAAATTTTATTTTCAACTGAATTAAAAAGAGATGTGGTAAAAAAAATGACGATTGAAAAGCTTAGCCCCGAGTTAATAAGTGCACAATGGAAAAAGGATCATCAAAGGGGGGTAAGCCATGAAACGATTTATAAATTTATATGGGAAGCAAAGTTTAGTAATAAAAAAGAGCATAAAAACTTTAAAAGAACTTATAGACTTTTAAAACATAGTAAACGACGAAGAAAACGCGGCAATTACAAAGACAACAGAGGGTTAATACCCAATCGGGTATCTATTGAAAAAAGGCCAAAAGTGGTGGAAAGAAGAAAAAGACTTGGAGATATAGAAGTAGACTTAATAATTGGTAAAGATCATCAAGGAGGTCTTTTAGTGATGCTGGACAGAGCAACTTTATTAACAACAATCAATAAGATAGATTCAAAAAAACCTGAGCATATAAAAAAGTTGATATTAAAGAGAATGAAAAATAATAAGCATCTAAAAACAATGACTTTTGATAATGACCAAGCATTTAGTTTACACCAGGAAATTGCAGTAGAACTTAATATAAAAACTTTTTTTACAAGACCATATACTTCACAAGACAAAGGAAGTATTGAAAATAGAAATGGAGTAATAAGAAGATTTTATCCTAAAAAAACTAACTTTGCAGAACTGTCAGATAAAGAAATAAAAAAAGTAGAAAAAATGATTAATAACAGACCCGTTAGAAAGTTTAATTATAAAACGTCTAATGAGGTTTATTTACTAAAACAAAAAGTTGCACTTATTGCTTGAACACAGCTTTTAATAAATTTTTACTTTTAATAATTTGCCTACTCTATTCCGTTTTCGGCTTCCCGTTTGCTAATAAGATGCAAATTTTACACCAATTACATAAATAAATTTTATAAATTTCACAAATAGACTATTTCAGTTAACAAAATCAACCCACATCTTAATAAAAAGTACGTTTCACTTAATAATTTTCTAATTCCAAACAAAAAAAGCATTAAAAGTTGCTGCCTAAACAGTAGTGCTTTGCACAATTTTTATCCAAATGCACCTATTAAAATTAAAAGCAAAATCAACACCAAGTAGAAAACAAAAAACACCTGCCAAATTATTTTTAGCAGATGTTTTTAAAAAATTTTATTGCAAATATTAATCACAATCAGCTAAAACCCACCCTGTTTTGTCTTGATTAGGAACATAAGAATCGTCACCAATACATTTATAAACCTCCCCGGTAAGTTTTGAAGGATAGTAAGTAGTACCCCCAATATTAACAGCTCCACCTTTAACCAAATTACTAGCACTTGAGTTTATAAACTCTGATAAGTTAGTTAATTTTTTCATTTTAATAAAATTTTAAATAATGCCTACTCTATTTTGCTTTTCGGCTTCCGCATTTTTTATATAGATGCTGATTAAAACAAAATTACATACAGCTGTATCAAATTAATAAAAGTTATTTTTTACTAAATATTTATTATAGCATACTGGCAACACATTATTTTCAACAACCTGGCTACTATATTCCTACAAATGTTGAGTTTCTTTGTATTTAAATTTACGATTTGTATTTGATTTCAAGAAGTTGAGTGAAGCGCTGGCAAAATATCTGTTACTAATCAACAATCAGTTTCAACCCATTGACCATTAATAGCCTCAAAGGTTCGATTATTCTCAACTTTAATGAGTGTCTTGCAGTCAGCTGCATAATAACGAATACCCCCAATATTTACATCGCCTCCTTTAATCAGGCTAATAGCATTTGAGTTTATAAACTCTGATAAGTTAGTTAATTTTTTCATTTTAATAAAATTTTAAATAATGCCTACTCTTTTTTTGCTTTTCGGCTTCCGCATAATATAATATTAGATGCTAATTTAACTAAAATTACATACGACTTTCTCAAAAATTTATAAAAATTGTTTTTAAGTTAATGAAAAGCCGTTTTCAATTAATATGCGAAATAAATTTAATATTATTTTTCTTGCAAAAACGGATACCGGTAATCTGTAACCGGCACCAGTGTTTCTTTAATTGTTCGGGCGCTGATCCAGCGGTATAAATTTAAGATAGAGCCGGCCTTATCGTTGGTACCGCTTGCCCGGGCGCCACCAAAAGGTTGTTGGCCTACCACAGCTCCCGTTGGTTTATCGTTGATATAAAAATTACCGGCACTGTTACGTAAGCGGTTAGTGGCTAATTCTACCGCATAACGGTCCTGTGCGATAACAGCTCCTGTTAATGCATAGCTAGACGTAGTATCTACCAGCTTTAATGTTTCTTCAAATTTATTTTCATCATACACATACATGGTAAGTACCGGCCCAAACAACTCTTCACACATGGTGATGTATTTAGGATCAGTGGTTTCAATAATGGTGGGTTCTATAAAATAACCCACAGACTTATCACACTTACCTCCTACTATTATTCTGGCGTTGCTGTCTTTCTTCCTGGCAGCTTTGATATAACCTTCTAATTTATCAAAGCTTCTTTCGTCGATGACGGCATTTACAAAGTTGGTAAAGTCTTCTGTACTACCCATTTTCATGGTTTTTACTTCGGCTATTAATTTCCTTTTTACTTCTGCTGCCAGGTTACCTGGAATATACGCCCTGGAAGCAGCGCTGCATTTTTGTCCCTGGTACTCAAAAGCACCTCTTGCGAGTGCTGCTACCAACACATCTGCATTAGCGCTTTTATGAGCAATGACAAAATCTTTACCGCCCGTTTCACCTACAATACGTGGGTAAGATTTATACATGCCGACATTTTTACCAATGGTTTCCCACATCCTATTGAATACACCGGTGCTACCGGTAAAATGAACCCCGGCAAAATCAGGGTGATTAAAACATACCTCTCCTATGGTTGGACCATCCACAAATACCAGATTGATTACGCCATCGGGTAAGCCGGCTTCTTTCAAAATACGCATGAACATTTGAGCGCTGTACACCTGTGTGTTGGCGCATTTCCATACTACTACATTTCCACACATAGCGGGGCTGGTACAAAGATTACCGCCAATAGCTGTGAAATTGAACGGCGTAATAGCCAGCACAAATCCTTCCAGCGGACGATACTCCATGCGATTGTACATGCCTGCAGCACTGATCGGCTGCTGACGGTAAATCTCACTTAAAAAGTGAACATTAAATCGTAAAAAATCTGCCAGCTCACATACGGAGTCAATCTCCGCCTGAAAAACATTTTTGCTTTGTCCCAGCATAGTGGTGGCATTCATATAGGGCCGGTATTTGGTAGCAATTAAATCAGCGGCTTTTAAAAATATATTGGCTCTGTTTTCCCAGCTCAAATTGGCCCATTTATCCTTGGCCTTCAGAGCTGCAGCAATAGCTTTTTTAACATGACTGGCATCACCCATGTGAAAATGTCCTAATACATGCTTATGCTCATGTGGAGGGCAAATCTCAGCCTTGTTGCCTGTACGTACTTCTTCGGCACCTATGTACATGGGAATATCAGCTTTCGTACTTTTTAACTCCTTTAAAACACTTTTTAAAGTTGCTTTTTCTTTGCTTCCCGGGCCATAATTTAACACAGGCTCATTGGTGGGCAATGGATAATAGAAATCGCCGAATTGCATATATATTATTTTTTATTTATATAAATATTTTTCTATATAATCATCCTTCAACCAGGAAAGTACCTAAATCAATGACTTCTCCCTTGTTACTTTTGAATTCTTCCAATACTGACAAATTGACATTATCCATTACTTTACTTTTAAAAAGAGCTTCATCATTTTTAAAAAGAATAAAGTAGAAATCGGGATATTGATCGGCATTAGCAAAGTCACTGAAAGACTGGTTATCGAAAGTAAATTGAGCAACTCCATTTTCGTCTATATTACTTTCGCCTAAAAAATCATCTTCTATTAGATCTTTATCGTATAACCGTACCCTGTACTCCGGACCTTTTATGGGTGTATCATTTCCTTTTTGAATAAACCGTATGGTTGCTGTAATATTAGGTTCTGTATTGAGAGAGAAATTACTCATGATGGTTAATTTTTTTTATTAGTGCTGTAATTTGTTCTTTAAATCCAGAGAGCTCAAACTGTATTGTATCCCAAACCACTTTCGGGCTTATGCCGAAATATTCGTGTACTATAAAATTCCTCATATCTTTAATAACACGCCAATCAATATATGGATATTCCTCTCTAAAAGATAACGGTAGTTGAGCAACTGCTTCGCCGATAATTGTAAAGTTAAAGTAAACCGCCTGGGCAAGCATCCTATTTTCTACAAAATCATCAAAATATCTTATTGTAGTTGTATAATCTTCAATAGTGTTGATAGCTTGTAAGATATCCTCTAGTAATAAATTTACATCTCTCTCAGACATAAACAATATTTTTTGAAACGTAACTCCAGTATTTGGGTTTTATTCCTCCTCTTGAAACAACATCTACTTTAATTTTAAATAAATCCTGAATTTCATGCGCCAAACCAATGTATCTCATCAGACCTAAAGGCCCGTTAAAATCTACCAACACATCTATATCACTTTCCTCACTGGCATCACCTCTGGCGTAGCTTCCAAAAATACCCAACTCACTCAGGGGATATTTTTTTTGTAAATCCGGTTTAGCCTTTGCCAAAATAGCTTTTATTTGTTCAAGTGTGTACATATTATTAATACTTAAATAGCTGAACAAAGATATGCCGTACAAGTGAGTGATCCGCCTGAGGCGGACAAGCCACAACGATGCTGCATGAAAAACAAATGTTGGTACCATAAAATTAATCATTCAGCTTTAATACAGCTAAAAATGCCTCCTGTGGCACTTCCACATTACCTATCTGACGCATACGCTTTTTACCTTCTTTTTGCTTTTCCAACAATTTACGCTTTCTACTGATATCACCGCCATAACATTTAGCCGTTACATCTTTACGCATAGCACTGATATTTTCTCTGGCTACCACCTTGGCTCCGATAGCGGCCTGAATGGCAATTTGAAACTGCTGCCTGGGTAAAAGCTCTTTCAATTTTTCACACAATTTACGGCCAAATTCATGCGACCTGCCACGATGTATCAAAGCGCTTAGGGCATCTACTTTATCCCCATTCAACAAAATATCCATCTTTACAATATCACTTTCCCGGTATTCCAATGGATGATAGTCGAAGGAAGCATACCCACGGGTCATGCTTTTTAATTTATCATAAAAATCAAAAACAATTTCAGTTAATGGCATATCGAAAGTCAATTCCACTCTTGTTGGTGTCAAATAACCCTGGTTGATCAATATTCCTCTCTTATTAATGCAGAGTGTCATAATATTACCGATATATTCGGGCTTGGTAATAATTTGTGCTCTGATATAGGGTTCTTCTATTTTCTCCAATCTGCTTGGGTCGGGCATTTCGGTGGGGTTGTTCACTTTTATGACTTCGCCTTTAGTAGTGGTAGCAACAAAGCTTACGTTAGGAACGGTAGTGATTACAGTTTGATTGAATTCTCTTTCCAATCGCTCCTGGATGATTTCCATGTGTAACATTCCCAAAAAACCGCATCTAAAGCCAAAACCTAATGCCTGGGAGGTTTCTAATTCAAAAGTAAGAGAAGCATCATTGAGCTGCAGTTTATCCATGCAATCTCTCAACTCTTCAAACTCATCGGTGTTAACCGGAAAAATACCGGCAAATACCATCGGCTTTACATCTTCAAAACCTTTGATAGATTCATTACAAGGGTTGGCTGTAGTGGTGATGGTATCACCTACCTTGATTTCTTTGGCATTTTTAATACCGGTGATTACGTATCCTACATTGCCGGCGCCTATCTCTTCTTTAGCTTCCATGCCCAGCTTTAAAATACCTACTTCATCGGCTGTATATTCTGCCCCTGTATTGAAAAATTTGATTTTATCGTTCTTTTTGAGCGTACCATTGAATATTCTGAAATAAACAATAATTCCCCGGAAAGAATTGAATACACTGTCAAAAATAAGCGCCTGCAATGGGGCTGCCACATCACCTTTGGGTGCAGGAATGCGTTCAATGATAGCCGCCAAAATTTCTTCAATACCAATACCACTTTTACCACTGGCGAGCAGGATATCTTCTTCTTTACAACCGATTAATTCGATAATTTGATCTTTTACCTCCGGGATCATGGCACCTTCCATATCTATTTTATTGATAACCGGAATAATTTCCAGATTGTTATCAATGGCTAAATATAAATTGGAAATGGTTTGGGCCTGAATACCCTGTGAAGCATCTACCAATAATAAAGCGCCCTCACAGGCGGCCAATGCCCGGCTTACTTCATAGCTAAAATCCACGTGTCCGGGGGTATCAATGAGGTTGAGAGTGTATTGCCGGCCCTGATGGGTATGGTTAATTTGAATGGCATGACTTTTAATGGTAATCCCCTTCTCTCGTTCCAGGTCCATATCGTCCAGCACCTGGTCTTGCATATCTCTTTCGCTAATTGTTTTAGTATGCTCCAGCAATCTGTCTGCTAAGGTGCTTTTTCCATGGTCAATATGGGCTATAATGCAAAAATTCCGAATATTTTTCATACAGGCTGCAAAGGTACGAAAATAGCAGCAAATATAACCTCATATTAAATATATTACAAATGCGTAATAACCCTTGGGTTAGCCGGAGGAAATTGAAAATTTTGAGAGAAAAACAACATGCTTACAAAGGCAATTTGCCCAAAAGGACCGATATCCATCACAAACCAATTTACAAAGTGAAAGAGTAATATGATGATCCCTAAAGCTTTATCATATTTTTTGGTAAAAAAGCCGATGATGATAATAAATTCTAATAACGTTCCGAATAAATAAAACAGGTATGACCCAAATGGATGCTGGGCCAAATAAAAGTTAAGTTGTGTTCTTATACTGGTGTGATCTTCTATAAAATACGGCACAAACTGTCCTTTAATAATATTACTAAAATGATTCACCTCCCACAAACTTCCCGTTATTAATTTGTGGTAGGCAGCACTGAAATAAAAAAACAACAGATAATATCGTAAACATTCAAAAGCAAGGTTTCTATTATTTTCTTTATAAAATATGAATGGAATGAGTATTAATACAAAGCCTGTCTGGTAATTGCTATGTGTATGATACCCGGCTAAAGTAACATAGTAAGTGAATAAAAGTAGTAATAACAAAATGGGCAGGTATCGAAGTCGTGGCAGAAGGATTTGCACCAATAATAGTACAACAATTAAAATATCCAACAAATATCCGAGCCATAAATGATGAACAATAGTTTGCGGAATATGAAAAAAATAAAATACCACAAAAAAAATGTCTACACCAAAATTATAAAATGGAGCTTTATAAAGTGAATGAAACCCCACTCCGGAAAGTTGAAATGCAATAAATTCCAGCAATACAAGTACCAATAAGATCCGCAAGGCTTTCATCTGGCTCTTGTGTCTAAAATTAACATTACTCATCTATTGTGTATAATTTTTCTTGCAATAAAATAGAATCTTTTGGCTGTGGAACATTATGAGTGAAATCATAATCATACTGCCACACGGCTATTTTAATTGTTCTTTTATTAAATGGCTTACTCTGCGAAGCAAATTGAAAATACCATAATGGGAAGCGGTCTATTGTTGCAGAATCAGCAGTTAATTTTTGTTGCAATTTAAATCGGATTTCGCTATTGCTAAATTTCTCCTGCAAATATTGATGCAAGTAAGTTTCTTTATTGTTTTTTAAATATTGAGCATATGTTGCCAATGATGATTCCAAAAAATCTTTTTTCCAGTATGGATGAAATGTAATTTTTATCAACTGATCATCTGCCTTTAAAACATAGGTTGAAGCAATATTACCACTATAAGCATTGGGTACTGCAAACATATTATTATACCTAAAAATTACCATATCCATTTTTTTTAAAAATAATATGGCATAAATAGTAATAAACACGGCTACTAACAAAAAAGCCAGTTTGGAATACTTATATACCCGATATAAAAATATTTTTTCCAAAAAAATTATGTATTGCTAAATTGTTTTTTTAGATGCACCAGCAAATAACCCAGTGTAGCTATATAACTAAATGAACTAATAATAGCTGCTGCCAATGCGCCATACTTCGGTACAAAGATAAAGTCTAAAACAATTATTAAAAATAAACCAATGATATCGCCAATAATGATTGTAATCAGATTTTTTTTACTAAAAAAAACTGTATTCACTAAAGTAAGAATACCTAAAGCAAAAAATCCCGGCAATAGTATTATCATGAAAGTATACATGGCACCAAATTCTTTTCCAAATAAAAAGGGAAAAATATAGCTACCACCGATAGCCAATACAGCCACTGTAAATAAAAGGATATAAATATATGGTTGAACCATTTTTTTCCAATGAGCAAAAGAAAGCTGCTGATCATTTTTTACATAATATGGCAAAAGCGTAGAGGAAACAATGGTAGGTAAATACAAAAAATACTGGCCAATTTTTCCACATTGTACATAATTGCTGAGTGTTGTAGCATCACAGTATTTTTCAACAAAAAAATTATCAACTCGTAAATACACAAAAAATATTAATGCAGAGATCATCATTAACAAGCCACTGCTTAATAATTCTTTCCAGCTAATAATAAAACTACTGCTGGCAAGGTTGGCAAATCTTATAATAAATAATAAAATAAACCCCTGAAGAAAATACATACTACCAACAGTAATGGCGATGGTATCAAAAGTATGCTTATCAGCAGGCTGGTCCATGTGAAACGGATGATAAAGTACGAGCAGCAATATTAGTAAAATCAGGTTAGCTGACACCAGCACTATATTTTGAAGCAAAAATTTGCTATAAGCAGATAATATCGCCTGAAAAGCGACCAGCAGCCAATTACCTACACTAAATAAAAATATAGCATCATGAGGCTGATTTAAATTTATAATTCTAAATATGCATAATATTTTTATTAATAATGCAGAAAATATACTAATAATTAATAATTTTTTACACAGATCAATAATATTTATTTGCTTTTTGGACAATAGATAAACAAGAGAATAATCAAATCCAAATCCACATAGGAATACTAAAAAGCTGAGTATGTATAATTCATTAAAAAAATAACCGCTAAAAGCAGTTCCCAAAATTCTTGTAATCATAACATTATTTGCAAAGACCAACAGATGATACAAGAACTTGCCTACCACATTATATTGAATAGATTTTTGTAACGATGACATCGGATTGCAATATCGCTAAATTATTAATTGTAAATCCAAATCACAAATATAAACTTCGGGGCAAGCCCCGAATCATTTTTCCGCAGCAAGCTACGGGGTATTATACCTTCCGCCTGTGGCGGGATTTGACTTATAGTTTTGTCGCTTCACCTTCGGCGAATTGCAAAAATTGAGTCTCACAAATAAAATAATTATTAATTTACAATTTCATTTACCATACATGGCATTCCTCAAAAAGATCAATACAAAAGCAGCCACAGAAGCCAATACAGGTTTTGGCGCTAATGCTTCCGATTATGGAGGCCGATTTATTAAAAAAGACGGCCAACCTAATATTAGTAAAAGAGGTGTAAAATTTTTGGAAAGTATCAGCTGGTATCATAGCCTGCTTGACATGCCCAGATGGAAGTTTTTAGGTGTTATTTTACTTTTCTACATCATCATTAACCTATTCTTTGCCTGCCTTTATTACATGATTGGCCCTCAACATTTATCGGGCATGTTAGGACAAACGCCTTTAGAAAAATTTGGCGAAGCATTCTTTTTTAGTGCTCAAACATTTACGACCGTAGGTTATGGCAGGGTTAACCCTGTTGGTTTTGTGGCAAGCTTTGTATCTGCCATTGAAGCTTTGCTGGGTTTATTAAGCCTGGCACTGGCTACCGGCTTGTTATACGGCAGATTCAGCAAGCCTACTGCCTATCTAAAATTTTCCAAAAATGCTTTAATAAGCCCGTTTAAAGACGGCGCAGCACTTATGTTTAGGTTGGCGCCCTACAAAAACACTATTTTAAGCGATGCAGAAGTAAAAATATTAGTAGCCATTAATGTGGAAGAAGATGGCAAAAATGTAAACCGTTTTTTTCCGTTGGAGTTGGAAGTAGAAAAAGTGAATGCACTAACACTTAATTGGACAATCGTTCATCCTATTAACGAAAAAAGCCCTTTCTATAAATTTACAGCAACAGATTTTGCTAATACAGAAGGTGAAATACTGGTTTTCATCAGGGCTTTCGATGATATGTTTAGCAATACCGTAGTAAGTCGCAGCTCGTATCGATTTCACGAAGTTATCGCTGGAGCTAAATTCGTGCCTATGTACCAACGAAGTTCACAGGGAGACACTACCATTTTAGATTTAGTTAAACTAAACGAGTATACACCTGTAACCGTAAGTTTACCACAAGAAAAAATTAATGATGAAAATTAATAAAATATTTATTTCAAACTTTTAATAATCGTAACAAAATCATCCGCTACCAGGCTGGCTCCGCCTACCAGCCCGCCATCTACATCAGGCATGGAAAACAACTCACTAGCGTTGGAAGCTTTTACACTACCTCCATATAAAATACTAACACTATTCGCAATTTCCATTCCATATTGTTTTGCCAGCAACTCCCGTATACAGGCATGCATTTCCTGCGCCTGCTCACTGGTGGCCGTTTTGCCTGTTCCAATGGCCCAGATGGGCTCATAAGCAATAACAAAATTTCTTATTTGGTCGGTATGTAAATGAAAAAGACTCTCTTTTAACTGCCTTTCTACAAAACTATTCTGTGTACCTGCTTCTCTAATGTGCAAAGGCTCTCCGCAGCAAAATATAGGCTTTACCTGATGCTCCAAAGCAATATTCACTTTATCTGCCAGCATGGCATTGTCTTCGTTAAAATATTCTCTGCGTTCACTATGCCCAATAATAACATAAGGAATACCCATACCCTGCAACATCGATGCACTTACCTCTCCGGTATAAGCCCCATTTTTTTTGTGATAACAATTTTGTGCCGCAATAAATATATTTTTCTTACTGCCAATCTTATTTTGTACTGTTATTAAATATGGAAACGGAACCGCCAGCACAACTAACTGATTGTCATTAAGCTCATAAGAGGCCGCCATCAACTGATCCGTCAGTTGTTCAGCTTCGTGTAAACTCAAATTCATTTTCCAGTTAGCAGCAGCAATTTGTAAACGCATGGTTAGTTGGTAATTTTTGTATGATATAAATTTGTTAAGATACTTTTCTCTTCTTCTGTTATTCCGCTCCCCTTCAGTTTTTTCCAATTGTCAATGTCCACCAATGCTTTTTCCAACTCATATACTTCATTGCCCCAGCTAAAATCCGCCACATATTTGGGTGGATATGTTTCACCAAAAATATTACAGCAAACACCAACTGTGGTGCCTGTATTAAAACTGGTATTGATACCTGCCCGGCTATAATCACCCATCAACAATCCACATTTATGGGTGGTAGCAATAAAATTCTTTTTTACATGATCCCACACTTTCACCATACCAGCAGTATTCTTGATATTACTATTGCTGGTACCGGCGCCCAGATTGCACCATTCTCCAATAACACTATCACCTAAATATCCGTCATGCCCTTTATTACTATAGCCAAACATCACCGAATTTTTAATTTCGCCGCCGGCGATACAATATGGCCCGATAGTAGTAGCGCCATAAATTTTTGCTCCCATCTTCACTACAGCACCTTCACATAAAGCAAATGGCCCTCTAATCATACTACCCTCCATGATCTCGGCATTTTTGCCAATATAAATAGGGCCATGGGCTGCATTTAAAATACAATGCTCTACGATAGCACCCGGTTCAATAAAAATTTGCGAAGAGCTGCCACAGCGGTTACTGGCAGGTATCAGCTGCGATACTTTTTTGTGCGTCAATAATTTAAAATCATTTTTCAGCACCCAATCATTGTACTTAAAAATATCAGCAGGATGATGAATGGTTTTAATGGTAGCACTCTGCAAAAATGCATTCAGGCCGCTCTGCATCAAAGTATCAGCTCCCTCTTTGTCAGGTATTACATTAGCAGGAATAAGCATCATATCGGTACTTACTTCCTGCTCCATTTCACTCAACAGCCGGATGGGCATGCCCAGCAGCCTCTCCCACCTCTCCCGGATAGTTAAAATACCCATCCGGATATACGCCGCCGATTTGATCGCCGTAAAGGGGTACAACAACGTCTTACTGGTGATATCATCCAGAATAAAATTCATCACTGCTAAATTACGAACTCTTTTACTATAAAAAGTTACGATTTATATTTTACAAAATGGATGAAGATGATGTAATTGAAATTGTTCGTGTATTACATGAAAAAATGGATTGGAAAAGGCATTTAGAGTAAAGTTGTAATCTCCTTAAGCGCCATCCTCCATAAAACCTAAAAGAATTAATAACCCATCATCACATTATCACATTAGCACATCAACCTATCTTCCTCCTCCTCGAGGCTACTATTAACACCAATCCTAATATTATTAAAAAAAATGATATAATTTCTGCCTGCGTGGGGCGAAAGCCGAAAATAGAATAGGCAGTATTTACCCGTATTTTTTCTATAATAAATCTCTCTAATCCATTCATAATCAAATAAATACCAAATAAAAAACCGGGCAGCTTTATTTTCTTTCGAATTGACCAAAGCACACTAAATAGCATAAGACACATTATAGTTTCATAAAGAGGCGTGGGGAATACAGGCTGAGGCAGCGCCTTGCAATGCTCGTCTGTACAACCCGGGATAGGAACTCCATCTTTATTCACATTTTGAGGATATGTATAAGCCACCATCCATACCGGCAAAAAAGACGGCGCCTTAAAATAGGCATGTCTTACTGTGATACTGCTATCTGGTTTTACAATAGCCGTACCTTCATTAAAATAATAGGTAGTGTTTGTATTTAATTGATTTTCAAACTCTTTTGTATTTGATAGTCTAACACTTCTTGCGCCATCGCTCACATAAGCGCTGTTATAAATGCCCCAATCACCATCGCCTGCTACCTGGCAACCAATACGCCCGATGGCGTAAGCAATCATTAAAGATGGAGCCACCGCATCCAATAGATGAATCAGCCTGATACCCTTTTTGTAGGCATACCAGCAAATAGCAATAGCCGCCAAAATCAACCCGCCATAAAAAGTAAGACCACTGGCGGACAGCAATCTTTCAATAGGATTTTTGACAAACTCACTCCAATTTTCAAGGCTATCAAAAAGCTTGGCGCCAATAATACCAAAAATCAATCCTAACACAACAATATCGCCTACCCTGTCATGCGGCCATATACGAACCACTCTCCTTTCCGGCTGCTTCGATTTTTGCTTGTTTTTGTCCCACCATTTCAGCGCTGCCAATACTGCTCCCAGCAGGAGGCCTCCCCAAATATTTCCCTCCCGGGAAAAAATATAGTCCTGCGCCGCAATATCTATCGGTTTATTAAATAGCAAGCCAATTAATTTATACCCAAAAAGAAAACCAAAAATCCCGTTGGTCAAAAGTTCTCCAACAGTGGCCGGGCGGCCAACAATGATCTCTTCTTCCCGGGGAGTTAATAAACCCTGCTTTTCTTTCCTTTTTAGCTCTGAGCTCAATAGTAAAGCCGCTACCACAAAGGAAATGGCTACCATTAGCCCAAAAGTGTTCAATATTTCCAATTGCTTCCACTCTACGCCAAACCAATCTTTAAAAACATAGTATAAATTCGGATACATATAGCTGTTCTAAAAGTAAATATTTGAAATAAGCTGCAATATATTCAATAATTTATAGAAATATAGGTAAATAAAAAACCCTCTACACATTGCCGAAGCTCCGCATAAAGGGTATACCTACTAACCCATAGGCAATATCTTACATTAATTACAGTATTGCTCAAAAGCGCTTTTTAAATTATCTGCTATCATTTGTGCACTTCTACCCTCAATCATATGCCTTTCAATATAATGTACCAATTCTCCATTTTTAAATAATGCAATGGATGGTGATGAAGGCGGATAAGGCAATAAATGCTCTCTTATTTTTTTTACGGCATCTACATCGAAACCGGCAAAGCTGGTAACCAGCCTATCAGGCCTCTTACTGCTGCTATTAACTGCCATCAATACTCCCGGACGGGCTGTACCGGCGCTACAACCACAAACTGAATTGATCACTACCAATAAGGTTCCCGGTTGTTGCAAAGCTTCTTCAACAGATGCTGGTGTCAACAATTCATTGAACCCATTTTCTGTTAATTCTTCCTTCATGGGCATCACTATCTCTGCTGGATACATAACTGTCGTATTTTTTATAAATGCAAAATTAGCAATTCAGAATTAAAAATTAAAAATTAAAAATGAAGTTTTATAATCAAAAAGCGACATAATGACTTTATTTTTTATATAAATATGACATAATGTCATAAATTTCAGAATTTTTATGTATAAAAGTCATAAAATTATAACTGGAATATTGTTTGAGGGTAATGGGGTAAATACAAAGTATTAAAAAATTAAAAATTTATAACTATGACACTCGTAAGAACACACAACCCATTTGCGAAATCATTCGACGGTTTTATGAATGAAATTTTTAATGAATTTCCCGGCAATTTTGGCCGTACCGTTAGAGAAGGCGTTTTACAATTTCCTCCTGTAAACATTACTGAAAAGGCAGACACTTACCAACTGGAATTTGCCGTTCCCGGATGGGAAAAATCTGATTTCAACATCAAATTGGAAAATAACCTGCTAACTATCAGTGCTGATAAAAAAGAGACCGTTAATGAAGAAAATGAAAAAACAGTAAGAAAAGAATTTAGCCATAAAGCATTCAAACGCTCCTTCTACATTGATGAAAAGATTGATGCAGTTGGCATTAGTGCAAAATACGAAAATGGTATTTTATTATTAACGCTTCCCAAAAAAGCAGAGGCAAAAGAAAGCTCTAAACAAATTTTAATTCAATAGAAACCAAAGGTCGACAACTTTTTGGAAAGTTGTCGACCTTATAATAATTTGACCATCCTATTCACAACCTACTTTTCTACGTGTATCAATGATACGATGAATTTTCCAATCACCCTTTAAACTGATGAATTCAAACAGGTCAACTCCGCAATGACTGAGTACACCTTTATAGTAAAATTTGTAAGGAACCCATGCCATAGCAAAATCTAAATCTGTTTTAATGATCTCCACCACGATACGCTCATCCAACGATCCTTTAGGTTGTTGAATAATAGAATTAATGAAGTTTTGCAAAGTTTCGGTTTTAGCGCTATCTTTTCCATTTCCCGAGTGAACGATAGTTTCTAAAGTAGCGCTATCGGTAAATAAGTTTTTAATAGTAGCCGTATCGCCTTTTTTCATAGCATCAAATAATTGAAAGATTTGATTCCTTACCAAATCTTCGCTTATTTGAGCATGGGATAAAAATGCACTACATATTAATATCGGCAAAAGAAAAGTAAGTTTCATAAAATATTTATTAACCTTAAAGGTCGACAACTTTTTGGAAAGTTGTCGACCTTATTTGTTAAAGCCAAAAATAATATTATATAACAAAATAAATTTATATATACTACGTTATAAATATACTCATGGCTTCAACCGTGGGTTTTATGAAAATAAATGAGCCCACCTGCAGGAACTAGTCACGTGGGTTCCATTTATTTTTTGCTTAATAACCTAATATTTTTAGCATACTTTGGGCAGACTGCTCTTTGGCATATAGCCAGTCTGTCAATTTCCCGTTTTTATCATACCCTACAATTATGTGTTTTGGCGATGGTATCAAACAATGCTTGATACCGCCATATCCGCTAATCTGATCCTGATAAGCCCCGGTATGAAAAAAGCCGACATACAAAGACTCTTCACCATTTATTTTGGGTAAAAATACTTCATTGATATGCTCTTCAGAATCGTAATAATCATGGCTGTCGCAGGTAATGCCACCTAACACTACCCGTTGATACTCCCGATCCCACTTATTAATAGGCAGCATGAGAAATTTTTCTCCAATACCCCAGGTATCAGGAAGCGTAGTAATAAATGAAGAATCAATCATGTACCAGCATTCCCGGTCGTTTTGCATTTTTTCGCCAATTACACTATAAATATGAGCCATGCTCTCTCCTACCGTATAGCTGCCAAATTCTGTAAAAATATTAGGCATGGGCACTTTGCTCCTTTTACAAGCTACTTTGATATTGCGTACAATTTCATTGATCATAAACTGATAATCGTATTCAAACCCCAAAGAATGCTTGATCGGAAAACCACCGCCAATGTTGATAGAATCCAGCTCCGGACAGATTTTTTTCAGCTGACAGTATAGATTGATCACCTTATTGAGCTCGCTCCAATAATAAATATCATCCTTAATGCCCTTATTGAGAAAAATGTGCAACATCTTTAGCTGAAAGCGATGTTCATTTCCTTCAATTTTATCTACATAAAACTCCAGAATATCTTTAGCACGTATGCCTAACCGTGAGGTATAAAAAGGAAATGTAGGTTCTTCCTCCGCTGCAACCCTGATACCCAGATTAAATGGTACTTTCACCGATTTAATATAGGCTCTTAGCTCTTCTGTATTATCTAAAATAGGGATTACATTTTTAAAGCCGGTATTTAACAAGTTAGCAATCCGGCTGGTGTACGCTTTTTGTTTGTAGCCGTTACAAATGATAAAGGTATCTTTTGTCAGTTTCTTTTTTTCGTATAATTTTTTGATGATATCAATATCGTAAGCGTATGAGGTTTCCAGGTGAATCTCATGTTTCAATGCTTCTTCCAATACAAAAGAAAAGTGTGAACTTTTAGTACAATAGCAATAGTTATATTTACCCTCATATTTATGCTTTTTAAAGGCATGTGCAAACATGGCCTTGGCTTTATTGATTTGTTTACCAATTTTGGGTAAATAAGTGAGCTTCAGCGGTGTACCATATTTGTCTATCAGGCTTTTTAAATCCAGTCCGTTGTACTGTAGATAATTACCTTTCAGGCTAAAATCTTCCTGAGGGAAGTTGAACGTCTGGTGTACCAGATCATTATAAGTATTGTTCATGAAACCCTAAAATGTTTTAGTAAACTTTAATTATAAACAAATTTCGTGCAAATGTAAATAATATAGTGGTTCATAGATCAGATGACAGATGATAGATGATAGATGACAGATGGCAGATGATAGATTTTTTAATACCCTAATACCCAATACCTGAATACCTAATACCTCAATACCCACCACCATCCATAAAAAAACCGGAGAGCAGACAGCTTCCGGTTATCAATACTCAAAATTTAACAGCCTTATTTCACTGATGCAATTAACTTTTTAAATGTTTCTGGTTCGTTCATAGCCAAATCTGCCAACACTTTACGATTAAGATCAACATTTTTAGCAGATAATTTATGAATGAACTCGCTGTAAGTAAGTCCTTCAGCTCTTACGGCTGCATTAATACGAGCAATCCATAAAGAGCGGTATTCACGCTTTTTTAATTTGCGGCCAACGTAGCTGTACGTCAAGCCTTTTTCCATTACATTTTTGGCAACGGTATATACATTTTTACGCTTACCATAATAACCTTTGGCAGCTTTTAATATTCTTTTTCTACGAGCCCTGCTGGCTACTGCGTTTACTGAACGTGGCATATCTTAATAAGTTTGTAGTTTGTTGTTTGATATTTGTTGTTGGGGATTGTCTATTTTAAACGTAAAAGACGTTTTACAAAATGCATATTAGCGTCATGCACTACTCCGTCTTTACGAAGAGCACGTTTGCGTTTAGTAGACTTCTTAGTAAGAATGTGACGTTTGAAAGATTTCTGAAAGGTAATTTTACCGGTGGCGGTAACTTTAAAGCGCTTCTTGGCGCTGCTGTTGGTTTTAACCTTAGGCATTTTAATAACTTATTATAGTTACTCCCTGCTGGCGCCCCGAACTGACGGGAACTTTTTGGGCCTTGTGGGAAATGGCAAAACGATTTTAGCCGTTTTGGGCTGCAAAATTACGGAAAATTCTTAATAATTAAAAATTAAGAATGAAGAATTAAAAATTATTATTTCATATATGATTGATTAACAAGAAAATATTTTTTGTTCCCACGGGGTCTTTTTTGCAAAAAAGACCCCGTGGAGACCCGAAGAATGGAGAATTAAAAATTATTATTTTATATACGATTGATTAACAAGAAAATATTTTTTGTTCCCACGGGGTCTTTTTTGCAAAAAAGACCCCGTGGAGACCCGAAGAATGGAGAATTAAAAATTATTATTTTATATACGATTGATTAACAAGCAAATATAACAGATACGATGATTGTATTATCCCATTCTATACCAATGTAACTTTTATCTTTTACCGTAGTAATATCGCCTGTTGAAAATTTATGAATATTATTATGTAAAAATTGAAAATCCGTCCGGCATTGAAAATTACTTTTCTCTAATCGGTTCAGCCAGGTTGCTGCTGATTCATGCCGCTCTGTTCTGAATTCATCTTTCTTGCCTACAATATCTTCAATTTCTCTCCCGAAAAAGTTTAATTTTAGTAAAGAAATTTCCTCATCACGAAGACCGGAATTATTCAGGGCATCAAAGATTAAGCTAAAATGATCCCAGCAATTTTTAAATCTCTCGGCATACGCAATATTATTATGATCAGAAGAAGGCTCACATAATAGAAATCCGATGGGGTTTAACTGTTTAATTGCATCGCAAAGGGTTTGGCGAACTTCCAAATCGAAACGGTCAGCAACATGATGAAAAGCGAAAGATCCATTGATAAAAATATTTTGTAACTATTCAGTGCCAAAAGTAGCGATTAAATGCAAAGCGTTTAAA
>CAZPHA010000042.1:0-1649 GCA_964586215.1 uncultured Ferruginibacter sp.
AGCACGGGCACTAGGATTCCCTGTCTGCATGACGCAGTCAGGCAGGGAACCCAGATCAAAGGTTCTCCTTAAAATACTATACACCATGCTTTCAAAAAACTTAGCACGGGCACTAGGATTCGAACCCAGATCAAAGGTTTTGGAGACCCGTATGCTACCATTGCACCATGCCCGTAAACAAATTAGCTAACTAGCAAATTTGCTAATTAGCTAATTACAAAGTTACAATTTTTATTGAACTACTTAATAACTTCAGTTACCTGACCGGCACCTACTGTACGGCCACCTTCACGAATCGCAAATTTCAAACCTTTTTCCATTGCGATTGGTTGAATCAATGTAACTGTTAGCGATGTGTTATCACCTGGCATAACCATTTCAGTACCTGCATTTAAAGTAACTTCACCAGTTACGTCTGTAGTACGGAAATAGAACTGAGGACGATATTTGTTGAAGAATGGAGTATGACGACCACCTTCTTCTTTACTCAATACGTACACTTCACATTTGAATTCTGTATGTGGGGTGATAGAGCCCGGTTTACAGATTACCATACCACGACGGATTTGAGTTTTTTCAATACCACGTAGTAACAGACCTGCGTTATCACCAGCTTCACCTTCGTCCAATAATTTTTTGAACATTTCCACACCTGTAACGGTAGAGTTTAGCGGAGTAGGGATTAAACCTACGATTTCTACTGCGTCACCTACTTTAATACGACCTCTTTCGATACGGCCAGTAGCTACTGTACCACGACCAGTGATAGAGAATACGTCTTCAACACTCATTAGGAATGGTTGATCAACCGGACGGGGAGGTAATGGAATGTAGCTGTCTACGGCTTCCATTAATTCGTCGATTTTTGCAACCCATTTGTCTTCGCCAGCTAAAGCTCCAGTAGCTGAACCTTGAATGATTGGAGTATTATCACCATCGAATCCATAAGAAGTTAACAATTCACGGATTTCCATTTCTACTAATTCTAATAGTTCAGGATCGTCTACCAAATCAACTTTGTTCATAAAAACAACGATTTTAGGTACACCTACCTGGCGAGCCAAGAGAATATGTTCTTTAGTTTGCGGCATTGGACCATCGGTAGCAGCTACTACAAGAATAGCTCCATCCATCTGGGCAGCGCCGGTAATCATATTTTTTACATAGTCAGCGTGACCTGGACAGTCAACGTGAGCATAGTGACGATTGTTTGTTTCGTATTCTACGTGGGCAGTGTTAATGGTAATACCACGTTCTTTTTCTTCGGGAGCACCATCAATTTCGTCATAATTTTTCTTTTGCGCTAAACCTTTTTTAGACAAAATATCGGTTATAGCGGCTGTTAAAGTGGTTTTACCATGATCTACGTGACCAATAGTACCAACGTTTACGTGGGGTTTATCCCTTTTGAAGGATTCTTTTGCCATTTTTATACTTTTTAAAAGTTGTTGTTAAAATTGGTTGTATTTAAAGTCTTCAACCGTAGACTTTTATTTTTATATAATTTTTTTATTCTGAGCTGTTGATCTCGCCTGAGGCGAGACGACCTCTTCTGAGCTGTTGATGAGAGTTGAACTCACGACCTCTTCCTTACCAAGGAAGTGCTCTACCCCTGAGCTACAACAGCTTGTTGAATTGCAGCTATTTTT
>CAZPHA010000042.1:1749-22844 GCA_964586215.1 uncultured Ferruginibacter sp.
GGTAGACCTCTTCTCCGCCTAAGGCGGATGCTCTACCCCTGAGCTACAACAGCTTGTTGAATTGCAGCTATTTTTGGTAGACCTCTTCTCCGCCTAAGGCGGATGCTCTACCCCTGAGCTACAACAGCTTAACTCAGTTCAATTAAAAATTAGAAATTAAGAATTAGCAATTAATTTTTAATTCTTAGTTGCCAATTCTTAATTGTTTATGAGCGGAAGACCGGGCTCGAACCGGCCACCTGAAGCTTGGAAGGCTACCGCTCTACCAAATGAGCTACTTCCGCTTGTTTTAATTAAGTTAATGCGATGATTAGCTAATTTGCTAATAAAATAATTTAAAGAACTTTTTTATTTATCAAAATACAACCAAAAATTGTATTTAAACTTTAATTAGCGTATCATCACATTATCAAATTAGCTAATTAATCTGTGGGCAGTGGTGGATTCGAACCACCGAAGTCGAAAGACAGCGGATTTACAGTCCGCCCCATTTGGCCGCTCTGGAAACTGCCCTCTAAGATCATCAGGCAGACGGAGACCGTCAGACTTGATGTAGAGCCGAGGAAGGGAGTCGAACCCACGACCTGCTGATTACAAATCAGCTGCTCTACCAACTGAGCTACCTCGGCATTTTCAATTAAAAATTAAGAATTAAAAATTATGAGAATTATGAACTCATAATTCTAATTTCATAAATATTTGTCAAATTCGCTATTGCAAAGAACTAAATACCCTATATTTTAGGGATGCAAAGGTAGGTGAAAAAGATGAATTGAAAAAGTTTGGGGAGAATTTTTTGGAAAAAAGCGTATCTCCTTGTAAAATCTGATAAAAATTGGCTTATTATTAAGTTTTTTAGTGTTATTTATTAAGTAGATAACGTGCTTTTGGTCTCCGGGGTCTTTTTCTAAAAAAGACCCCGGGGTAATATAGTGTTAGTAGGTGTACACCAAAACTTTATAATAAAAAGCAGATATTCAATTATACAGATTAGGACCCCCTTATGTAATTTTTATAAAATAAGCATCCTGAATATGTATATTGTTAAATACAATCAAATTAAAGAAACGAAAAGTCATGTTTGTGCGAAACAAAAATATTTTTATTTTTCTACATTTATTATTCATCTCATTACCTGTTTTTTCTCAATCAAACCTTTTGGGTAAATATGAATATAGCTATTCGACTGATGTAAGTGATGGTGTTTATACAATTGAATTTTTAAAAAATAACAGATTTTATTACAAGACTACTTCTAATGAGATGTGCTCTTTAACGGATATTGATAGCACTTGTGGTTTTTTTAAAATAAAGAAAGATACTGTAATACTAATAAGTCCGATACCAATAAATCATTTTAATGCTTCTTATCGTACTGATATTTCTTCTAATGAGTTTATTTACCTTATGAAGAGACCGGATAAGCGGTTTTATCCTGATGTAAAACAATACTTATCTTCTTTACCCGATTTGAAAGATTATATAAACTCTTTTAACTTTTATTTCTTAGATAGTAATTTAAACAAAATAAAAACATATCCTGTTGAACAAAAAGTTATCACTAACTCTCTTTTAGATACAGCAATAAATACTGAGTTATATTTTAAATTTAACATTCCTTCAACAGCTTTGTATTTTACTTCAAGCTCAAAAGCATGGCTTAATAATACCGATGTAACTTTTGCAGTAAATGATATACAAGGTAAATCAGTTAAAACAATTGAAGAGCAAAGAAATACTATTAACAAATCGGAGGATTATTTTGATGTTACTTTGGAAAAGTACTTGATTAATAGAAGAAAGACGAAACTTTTATTATTAGATAAGGAATCCAATAAACCAAAAAAGAGAATAAAATACAAAAAAATTGGTTATTAAAGTAAAGCTTTAAATTTTATTTTACCCCAGATAAACACCAGCGTGAGGGATAGCAGCGGAAAGCCCGGTGAAGGTATGTGCGTTGGCTCTGTGCCGGACTTGTAGCGTATAGCCCGACCCGACTGACTAGCCCCGGCCTTCAGGCCGGGGAAGGAAGGAGGGGCACGCCCAAATTTCTTATTTGTTGTTGGTAATGGATAATTATTGAGCATTTTCCAATGGATGCAATCGCAGGTATGAACCTCGGGGTACGCCAGGATCCTTTTTTTGCAGCAAGCTGTGGGGTATTGTACTTTCCGCAAAGGTCTGCCTCAGGTTGATTCGAGTTACAATTTTTGCTGCATCGCCTTGGGCGAATTGTAAAAATTGAGTCTCACGAATAAAAAAACCTCCTTTACAGGAGGTGGAATAAGTGTACAAATATTATATTTTAGGCTGTTGCCAGTTTTTCCTTTTTCCTTTTTATTTGTGTGATAACTGATTCCAAAGCCATATCGAAGCTTTCTTCAAAAGATTTAGAAGATTGTTTTACAAAAAATTCATGACGGGGAATGTGTACTTTTATTTCTGCAATTTTGTCTTTAATGTTATGTACCACATTATCTAATTTGAGATATACATCTACTTTTGTAATACGATCATGAAACTGAGTAAGTTTTAAGACTTTTTTTTCTACATAAGTTAGCAATTTAGCATCTGCATCGAAGTGCACAGTTTGAATGTTTACGTTCATAGCAATCTAATTTTAAACGGTTGAAAAATAATATATTGAATTAAATAAAGCAAGATTTGCGATAGCTCGATTATGTCTATGTCATAGGCGTAATATTTGTTAAGTATGATAGTTTTGGTAAGCTTATTATTGCTCTATAAAGTTAAGTAATAAACGTTCAATCCCCAAATTTTATGTAGATATTTTTTGGGGTAATTGGAGGGAATTTTGGGCCTTGTCGGACGGGAACCGATGGTAGTTAAGGTTGGAGCATTTCTAACCTTGTCAGACGGGGGGCCGTCAGACAAGGTTAGGCTTTGGGGTGGGCCTTTTTGTACACTTCTTTCAATTTTTCGATGGTGTTATGTGTGTATACCTGCGTGGCGGCCAGGCTACTATGGCCAAGGAGTTCTTTTACGGCGTTCAAATCTGCTCCATTATTCATCAGATGGGTGGCAAAAGTGTGGCGCAGTACGTGGGGGCTTTTTTTATCAATGGTAGTTACCTGTTTCAGGTTCTGTTGTACTACCCTGTACACGAATTTGGGATACAATTTTTTCCCTTTTGTGGTTACTAATAAGTATTCTTTATCAAAAGTTTCGAATTGTTTTCTTTTTTCTGCCCTGTAATCTTCCATTGCTTTGATTAATGCGGCGCTTACGGGAATGAATCTTTCTTTATTGCCTTTACCAAGCACTTTAATGGTTTGGTTAGCGCTATTAATGTAGGATTCTTTTAGGTTAATCAGTTCAGCTTCCCGGATGCCTGCGCTGTATAGAATGGATAGTATCAATTGTTCGGTAAGGCCCTGCCAGTTGGGGCTAAACTCCACATGGGTAAAAAGGGTGTTGATATCCTCAGCCTCTACAAACTGGGGTAGGCGTTTGGTAACCTTAGGCGATATAATGGTTGCCATGGGGCTTACGGCTATGGTTTGTTGCCTCAATTGATATTTAAAAAATGATTTAAGGGTAGATATTTTTCGGTTGATACTTTTAGATTCTAATCCCAGGTTTTTTAGGGAGGCCAGCCAGCTACGGATGAAGGCGGGTTTAATATCGGCCAGGGGCATTGCGCCAAATTGTATTTGTAAAAAATCAGAAAAATCAATTAAATCTGTCTGATAGCTGATAATGGTATGCTGGGAGTACCTTTTTTGGTATTTTAAATAATCTAAAAACTGTTGAATGGTTGTATGGTCTAGTAGGGGCATAAAAAAACTGATCACCAAAGGTAATAATTACCTGATATCAGTTTAATAAAATATATTTTGAAGGACTGATTATTTACCTGCAGCCAATTGTTGTTTGTACACAGCTTTTAAGACTTGTCCACGACGTCTTACGGAAGGTTTGGTAAAAGATTGCCTTTCTCTTAATTGTAAGAGTATTTTACTTTTCTCAAATTTCTTTTTATACTTTTTGAGGGCTTTGTCAATATTTTCGCAATCTTTAGAATCGATAATTAACATAATATATACCTACTTTTGTTTTTTAGGCTGCAAATATAAGCATTTTTTTTCGAAAAATAAAATGTGAAATTATATTAAAATTAATATTAAATAAATAATTTATATGTTTACGGGGATTATAGAAGCTGTTGGAGAGGTGAAAAGTGTGGATCAACAAGGGAATAATTATACTTTTTGGGTTGCTTCTTCCATTAGTTATGCTTTAAAAGTGGATCAAAGTGTGAGTCATAATGGAGTTTGTCTTACAGTTGAAGCAGTTGCGGAGGGACAGCATAGGGTAACTGCTATTCAGGAAACCTTGAATAAAAGTAACTTAGGTAACTGGCAGCCTGGTACCCTGGTGAATTTAGAACGATCGTTGCAGTTGGGTAGCCGGCTCGATGGGCACCTGGTGCAGGGGCATGTAGATACAACGGCTATTTGTACGGATATTACAGATCAAAAAGGCAGTTGGGAATACCAATTCAGCATTGACGAAAAATTTGCCCGGTTAATGATCGAAAAAGGTTCAATTGCGATTAATGGTATTAGTTTAACGATATTTAACATTACATCCAGCAGTTTTTGGGTGGGTATTGTGCCTTATACTTTTGAACACACAAATATGCGATATTTACAAAAAAATGAACGGGTGAATATTGAGTTTGATATGATTGGTAAATATGTGGTGAGGGGACTAAAATTTTAATAGGAAATGACTCAACACAATAACAATTTTAACTTTATCCGGTTGGCTGCTGCATTTTTTGTTGTCTTTTCACATTCATTTTATGTAGTTGGGTATCCAGATTTAGAGCCGGTTAAACTATTAGTAAAAGGCAGATTCGAATTATCGGGTATAGGTGTATGTGCATTCTTTTTTATTAGTGGATACTTTGTTACGAAAAGTGCTTATGAGTCAAAAAATGTCTTTCTTTTTCTTAAAAAAAGATTTCTTAGAATATACCCTGCACTGTGTATACTGGTATTGTTAACAGTATTTCTTCTGGGACCTGTATTCACCCAATTGCCAATTAATAATTATTTTAACCATGCGGATACATGGAAATATTTATACACAATGAGTGGTGTAAGGATACGAATGTTTTTGCCTGGAGTTTTTACTGAAAGCGGTTATTCTGAAAAAGGGATAAATGCTTCATTGTGGACGATTGCTTTGGAAGTAGAGTTATATCTATCGCTTGCATTTTTTATTGTAATTGGCTGCATAAATAACAAGAGCAAAAAAATATTCTCTTATATTTCTGGGGGAATTATAATGGTGTGTATACTTATTTTGGCCATTTATAAAAATCTTCCTTTTTTTTATGAGAGACAATTTGGCCTGATAAGTATTTTTTATACAGGCGCTTTAATTGCTACGGTGGCAATTAAAAAAAATCTTGTGTTGACTCTCTTTTTCTTATCTCTTATTTTATACATATTTTTTCAAATATTTGATCCGGTTTATTTTAAGCCTAATTTTTTTATTTTATTTATTATTAGTTTAGGAACTTATATTATTGGTTATTCGAAAATAATAAGAATACAACTCAATAATGATATTTCATATGGGATGTATATTTATGCCTTTCCAATTCAACAAATTCTTTTTAAATTAACAAACTATAATAAAACTGTTTTGCTACAACTAATATTAACCTTAATAATATTAGTTCCAATATCTTTACTATCATGGATTTATGTTGAAAAGCCATGTATTGCTTTAAAGTATAAAAAAGTTTTGTGGAAGAAAATTTGATAGTAAGGTAATTATAAAAAATGATTAGTAATAGTTGTTGGTATTTTATAGTAACATCATTTAAACTTACATAAAATTTTATCACTACCGAATGCTGCTAAAAATAATACAAAAGAAAACATTGGGCTGATAAATCTATTACTCCAGTCATCACAGGTTATAAAAATTAGCAATGACGTAAAAATGATATAAATAATCGAAAAGCTTTTAATATATCTTATCTCTTCTTTTGATTTTTTGATAAACAATCCTATAATTGCTAATGGGTAAAGTAAGAGATATATAAGCAATAATCCTTTATGCTGTAGGCTATAATATGGTCGAATCATTCCAAAAAATATGCCTAGCTTTTTCATGCCATTTATAAAAAAAGCTTTAAACCCTATTTCGTTTTTGATAACAAAAAATACACTACGGATTCCTTCTTTGTTATACTCATGATAAGTAGAGGTGATAGCTTTTTCCGGTACCTGGCATATAATTTCCATCCTTCTCAGGGAATCAGGGTTAATGTAGGTGGAATAAGGAGAGAATATAAAAAAATATAAAAGTCCTAAAAGTAAAATTAAGCCAATACAAGCATAGGTTTTCATCTTATTAACAAATAGCCAATATAAAATACTTATTAATAAAGTGGCTATGAATATTATTCCTACTGGTCTTGTAAATATGATCAGCAATAGTAGAATAATTGGGGTAAACCAATTTGTTGATACTTTACTTAAAATGCAGTATAAATAATAAAAGGTTATTACTATTAAGCTTGTATGTACGCTTTCGGTATATAGATAAAAATTCCACTTTTGGATAGGATAACATAATAAGTATATTATTAAAAAAGCAAAACTAATTTTTTTATGAATGCCAGCTTGAATTAGCAGCTTGTACATGCAAGTGGCAGCCACAAATGATAGCAAGCACTGAAGAATACCTACAAACAGGAAGCTGATATTAAATTTTACAAAAAAAGATATCAAGAGAGAGTAGCCAATATAAAAGATACTAAATATCCCATTTCTTAGTGGGGAGCCGGAAAGTATATTATTAGCATCGTGAATATATTTTTCTGCTTCTCCATGAGTTTGAATGCCATAATGCCATAATAACAGACTGCTCGCTAATAAGTAAAGCCATAATATTATAAAAACTTTACCTGTTTTAAATTCGATTTTAGGCTTCATTTTTAATCATATTTTTTTACCACTAATGGCAGCGCTTACAGCCTGATCCATCAACCGCTCTGCATAAGGCCGGGAAATGTTATTTAATTCTTCCATTTTAGTATGAATTAAGTTTTTATTATCCATAGTGATGGCCAATTGTAAGGCCTGCATGGCATTGGAAGTATCTAGTAATTCTTGCTGATTAAGCAACAAAGCATTTTTTTGCACAAATTTTTCAGTAGTGGATAATAGTTGTTCAGCTTCTGTTTTTGCTTCGATCAATGCTCTTGTTTCAATATCATCTTTTGCATGGCTGATAGAGTCTAGCAGCATTTTTTCTACTTCACTATCGGTAAGGCCATATTGTGGTATAATTTCAATACTTTGTTCCACACCGCTTCTAATTTCTTTGGCATTTACATTTAATATGCCGTCGGCATTAATTAAAAAATTAACTTCTACTTTAGGAAAACCTGCAGGCATGTTAGGGATATTTTTTAGAATAAATTCACCTAATTTCCGATTGTCTTTTACCAAATCTCTCTCTCCCTGATATACAGCTATTTTTATGCCTGTTTGTCCATCTTTTTGAGTAGTGTATTGCCGGGACGCTTTGGTTGGAATTTTTGTATTACGTGGAATTAACACATCCATTAACCCTCCCATTGTTTCCAAGCCTAAAGAAAGTGGTGTAATATCTAGTAACAAAACTTCCCGATTATTGCCTGCTAAAATATCGGCCTGAATTGCTGCACCTAATGCAACGGCTTCATCCGGATTGATAGTGTCATTTACGGGCTGGCCAAAAAAATCGCTAACCATTTTTTTTATAAGTGGTGTACGAGTAGAACCTCCAACCATGATTATTTCATTAATATCATCGGTTTGAAGTCCGGCATCTTTCAGAGCTTGTTTACAGCAAGATATGGTTCTTTCAACTAAAGGTTGAATGATGGTTTCAAATTGTTCATTATTGAGTTGGATCGTTTTGCCTTTAAATTCGATAATTACTGCCTGCTTACCTTCGCTCAAATCTTTTTTTGCTTCCTCAGCTTTTAATCGTAGTTCCTGCAGTACATTAATATCTCTCCCTAGAGAATGATCGTTTAAGGCCAACTGGTTTTTCAAAAATTCAACTATTGTGAGATCAAAATCATCTCCTCCTAAAAATGTATCACCATTAGTAGATAGTACTTCAAATACACCATTGGCAATTCGTAAAATTGAAATATCAAATGTACCACCGCCGAGGTCATATACAGCGATGGTTTTTTGTTCGGATTTGTTTAATCCAATGCCATATGCCAAACTTGCAGCTGTAGGTTCATTGATGATTCGCAATACATCCAGGCCTGCTAATTTACCGGCATCCCTGGTGGCCTGTCGTTGTGCATCATTGAAATAAGCCGGAACTGTTATAACTGCTTTATTTACAGGAGTTTTTAAGATGTGTTCTGCTTTCCTTTTTAATTCTTGTAAAATAAAGGCTGATAGTTCTATCGGAGAGTAAAAATGTTCACCTACCTGTACTTTTACTAATTTTTCTTCATCACTATCTATTATTTTATAGCTAACATTACTCAGACTGTTTTTAATGTCATTATAGCTTTTCCCCATTAATCTTTTGGCTGAGAAAATAGTCCGCTTAGGATGAGTAGTTAGATGCATTTTGGCCTCATATCCTACCACTATTTGCTGATTTTCATCAAAGTAAACTATTGAAGGAACCAGAGAGCTGCTGTTATTTTCTTTTAAGGCGATCGGCTGTTTGTTTTCTGGATGAATGATAGCAACAAGACTATTGGTAGTTCCTAAATCAATTCCAACAATGATTTCACTTTGCTGTAAACTACCTGTCGCAATATTAATAGGAATTTTAGCCATTTTATATTCGGTTGAACTGCAAAATTAATAAATAAAAAAGGCTGTATCAAAAAGCTTTCTAACTCTTTAAAACAGCCGAAAAATGTAAAAATATGATTCCTATTACCTTATGATTACCATTTTACCATATCCTTTATTAAAATATTGATCTGTATTGTCTCCATCAGCTTTGTATCTGTCCAGTGATTTTCCATTTAAATTGGTTAAAACCCGGTATAAATAAACACCATTCGCTAATTTTTGTCCATACATATCCGTTCCATCCCATTTATACTCTGTTATGTTTCTGCCAATATGTATTGGACCTAATTCATTCTTAGTGATTTCTTTCACGACTTTGCCGGTAATTGTCAATATTTGTATACGCATATTTTGTGGTATCTCTTTGCCAGTTACGGTGAAAACAAAGGCAGTAGAGGTAGTAAACGGGTTAGGGTAATTGAGCAGATTTGATATCATTGGTTTGGATATAACGGTAAACACTATACGATATTCAAGATTACCAGCTTTATTGCCTGCTTTATCTTTGCCTGAAATAATCAATTCATACTCTCCATCTTTTGCAAAATAAGGCTTGAGGTTGATTGTTGCAGTATTTTCACCAGCATTTAAATTGGCAGGAATAAACTGCATAGTGTCGCCAAATTGGTAATCGTGTAATGTCTCATCCGGATATTTTATTTGTACTTTTAGAGAAGCGGTGTCATCCAATGCTAAAAATTTACTTTCATCTTTTAATTTGATTAGAATATGTGGCGCCGCTGCAACGATATCTTTATTCAAAATATGTACACCATCAAATGTAACATCCAGTAAAGGGTTATAATTATCCGGTTTCACAAAGAAATCTTTGTACAAAACATTGTTAAAATGAAACTGTTCCGGTTGGTCATTGTTGGGATTAACGTCAATGAATAAAGTATTATTGCCAGGTAAATCCTTCGTATCAATAGCGTAGCTAATTATCAGTGTATCTCCGGACACCAATGCTTTTCTTTTGGGAATATTAATGGGTTTAGGAATATTATTTCGATCAGTAATAATAAAATTAACTTTTAACAGGCTGTCAAAGGCAATCGGGCTGATATTTTTA
Source organism: uncultured Ferruginibacter sp. (assembly GCA_964586215.1). GTDB lineage: Bacteria > Bacteroidota > Bacteroidia > Chitinophagales > Chitinophagaceae > Ferruginibacter. The sequence continues at coordinate 11,692 of CAZPHA010000042.1, forward strand.
AAAGCCAGTTGAAAGTTAATAACCTCTCCCTGCTCTACAGTGTCTTTCATGTTAAATAAAATATTGGGCGCTACGGAACCTTCTGCAACAGGAGTATAATTTACTCTCCAGTGTTTTAGCTGGTAAGGTGTTGCGTTAACTGTATCTCTGTTAAGCATTTGAAGTTTGAGGAATGGATATTGTGTTGCATTGATTGAGGAAATATCAACATCATGGTTAGTGGAATCCAAGTTATATAGAATGCTTTCATTCCCATTGGCAGTAACACCTATAATTTTAAAGTTTATAGAATCTGTACTGATATTCTCAGATGGGTTTCCTTTAAAATGAAATTGATCCCATGATTTTGCTGGCCCGAATAGTGGGGAGGAAATAGAGCCACTGTCTCTCGTAATCGGGCAAATAGCATCTAATTCTATTTTATCGTTTATTCCTTCGGAAAATTGCCATATAGGCGTAAAAGAATTGCTTCCTTTCTTATATATAAAGTTAAAGGCCTTGGGATTATCAAATAGATCAATGTCAGTAAATCCAGCATTTTTTAGGCTATGATACAAAGATTTCCCTTGCCCTAAAATTGCCTGATCTGCTTTCCAGGCATCGGCGTAAGTATTACCATTGATATTTGAAGAAGCAGTAAATCGTACCGTTACATAATATCCATTGGGAATGATTTGTTCCATAAAATTAACAGCTGCGATTCTGCTGGCTTGACTTGAAGTAGTGTATTGAAAATTCCACTTTCGTGAAGGACCACAAAAAGGATCACTACCATATAATCCGGGTCCCTGATCTACATTTCGTAAAGCTTCAAAGTTAGATGGCTTGAAAACGTTAAATATTATTCTGTTCACATTGCAGGCACTTTCAATATAAGCAGCGCCATTTATTACTACTTGAAAGTCCTGTGCCAGATTTGCAGCAGTAGGGAAAACACCATTTTTAATTTTGACATTTACGGTAGCAGTATCAAATCGCCATAGCCTATCTGCCCCTAAATTCAAATTGAATAATGGAGATGCAGTATGCTGATAATAATGCGACTGATTAAAACCTTCAGAGCTGGATGGTAAGTATACAAAAGATGCATTATTCCAGATATAGTTATTATTATTAATTGGTACTATTGCTACTCTCCAATAATATACAGTACCATCAATATAGATAAAATTGGTAGGTTTAAATTGAACAATACCGCCTGTTCCATTAGCATTATAAGTTTTTTTCAAAGGAGAGTTAAACAGTGCGGTAGTGTCAAGCTCCATTACATATTGACGTTGCCCTCCTAAAGGGTTGGCTGTGCTTGCACTGTATGTGAAATTGGATTGTGTAATGATGGAATAATTATAAGGATAAGTTGGCCTTAGCTCATCTTCAAATATGGTAAAACTTCTTTCAAGTACATTATTCATTTCTGATAGCTCGTCTACAGCATTATCTGCATCTAATGTAATAATCAGTTTATTAACGCCTTTATCTGTTATAGGATTTATTTGTGCTGTTAAATGGAGTGAGTCAATATATGGCATTGCCAATTGCTTTTGATTATATAAAACTCTCATGCTATTATCAGGTAATTGTTGTTTTACTGTAACTCTTATGGAATCTTTCGTGGCCGTACCTATATTCATCATTTTAATTGAGATATCAAACTTATTATCTGCAACTGAAATGATATTGGGAGATAGTTTTACCAACTGGCTTTCTATCACATAATCAGGCTTTGCCGAAGCATTTATTTTTAATCCCGGATCACCATGCAAAGCAAGTTCTTCTAAATGTATTCTGGTGAAATAATCGATCAATTGAGGGTTGCCACCCAGGGTTTGCAATACCTGCTTAATTTGATTTCCAATAGTATTGCCATACATGGTTTTACTAATATTGGTATACAGATTTTTATTATATAAATTCAGATATGCCTGAATACCAAAATGGGTGCTGGCTAAAAAACCTATACTTCCTTTCTGATTATTGATAATATATTTTTCTGATAAAGACATATCGCCATTTAGTCTGGCAGCGTTCAACGTATAGTAATTCCCCGCTGTACAACCACTTACATTGAAAAATGGATATTTCCCTAAATTGTTATAATCATTTGGTTCATTTAAACTAAAGGCAAAAACTTCACCTGAGGAGTGGCCAAAATATTGTACAAAACTCAAGCCTTCATTAAATAACTCAGTAATTTTCTGACTACTTTGTTGCTCTATTTCTGCTGTGGATGATTTGGCAAATGTTTGTACATTAGCGCCATAAAAAGTATCTGAGGCAATTTTGGCATAGTTATTCAAGTCGCTTAAAAAACCGGCAGTTTCTATGTCGTCTTTTCCTCCGGAAATATGCATAAAATTCTTCATCCAGGCTTTATCTGCTATAGTCTGATTAGGGTTTTGCTGCGCCTGCTCATATTGTTTCATTTTCTCCAGATAAATACCTACTTCATTGCCATTAATAGCACCCAGGCGGCCAATCGGTACAAGCGGCACATATTCTCCGGGGTTAGTAGAGAGTAGTAAATCGGAGGCCGGCCATCCAAATGTGGGCACTAAATTTAATTTATCAGATGCAGGGTTACTCTCATTGAGCCTGTAATCTATATAGTTTACAGCCCTGCCAATCAAAAAGACGTATTTAGGCGCTGACACAAAATTTTGCTTGGCATATCTAATGAAATCTCTAATTGCAGCAGGGTGGTTTTTAATGCCAAAACCAAACTGATCTGTTAATTCCTTAATATTTATAATTTTAGCATTGTAGCTACCTCCGGCTATCGAACTTCTGTATTGGCGGTATTGCTCAACATAATCAACGTTGTTTCCATTATTAAAAAGTGCATCATTACTGATAATGATATAATCACCCTGGTTAGCAGCATCACCATAGTTGATAAATGATTTTGCAGTCAAAGTGTTTACGGCATTAATATTGCCTGGGTCCTGACTGATCAACATAAACTTACGGTTAGCATTATCCGAAGGTGGAAGCGCAAATCGAATTTTCCCAGGCACACTGATATCTCCAATATATCTTGCCTGGCTAGAAAAATCCAATAATATTGGAGCTACTCCATTATTATTGAAATTATCAATTACAAGAAAATTACCATTGCCATCAGGCGCAAGTTCAAAATAAAAATTTGATAGGTTGTTGAAGTTAAAGATAGCAGGATAGGTAACTGTAATAGTTCCAACTACAATTCTATCAGTTCCAATTTGTGAATTTCCATTTACATATACATCCAGGCTATTATTATTTTGTAGTAAGGCTAATGGTAAGTTATTTACGGTATCTTTTCGGTAACTGAAAAAATTCATTGGCGCCTGTAAGACGTTTGTATTAAAAAAATTAACCACTAAATCCCGGGTATTGGGAGCGCTGCCGGCAGCGGATACAGTCAGCTTTACACTATTTGCAGGCCCTCCGGCAAACACGTTTAGGTTGTTGAAAGTGTTTTTAAGAGGTGCACCCGGACTTATATCCTTGGTTGTCCAGCCTTCACCGATATCGTAAGATGAAGAATAAATATATGTTGTAAAAGAATTATTAGCAAAACCCTGGTTAATGGTATTTTTAAAATTGGCTTCCACGGTTCGCATAAAATAATCATCCGGCGGTAATACATTATTTTGAACAGGGTTAGCGTTTAAGCTATACCGTAAGTTAGGCTGGCCACTGTTAGTAGTCAAAAAATAAGTAGCCGTATCCGTTTCCAGACTAAATTTGTTATTAAGCTGAAAATCAGGGTTGCGGTATAGTTCCCTGTCTCTTTTACCATCATTCATCAATCCCCAAAATTCTATATAATCGTTGACCCCAAAAATACCCTGCGATATGGAAGTAAAAATGGTTACCTCTTCACCGTTGCGCCATAATTGAAAGTCCTGTGCCGATACATTGCCCAGCCCGGCTGCCGCCAGGGTAGCCTGATTGATTCTATACAGACCATCTTTGGCAACTTTAAATTTATAATACGTTTTATTGTATTTAATCCAATTATTATTGAATTGCGCTTGGGCAGTAATCGCCAGCAACAACACAATGGGGACTAATAAAAAATTTCTCATATTTTAAAATATTTATCTTATTCCTTTTCCTTTTTTACAAGATTAAATCGTAAAGAAAAAATATGTGTGTACAAAGGATTCGATTGGTTCGCCAGGTTGGTAAAAGCGTAATCCAGCATTACATTTTTAATTTTAAACCCTGCTCCGGCGCTCGGCTGATAAATCCATACCTTCTTTTGATTCAGTGTATCGCCATCTGCCAGGGCTCTTTGAAAATTTGTAATTCCTCCTCTGATGTAAAACTGATCTTTAATATTTGCCTCCAGGCCAATTCTGGGGTCAATACTCACCGGCTTACTGCTGATAATCGTATTTCTTTTACCATCAAATGTAAGGTCCAGATTAGCCTCTGCTAATAATTTTACTGATTTTCCCAAGGAGAAGTCATAGCCTCCGCCTACCGTCAATCGAGGTGCAGTTAATTCAGTAGATTTTACCGGAATATCATTTTTAGCCAAATAAAGCGCCTCTTTCTCCTGTTCGGTGAATTTAAATGCCCAGGCATTGAAAGTTGTCGTTACATCCTTAGCTACCACGCCCAATTGCCATTTTTTTATACGCATTTGTACACCAGCATCCAGTCCAAAACCCCAGGCGCTGGCGAATGATCCTACTTTGCGATGTATAATCTTAGCATTCGCCCCAAAACTGATAGTTTTGTTTTCTGTTTCTACTGACTTTTGTGCAAAAGAGAATAAAAAAGCATAATCTGCCGACGAAAAAGTTTGAATATTGTTGTAGTTGATGTTGCCATCCGGGTCAACTAAAAAAAGTGTATTAGGAATATCATCTACGGCAAATCTGAGTATCGACAGCCCGATCGTTCTTTTATTATCCTGTATGGGTAAGGCCAAAGCAGCATAGTCATATTTAGCAATACCGGCAAAATAATCTGCATGCATTAAAGCGATATTGGGGTGATCTTTTACACCCGTCAAGCCGGCAGGGTTCCAATAGCCGGCGGCCACGTCATGGCTAGAAGCAACCTGTGCACTACCCATGGCCAGCCCACGAGCTCCTGCGCCAATATTTAAAAATTCGTTGGAATATTTACGAAATTGGGCATTTGTATCAGTTGAGGCAAACACTAAAAGTAAAAAAACAACCCTTGTAAATAATTTCATGCTTAGTTTATCTTAAGTATGGAAATTTATATATAAACATTACCAATGTAAACGAAGTCTAATATAATTAATTGTACTAATTTATTTGGCAGCTATTTCTTTTTTCTATATATAAAAATACTACTTATTTTGTACAAAAATGCCTGTTTACCAGGGAGTGTTAAATATTTTGTAATTATTAATATTATAATTAATATGTATTATATATAAATAATTAATTAATAAATTTTTAAATATATAAATTTAAATGAATAATTTAATAAAAGAACTTACATGGAGAGGCATGATTCAGGATATAATGCCAGGTACCGAAGAGCAGTTAAACAAGGAAATGACCATAGGTTACATTGGTTTTGACCCCACAGCCGACAGCCTGCACATAGGCAGCCTGGTACCTATCATTTTGCTGATACATCTGCAAAAAGCGGGCCATAAGCCCATAGCATTGGTGGGGGGAGCTACTGGTATGGTAGGCGATCCCAGTGGTAAAAGTGAAGAAAGGAATTTGTTGAGTGAAGAAGTATTGCAGCACAATCTAAAATGTGTAGAAACGCAACTAAAGCGATTTCTAAATTTTGATCCTGCTATTCCCAACGCAGCAGAAATGGCCAATAATTACGATTGGTTTAAAAATATGAGTTTTTTAGATTTTATTCGGGATGTAGGAAAGCATATCACCGTAAATTATATGATGAGTAAAGACAGTGTAAAAAAAAGACTGGAAGGTGAAAATGGCATGAGCTTTACTGAATTTACCTATCAACTGGTGCAGGGCTATGATTTTTATTATCTAAACAAATACAAAAACTGCAAGCTCCAAATGGGTGGCAGCGATCAGTGGGGAAATATTGTTACCGGTACAGAACTTATCCGAAGAAAAGGAGGGCAGGAAGCTTTTGCTTTTACCTGCCCACTCATCAAAAAAGCTGATGGAGGTAAGTTTGGCAAAACAGAAGCCGGCAATATATGGCTGGATGCTAATAAAACCAGTCCTTATCAATTTTACCAGTTTTGGATCAATGCGAATGATACTGATGCCGAAAGCTGGATTAAAATTTTCACCTTTTTAGATCAGCCGACTATTCAGAGTTTGATAAATGAACATCATGCCGATCCGGGTAAAAGAGTTTTGCAAAAAGCATTGGCCAAAGAAGTAACCAATTTTGTACATGGAGAGGCAGCGTATCAAATGGCTATTGAAACAACGGAGAAATTATTTGCCAGTCAGCATGCACCTGCGGAAAGCCTTTCTGTAGAGGATTTAGAAGCGATGGAAGGTATTGTTAAATCTTCTTATCCTGCTGACAAAATAAAGGAAGGGCAAAACATCATAAACTTTTTAACAGAGGCCAATATTTTTCCGAGTAAAGGTGAAGCCAGAAAAATGATCCAAAATGGTGGGATAAGTATCAATCGTAAAAAAATTGCTTCACCGGATGTTTTGGTGGAAGAAAATCTTTTACTGCACAGTAAATATTTGCTCATTCAAAAAGGGAAAAAAAATTATTATCTGGTGATGGCAGAGTAAGATTATAACACGAATTTTGATCGAATTACACGAATTGACACCTAGAATATAACTAACCTATGACTGAAATTATTCTTAAGGAAGAATCATATCTGATTATTGGCAAATGTATGGAAGTACATCGCAATATGGGAATGGGGTTTAAAGAAGTACTTTATTGTTCCCACGGGGTCTTTTTTGCAAAAAAGACCCCGTGGAAACCCCCAAAATTACTATTTGGTGATGGCAGAGTAATGTTATAACACGAATGAGTACTCATTCGTGTTATAGGTATTTATTCAACATCCACCTGCTTTTTAATCGCTGCTCCATCGCTGGCTTCCGGAAGAAATTTTCTTTCATTGATTAAATAACCATTGCCTTTTTCGCAGATATGTACTTTTAAATTTTCGGTGCTAAAAGGATTTCCGTCGGGGATGTCGGCAATATTGCTATGAGCAATGTCGTGGCCGTCAATAATAATAACGCAGCCACTACCAATGGCTTCCATTTTATTACCGTCAGTGATAAGCATACCCGTATCTTCACCCAAACCAATGCCAATGCAGGCTGGGTTGGTAGCTACAGCCTGTGCCAGTCTGCCGAAACGGCCTCTTTTTTCAAAATGGCTATCAATAATAACATGTTCTAAAAATCCCAAGCCGGTAGTAATTTTCACCTCACCTTTTAGATGGGCCCTGGTAGCATTCCCTTCATAAATCATGGTTTTACTCATGGCCATAGCGCCGGCGCTGGTACCTGCTACAATGAAGCTTTCCTCCGTTTTGAGTCGTTCTAAAATTATTTGTAAAAAAGTAGTACCACCAAAAGTACTGGTAAGCCTGAGCTGGTTGCCACCACTAAACATAACGGCATCGCATATACGAATTCTTTCCAGGTATTCTTCTGTCAGTGCATCAGCACGGTTGCGTATGTGCATACAATTTATGTTGGTGCAACCAATTTTTCCAAAAGCATTCAGGTAGTTATCGCCCACTTCATAAGGGATCATGCTGGCGGTAGTAATCACTTCAATTCGGGCTAATGAGCCGCCAGCTTCATCCACAATACGTTTTAAAATACCTAACTCGAAAAAGTTAAGGTTATTACGGTGAATTTCCCCTTTTTCCAGATCAGTACCCTTATCCTCGGCCCCGCCGATTGCTATCAGTTTCCCTTTGGCAAATTGCATTAGTTTAAATCTTAGTAAGAAATAGTGCAAAATTAATGTTTAATTGCCCTTAATGTATAGAAAAACGACTTAAAATGAAAAAAATTAGATTTTTTTGCTGAGCCAAATGATTTAATTAATTTCATGGGATTACAATAATTCAAAATCTACTTATTTTACGCTGCGATAAAAGCTAAATAGTAGTACCATCGATGAACGGAGCGTCGCCACTGAAGTTGAATCAGGGTGCAAATGCTGATATCAAAATAATAAAAATATTGTATGGAAATATTGAATTTTGGATAGAAATATTTATGGTTCAGGTTTATATATTCGTGTAATTTGTAAGAATTCGTGTAACATAGTATAAAAATTACCACAATAAACAATACAACTGCTTATGAGGATTGTAGAAATTAAAGTACTCCGGGGGCCTAATTACTGGAGTGTACGTCGGCCAAAACTGATTCAAATGAAGCTGGATTTGGAAGAAATGGAGCAACGACCTACCAATGCCATTGAAGGATTTAGAGCAAGGCTGGAAAAAATGTTCCCCAGCATGTATTCACACCGTTGTAGTATCGGCACACCGGGTGGTTTTTTTCAACGGGTGGAAGAAGGAACCTGGATGGGACATGTAATTGAACATATAGCCTTAGAGTTGCAGACACTGGCAGGTATGGATACCGGTTTCGGACGTACCAGGGGTACAGGCAAAGAAGGCGAGTATTATGTCGTTTTCAGTTATATGGAAGAAGATGCCGGTGTATATGCCGCAAAAGCTGCCGTAAGAATTTGCGAATCACTTACTAACGCTGAAGCATATTCGCTGGAAGATGATATTATGCGGTTAAAAGAAATCAGAGAAGATACCCGGCTAGGACCTAGCACAGGCTGTATTGTAGAAGAAGCCGCCAAAAGAGGCATTCCGCATTTGCGATTGAATAAGCAATCATTGGTGCAACTGGGATATGGTGTTAATCAAAAAAGAATAAGGGCGACTATTGCTTCTACCACCAGCAATATTGCAGTAGATATTGCCTGCGACAAAGAAGAAACAAAAAACCTGCTGGAAGCAGCGGAAATTCCCGTACCTAAGGGCGATGTAATCAGGACAGAAGAGGGATTAAAAAAAGCCATCGACAGAATCGGTTATCCTATTGTTATCAAACCTATTGATGGTAACCACGGTAAGGGGAATACTACCAATATTACTACCTGGGAGCAATCAGTGAAGGCTTTAGATGCAGCCAAACAATACAGCCGAAGTGTGATTGTGGAAAAATATATCACCGGATTTGATTTTCGGATACTGGTAATCAATTACAAATTTGTCTGTGCTGCCTTGCGTACGCCTGCCAGTGTTGTGGGCAATGGTAAAAACACCATTCAATGGCTGATTGATGAAACCAATAAAGATCCAAGAAGAGGTTACGGCCATGAAAAAGTATTGACGCAAATAACCATCGATCAATTCACCCAGAAAATGCTGGATGAAAAGGGGTATACGTTGGATACCATTCCTGCAAAAGACGAATTGGTTTTATTGAAGCCAACGGCCAACCTAAGTACCGGTGGTACTTCCACCGATGTAACCGATGAAGTGCATCCTGCAAATATTTTTATGTGTGAAAGAATCGCCAGAATTATCGGCTTAGATATTTGTGGCATCGACATTATGGCCACCGACTTACGTACACCCATAAACGAAAATGGAGGCGCTGTTTTAGAAGTGAATGCTGCGCCAGGGTTTAGAATGCATATTGAGCCTTCGATAGGGCTGCCGCGGAATGTGGCAGAGCCGGTGGTTGATATGCTCTTTCCTAAAGGCAGCGCCGGTCGTATTCCGATTATTGCTATTACCGGAACCAATGGTAAAACTACCACCACCCGACTTACAGCTCATATTGCCAAAAGTGCTGGTAAAAAAGTAGGCTATACTACCAGCGACGGAGTGTATATCCAAAATCAATTGATGATGAAAGGTGATTGCACAGGCCCGGTCTCTTCACAGTTTGTATTGAAAGACCCAACCGTTGATTTTGCGGTGCTGGAATGTGCCAGGGGTGGTATTTTAAAAAGTGGCTTGGCATTTCAGCATTGCGAAGTGGCTGTGGTAACCAATGTGGCGGCCGATCATATGGGACTGGCAGGTATTAACACCATTGAGCAGATGGCTAAAGTAAAGGCGGTGGTGCCTGAAACAGTTTTCCCTCACGGCTATGCCGTATTGAATGCTGAAGACGACCTGGTATATGCCATGAAAAAGGAGTTGAAGTGCAATGTTGCTTTATTTAGCATGGATGAAAATAACCCCAGAATACAAGAGCATTGCAAAGGTGGAGGATTGGCAGCTGTGTTTGAAAATGGCTACATCAGCATTATGAAAGGTACCTGGAAAATAAGGGTGATGCATGTAAAAGATGTACCGCTTACTTATGAAGGAAAAGCGGTGCATAATATTACCAATTGCCTTAGCGCTGTGATGGCTGCTTATTTGTACCGGGATATTTCTATTGAAGATATTCGTTCAGCATTGAGCACTTTTGTGCCGTCCAGTGTTCAAACACCGGGCAGGTTGAATTTTTTCCATTTCAGGAATTTTTCTTTCCTGGCGGATTTTGCTCATAATCCTCATGGACTGCAATTATTATGCGATTTTGTTAGCAAGCTGGATTATAAAACTAAAGTGGGCGTTATCAGCGGTACCGGCGACCGACGTGATGAAGATATTCGGGAGTTGGGAGAAATTTCTGCCCGTTATTTTGATGAAATCATTATCCGCTGTGATAAAAACTTACGTGGCCGCAGTGCGGAAGAAATTATCACTTTACTGAAAGAAGGTATTGAAAAGGTAAACCCATCCATTCCTACGATGGTAATTGCTGATGAAAATGAAGCTTTGGAATATATTTATGCCCACCAAAAGCCGGGCGCTTTGTACACCGTTATGTGTGATGTGGTAGCCGGGGCTTTGGATAAAATAAGAGAATTAAAGGAGAGGGAAGATGGAGTAATAGTGTAAAAAACCATTTTGGAAAAAAATAAATTTTTTCGTAACTTTGCACTCCCTTAAGGGAAATAGGATGGGTTATGGTGTAACGGTAGCACTACAGATTTTGATTCTGTCTGTCTAGGTTCGAATCCTAGTAACCCAACAAAAAACCTCCTGTATTTTACAATATCATATTTTGGTTCTGTCTGTCCAGGTTCCCTGCCTGACTGTGTCAAGCAGGCAGGGAATCCTGGTAACCCAACAAGAAAACCTCCTGTATTTTACA
>CAZPHA010000043.1:0-22479 GCA_964586215.1 uncultured Ferruginibacter sp.
TTTCCTAATTTTGAAGTTAACTTTTTATGTCAACTTATTTCAGGACAAGACACCCAATACCCAATACCCAATACCTAATCCCTAATACCCCCAACACCCATCTCCTTTGCTTTTTCCATCATAAAGGTATAGGCTGCATCATAATGATTCGGTATCACTCCATCCAGGATAGCCTCCCGTATAGCGTTTTTGATATCGCCAACAATTTTACAGGGCGGCAGGTGAAATGTTTCCATAATAATTTCCCCGGTAATGGGCGGCTGCCAGTTTCGAATTTGATCTTTGGCTTCTACCTCGGTACAACGTGTTCTTACTAAATCAAAATTTTCAAGATAGCGTTGTACTTTTTTTTCGTTTTTGCTGGTGATATCTGCTTTACATAAGGTCATTAACGCTTCAAAATCATCAGCGGCATCAAATAGTAGTCTGCGAATAGCAGAGTCAGTAATATTATCTTTGGTTAAACTGATTGGCCGCAAGTGCATTTCTACCATTTTACGTACAAACTTCATTTTTTCATTTTGCGGTAGTTTCAGCTGAGCAAAAATTTTGGGCACCATTCTCCCTCCTACCACCTCATGCCCGTGAAAAGTCCAACCTACGCCTTTTTCAAATCGTTTGGTTAGCGGTTTGGCAATATCATGTAAAACGGCTGCCCATCTAAGCCACAAGTCGTCTGTTTTTTGGGCAATATTATCTACTACCTGTAGCGTATGGTAAAAATTATCTTTATGCCCTTTACCGTCAATGTACTCTGCCCCTTGCAGCGCCACCATTTGTGGAAAAATAATTTTCAATAATCCACTTTTAAATAGCAAATCAAAACCTACGGAAGGTCTATCAGCCATCAATATTTTATTCAGCTCATCCGCAATTCTCTCTCTGCTCACAATTTTGATACGATAGGCATTATCAATGATAGCCTGAAACGTATCTTTTTCAATGGTAAAATGTAACTGTGTAGCAAAGCGAATAGCCCTCATCATCCGCAACGGATCATCACTAAAAGTTTGAGTCGGCTCCAGAGGCGTTTCAATATTACGCAACGTCAGATCATTAACTCCATTAAAAGGATCAATCAGCTCTCCATAATCTTCTTTATTCAAACTGATCGCCAAGGCATTAATGGTAAAATCCCTTCTGTTCTGATCATCCTGAATGGTCCCGGGCGCTACATCAGGCTTCCTGCTTTCGTAATTATAGCTTTCTTTTCGGGCACCTACAAATTCAATTTCCATATCATCCACCCTTATTTGAGCAGTACCGAAATTTTTAAAAAAATAAACTTCCGGTTTCGGATTAAACCTTTCCGCCACTGTATGGGCAAGCATAATTCCGTCTCCTACACATACAATATCCATGTCTTTTGTTTTCCTACCCAAAATTTTATCTCTCACAAAGCCACCAATCAAATAACAGGGTACTTGCAGCTCTTCAGCAGCATGAGCAATTTTTTTAAGAATAAATAATTCTCTATCTGTACAATTAATAAACATTTGCTGCAAAAATAACCAAATCAGCTTTGGCAGAATAGCAGACATAAATAATTATTTAAGAAAAATTTGGGCGTGCCCCTCCTTCCTTCCCCGGCCTAAAGGCCGGGGCTAGTCAGTCGGGTCGGGCTATACGCAGTACTCCTCGTTCGGCCGTACCTACGGCCTCACTGCGGGGTACTTGCTCCTATCCCTCACGCTTTTTCGACCACCGACAACAGACGGCGAACCACAGATCTAAAAAATGAATATTTAACATAGTACATTGAAAATTGCACATTTTCAAATATTAATGACAATACTATAAATTAATAGGATTAGGTAGCTAATTCGCATTGTTTTTACCGGCCTCAGAAAAATAGCGTTAAGAAATTTACCAATGAAGCGTTCAATGGCGAAAATGAAGATAATAGATATAAAGTTGATAGTAGTATGAGCTGATAGATATATTAATGTTGAGCTTTAGCTTTTTCGCCATAGCGAAATGCAGTAAATTTCAGCTATTTTTCTGCAGCCTTGATTTTTTTTGTTACTTTTTTGCATCATGGCAAAAAAGTAAATAGAGTAAAGGAGCATGGGTATGCATTTGGGAACCCAATACCTGATCCTATAAATTAAATAAATAAGCCATTGCTTCTTAATAAGATCAATTAAATAATAAAATATCTGTATGCAAAATATCTTCATTCGTATCCAAACCGTATTTTTGTGCCCCAAAACAGGAATTATGGACTATTTGTTATCTATTAACAAAACAACTAAAAACTGATCAGCTATGCACTTCCAACTTACAGAAGAACAACTTATGATTAAACAAGCAGCTCGTGACTTTGCCATCAACGAATGCTTACCCGGTGTAATCGAAAGAGATGAATTGCAAAAATTTCCGAAAGAGCAGATTGAAAAACTAGCTGATTTGGGCTTTATGGGTATGATGGTAGATACCAAATATGGTGGTAGCGGTTTAGATACAGTGAGCTATGTATTGGCTATGGAGGAAATCAGTAAAGTAGATGCCAGCGTTAGTGTGTGTATGAGCGTAAACAACAGCCTGGTATGCTACGGGTTGCAGGAATTTGGAACGGAAGAACAAAAACAAAAGTATTTAACCCCATTGGCACAGGGTAAAAAGAATAATGAACTCTATATCGGCGCTTTTTTGCTAAGTGAACCTGAAGCTGGTAGTGATGCTACTTCTCAAAGTACAACTGCAGAAGACAAAGGCGACTATTATTTAATTAACGGAACTAAAAACTGGATTACCAACGGCAGCAGTGCCAGTGTTTATTTAGTAATTGCTCAAACCGATGTTAGCAAAGGCAGCAGAGGTATCAACGTATTTATTGTAGAAAAAGACTGGCCCGGCGTTACTGTAGGCGCTAAAGAAAATAAACTCGGTATCAGAGGAAGCGACACACACAGTATTTTATTCAACGATGTAAAAGTGCCCAAAGAAAATAGAATTGGCGAAGATGGCTTTGGCTTTAAATTCGCCATGAAAACCTTGGCAGGTGGCAGAATTGGCATTGCATCACAAGCTCTGGGTATAGCCGGCGGAGCGTATGAAAGAGCCTTGCAATACAGCAAACAGCGTAAAGCATTTGGAAAAGAAATTATGCATCACCAGGCTATACAATTCAAGCTGGCGGATATGGCTACCAAAATTGAATGTGCTAAATTACTTTGCTTAAAAGCCGCCTGGGAAAAAGACAACCATTTAGATTATACACTTAGCAGCAGTATGGCCAAAGTTTTTGCCAGTGAAACGGCCATGTGGACCACTACCGAAGCTGTACAAATTCATGGTGGATATGGCTTTGTAAAAGAATACCATGTAGAACGCATGATGAGAGATGCAAAGATTACACAAATTTACGAAGGTACCAGCGAAGTGCAGAGAATTGTAATTGGAAGGAGTATTTTGAAATAAGACCAGTTGGGAGTTTGTGGTTTGGGGTTTGATGTTTGGAGTTTTTTGTTGGAAATTTTCGGCCGAATGTAAAGTAGTTTTTGGATTACCTTTTATGATTTATAATATTTTCATTCGGTAAGTATGATTTTTTTAACAGTTAACTTCAAACCCCAAACTCCAAACATCAAACCCCAAACCCTAAACCTCCAACAAAACAATGTCTATAAATAAAGAAAAATACCACCAACTACTCCGGGAGCTTAACGGCAAAGCTACACTGGTTGCTGTATCAAAAACAAAACCCGTTAAGGATATCCAGGCATTGTACGACTTAGGTCATAGAGACTTTGGAGAAAATTATGTTCAGGAACTGATAGAAAAAGAAGCTGCTTTACCGAAAGATATACGTTGGCATTTTATTGGACATTTACAAAGCAATAAGGTAAAACACATTGCCCCATTTGTACATTTAATTCATGGCGTAGATAGTTTAAATTTACTGAAAGAGATTGATAAACAAGCAAAAAAAAATAATCGAACCATTGAATGCCTGCTGCAAATCCATATTGCCCGGGAAGAAACAAAATTTGGGCTAAGCGATCAAGAACTTGATGATATTTTACATAAAGAGGATACATTAAATGACTTAAAAAATGTAAAAATATCCGGCTTAATGGGGATGGCATCCTTCGCCAATGATACGAATGTAGTAAGGCAGGAGTTTAAACATTTAAAACAATTATTTAACAAATCCAACCAACAACTATCATCTATCAACTATCATCTATCAACTCTTTCCATGGGTATGAGTAACGACTATTCCATCGCCCTGGAAGAAGGCAGTAATATGGTTCGTATTGGCAGCCTCATTTTTGGTGAAAGGAATTAATTTTCGTATATTTATTCATAAAATTATATCCTAATATTATTGTATTGTATTTAACCACACAGCTTCAAAAAATAAGAAAGCAATTTAACAACATTACCTCCCATGTTAATATCAGCCAATTTTGAAAGCAAAAAAAACACAAGGGCTTTTCTTTATACCCTTATCATTTGCATAATACTGATAGTCATTGCTTTTTTTATTACCTGGTCTGCCAATTTACCACCCAATCCGGTAACACAAGATTTACTAGAGGTTAATTTAGGAAACAATGAAGAAGGTTACGGTGAAGTACAACCGCTTATAAAAGGCGAAAAATCTCCTCAACAAGATATTCAGGAAGCGCCTACAAATACATCTTCTGAACACAATACTAAAGAAGTTAGCAAACCTTCGCCAGTTACCGAAGACAATGATGACAAAGAAGCGGCTGGCATTGAACGAAAAATCCCTTCTACTGCTAAAACAATTTCACAACAAAATACTAAAGAAGTTAGCAAAAATACTACTGCTAACAACGAAACCAAAGCGCCAACAAAGCCTCAAAATCCGAAATTTACCTACAACGGCCCTGCCAATGGTACCGGCAACGGTGCTACGGAAGACAATGGTTATAACTATCAGGGTAATAAGGCCGGAGGAAAAGGTGATGCAGGCTCACCTAATGGCAATCCGGACAGCTATGGCAATAATCCCGGTGGTAACAAAGGCGGCAGTATGAGAGTAACACAGGGTGACAGAAAAATTGTGCGTTCTTATTCCTTCACAGGTGACCTGGATAAGGCCACTATCTACGCTACCATAAAAGTGTCTCCGGCCGGAAGAGGGCAATTTGTAAGCTTTGCCAAAAACTCCAGCAGTCGAAACCCTGCTTATAAATCAGCCATTGCCGATTATTTAACCCATATGCAATTCGATAAAGCCGATCATGAATCGATTATTACCGTCCAATTTAACTTCATGGTAAATTAGAGTTAAGTTTTAAGCACTAATTACACGAATTTTATTCGTTCGTGCAATTCGATAAAATTCGTGTAACAAAAAACTTACTAAAATAAAAATCATCACACACTTATGAATTACGAGGAGGCCATTGACTATCTCTTTAATAAATTGCCCATGTATAGCCGTATGGGTGTGGCAGCGTATAAAAAAGATTTACATAATATTATTGCCCTTTGTCAGGCATTAGATAACCCACATCAAAAATTTAAGAGCATACACATCGCAGGCACTAACGGTAAGGGTAGTACGAGCCATATGCTGGCCGCTATCCTTCAACAATCAGGATATAAAACGGGCTTATACACTTCCCCACACATCAGAGATTTTAGAGAGAGGATTAAAATAAATGGTGTAATGGTTAGTGCAGATTTTGTCATTGATTTCGTAAAAAAAACAAAAGACTTGTGTGATCAAATCCAGCCCTCTTTTTTTGAGATAACGGTCGCCATGGCATTTGATTATTTCGCTCAGCAAAGGGTAGATATTGCAGTAATAGAAACGGGTTTAGGCGGCAGGCTGGACAGTACCAATATCATTACGCCTGTTTTGTCAATTATAACCAACATTGGCTGGGATCATATGAATATACTTGGCAATACTTTACCTGAAATTGCCGCTGAAAAAGCAGGAATTATTAAACAATTTAAGCCTGCAATTATTGGCGAACACAATTCTTTAATCGAAAAAGTCTTTATTAACAAAGCTTACGGCCTAACAGATTAT
Source organism: uncultured Ferruginibacter sp. (assembly GCA_964586215.1). Classification (GTDB taxonomy): domain Bacteria; phylum Bacteroidota; class Bacteroidia; order Chitinophagales; family Chitinophagaceae; genus Ferruginibacter. The sequence goes on from CAZPHA010000043.1 coordinate 6,020, forward strand.
CTTTATTTTGCTGAAGACGAATTCAAAATAATAGACAGCAAAATAACGCTTCACAAACAATACATTACTACTCAGTGGATTCAAAAAGGTTCTGAATGGAATTTTGAACTTGATCTGACAGGAGCCTATCAACAAAAAAATTTAATCACCGTATTATCAACTGTTTTCCACCTGGCCGCAGAAGGTTTTATAATAAATCTGGAGCAAATACAGAAAGGATTGAAACAGGTTAAAAAACTAACAGGCTTGATAGGAAGATGGGATGTGATTCAGACAAACCCTACCGTTATTACAGATGTAGCCCATAATGAAGACGGCATTAAACAAGTATTGCACCAATTGACATTTTATCCGGCAAATATTACTATACATTTTATTATAGGTATGGTAAAAGATAAGGCTATTGATAAAATATTATCTCTACTCCCCAAAGCAGCCCAATATTATTTTACCAATGCCCACATACCCCGGGCACTACCCTGGCAGGAGCTACAAGCACAGGCAAAAACATTCAATTTGATTGGAGATGGCTTTGATGATGTAAATCAAGCGCTTCACACTGCAAAAGCGAATGCAACACCGGAAGATATTATTATTGTTTGTGGTAGTTTTTTTGTGATTGCGGAGATAGATGATATTTATTAACAAACGAAATTTTTTACTTCAAAATAAACGATATGAGAATTTTTAAATATTGGAAAAAAGTAACAAAGGAGCTAAATATTCATGGTACCAAACAGCCATCAAGTTCCTATGGCGGCTCTAATTTGTCAATAGAAGATGCTGTCAGTGATGGTATGAAAAGGCTACAAGTAGCCCAAAACATTATCAATAATACCACACAGCAATTAGAAGCCTATGAAGCAGATATTATAGAAGAAGTTATTGACGAAATTGATCGAAATAATATAATAACCAGAAATAGATATGGTGCTTTAGTTTTAAATTGTAAAAATTTAATGTTTATTGATGTAGATGACTATGCTCCTCAACTTAACTTTTTTAACCTCTTTAAAAAGAAAAAAAGCAAAAAAGAAATTATTTTAGAAAGGATAGAAAAAACGATTCTCACATTAAATGACCTCAATCTTGACTTTAGGATTTATGAAACCTTTAACGGCTACCGGATAATTGTAACAGGAAAAAGTTTTGAACCAAGAACAGCGGAGTCAAAAACATTGATGAATAAATTTTACGCAGATCCATTATATAAAACTCTGTGTGAAAAGCAAAATTGCTATAGAGCCAGGCTAACTCCTAAACCTTATCGCATGAAAATAAAAGCACACAAAGTCATATTTCCTGAACGAAACGATTCCCAACAGGCAGATCATAATAATTGGGTTCAGTATTATGAGTCTGAAAGCAGTCAATTTTCCTCATGCTATTTCATTAAAAGCTATGGTGTAAATACAAACAATACAATTATAAATTATCATGATAAAATGACTAATACGATAGCAAAGAAAAAATTAGCATAGGATATCAAATGTCTCTTTACCCCATTTTTTCAAACGCATAAAACAGGCAACAGACGTGCAATGCCTGCGTAATTTTATTATCTCGCAAAAATTCCTTAACTTTGTCTAAAGGAATAAGCTCTATCACAATATCTTCGTTGTCGTCTAATTGCTGTTCTGCGACTTTTTTTCCTCCTTTAGCTAAAAATAAATAGGTAAATCCATTAAGTACTCCCGGATTGGCAGCTACTTTAGCCAACAATTCAACACTCGTAAATTCATAACCGGTTTCTTCCATTAATTCTCTTTTGATGGCATCTGCAGGATTTTCATTTTCATCAATGAAGCCTCCAGGCAATTCAAGTAGTGTCTCTCCTATCGGATGACGATACTGCCGTACCATGATGGCCTTGCCATCTTCCGTAAGTGCTAAAGCACAGGCAGATGCCGGTATCTCTACAACATAATAGGCATCCACAATTGATCCATCAGGCCGCTCACATACATCTTTTCGGGCAGTAAAGTATGGATGGCGTGAAATATAATCAGAAGATTTAACTTTCCATTTCATAGTTTAAATTGGATATAACCTCATCACCACTTCATGCGTTCACGCAAGCTGGTAATATGTGCTACATGATGTTTGCCATGCCAGGCATACATTCCAAGCAAATACCATAATGTCATTTGCCTGCGATGTTCAGGATGAAAAATTGTCTTTTCAAAGTCGCTATCGGAAAGCGATTGCAGAAAAGTGTACCAACGTGTATGCAATGCATGTAAAAGTGTAATAGAAATATTGATGGGCACTGCTGTTACATCCGTTAACTCAGCCCACAATGCTTCCTCGTAAGGTTTGATAACCGGATCATTTTCCGTAAAGCCTAATTTAAAACGAATATATGCATTCATATGGCTATCAGCCAAATGGTGCACTACCTGTTGCACCGTCCAACCACCTTCCCGGTAAGGCGTAGCTAATTGTTGCTCATCCAGGTTAACTACTGCATTTTCCAGCAACAAAGGTAGTGACTGTATATCTGACAGCCATTCTTTTTTTAGTGCTTCTGAAAAAGGCTGGCGTTCATATTTTCCAATTGGGTATTTTAAATCCTGAACCATTATTGTACAGCTTTAGGTTTCACTTCCATTAATTCAATTTCAAAAACAAGTGTTGCACCACCAGGAATACCTCTGCCAGTTCCTCTGTCGCCATAGCCCAGGTCGCTGGGTATCCATACTTTCCATTTAGAGCCTGCTGGCATTAATTGCAGTATTTCCGTCCATCCTTTGATGACACGGTTTAAAGCAAAAGTTGCAGGCTGCCCCCTTTTTACGGAGTTATCAAACTCAGTTCCATCAGTTAGGGTGCCCACATAATGTACTACTACAGTATCTTCTGCTGTAGGTTTTACCGCTGCGGCATCCTTCGCAGCTGTTAGTACTTCATACTGCAACCCATTCGGTAATTCAACGACGCCTTTCCTTTTTTTATTTTGTGCCAGAAAGGCAGCGCCCTTATCCTTCTCTGCCTGAACTTTTTTCATGGCATATTCCTGTAATTTTTGTTGTACGCTCATATTCAAGGTATTTTCATCTAATAAACGCATTTTTTTATTAAATACATCTTCCATTCCTTTTTTTAATAAATTATAATTCATTTCACTAACACCCTGTGCAGCTAAATTACTGGCAATATTAGCGCCAACTGCGTAACAAAAAGTATCCATGGAAGTTTTTAAAACATTTTTTGCAGGTATAACAGGTGTTGACTTTTTTGGATTATTTTTTTGTGAAAAAACCGTTACACCTAAGCATACCATAACAGCAAACAAAGCAATTTTTTTCATGCACATATTTTTATTGTTTTATAATGAATATTTAATCTTCTCTCATTTCTTTACCGGTTAAATGGATAAACACATCCTCTAAATTAGCACCTTTAGCCGGTTTAGGCTTCTCAAATCCAGTTGCAATCAGCTCATCTATCATTTTATCAGGTGAATTTAATGAAATAATATTCCCCTCATCCATAATGGCTATCCTGTCACATAATTGTTCAGCTTCATCCATATAGTGGGTAGTAATAATCACTGTAGTCCCCTGATCTCTTATCTCTCTGATCAAATCCCATAAATTACGCCTGGCCTGAGGATCTAAACCGGTCGTCGGCTCGTCTAAAAAGATAATTTTAGGCTTATTAATTAAAGTGGTAGCAATAGAAAAACGCTGTTTTTGCCCACCGCTCATTTCTTTAAATTTATTAGCAGCCTTATCTTCTAAATTTACTTTCTTGAGTAACGCTAAAGCATCTACTGATTGATTGTATAGTCCTCCGAATAATTCAATCAATTCTACTAAGGTCAGGTTAGGATAAAAGCCGGATGTTTGTAACTGTACACCAATAATTTTTTTAATGGCGCCCGGGTTTTTATCTAGGCTAATCCCATCTACAATTATTTCCCCACCTGTTTTGTCTCGCAATGTTTCAATAATTTCCAGCGTAGTAGATTTACCGGCACCATTGGGGCCTAACAGTCCGAATATCTCTCCTTCATACACATCAAAAGAAATACCTTTCACCGCCTGAAAAGTACCATAACTTTTCGTTAGATTTTTGACAGAAATAATTATTTTTTGCATTTTATTTTTTGTTACAAATATTTCAAGGTAGACCACCTTTCAAAGGTGGTCTACCTTATCGTCAACCTTAATTACTTTCCCATTTTTAAATACCCTTCCAACTCCTCCATCATGCCCTTACTTCCAATAAAAAAAGGCGTACGCTGATGCAATTCCGTAGGTGCAATATCCAATATTCGCTGCTTTCCATCAGTAGCCACACCACCTGCCATCTCTACAATATACGCAAATGGATTACACTCATATTGTAATCTCAACTTACCTTTTGGTTTATCAATCGTACCAGGGTACATAAAAATTCCCCCTTTGATCAAATTACGATGCACATCAGCTACCATGCTTCCTATATATCGCTGCGTATAGGGCCCACCGTTAGTTTTATCTTTTTCCTGGCAACAGGCGATATAATTTTTTATCGGCTCCTCGTATTTAAAGAAGTTCCCATGATTCACCGAGTACATTTTCCCATACGGTGGACAGGTAATATTCGGGTGGCTCAACGAAAACTCACCGATAGAAGGATCCAATGTAAAGCCATTCACTCCTCTCTTGGTGGCATACACCAACATAGTAGAAGAACCATAAATAACATATCCGGCAGCTACCTGCCTATTGCCCGGCTGTAAAAAATCTTCCCGGGTAGCGGGCTTACCTCTTTCGCTCACTCTTCTGTAAATACCAAAAATGGTACCGATGGATACATTCACATCAATATTACTACTACCGTCCAATGGATCGAATAAACATACATATTTTGACTGGTTACTCACTTCATCATTAAATACCACAATATCATCCAATTCTTCACTGCCAATACCGGCACAGCTAATTCCATGACGCAGTACACCTACAAATTGGTTGTTGGCATACACATCCAGTTTTTTAACCTCTTCCCCCTGTACATTAATGCCACCGGCATCCCCTAAAATATCTACCAACCCGGCTTTATTTACCTCCACATTTACTCTTTTCGCCGCCAGCGCTATGTCTTTTAATAGCCCTGCCAACTCGCCGGTTGCCTGAGGAAAGGCCCGCATTTGCTGTATAATAAACTCATCGAGGGTAAGTACGTGCCTACTAATATTCATCATAGAAACTGATTAAGACAAATTTGATTTAATTAAATAAATATTACGATTTTTGCGCTTGCAATTAGATGGCAAAGTAAGCAAAATTTACGATTCTGACCTCATCTCCTGCCATTCTCTCAAAGGAGAAGAGTGTTTGTGAAACTACAATTCTTATTTGCACAGGTATTAATTTTAGAAAAAATCTACCAAACTACACTAAAATGAAGGTTTTTAAATTCGGTGGTGCTAGTATCAATACAGTAGAAAGGATAAAAAATGTGGGAAATATCATTCAGACTTATCCGAATGACCAATTAATTATCATCATTTCTGCCATGGGCAAAACTACCAATGCACTGGAAAAAGTAGCCGAGGCTTATTTTACCGGCAGGCAGGAAGATGCTTTGCAATTATTTGATCAAATAAAAAATAGTCATTTAAATACCTTAAAATATTTGTGTACCCTCAACTGGCAGGCTGCTGAAAATCAGTTAAAAGATTTTTTTACAGAAGTAGAATGGCTCTTACACGATAAGCCTGTTAGAAATTATGATTACTATTATGATCAGATCGTTTGTTGCGGAGAATTATTGAGTACCAGCATTGTCAGTAATTATTTAAACGAAACAAAAATTAATAATGCCTGGATAGACGTACGGGATGTATTACGAACAGATAATAATTTTAGAGATGCTGCCATTGACTGGGTCTTTTCTGAAGAAAAAATAAAAACTTCTGCAGCGACATTATTTTCAACCGCAAATATTATCATTACGCAGGGATTTATCGGTGCCACCGCTGATAACGAAAGCACTACACTGGGCAGAGAAGGAAGTGATTATTCAGCTGCTATTTTTGCCAATGTTTTGCAAGCCGAAAGTCTTACCATTTGGAAAGATGTAGAAGGCGTAATGAATGCCGACCCTAAGCTATTTCAGGCGGCGCAGTACATCAGTGAACTCAGCTATCAGGAAGTAATAGAAATGGCCTACTATGGTGCACAGGTCATTCATCCTAAAACGATTAAGCCTTTGCAAAATGCCAAAATTCCTTTACAGGTAAAATGCTTTTTAAATCCTACTGCTGCCGGTACATTTATTAGCAATAAACCTGTTCGGCATCTCCCTCCTATCATTGTTTGGAAGAAAAATCAGGTACTGTTACAATTAAGTTCAAAGGATTTTTCATTTGTGGGTGAAGAGCCGGTAAGCAAACTTTACCAGCTATTTGCGGCCATTAAAATAAAACCAAATCTTACGCAAAACGGCGCTATCAGTTTGCTTTGCTGTTTAGATGATAATAGTGAAAAAATTGATAAGCTGGCGCAGGATGCCAGCGAACTATTTGATGTCAACCTTGAAAAAAATCTGACACTTTTAACCATTCGCCATTACAATGATTCAATCATTGATGAATTAACCACTAACAAAGTCATTTTATTACAACAAAAGACCACCGAAACCATTCAAATTTTAATGAGAGATATTTAGGTTCGTTTGTTACACGAATTTTTCCGAATTACACGAATTATATATTTTATATAAAAATAATTTTATATGAAATATATTTAAAATTAAATAATTACAAATATTTTATTAGTTTAATAACATAACAACTTATGGTCTTCACATTTTTTTAAAGTATTAAAATTTGGTATCTACCTTTAAATTAATTTTTTACTTATAAAATTGTACAATGTACTTGCACAATTCGTGCAATTAGCTAAAATTCGTGTAATAAAAATTTCAGAAACACCCGGTTTAATTGAAAAAATATTCTCCCCGTCGATTCACCAGAATAATGGGTAATTGTTTCTTTTCTTCAAAATAAGTAAAAGCTTCTTTTAACTTAGTAGAAAAAGTGACCAGAGAAGGGTTGGTTTTACAGGCCTCCGCTAAATAATCGATAGATTTTTTAACATTGTAATTAATAGGGAAAATATGCACCGGGATAAATTCCTGCCCAAAACTTTTTGCTTTGGCGGCCAACAGATACAACTCCTCAATGTAAGTATCGGTAATAGGAATACAACCGGTAGATACACAGTTACCATGAATGTATATAGCACTGCCCGGCCTTACGGAATCACTTAAAATTCTATCCGAAGCATTAGGGTAACTGAGGCCAAGTGATAAATGATAATTACTATTGGGATTGAATTCATTGATATGGTAAAAACCTTCAGGCACCTGATAATCACCTTCCATTCGTTTAGGCCCCATCCTGCCGCTCAACATGCACACTTTATACGTTTTAAAAAGTTTATAAGGCCCTTTTTCAGTATCCTGAATCCAAACTTCTAATTGCTTATCGTATTTAAAGCTGCGTAAATACATTGCCCGAAAAGGCCATTTGAAATTTTTCGCTACAAACTGCCTTTGAAGAGAATCCTCCAATTTATTGGATATGCTGGCAATCTTATAAGAAGGTTTATCTGTAAAAGCTGTCTGCGACTGTGCAAACATTACAACAGATGATAAAACACAGGTAAAAAAAATAATCTTAAAATCAAAGTTTTTCATTGCAACAATAAACAAGGTTTTCTTACTGATTACAACGTAAAAATACAAATTTTATTAAGTGGGTTTGTTAAAAACATGTAAATATATCTGTCCGTAGGTTTAACCCAAAGTGTTCAAACCCCTTAAAAAAGTACTACCGCTTAATTTTAACTGATGAAACACAGGCTTGTTCTGCGACCGTTTTTCTTCATAGCCCGATCCTTAGGTTGGGGAATCTGGCATCACCACGAAAGGTGGCTAAAGCCATCATTGGTTATATTAATCTAATCCTGCCCTAAAGGGCAGGGCTATGTTTCGAATACTTAATCTAATCCCTGCCCTAAAGGGCAGGGCTATGTTTCGAATACTTAGAAATTTTTTACAAATTACCCCTTAACGCCTGCTCCCTTTCCAATGATTCAAACAATGCTTTAAAATTACCCTTACCAAAACTTTTGGCGCCTTTGCGTTGGATGATTTCAAAAAACAAGGTAGGCCTGTCCTGCAATGGTTTGGTAAATATTTGTAAGAGGTATCCCTCATCATCTCTGTCAACCAAAATACCTAACTCCCGAAGAGGCTTCAAATCTTCATCAATGGTTCCTACCCTATCCAAAACTGTATCATAATAGCTGGAAGGCACTTTTAAAAATTCAACGCCTCTGCTTTGTAACTCGGTTACTGTTTCAATAATATTATTGGTAGCAATGGCAACATGCTGTACTCCTTCGCCATGATAAAAGTCCAGGTATTCTTCTACCTGGCTCTTCTTCTTTCCTTCAGCAGGTTCATTAATAGGAAATTTCACGTAGCCATTACCGTTACTCATCACCTTACTCATCAATGCAGAATATTCGGTAGAGATATCTTTATCATCAAAAGATAAAATATTTCTAAATCCCATTACTTCTTCATAAAACTTCACCCATTTATTCATTTGATTCCAGCCTACGTTACCCACACAATGATCTACGTATAAAAGCCCCGTACTTGCAGGATTGTAAGAAGATTCCCACTTTTCATACCCAGGCATAAATATGCCATTGTAATTTTTTCTTTCGATAAATAAATGAACGGTATCGCCATAAGTATGAATGCCGCTCATCACTACTTCCCCATCTTTGTCTTTCATTGAAACAGGCTCCAAATAACTTTTACCACCTCGTTTCGTTGTTTCCTGCCAGGCATTTGTGGCATCATCAACTTTTAATGCCAGTACTTTTACACCATCGCCATGTTTATAAATATGGTCGGCAATCTCGTTATTCATTTGTAAAGGTGTAGTTAAAACAAAAGTTAATTTATTTTGCCTGATTACATAGCTTGCTTTGTCTCTTACTCCTGTCTCAGGACCGGCGTATGCCAGCGATTGAAAGCCAAAAGCCGTTTTATAAAAATGTGCCGCCTGCTTGGCATTGCCCACATAGAGTTCTACATAATCAGTACCCTGCAATGGCAAGAAGTCAGTTGTAGAAGGAGTAGTTATATCTGCAATAGGTTGTGTTAACATATAAATACATTTTAAACTTTTTTCAGAAATGAATGATCAATAATTAATAATCAAAAAGAAATGAATAGATAATAAGAAATAGCAACAGTTTACAGGTCGAATTACCTGATATGATCCATCGCCAACACTTCCATGAGCAGGTAATAGCAGCAGCGTTTGTCTTTAAAAATTTTATATGGATAATCAGGAGCCATATTCTACTACAAAGATACAAAATTTAAAGATGCAGCGTTTATATTTGTTGTATGAAAAAAACAGGCATTTTAGGCGGAGGGCAATTAGGCAGGATGCTGCTACAGGCAGCTATCAATTATCCGGTGGAAACATTTGTACTGGAAAAAGAATCCGATTGTCCGGCTGCACATTTATGCCACCATTTTATACAGGGAGACATTACCAACTTTGATGATGTATATCAATTTGGTAAAAAACTAGATGCTCTTACAATAGAAATTGAAAATGTAAATGTGGAAGCGTTAGAAGCGCTGGCACAAGAGGGAGTTGCAATTTATCCCACTCCTTCTACTTTGAGAATAATAAAAAACAAAATATTACAAAAACAATTTTATCAGGAAAATAGTATTCCAACTTCCCCGTTTATTGTTACAGAAAATATCAATGATATCCATGAACACACTCACCTTCTACCCGCTGTGCATAAAATAGGAACAGGAGGGTATGATGGCCGTGGTGTGCAGATTATTCAAGCTAAAGATGATATTCATAAGGGATTTAATGCCCCTGGCGTACTAGAAAAGCTAATACCTGTTCAACATGAAATTGCGTTATTGGTTGCGGTCAACAATCATTTAAAAACTGCCATCTATCCGGCAGTAGAGATGGTATTTGATCCGGATTTGAATGTGTTAAATTATCAAATCAGTCCGGCCGGCTTATCACAGGAACTACTATGGAAAGCCGAAGCAGTTGCTTTAAAAGTAGTACAATCATTAAAAAGTCCGGGTATTTTTGCCGTAGAATTATTAATTGATGATGCAAGCAACGTATGGGTCAATGAAACCGCCCCCAGGGTACACAACAGCGGCCATCATACTATTGAAGGAAATTATTCCTCCCAATTTGATATGCTTTGGAGAATTATTCTGGACTATCCCTTGGGAAATACTACTACCCTTTTACCATCTGCCATGGTAAATATTTTAGGAGCTGATCATCAGGTCGGTGTTGCCAGGTATGAAGGATTGGAAGATATTTTGCAATTGGAAAATGCGTTTGTACATATTTATGGTAAAAAAGAAACAAAACCGGGCCGAAAAATGGGCCATATTACTTTAGTAGGTAAGGATAAGCAGGAGTTATTACATCAGATTAATAAAATTCACCAAACTGTTAAAGTAACGACATAGTGAAAAAGATAGGCTGTAAATTCAGTAAAATGTATTAATTTTCATGTTTTACGGGATGGAGAAATTTCGACCAATTATATTTAAATTTATTTTAATGTTTAAGCACGGATAATGGGGAAATCAGCCAGTATAAAAAAAATTAGTACCTTTGCATTTTATTTGTTGATTATTTCCTGCAGTTCAAAGTCTGACAAAACCCCTCAAAATAAGTCCAACTCACCTGTCATAAAAGTTGATGGTTTTATTGTTTCGCCACAAGCAGTAGCTGAAAAAATTGAAGTTCCGGGTAGTCTTATGCCTTTTGAAGAAGCTGAGCTGCACCCGGAAGTTTCCGGGCGTGTTACAGGTATTTTTTTTAAAGAAGGTAGTGCCACAGGCCAGGGGGCATTATTAGTAAAATTATATGACACCGATTTACAGGCTCAGTTAAAAAAATTACAAGTACAATTATCTATTGCCAGACAATCAGAAAAACGTCAGGCTGCCTTATTAAAAATAAATGGTATCAGTCAGCAGGATTATGATGCAAGCCTTCTTGCGGTAAGAAATTTAGAAGCTGATATCAATATACTTAAAACGAGTATTGCAAAAACAGCAATAAGAGCGCCTTTTAGTGGTAAGCTGGGGCTTCGGAATATCAGTATAGGAGCCTATGTAACTCCGCAGACTATTGTTACTACTTTAAGACAAACCAGCCAGTTAAAGCTGGAGTTTACAGTGCCGGAAAGATATGGGGCCTACATGCAAAGTGGTCAGTTGGTATATTTTACAGTAGATAATAATCCTAAAACTTATCTGGCAAAGGTGATAGCGAATGAAAATGATGTAGCGGAGGATACCCGTAGCCTCAGAGTACGAGCTGTTGTGGATCGGCCTGATGCCTCTCTGCTGGCGGGGGCATTTGCCAGGGTACAAATTCAGTTAGACAAAAATCAGGCGGCACTGATGATTCCCACACAGGCAATCATTCCACAGGCAAGAAATAAAAAAGTAATGGTGTTAAGAAGTGGTAAAGCATCCATGGAAACGGTTACTACGGGTATTAGAGAAGTGTCGATGGTAGAAATTACCAGCGGGCTGAAAGCAGGCGATACCGTTTTGGTAACAGGGTTACTCACCACAAAACCCGGTAGCAGTGTGCAGATTAATAAAATTGTAACCGGTGTATCAGATTCTGATGATTAATATCTATTTACCATCTCTGGTGTTTTTCTAAAAAGACCCTAAGGAAAAAGATGAGTAAAGGTATGTGGATGAAAGGATTGCGTCGCAACAATGTTGAACAAAGATCAAATGTTCGTACCAAAATAATATTCTTATTGGGAAAAAGTTATTAGTAAAAAAAGTTAGAAGGAATACTTTCTGTAAGGAAAGGAAAATTATTTATGAATATATCCGAGCTAAGCCTAAGACGTCCGGTACTGGCCATTGTACTCAATATTGTTATCATACTGTTCGGTGTGATAGGATTTAAATTTTTGGGTGTAAGAGACTATCCGGCAATCGACCCTCCAAATATCACCGTTCGCACTTCTTATCCGGGCGCTAATGCGGATATTATTGAATCGCAAATAACGGAGCCTTTAGAAAAAGCCATCAATGGAATAGCCGGTGTAAAAAATATTACCAGCAGTAGCAGTCAGGGTGTTAGCAGTATCAACGTAGAGTTTGAGTTAGGAAGTGATCTGGAATCGGCGGCTAATGATGTCCGTGATAAAGTATCACAGGCAAGCCGTTCGTTGCCTTCCGATTTGGATGCTCCACCTGTGGTAACTAAAGCGGATGCCAGTTCTGACCCGATCATCGGCATGACTGTGCAAAGCAATACAAAAAAACAACTAGAGGTTACTGAATATGCCAATAACAATTTGCTGGAAAGACTGCAGACTATTCCCGGGGTAAGTACTATTAATATTTGGGGAGAAAAAAGGTATGCTATGAGGATCTGGTTCAAGCCGGATCAATTGAGCGCTTATGGCTTAACGCCTACTGATGTTCAACAGGCATTATTAAAACAAAATGTTGAATTACCTTCCGGTAAAATTGCAGGCGATGCAACGGAATTGTCTGTAAGAACCTTTGGGCAAATTAATACAGAAGATGAATTCAACAATATCATTGTAAAAAATGTGAATGGCACCGATGTCAGGCTAAGGCAGGTTGCTGAAGCAGTATTAGGTCCGGAAAATGAAGAAACTGTATTGAAAGAAAATGGTGTACCCATGATAGCCCTTGCAATTGTTCCACAGCCGGGTTCTAATTATGTTGCCATCTCTGATGAATTTTATAAAAGATTTGAGCAAATAAAAAAAGAAGTAACCGAAGATATCAAACTGGATATTGCTTTAGATCAAACAAAATTTATTCGAAAATCTATTTCTGAAGTAGAAGAAACACTGATTATTGCTTTCGTGTTGGTTGTATTAATTATTTATTTATTTTTTCGGGACTGGTTGATTGCCATTCGTCCGTTAATAGATATTCCTGTATCATTGATTGGCGCTTTTTTTATCATGTATTTATGTGGATTTACCATCAATGTATTAACGCTACTGGCAATCGTGTTAGCTACAGGTTTGGTAGTAGATGATGGCATTGTGGTAACAGAAAATATTTATAAAAAAATGGAAAAGGGCATGTCAAAATGGCAGGCTGCAAAAGAGGGTTCCAAAGAGATTTATTTTGCTGTAATTGCCACTTCTATTACGTTGGCAATTGTTTTTTTACCCATTATTTTTCTGCAGGGATTTGTGGGTAGGTTGTTCCGTGAATTTGGTATAGTGGTAGCCGGAGCTGTTTTAATCTCTGCTTTTGTATCACTAACGTTAACGCCTGTACTAAATGTAAAGCTCTCCCGAAAAAACCATAAAAACTCCTGGTTTTACGAAAAAACGGAGCCTTTTTTCAGGGGCATGGAAAATATCTATCAAAAATCCTTACAAGCTTTTATGAAAGTAAGATGGGTGGCTTTTATATTGATAGCAGCCTGTTTTGCCATTATTTTTATTATTGGCAAAGCAATACCATCAGAATTAGCCCCTATGGAAGACAGAAGTCAGTTTCGCTTATCCCTGACCGCTCCTGAAGGTACTTCTTATGATTATATGGATCGATACGTAGATAAAGTGACTCAATTTGTAGCTGACTCCGTACCGGAAAAAACTGTTTTACTGAGTGTTACCGCTCCGGGATTTACGGGTTCTGGTTCTGTAAATACTGGTTTTGTGAGGGCGGCACTTGTAGACCCGAAAGAACGCCAACGTTCACAACAAGATATTGTGAATATGATTAATAGAAATCTTGGCCGGTTTAATGAGGGTAAAGTTTTTAGCATTCAGGAGCAAACCATATCGGTGAACAGACGTGGCGGTCTTCCTGTACAGTTTGTATTGCAAAATGTAAATTTTGAAAAAATAAAAAATATTTTACCGCAATTTTTAGAAGAGGCTGGTAAAAACCCGATTTTTCAGGGTATTGATGTTGACCTCAAATTTAACAGACCTGAATTAAGAATATTGATTGATCGGTTAAAAGCCAGTTCGCTGGGATTGAGTATTCAGGATGTTTCAGAAGCTTTGCAGCTTGCATTGAGTAATCGTCGGCTGGGTTATTTTACCAGAGAAGGAAAACAATACCAGGTTATCGGGCAGGTTGATCGCAGCAACAGGGATGAACCTGCTGACCTTAAAAATATTTATGTTAGGAATACAAAAGGGCAATCTATCGCTCTGGATAATGTGGTAACTATGGTAGAAGAAAGTACCCCTCCTGTTATTTATCACTTCAATCGATACAAATCAGCCACTATTTCTGCCGGCCTAGCGCCGGGTAAAACGGTTGGTGATGGCATTAAAGCCATGCAAGGAATTGCAAAAAAACTATTAGATGAAAGCTTTAATACCTCCCTCACCGGCACTTCCAGAGATTATGCTGAAAGCAGTAGCAATACCAGTTTTGCATTTATTTTAGCGTTGATACTTATTTACCTGGTTTTGGCAGCACAATTTGAGAGCTTCGTTGATCCACTTATTATTATGATTACAGTTCCGCTGGCATTAGCCGGAGCTTTACTTACATTATGGTTGTTCAACCAAACTTCAAATATTTTTTCCCAAATAGGCATGATTATGCTGATAGGTTTGGTAACTAAAAATGGTATCTTAATTGTAGAGTTTGCCAATAAAAAGCAATTAAGTGGCATAAAAAAAATACCATCGGTAATAGAGGCCTCCGTTAGCCGCTTGCGCCCTATTCTGATGACCAGCCTTGCGATGAGCCTGGGCGCCTTGCCATTGGCCTTGTCGTTGGGCGATGCTTCTACCAGCCGTATTCCTTTAGGACTGGTAATTGTGGGAGGAATTATTTTTTCTCTGATACTTACTTTATACGTAATTCCTGCTATCTATTCTTTTCTATCATCCAAAAAGAAAGTGAATGAAGAAATTTAGTCTGATTATATATTTATTATTACCGGTATCATTATTATCACAGGATACTAAAATTTCCCTTCAGGACGCTATTAAGATTGCCCTTCAAAATAATTATGATATTGAAATTACAAAAAATGAGGCCGATATTGCTCAAATCAATAACAACTGGGGCAATGCAGGTGCTTTGCCATCTGTTGGAGCTACTGCCAATAAAACAATGGGTACCAGCAATTTACAACAGGAACTGTCTAACAATACAACCATTAAAAGAGATAATGCTACCACTAACAACTTAAATGCCGGCCTTACGGCCAGCTGGCGTATTTTTGACGGTTTTCAAATGTTTGCTACCAAAAAGCGATTAGAAGAACTGGAAAAAATCGGGCAATTCAATTTTACTAAAATGTTAAATGAAACTACCTATGATGTGATGGAGGCGTATTACAATATCATTCGCCTGAAACAGCAGGCATCTGCCATAAAAGAAGTAATCAATTTATTTGAGGAAAGGTTGAAAATTGCAGATACTCGTTTTAAAATTGGTAGCAGCGCCAAAACAGACCTTCTACAGGCACAGGTAGATCTTAATGAACAACAATCCAATTTGGTTAGTACAGAAAACTCCATCAACATTGCTAAAACCAATTTGAATATATTGCTGGCCAGAAATCCGGCTACAACATTTGATACGGAAGATTCTTTTGCATTAAATCATCCAATTAACATTACAGCAATTCAGCAAAAAATAGATACACAAAACCCAGATATTTTGGTAGCGCAAAGTAACTTATCGGTATTAATACAAACCAAAAAAGAAATTAATGCCCAACGCCTACCAAGTGTCACCATTAATGGAAATTATAATTTTGTAAGAAATAAAAACAGTGCAGGTTTTACATTACTTAACCAATCATATGGACCATCCGGATCATTAGGTATATCTATTCCTATTTTTAATGGTAATACTGTAAAGCGGCAATTAGAAGTAACAGATATCAACATCAAAAATCAACAAATTGCAACTGAACAATTAAGAAACCAATTGCAGGGCAGCCTTACCAATGCTTATTTAAATTATACTAACAGTCTGAGATTAGTAGCGCTCGAACAGAAAAACTTAGAACTGGTGAAAGAAAACAATTACATTAATTTGGAAAGATTTAAAAAATTATCCATTACTTCTGTTGAGTTACGTCAGGGTCAGATTAATTATACAGATGCCAAAACCCGTCTTATCAATGCACAATATCAATCAAAAGTTGCCGAAGCTGAAATGTTATTGTTAACTGGAGAGATTGGTTTGTAGTTTGGGGTTGGGGGTTTGATGTTTGGAGTTTAGGGTTTATTGTTTGGGGTTTGAAGGACTATATTTTAGAAAAGAGATAAAAATTCAAAAACAAAGATTATTTTTACCAGTTAATATTACATCAAACATCAAACATCAAACATCAAACATCAAACATCAAACATCAAACATCA
>CAZPHA010000044.1:0-22066 GCA_964586215.1 uncultured Ferruginibacter sp.
TTACTATATATACGGTATTTTTATTATACAAATAAGAAACAATTAAATTATAATTAATTAATAATCAATATTATATAAATAAAAAGTTGCCTGCCTGTGAGGCAGACAACTTTCATACGCCTAAATCTTTACATTATTCTTTTACCACTTTTGTTATATTCTTCCCTTGGGAAGTTGCTACTTCAATGGTATAAACTCCGGAAGCATAAGAAGATAAATCTATCTCAAATGTCTGGCCATTGGCAAATAATCCTGATTTACGCCATAAAGCCTGTCCTAACGCATTATACAAAGTTATATCTGCCTTTGGAGAAGGAGAAGATACCTGTACTTTTATTACACTTTGCGTAGGATTTGGAAGCACTTTTACCACCAGCCCATTTCTTGATATTCTGGCCAGTTTGATTTCAGACAGTTTCTCTGCCTGATCTAAGTCTACCTGGCGCAAACGATAATAGTAGGTAACATTGGCCTGCACGTCCTTATCTTCGAAGCTATACCGCTGTTCCTGGCTGCTATTTCCCTTACCGGCTACCCATCCTATTTCCTTAAAAATATTACCATCCTCACTTCTTTCTACTTTAAAGCCTTTATTATTCATCTCGGAAGCTGTTGTCCAGTCTAAAAGTATGCTGCTCGATAAAGCCCTGGCCCTAAAGATTACCAATTCCACCGGCAGCACCACGTTTGGAGCTACCAGCATAAATTGTGAAAAACCTGTAAAGTTTCCTGTATAAGTGATATACCCTTTGTCTACATACTCTGTAACATTGGTAGGTGATACAATTTGGGCTTCATTAATTCCTAATACACCATTCAAATCAACACCGTCTTTTACTTTTAGAATTTTCAATCCTAATTGCTGTCCACCCCATATATCTATCTCCTGTTTAGTGAAATACAATGTTCCTTCATAGGTAGCTGTATTGTTCGCCAAAGATGGGGTAATTTTCCATACTTTTTGACTACGCTTAAATATCCCACCAGTAGTAGTTACATCTACCTGACCAATACCCGCCGATGTTAAGCCTGCTGTAACACAGCCTACATTCTCATTAATATTTCTAACCCTGGCTATTACGTCTCCATCTACAGGGCTAATGAAATAAATATCATCACCGGTATTTACCGTGGTAATATGGTCCTGGCCAGTTTGTGTTTCAACCTTTCTGGCATCAGCTGCAACAACTTTTATATCATCTACGGTAAAGCCCGGGTTGTTACCATTCTGATTATTATTAGACCACCTAAAGCCTATATAAAATGATTTGTTATTTAATTCAACTGGTAAGTTTACTGAAAAATTAGTCATTTGAGCCTGACCTTGAAATCTAATAGGTGTATTGTTATTTTGATTAATAGTAGCAAACGTATTACCATCAAGCGAATACATTATACTGCCAAAATCATTATATTTATTGCCTGCTTTCTCACCATTCGATTTATATCTAAATGATAAGGTCAGCGTTTTATAATCACTGGCATTTATTAAAGGTGTTACCAGTAATACATCTGAGGTACTGGTAAAATCATAAGTATTAGGATTATTATTTCCATCTTTAGTAATATGTGCACAAAGTCCCTGCACATCTATGCCGCCGTTAGCACTTACAGTCCATCTGTTGATACCGGGATTGTCAATAAATGAACCGCTATCCCATCCGGTTAAATCGGACGGATTGTTAGGTGTACCGAAATTTTCATTAAAAATAGTAACAGGTAACTGACTGATAGCCGGCGTTACATCATCATCGGTAATTGTAATTTTATTTACCTGATTGACAACACCGGACACTACACCATTACCGGTAATTGAATATCCCAAATTAATGACTTCATTTCCTTCTACTAAAGCATCATCATAAATTCTTACAACAATAATTTTATCGGTCACATCCCCATTTATATAAGTTACAAAAGCTGGAGTAATCGTATAATCTTTACCCAGAGAAGCAGTAGTGCCATTCAGCCCTGTAAAGGTTACTGTAGCATTACCCGTAGCAGCGCCAACTATATTCAGGGTTAAATTAAATTCTTTATATTTAGGACAGGTACCTACATTACCAGTTTCTGTAACATTCGTAGTTGATGTCGTAAACGCAATCGAGTTAGCAGCAATATCACTACATACCTGTGAAGTTGCTAATGCAATTCTTCGGGGGCTATTTTCCATTACCGTTTGCATTCTTTCTTTTTGGTTAGCAGTAAAAGTATTCAAACAAGCATCATTGGAGTAATCCATATAGTTCTCAAACATATTGCCGTTATTGTTGCAACTGGTCGGACGTGGGTTTAATGGAGGACAACCAGCAGTAGCCGCTGCCTGTGTAGGTGTATCATCACAATAGTCTGTAGCACAATTTCCATCTCCCCAGATATGACGCAATCCGAAAAAATGCCCGGCTTCATGCGTTAATGTTCTCCCCAGGTTATATGGTGCTTTTGATCCTGGCAAATTTACACTTCCTACCGAGCCCGATAAAATTACCACGCCGGCATCTGTATCAGTTTCGGAATTATTCAGACCCTGCAGAGTAGAGAATCCTGGAAAAGTTGCATAACCCAACAGCCCATTTGATAGCTCCATTACCCAAACATTAAAATATTTTTCCGGATCCCAAATAGTTGCCGGCTTAATTACATTATCAATATAGGTTGACGCATAAGGAGGTGCATTAAAGCCTTTATCATTTCTGTTGATCCTCTCAATTCCGGGTGTAGGCATTAAATCACCATTGGGATTTACCTTAGCTAAACAAAACTGTAATTGCGTATTTGCCGCTACATTAGGATTTATCCATGTAGTAACTGCTAAATTCGCAAAATCAATATTTAACTGCTCCACCTGCTCACTGATGAATTTGTCTTCAATGTTAGAACCTGTACCCATATTTTCTCCATTGTGAATCACATGAAAAACAATGGGTATCACATAATCTTTATCTAAAACTTTTCCATTGATTTTTTTTCTTTCAACAATTTTCTGTTGTAGAATTTCTTCAAACTTTTCCAGGGTTAATGCATTGGGATGAGTTTTAAAAAACTCCAACATCCTTTCATGGGTATAACAATGCTGCGAAGCATTCTGCTGTTGCTGGTTGTTTACTTTTTGATTGTTAATGGACTGTTTGGTAACCAGCTTTTCCTGGGCATTTGCAGTAAGGATGCCTGTCAATAAATAAATAGACAATAATACTTTACACAAGTAAATTTTTCTCATAAGCAATAATATTTTTTAATAATAATAAAAGGACAAGAGGATTTTCAAAAGAAGGAAATCAGGGTAAGGCCTATAAAATTAGGGGATTACAATTATTTCACAAAAAATATATTTCAAAATCTATATTTTTATGTGCTTATGAAACAGAAGTACTGTATAAGGAAATAAAGTTGATATTATAAAAATTCTATTAAAAAAATAAATATTACAATATTTTTAATACATAATAACTTGAACAAAATATAATTACATATATAATATTTATTTTACCGCCCAAAATCATCCTGCAAACGTACAATATCTTCTTCGTCGCTGGGATGATCAACATGAGTGTGTTGCCAGATTTCAGCTACAATACCCCATCCGTTTAAGCCAATCAGCCGATGCCGCTCCCCTTGGTGCAATTGAACAATTTCACCCACTTCCAACTCTTTAACAGATTGCTCGACATCATTAGGACTGGTTACCACACCTGCTACTCCGCCAATCAATTTCCAGATTTCTGCTCGGCGGAAATGATATTGCCAGCTCAGCCTTTTTTGAGGAGCCACTAGCAATATTTTTGGGCTCAATTTACCTCCAATGGTAAGATCACTTTTGGTAAGATGTGAAAAATATTTATTAATAAAAGCTTCTGCATCAGCCTCATCTATTACGAAAAAGCCGCCCCAGGGTCTTTGATCATCTTTATTTACAATGTCAAAATGCTGTTGAGTGAGATATTTTTCTACTTTGGTAAAAATATCCTGCTTGGAATCTCCGGGTAAAATGTTTATTTCCATTTTAAGTCAATTTAAATTACCGGCCCATATAAACCATTAATATTTGTACATCACTGGGGTTTACCCCTGATATTCGGGATGCCTGCCCCAGTGTACGTGGTTTAATTTTTATAAACTTTTGGCGGGCCTCATTACTTAATGAAACGATTTTATCATAGTTAAAATTGTCCGGGATAACCAAATCTTCCAATTGATTCATTTTTGCCACCAGTTCTTTTTCTTTTTCAATATAGGTATCGTATTTGATTTGTATTTCTGCCTGCTCGAGTTCTTCCTTAGAAAATTCACTTAGTACAGCATTTAACGCACCCATATTATCTTTCAGGGAGTTGATATTTACCATAGGACGCAGCAATAACTGCGAAGCTTTTTGTTTTTTTACTAACGGTGATGATTGTACGCTTTCCAGGTAAGCAACTGTTTCTTCCGGCTCCAGGGTGATGTTATTTAAAATAGATTTGATCTTTTCAATTTGATCCATTTTTTCTTTTACCCTGTTCATCCGCTCCTGGCTGGCCAATCCTAAGCGATAACTCATGGTTGTTAGCCTTAAATCAGCATTATCCTGGCGTAGCAGGGTTCTGAACTCTGCCCGACTGGTAAACATACGATAGGGCTCATCGGTACCTTTATTGATCAAATCATCAATCAAAACACCAATATAAGCTTCGCTTCTTTTTAATACCACCGGTTCAAGGTCTCTAACTTTTTGGTGAGCATTGATACCGGCCATTAACCCCTGACAGGCTGCTTCCTCATAGCCGGTAGTCCCATTTATTTGTCCGGCAAAAAATAAATTTTGAATCAATTTGGTTTCTAAACTAAACTGTAACTGTGTGGGCGGAAAAAAATCATATTCAATGGCGTATCCGGGGCGAAACATTCGACAGTTTTCAAACCCCGGAACCATTTTTAAGGCTTTATACTGAACGCCTTCCGGTAAAGAGGTAGAAAATCCATTCACATAAATCTCCACGGTATTAAATCCTTCCGGCTCTACAAATAATTGATGCCGGTCTCTATCGGCAAACCTGCTTATCTTATCTTCAATACTGGGGCAATAACGAGGTCCTGAGCCTTGTATTCTGCCCTGAAACATAGGACTTTTCTCAAAACCCGTTTTCAATAGGTCATGGACAGCCGCATTTGTATAGGTTATCCAGCAGCTTCGCTGCTGGGAAGGCGATATTTTAGGTACCTCTAAAAAACTAAATCCGATTATTTCTTCATCACCCTTCTGCTCCTCCATTTTGCTATAATCCAGGCTTCTTCCGTCTATTCGGGGAGGTGTGCCTGTTTTTAACCGGCTGCTTTCAAAACCTAGTGATACCAACTGTTCAGTAATGCCGGTTGCTGCCTTTTCGGCTACCCTGCCTCCACCAAATTGTTTTTCACCAATATGGATCACTCCATTTAAAAAAGTACCATTGGTCAATACCACCGCCCTGGACTGGATTTGGTGCCCTAAGCCTGTACAAATTCCATATACCCGATTATCCTTCACCAATAAAGATGCAACCATATCCTGGTAAAAGTCGATATTGGGGGTATTTTCGAGCATTTCTCGCCATTTAGCCGCAAACAGCATACGGTCGTTTTGGGTACGTGGGCTCCACATGGCAGGCCCCTTGCTACGGTTAAGCATTCGAAACTGTATCATGCTTTGATCGGTTACAATACCGCTATAGCCACCCATAGCATCAATTTCACGTATAATTTGCCCTTTGGCAATACCTCCCATGGCCGGATTGCAGCTCATTTGGGCGATTGTTTGCATATTCATAGTAATAAGCAGTACTTTACTGCCCAGGTTAGCTGCCGCTGCTGCTGCTTCACAGCCGGCATGTCCGGCCCCTACTACAATTATATCGTATGTTGGAAACATTTTACAAAGATAATTTTAATAGAAATGATCAGTTTTTGGAATAACTACTCTTAAACTACCCATACTTTTCAAGAAACTTTTTCTCATTGATAATCGTCTCAAGCGCTTCTCCACTGTTCAATCTGTAAAACTCATAAGCGCTGAAGGTGGATACTTGCTCTAGATATTGGCTATTTTCTTTTAAAAACTGCTGTTGCTTATAGCTACCTGCCACCGCAGCCCTTTCCAGTTTTTCTAATTTCTCCGCTATTTTTTTACAGCACTCGTAGCCTGATTGATGGTATAACTCGAGAAAATAGAATTTTGCTGCCAGTATGTCCACTTTCTGCTCTGTCTTCTTATTTTTTAAAGATTTATCAATTCGTATATTGGTAAAGTTCCAGCAAAGCTTTAACTCTTCTTCATCAGTTAAATCAAAAAAAGCTACCGGTACAATATGATCAAATTGCCAGGCTTTGGAAAAGTTTTCCCAGTTAGTATCTTCATCAAACTGTGTTTCAATCCACTTCCTAAACCCTGCAGCATCAATACCAAAGTACGGAGCGTACTCTACACATTTAATATTCAGTAAAACATACCTCCTAAGGGCTATCTGCCATTTTCTTTTTTCGTTAAATACAAACTTGGGGTCGATCTGTTTGGCTATTTGTGATTCCATATTTACTGTATGTTTCACAGTGAAACTGTGATTCGTGGAACATTTTTCACAAAGCTACGACAATGTTTCGATTAGAAACAGTGATTCGTGGAACATTATTTTGAAAAATACTGTTTTAAATAATGATCTTCCCTATTCCGCATCTGCTGTTGTTCTATAGCGGATTTATCCTTATACCCACATAAATGCAAAGCTCCGTGAAAAATTACCCGGTGGATCTCCTCTTTAAAAGTACACC
Source organism: uncultured Ferruginibacter sp. (assembly GCA_964586215.1). Classification (GTDB taxonomy): domain Bacteria; phylum Bacteroidota; class Bacteroidia; order Chitinophagales; family Chitinophagaceae; genus Ferruginibacter. The sequence continues at coordinate 6,784 of CAZPHA010000044.1, forward strand.
CCATGGTATGGGCATTTTCTTTTACCCGGTCAATACTGATATAAATTTCACCCATAACAGGGGTGTTTTTATCATGTAAAGGAAAAGTAATAATATCGGTGTAATAATGATGTTGTAAATAGTTCTTATTAATATATAGCAAATATTCATCCGTGCAAAAAATATAAGATAAGGCTGAAAAAGGTTTATTTTCTTGTTTAAAAATATTTTTAATAAATAATTTTAATGCAGTACGGTTGGGTAGATTAGGTTGAACATCCAGATAAAAAAAATAAATATTTGCCATGAGTATTTACATAATAATTAACCAATTGAAATAAAGCTTCTCGTATTTTTGCAGTCTGTTTGAAACCAACACAAAGTACATGCAAAAAAGATTATCTGAAATAAAAGTTGGAAAAAAAGTAACCATCAGGCGCTTTGAAAAAGATGAGCTTTTTTTAAAATTAATGGAAATGGGATGTATTCCAGGTGAAACTGTTAGCGTGGATATGATCGCCCCCTTGGGAGACCCTATTTCTATTTCCGTGGCGGGATATCGTTTAAGTTTACGGTTAAATGAAGCAGAATTGATTTGGGTTGATGAATGATATATTTTAATAATTTATAAATAATTATTTATCAATATTTTATGAAAATAGGACTGTATTTTGGCTCGTTTAACCCTATTCACCATGGACACTTAATAATAGCCAATCACGTAGCCAACAATACGGATGTAGACCAGGTGTGGTTAGTGGTATCACCACAAAATCCCTTAAAACCCTCCGCCGGATTACTGAATGAATACAACCGTCTTTTTTTAGTACAGGCTGCCATAGAAGGAGAAAACAAGCTTTTGGCCTCCAGTATAGAGTTCAAACTGCCCAAACCATCTTACACCATTGATACCCTCACTTATCTAAAAGAAAAATACCCGACTTATCAATTTTCGATCATTATCGGTAGTGATAGTTTTCAAAACATTCATAAGTGGAAAAATTATGAGGTATTATTAAAAGATTACAGCTTTATTATTTATAAACGCCCCGGATTTGAAGTGGAAAATACATATGCTGCGGATATACAAATTTTACAGGCACCTCTATTGGAAATTTCGAGTACGTATATCCGTGAGTTAATCAAAAAAGGTAAATCTATCCGTTACCTGGTGCCGGATGTAGTAAAAGAAGAAATAGAGAAAAACAGGTATTACAAATAATTTCTTTCAAAAAATCCAACCCAGCAACAAACAAATAAGCACTAAAAAAGGTGTAGGAATTTTAGTAAAGCGGAGTATAAGAAATGTGCCTACAATAACAGTCAGGTTGATAAGGGTAATGATAGATAATTCCTTGGTATATGTATCCCTTAATAAATATAAAATGGCAGCACACATAATGCCTACCACAACTGCATTAATACCTTCCATTGCCCGATATACAACAACATACTTTTTTAAATACTGCCAAACCGGCCAAAAAAATAACACCAACAATAAACTTGGCAAAAAAATTGCTATCGTGCCAATTATGCAACCCAATAGTTGCATAAATTTTCCTTCAGTTTTCAGGGCTACTCCGCCCGTAAAAGTGGCAATGGAAAATACAGGCCCGGGAATGGCTCTTACCATGCCGGCTCCGGTGAGTAATTCTTCTTTTTCTAAACGAATAACATTAGGATTATTTTTTTGGATATGCTCCCTCGTTGGCCTTGCCACATATTGATCCAGCATAAGCGGAATCAACACATCTCCACCACCAAAAACAATACTACCGAAGCGATAAATATTCTCAAATAAGTTGTAGGCCTTACGATGCTCCCATTGTTGCTTACGTGCGGCTTCACTTAAAGTAGCCGCCAATATAAAAATCAATACAAATAACCAAATGTTGCGCCATTTAATTTGCCTGGTCTTAAAATCTTCCTTTTTAGGAATACGCTTATTGCTAAAGTTGGTAACCACCCCACCCAGCACTATTAAAGTAGGAAAAATCCAGGGAAATTTGAACATATAAGCGGATACACATAGAGTTACCAGCATGATTATTTTGGTAATTAAATTGGGAGTGGCGGACTTAAACGCTCTTATCGCCGCATATAACAGAAAACCAATCGCCATCGGCTGAATAAACTGAAAGATATTTGTCTTAAGATTTTCCTTACTCATGCTACTAACCATAAATGACAAGCTACCCATTAAAATACAGGCCGGTAATATCCAAATAATTAAAGTGGCAATAGCTAATAATAGGCCTCCTCTTTTGTAGCCGATTAGGGTAAGTGTTTGAGTGGAAGAGGCTCCCGGCAATAGCTGACAAAAAGCTACATACTCCATCAGCTCCTCTTTGGTAACATCTCTTCTTTTATCCACAAAAGTTTTCATCATCATACCTAAATGACCCTGTGGGCCACCAAAAGCAGTAATGCTATGTAAAAAAACAGCTTTTAAAAAAGGTATATGACGAATAAATTTCATTAAGTAAGAGTTGCAAAAATAAAAAAAAGCCCACGTTTAAACGCAGGCTTAATATAAATTCATGATTATCAGTCAATTAACAATATTCTTTTGCAATCTTCTATTCCTCATCACCGTTTTTCCAATGTAAAATGATTTGCTTTTGCAAACTTTTTTTGTTCTTCCAGCACTTTATCATCGTATTTATCAATCTTAGCTCTTAATGCATCCAATTCTGCTTCTAACTTTTTGATTTCATCTTCCTTTAACTTTTCATCACCCAATTTAATAGATACATCAAATATATCATACACTAACTGAATATCATCTATCATGGCCATTTTAAAGGCTTCGCCATCAGATGGCGCTTTTACAGCCTTGATTTCTTCAATTTTCCTACGACTTATTTCTTTAATCCTTTTATATCTGGCCACTTCATCTTGCACTGTAAGCTTAGCAATATCTACCTCTCTTGAAAAGGCTTTTTGTATAAAGACCAGCTTATCGTTAAAACTAACCGCCTGCTGGCGTGAATTACAAGATGAGAGAAAAAAGACAGATAAAACCGCAACAATGCTTAAAAATTTTTTCATGTGTATATTTATTAATAAAGTTGAATATTGTGTTTTTTAGCAAACTTTTTTTGTTCCTCACTTACTTTATTTTCATATTTATCGATATCAATAGCATCAATCTGTTTTTCTAAATTATTGATTTCAGCTTCAGTAATTTTTGGGTCAGCCATCTTTAGGTATAAGCTATACATGTTATGAACTGCTTCAAATTCTTCTATCATAACTTTTTTAAAATCATCACCGCCTGAAGGAACAGACATCTTATTAATTTCCTCTGTTTTCTGTTTAACAGAACGTAACACTTTATTAATCGAGGCTGTATCAATATTTATCTTATTTTTCATGTTTGCCATGTTCATATCTGTTGATAATGAATTCTCCAGCAGAACAAGTCGGTTGTTGAATACTACAGCCTTTTGCCCATCATCTTTACAGGCAGAAAGGGTAAATACAATAATAGAAATAACTGCAAATAGAACTTTTCTCATATATATAATATTAAATTTAAATATAAAAAAATTATTTCTTAAGTCCAATTTCTCTCAATCTTTCATCCAAATATTCTCCCGCGGTAGCATCTTCATAAGCTTTGGGAGTTTGCTCATCTATACAACTTTGCAAACAGCGTAAACTCATACTACTTTTAGGATGCAAAAAGAAAGGAATGGAGAAACGGGAAGTATGCCAAAACTCTCTGGGAGGGTTCACTACCCGATGTGTAGTGCTGCGTAACTTATTGTTGGTCAATCGCTGAAGCATATCACCCACATTTACCACAATTTGATCCGGTAATGATGTTACCGGCACCCATTCGTCTTGCTTGGTTAAAATTTGTAACCCATCGGCGCTGGCGCCTACTAACAACGTAATGAGGTTAATATCTTCGTGCTGCTCAGCTCTGATGGCGCTTTTAGGCTCCTGAGTAATGGGAGGATAATGTATTGCCCTCAAAATAGAATTGCCGTTATGCACATATTCATCAAAAAAATGTTCCTCCAGGCCTAAATACAAAGCTATAGCCTGTAATAAAGCCTTACCCGACTTTTCGAATGCCCGATAAGCATTCTGAAAGGTAGCGTTAAAAGCAGGTATTTCATTAATCGCTACATTCGGTGGATATTCTTCTTCCTTAAAATTATCCTGGGGAACCTGTCCGTACTGATAAAATTCCTTTAAATCAGGGGCATCACTTCCTTTTGCATGTTCCTTTCCAAAACTGGTATACCCTCTCTGACCGGCCAATTCCGGAATTTCATAAGCTTTCTTCTTTTCAAGCGGTAGCGAAAAAAACTCTTGCACATATCTGTATAAATCAGCAATTAACTGATCAGGAACGCCGTGATTTTTAACAGCAACAAAGCCTACTTCCTCGTAAGCTTTACCCAATTGCTGTACAAAAGCAGCTTTTTTAAGGCGGTCGCCACTCAAAAATTCCGATAAATCAACTGATGGTATTGTCATATTGTAAATTTATTTATTATGAATAATTGTTGATTATAAATTTTATCAATAATACATCATAAAAAATAATACACTTATAATGATGCATTACCGCCCAAAACTACATAAATAATGTTGTAAAAATTTTTTGAAGATCAATTTCAGAAATTACAAACCATATTGGGCGCTAATTTCCAGCATTCGGTCAATGGGTTTTTTAGCAGCTATCCTAATATTTTCATCCATGACAATCTCCGGCATCTCAAATTTCATACATAAATATAATTTTTCTAATGTATTTAGCTTCATGTGTGGACAATTGTTGCAGGCACAGGAATTATTCGGTGGAGCCGGAATAAAGGTTTTATGAGGATTATTTTTTTGCATTTGGTGTAGAATACCTGTTTCGGTTACCACTATAAACTCCTGAGCATTGCTATTTTGTGTATATTTTAGTAATCCGGTAGTGCTGCCAATAAAGTCCGCCAAAGCCAGCACATCAGCCTCACATTCAGGATGTGCAATTATTTTTGCCTGTGGATGTCGGATTTTTAATCTGGTTAATTTTTCCACACTAAAAATTTCATGCACCATACAGGCGCCGTTCCAAAGCACCATATTTCTTCCTGTTTGCTTGTTGATATAGGCTCCTAAATTTTTATCCGGAGCAAAAATGATTTTTTGCTCTTTTGGTAAACTCTCTACAATTTTTTGGGCGTTAGAGCTGGTACAAATAATATCGCTAAGTGATTTAATGCCAGCACTACAATTGATATAGCTAATTACAATATGATCTGGGTATTTATCCCTAAATTGTTTGAATAAGGCCGGAGGAGCGCTATCGCTTAAGCTGCAGCCTGCTTTTAAATCTGGCAATAAAACTTTTTTTGTTGGATTTAATATTTTGGCCGTTTCTGCCATAAAATGTACGCCGGCAAAAACAATGATATCAGCATTGGTTTGTTGTGCTTTTTGCGCCAATCCCAAGCTATCCCCAATATAATCAGCCACATCCTGTATATCCGGTTCCTGATAATAATGTGCCAGAATGATGGCATTTTTTTCCTTTTTTATTTTTTCAATTTCAGCAAATATGTCAATATCAGGATCTATGTCAATATCTAAAAATCCTTTTTGCTCAATACTATTTTTTGCTTCCTCAACGTTGTTAATATCTGGCATAATAATTTATAATACTATTTATTTAAATAAAAACCTATTACTATTAGGGCTGTGGATATGTTGAAAGATTATTGAATTATTTTTTGGCAAAATTAAAAGTATTAATTTATACACTCACATCTACACCTAATTCACATTTATTTATTTTATATAAAATGATATCCGCTTAATTTTGGCACTGCTACTTATCTTTTTTTAACATCTGTTAATAACTATTCGTTTGTAAAAAAAATATAAGTTTTTGCTAAATTTTATTGTGTGTAAATGGATAGAAAATAGTACTATTTCAACATGATTTCTTTTAGGACTGGAATGGTAGTTATATTTTACACAAAATATTACGATTAAAAAACTGTAAAAAAGCTGCTTTTCCACATGATTTGCGGCTTGTTAACAGAAGAGTGTTTATAACATACTATATTACACAAATAGATAACGAATTACACGAACTTTTACATTAAAATGGGTATTATTATTGGCTGAAATATAAAATTTCAATAAAATATAGAATAGATAATTAATATATATTATTTTTTATATTTAATTAATACCAAATTCATGTAATTCGTTACCATTCGTGTTATTAGTTTTATTAGCTTTGCCCTCCAATTAATATTCATAAAATGCAGATTATTCAAAAAATACGTGAAAAAGGCGCTGCCATTGTTATTGCTATTATTGCACTTAGTTTGATAGGTTTTATATTGATGGATGCTAAACCTGGTGGAAAATTTTTTAGTGGCGGAAGATCCACTGAAATTGGCAAGATAAATGGTAAATCAATTGAAGGTGCAGACTTTAATAAGAAAGTAAAATTGGCTGAAGCACAGGATGCTCAGCAAAATGGCCAACAACCAAATGCTGCAAGAAGTGCACAAATAAGAGAACAAGTGTGGAATCAGGTAGTGGCAGAAGAAGTATTTTTTACGGAAGCGGCCAAATTAGACATTGATATTACAGCTGCAGAGGTAACCAGCATTTTGATGAGTAATGATCCCGGAAACCCATTATTATACCAACAAGGAATGATTGATCCTGCTACGCAGAAAATTGATCAGGCAAAAGTGCAGCAGGCGCTTAGAAATATTAAAAAATTAAAAGGCGAAGAAAAAGAAAATGTTAATGCGCAACTGATTGATCCATTGAGGGTTTCAAATACGTCTACCAAATATATGGCGCTATTGAATGCCAGCGCCTACTACCCTTCCTGGATGCAACAAAAGGATAGCGTAGAAAATCAATCGTATGCAGTATTTTCTTATGCTGCTATTCCTTACAATGTAATAAGTGATAGTGCAATAAAAGTTGCTGATGCTGATATAGAGAAATATATTAAAGAACATAAACTACTTTTTAAACAGGAGGCAGGTAGAATGCTGTCGTATATATCTTTTAGTGCATTACCCAGCGCTTCCGACAGCGCCAAAGTGTTGGAAACTATCAGTACATTAAAAAATTCTTTTGGAGCGGATACCAACAGTAAAGCCTTTGTAGCAAGAAATAGCGCTAACCCGGATTTTGTTGATGAATATTTACCTAAAAACAGAATTCAATCATCGGCCATAGATACCATTACGAAGCAACCTGCAGGAGTTGTAGTTGGCCCCTATGTTGATAATGGAAGTTATGTACTAGCAAAAGTATTGGGAACTAAGACCTTGCCAGACAGTGTAAAGGCAAGACATATTTTAATTGCTACCAACAACCCACAAACAGGAGAACCAATTATGGAAGATAGCGTAGCTAAAAAATTAGCGGATAGTATTTTTACGGCTGTAAAAGGTGGCGCTGATTTTGCAGCGCTTGCAGCCAAATATTCTGCTGATGGTAGTAAAGATAAAGGCGGTGATTTAGGAACATTTGGATATGGACAAATGGTTCCTGAGTTCAATGATTTTTGTTTTAACAAGCCGGTGGGTGAAAAGGGGGTGGTAAGGACTCAATTTGGTTACCACGTTATAGATGTTTTGAACCAAAGTAATTTTAACCCGGCTTATAAAATTGCCTTTGTAAGCAAAGAAATTTTAGCCAGCGATGCCACTATTAACGAGGCTAATGTAAAAGCGAATAAATTATATACGGAGAACAAAACGAATAAAGGCCTGGAAGCATACCTGCAAAAAAATGGTATTCAAAAAACAAGTGTACCAGCTTTGGTAAAAGAGAATGATTTTATGCTGGGAGGCTTGCAGGATGCAAGACCGATTGTAAAATGGGCTTTTGAGGCTAAACAAGGTGATGTAAGTGAACCATTTAGTGTGGGTGATCAGTTTGTTGTTGCTGTGGTGGAAAAGCTTTACAAAGAAGGAACACAGGATGTAGCTACAGCACGACCAGCCGTGGAGCCGATTATCAGAAATCAGAAAAAAGCTGAAGAAATCATTAAAAAAATAGGCGCTAATCCTACTTTAGAATCGGCGGCAGCGGCGTATGGAAAACAGGTGATGACAGCCGGCGCAGATTCATCGGTTACTTTTGCCGGCAGAATGATTAAAGAAATGGGCCCTGAACCCAAAGTTATAGGCGCTGCTTTTAATAAAGAAAATCAAACTAAAGTAAGTACTCCGATTATTGGCAATGCCGGTGTTTATTTAATTAAAGTAACCAGCATGGGTAATAAAGCCGATGAAGTGGCGCTGGTACAAATGCGTAATAATAAGATGAGCTACTTACGCAATCAGGCGCTAAGCGACTGGCTGGAAGCCCTGAGAAAACAGGCAACTATAAAGGATAAAAGATTTGATGCTATGTAAATGTAAGTTAGACCACAGACAACCGACCACTGACCACCGAAAAAATAGGAGTTACTGAAATTGTTAAAAACGAAGCCGGCTTTACAAGTTGGCTTTTTTTTTCTAAATTTGTATGTAAAGCGGAGGTGAATCTTATGAGTGATGTAATTGTTAATAAAGTTGCAGAAAGTGGGATCATTACCCTGAATTTGGAAGATTACTATCCGAACAAAGACCTCATAAGGGTGTTTGATTTAAAAGACTATCTCTTTATGGGCCTTATTTTGAAAGAAAAAGATTTCAGAGAGGCATTAAAAGGACTGGATTTTTCTGCTTATCAGGATAAATATGTAGCTATTACCTGCAGTACTGATGCTATTATTCCTGTGTGGGCCTACATGCTGGCAGCCGGTTATTTACAACCATTTGCTACAGATGTTCACTTTGGAACGGAAGAGTTTTTGCACAATTTTTTATTTTTTAAAAACATAGAAGCTATTAACGTAGCAGATTTTCAAGATAAAAGAATAGTAATAAAAGGCTGTGGCGAAATAGCCATTGGCGCTTTTGCCTATGTAGAGATTACCAAAAAGCTACGCCCCCATGTTAAAAGCATTATGTACGGCGAACCTTGTAGTACCGTACCTATTTATAAAAAATCGTTAGGAAAAAAAGAAGATTAAAACCATCCCCGCCTTCTAAAAATCCGAATCATTATTATTGGAATAAAAAGCATCAACCCTACTGATATAAAAAACCCCCATTTATTGTGCAGCAAAGGGATGCTTTCGAAGTTCATTCCAAAGATGCCGCCGATTACCGTAGCCGGAGCTAATAAACAGGTTACTACGGCCATCACTTTCATTACTTCATTCATTTTAAGATTTACGTTGCTCAGGTAAAGATCGTGCAGGTTCATCATCATATCCCGGTAGTTTTCGGCCAGGTCATTCGCCTGCACAATATGATCGTAAATGTCTTTAAAATATTTTCCTGTTCTTTCCTGTATCAAATCTGTTTCACTTCTTAAAATACCGTTGATAACATCTCTTACTGGGGCTACATTTCTTTTTAAAATAATCATCTCTTTGCGAAGCATGTTAATTTTGGCAAGGCTTCGGGTGTTGGCATTACGCACAATATTTTCTTCCAGTTCTTCAATTTTTTCACCCAGTTTTTCCATAACCATAAAATAATTGTCTACAATCATATCCAACAAAGAATAAAATAGAAAGTCAGCTCCATTCTGTCGTACTTTGGTAGAATTGATTTTTAACTTTTCCCGTAAGGGATTAAAAACATCCTTGCCGGCATCTTCCTGAAAGCTGATGATGAAGTTGTTGCCCAGTATCAGGCTTATCTGCTCAATTTCAACGGCAGATTCTTTTTCATTAAAGTATAACATATTAAGCAGGCAAAAAAGCAGGCCATTGATTTCATCCATTTTTGGCCGTTGGCCGATGCTCAATATATCTTCCATAATCAGATAGTGCACACCGTAATGATTACAGATTGCTTCTACATCTGCTTTTTTTAATCCATCTACATTTATCCAGCTAACTTTCGGTGAATCGATATAAGGAAAACAAGCAGGCACATTGTTCATTTCCTTTTCCTCTATACTTTGTGCATCGTAGTCGTACACAAATATTTTAGTAAACTCAGGCTCCTTTCTGGCAGCTGCAACGGTAGGATTTACCTGCAATACCTTTTTGGTTCGAAGCAGTTGAAGCGGATTAATTAAGTAAGAGAAATAATTTTTATGTGCCAATGGGGTTAATTGATAATTGATTAATTGATAGTTGAAAATTAGTATTTTTTAGCTTTTTCAGAAAATATTAGCCTGTTAGCCCATAAACCAAAATCTTTCGAATAACAGATCACTACCATTCATCCTCTTTTTTAACCATTCTTCAAAATGTATTAAATATAAAAAATTTTATTTTAAAATCAAAATAGTTGATAATCAATAATTTATAAAATAACTCGATACTATTTCCCACCAACTACCTTAAAATATTTAGTATTATGTTTTGCATAGTACTAAAATTATATTATCTTTGTGTTATCAAGGCTGATTGCTGAGGTAGTGTTACAAATCCGGATGTGTAATTGCAACAATAATCAGCCGAAGAATTTAAAGTATAAAAACCATCTTCACCTCCCCTCTCCTTTAAGAGAGTGGGAAGGGGGTGAGGCAAAAAATTCAAGCCATGAATATTGAAAATACAGCCAGCCAAATGCGAAAGGGAGTGCTGGAGTTTTGTATCCTTTCGGTGATAAAACAGGGAGAGGCGTATCCATCAGACATTATTGATAAAATGAAAGCCGCCAATCTGAATATCCTGGAAGGAACACTTTATCCACTACTAACCCGGCTTAAAAATGCCGAATTTTTAACCTATCGGTGGATAGAAAGTAACAGCGGCCCTCCCAGGAAATATTTTTCGTTAACGGAAAAAGGAGCCGCATTTTATAAAGAGCTCGAAGCTACCTGGAATGAGCTGGCCAATGCGGTAGAAGCCCTTACCCGGGCAGAGCAGGAAAATAGTCAAAATAATTCAGCCTCCTCGGAGGTTGATGAAATAGTATAACCATTTTATACAACCAAATATTGAAACAAACAGATGTATTAACAAGGCATCAAAAATAATATAGCCATGAAACAAGTTATAAATATCAATTTCCACGGCAGAGTAGTACCCATAGAAGTTACGGCATTTGAACTGCTCAAAAATTATACGGAAAGCCTTAACAGATATTTTGCTCAGGAAGAAGGCAAAGAGGAAATTATCAATGATATTGAGAGCAGAATCGGTGAACTTTTTCAGGAAAGAATTTCGAAGGGCGCCACCTGTATTACGGATGATGATGTAAATGCCATCATCAATAGTATGGGAAGGCCGGAAGATTTTGAAATTTCGGAAGAAAATCAAAATACGGCAGCACAGAATGCCGGGCAACAACAGGAGGAAAGCAACAAGAAGGAGTCGCATACTTCTTCCGGCCCTAAAAGATTGTACCGAGATGAAAACAATAAAGTACTGGGTGGAGTTTGTGGCGGACTGTCCAATTATTTTGGAATAGATGTTGTGGTAGTCAGAATAATTTTCCTGATATTATTCTTCACGTTTGGCTTTGGGTTAATTCCATATATTATATTATGGATTGCTATTCCAAATAGCGCTGATAAGGTAATTGGGAGTCCCCGAAAAAAATTGTATAGAGATAGTGATGATAAAATTATAGCGGGCGTATGTAGTGGCATTGGCAATTACTTTGGTATGAGCGCCTGGGTTCCAAGGGTGCTGTTTATCCTGCCTTTTTTATCTATTGCCCTTAAATCTTATCATTGGGGTTTTCCAAAATTTTTAAGTGTTAGCTTCAGCCCCGGCGCTATGATTGTGTATATTATTTTATGGCTTGTACTTCCGGAGGCTACCACTACTGCGGAAAAACTGGAAATGAAAGGAGAAAAAGTAGACATCGACTCCATTAAAAACTCTGTAATGGAAGAGATGAAAGGGGTAAAGCAAAGAGCACAAAAATTTGGTAAAGAAGCCGCAGCGTATGCACAGGAAAAAGGTAAGGCTATGGGAGAAGATGTAAATAGCCTGGCTAGAAAAAGCAGTAGATCCTTAGGAGACATTATCGTATTGTTACTGAAAATATTTGCTTACTTTATTGTTGGAAGTATTGTTTTTGGCATATTTATGTCTTTGGTTGGGTTGGCAATTGCTGCTATCGGATTGCTACCCATAAAAGACTTTGTAATCAGAGACGGTTGGCAAAATGCTTTTGCATGGGGAACATTTTTATTCTTTATTGTTGCGCCCATTGTTGGTATGCTTACCTGGTTGATTCGCCGAATAGCTAAAGTAAAAGCAAATAGAAAATTAATCAGATCTACTTTTTCTGCACTCTGGGTAGTTGGATGGGTAAGTCTTATATTATTGATTGCCTCTGTAACACGGGAGTTTAAACGTAGCAATGAAGATGTGACGGAGCATGAGATTTTTTTAAGTAACCCTAAAGTCACAAAGCTCATTATAACTTCTGAAACTATTAAAGATAAATATTTTCGTAGCCGATGGTTAAAATTTGAACCCTTTAACGGAATAGATGATGATACGGCATACATTAAAAGTGTTGTTATACAAATAGTAAAATCTCCCAATGATAGTTTTAAGGTAACGTTTATAAAACTTGCAAATGGAAATAACAGGCTGATAGCACAGCAGTTAGCGGATAAAATTGAATATGGTGGAGTGCAGCAGGATAGCCTATTACAGTTGGACAAAGGCATAGCTATTAATAAAACGGATAAATTTAGAAATCAGCGAATTATTTTGCGTGTGTACGTTCCCGTTGGTAAGCAAATTGAAATAGATAAAAGTATGGGTTGGTATAATAATTTTCACTTTTCCTCTCCATTTGATGACGAATACGAAAACTTTGATAGTAATGATGAAGCATATATGTGGATGTCTGATATTCCTTATATAATGAAGGGGGATGGGTTGTATACACTGGATGGAAAATCATCAAAAGATCGAAAATCTAAACAGGTTAGAATTGATAATAATGGTATTGAGATAAACAATGAAGACGAACATATCAAAATTGATAAAAACGGAATAAAAATCAATCCGTCGAATAATAAAGAAGATAGAGATGATAAAATAGACCGTAAGTTGGATTCATTGGAGGAAAGGCAGGAAAGAGAAAAAGAAGTGATTGAAAAAAAGTACGAGAAGGAAAAAGAGAAAATACTAAACAACAACAATTACGAGCCAAACGCTTTTTTGCTTCCGGTAAGCTTACCCATGAATACCTGGCTCTGATTGAAAAGAATGTTTCAATGGTTGTATAAAAGTTGAAACCTCCGAAGCCCTGCTACCTGGTAGTAGGGCTTTATAATATCTTATTTTTCAGTTAGTTATACTAAAAATAAGATAAATTCTTTAAGAGCTTCTGTATTTTAGCATTCATTTGAGCAGATGTAAATAGTGTTCGCTTTAATTTTGTATAATTGCTGAATAGCATTACCGCTGTGTAAGTGTGCGATCCGCCTGACCTGTCTCGGCCCAGACGAGAGGCGGACAAGCTGCTCATGCAGTTGAATAAAGAACAAATGTTGATAACCAAATAATAATAATTTTGATAGAGAAAAAACAAATTATTAATAAAGAGGAAAAAGCAGTGCTTGTAGGGCTGATTTACAAAGAGCAGACAGAGCAACAGGTTGGTGAATATTTAGATGAATTGGAATTTCTGGCGGAAACTGCCGGCGCTACGGCCGCAAAACGCTTTATACAAAAATTGCCTCACCCCGATACAAAAACTTTCGTGGGTAAAGGAAAGCTGGAGGAGATAAAACAGTATATCCAATTTAGAGGGGATGTTAATGTGGTGATTTTTGATGATGAACTTACCGGATCACAAATTACCAATATTGAAAAAGCGTTGGGAGTCAAAACGATTGATCGTAGCGACTTAATATTAGACATTTTTGCCCGGAGGGCAAAAACTGCACAGGCAAAAACACAGGTAGAGCTGGCACAATATCAGTATATTTTACCCAGGCTAAAAGGAATGTGGAAGCACTTGGAAAGGCAGGGTGGTGGCGTTGGTACCAGGGGGCCAGGCGAAACAGAAATAGAAACGGACAGGCGGATAGTAAAAGATAAAATCAGCTTATTACGGAAACGCCTATCCGAAATTGATAAGCAGGCGTTTACCCAGCGAAAAGACAGAGGCGAATTTATACGGGTGGCATTGGTGGGCTATACCAATGTGGGTAAATCCACCCTAATGAATTTATTGAGTAAAAGTGAAGTATTTGCTGAAAATAAATTATTTGCCACGCTGGATACTACAACCCGGAAAGTAGTATTTGAACAAACGCCGTTTTTATTAAGTGATACAGTAGGTTTTATTCGTAAGCTTCCCCATCATCTTGTAGAAAGTTTTAAAAGTACGCTGGATGAAGTAAGAGAAGTGGATATTTTATTACATGTAGTCGACATCTCCCACCCTCAATATGAGGAGCAATTGGCAGTGGTAAATAAAACGTTGGCGGAATTGGAGGCAGCAGATAAACCAACCATTGTTATTTTTAACAAAATAGATAAATATGCAGCGCAGACTTTTGATGAATGGCTTGAAGAGGAGGTGAAGCAGGAGATATTGGATGATTTGAAAAAGCGCTGGCAAATGGAGACGAAGAATAATTGTGTTTTTGTATCTGCAACGGAAAAAACGAATATTGATGCATTGAGACAGACGATTCTGAATAAAGTAAGAGATCTTTATCGGATTAGATATCCTTATAAAGCTGAATTTTTTTACTAATATTCGTGTAGTTCCCCTCCTGAACGATGCACAGTCGGGCAGGGTAACAATTCGTGTACCCCCCAAAAAATTTAATTTACTATTTTACATGTTTACTAAGAAATATGTGTGGCATAAAATTGCTGATTCTGTGCAAGCGTTACCATTTAATAGAAATGGTTTAGCAGAAGTGGAGGTTAACGGTAAGATAATATGCATTGCTCTACACAAAGAAATAGTAATGGCTTGCGCCAGAAAATGTCCTCATGCAGGAGGAATTATGGCACAGGGTTACGTGGATGATACGGGAAATATTGTGTGTCCACTTCATCGGTATAAATTCAGTTTACAAAACGGCAGAAATGTAAGTGGTGAGGGTTATTATTTGAAGACTTATTTAACCGAGATAAGGGAAAATGGAGTTTTTGTACGATTAGAAGAAGGCGGACTTTTTTAAATATTATAAAAATAAATAATTACTTTAAATTTTTTAGAAAGTTAAAAATATTGTATCTTTGCACTCCAAAAAATTCCTCCTTAGCTCAGTTGGTTAGAGCATCTGACTGTTAATCAGAGGGTCGTTG
>CAZPHA010000045.1:0-21873 GCA_964586215.1 uncultured Ferruginibacter sp.
GTACATTTATCTGCCATACGAATTATGTTGAATCGTTTTTAAACAGCTTCTAAGAGATTGTATTCAACAGGAACTTTATTTTCCTTTATCTGCGTAAGCATGTTTTTAGCAAATGAAAATTTCCCAAGGCCAAGTATTATTTTGTTACGAAATAATGGCTCTTTAGTTCAAAGTATTCAGGAGGAAATGCCGGGAATATCTGATGAGGAAGTAATTAAAATTGCTTCTCAGCACAATCTTATTATTTTAACATTTGATCGGGATTATGGAGAATTAATTTTCAGGCATTCTATGGATAATCCAGCTGCAGTAATTTATTTTAGAGAAAAAGGTGCTAATCCTGTATTTGCAGGTCAGTTGCTTATTAATTTGCTAGAATCGACAAATATATCATTCAAAAATGCCTTTACTGTAATAGAAGAAAAGAGTATCCGACAAAGGTTTTATCAAAAATAATTTCATTCCTATCTTTACAGCTACCTTTTAGTCATTATTTCAAACTATCTCACTGTAATAAATTTTTTTGGTGAATTAAGAATATTTTTTAACATTACATAAAATTAAATTGCAAATATTGGCTGCAAAAATTTTTAATTTTATTAAAATGAAACACAAAAGTACACACACACACACACACAAGCTTGAGAGCTTGAGAGAATCCCTATTTGAAAGTGTAGAATGTCAAAAAATTTTTGGGGGTCATGCCCCCTCGTCAAGTACTGGAGGGGTTACGCCTGACGGTGGAACGTATTCTGACCAAGATGGAGAATGTGACGGTATTTGGAGAGATGATCTCTTTTATAAGTATATCCCACCAGCACAACCTGGATGCGGTGGTGTAATGTATAAACCATCGTTAAATCTTGGTATTCGAATAAAATAATAAAAATATACTTCATAACTATCCGAAGTTAAAACCTTCGGATAGTTGATCATTAATAATTCTAAAACTGCTCCAGCTTACTAAAGAAAAAATCGCCTTCAATTGTAGCATTTTCATCGCTATCGCTCCCATGAATGGCATTTTCGCCTACAGAAGCAGCATATAATTTACGGATAGTGCCTTCATCTGCGTTAGCAGGATTGGTAGCGCCAATTAATTTACGAAAATCTGCTACAGCGTTTTCTTTTTCCAAAATAGCCGCTGTAATAGGCCCACGGCTCATAAAATCTACCAATTCACCATAAAAGGGGCGTTCTTTATGCACCGCATAAAATTCTCCGGCTTTTTCTTTACTTAAATGCACCATTTTCATAGCCACAATTCTAAAACCTGCGGCATTAATTTTTTCTAAAATAGCCCCGGTATAGCCTTTCTCCGTAGCATCGGGCTTGATCATTGTAAAAGTTCTGTTACTCATTATTTTCTTTTTTCGGCCGCAAAGATAGAGGTTTTGGTTTGAAGTTTGGGGTTTGAGGTTTGAGGTTTTTTGTTTTTGGTTTACTGTTTTTGTGTATCTGTCCAAATATTACCTGGGTCATGTACTCAAACCCCAAACTCCAAACCCCAAACCCCACACCAACTTATTTTCCCCAACTAAAAACTTTCAATTACTTTTGCAGCGTTTTATGCAGCCAATACAGGAATTATACACTCAATTAGCTACGCCCCGAAAGGTAGTGATTACCACACATCAGAAGCCAGATGGTGATGCGATGGGTTCTTTGTTGGGATTATATCACTTTCTTACAGAGTTTGGCCATGAGGTTATAGCCATTTCACCAACCAATTGGGCTGCATTTTTAGATTGGATGCCGGGTAGCAATAAAGTAATTGATTATGAATCATTTACAGAAAAGTGTAATGCTTTTATTGAAAAGGCTGACTGGATTTTTTGTCTGGACTTTAATACCCTGCTACGTACCAAACGTATGGAGGAAAAGTTGAAAACCGCTAAGGCTGCTCGTATTTTGATCGATCATCATCAGGAGCCGCAAACAGAAATGTTTGCTTATGGTATAAGTGATACGACTAAGAGCTCCACCTGCGAAATGGTATATGATTTTATTATCAATGGTGGGTATGATGACAAACTAAATTTAACCATTGCTCAATGTTTGTATGCCGGAGTAATGACGGATACAGGTTCTTTCAGATTCCCGTCAGCTACAGCCAGTGTACATCGCATGGTAGCGTATTTGAAAGACAAAGGCCTTGAACATAGTATCATTCATGAAAATTTATTTGATAATTTCCTTGAAACCAGGTTTCGTTTTATAGGTCATGTACTCACAAATAGATTGGAAGTTTTTTATGAGTATAACACTGCTCTAATTGCCATACCACAATCTGATTTGGTAAAGTTTGAGGTAAAAACAGGTGATACGGAGGGGTTGGTTAATTATCCATTGAGCATCCAGGGGATTAAACTGGCAGCAATTATTATCGACAGAGGCGAAGAACGTAAAAGTTCTTTTAGAAGTAAAGGCAACTTTGATGTAAATACTTTTGCCAGAAAATATTTTAATGGCGGAGGGCATTTTAATGCGGCAGGGGGCTTTAATAAAGAGCCGCTGCAAGAAGTAGTTGAAAAATTCAAACGTGCAATGGAAGAAAGTAAAGATCAATTATGTACTTATCAATTTTAAAAAAATTAAACAAAAAAATAAATCAATGAGCAAGATGAAACGTTTTTTTTATCCTGTAGTATGCGCTGCAATATTATTGGCTGGCTGTAAGGAAGGTTTTAAAAAAGGTGATAAGGGGATTGAATACAAAATCATTTCCAGTGGTAAAGGCGAAAAAGTTGCCTATGGTAATTTTATGCAAATACATGTAAAGCAGTTTTATAAGGATTCTAAAATAGATACTGTTCTAAGTGATTCCAGAACGATGGGGATGCCTCAAATGGCTCCCCTAGATTCTATGAGCTTAGATAAACAGTATTTTGATATATTAAAGCAATTAAGAAATGGTGACAGTCTTGTATTAAGAATAAAATCAGATAGCGTGCTAAAAAATGCACCACCCAATGCCTTGCCTTTTATAAAGAAAGGGCAGTATTTTTATACAACACTAAAGGTAATCAATGTTTTCAAAAATGCTCAGCAGGCTGATAGCGCACAAAAATTGGCATTTGAAGCTAAAATGAAGCAGGATTCTATCAATGCTATTGCCCAATTGGCAAAGGATGATAAAACAATTACCGATTATCTGGCAAAAAATACTATCAAAGCTTCAAAAGCCCCCGAAGGTACATATGTTGAAATGATTCAACCTGGAACCGGGCCAATGATTGATTCCAGCGTTTCTGTAAAGGTAAACTACACCGGAAGAACTTTAGCCGGAAAGGTTTTTGATTCGAATACCGATCCGACGTTTAATCATGTAAGGCCATATACAGTATCCATAGCACCTGATCCTTATAGTGGTGGCGGTGTAATTAAAGGGTGGACCGATGGACTAAAACTATTGAGTAAGGGTTCTAAAGCCAGGTTTTATATCCCTTCACCGTTAGGTTATGGCACTCGTGGTGCAGGCCCCGATATCAAGCCTAATGAAATATTAGTTTTTGATATCGAAGTACTCGATCTTCTTACAAAAGAACAGGCTGCTATAGAAAGGAAGAAGGAAGAAGATGAGCAAAGAAAAATGATGGAAGAAATGCAGAAAAAATACATGGATAGTATGAAGAAAGCTCAGCCTGATACAGGGAAGAAGGGTAATTAGGTATTGGGTATTGGGAAATTTTAAATTTTAATCTTGCAAGGTGGCTTTGGCCACCTTTTTCTTTGTTTTTTGAAGTGTAGAAAATTAGATGATATTAATTGAATTATTATATATTAATTATTTATTAACATAATTTTATATTTAATATTTAATTATAATTTATAATTCAATTTTTAATTTTTCATTCTTAATTTTTAATTTCTACTAATTGATTAACCAGCACAACCGCTTCCATAGCTTCTTTAACATCATGTACTCTTAAAATATTTGCGCCATTCATCAAGGCAATGGTATTTAAAACCGTGGTGCCATTGAGCGATGCTTGTGGAGTTGTCTGTAAAGTTTTATAGATAGTACTTTTTCGGGATAGGCCTGCCATTATGGGTTTATTTAACATTTTAAAGGTAGAAAGTCCCTTTAATAATGTAAAGTTCTGTTCGATTGTTTTGCCAAAACCAAACCCCGGATCAATAATAATATCCTTAATACCTGCTTTTTCACACTCCTCAGTTTTTTTAATAAAAAAATCCAATATATCCAACACTACATGTTTATAAACAGGATTGTCCTGCATATTTTCAGGTGTCCCCTGCATGTGCATACATATGTAAGGAACCTGAAGTTGAGCTACCATTTCGATCATTTTTGTGTCTAAATTGCCGGCACTGATATCATTGACGATACTGGCTCCTGCATGGATCGCTTCTACTGCCACACGACTGTAATAAGTATCAATAGAAAGAATTGCCTCCGGATGTCGTTTGTGGATGGCTTCAAAAACGGGTATCACTCTTTTTAGTTCTTCATCCATACTAATACGTAAACTTTTAGGCTTGGTACTTTGTCCGCCAATATCAATGATATCAGCTCCCTGCTGAAGCATAGAAGCGGCTATATCAACCAGCCCGTCTATGTTTTTATCCAAATGACCCTCATAAAACGAATCAGGAGTAATATTTAAAATGCCCATCACCAGTGGCTTTTCCAGCGTTAGTAGTTTTCCCTTACAGTTTATCGTGAACATCGGTTGATTTCTATTAATTTTGGGCTAATTTACAAAACGTATTCAGTATATAAATGACAACTAATCAACAATACGACATTGCAGTCCAATCCTGTGAAGATATCTTTTTAAAAAAGACACAGGACTATGGCACTTCCTGGCGAGTGTACAGAACGATTTCAATTGTAGATCAAATCTATATTAAAGCAAAAAGGATCAAAACCATCCAGGAAAAAAAGGCACAAAAAGTAGGTGATGATATTGCAAGCGAATTCAGAGGTATTTTGAATTACGGAGTTATTGGGCTCATCCAGCTCGATTTAGGCGTCGATAAGGTTGAAGATTTGCCTGTGAATATCGTAAAAAAATATTATGATGAGAAAATTGCCGCTGCAAAAAAATTGATGCAGGACAAAAACCACGATTATGGAGAAGCTTGGCGTGAGATGAGTCAGGAAAGCTTTGTAGATTTAATTTTGGCCAAACTGTTACGCATTAAGCAAATTCTGGCAAATGATGGCAAAACAATCATCAGTGAAGGAATTGATGCTAATTATTATGATATTATTAATTATGCTGTTTTTGCATTGATTTTAATGAGTGAAAATGTACATCATTAAAATCTGATTAATTCGTGTTATAAACTAAACCAACTATAAAATGAAACTACTGGTAAATATTGCAAGAGTACTTGTCGGTATTTTATTTATTTTCTCCGGTCTGGTTAAAGCCATTGATCCATTGGGGATGGCCTATAAAATGCAGGAATTTTTTGAAGTGTGGGCACGGGATGGATATTTGCCTAAGCTCATGATGTTCTGTTTCAATTATGCCTTATCGTTATCCATTATAATGATAACCTTAGAAGTAGTTTTAGGTGTAGCGCTGTTGTTAGGTTATGCAAAAAAAATAGTAAGCTGGTTGTTGTTTTTACTCATTTCATTTTTTACTTTTTTAACAAGCTATGTTTTATTTACCAATAAAATCAGAGCCTGCGGTTGCTTTGGAGATTGTATCCCATTAACGCCGACGCAGACTTTTATAAAGGACATTATTTTATTGATTTTAATTCTATTTATTTTAATCAATAAAAAATACATCAGTCATATATTAAATCCTCTTTCAGGCTCACTGGTTGTACTTATTACCTTATTGCTCACGCTTGGGTTGCAATGGTATGTTTTAAGACATTTACCTTTAATTGATTGTCTGCCATATAAGAAAGGTAACAATATTATAGAGCTGCGCAAAATGCCTACTGATGCTGTTCCTGATAAGTTTGAATATTCATTTGTTTATGAAAAAAATGGTGAAAAGAAAGAGTTTGCTGTCTCCAATTTACCCGATAGTACCTGGAAGTTTGTAGAACGTAAACAAAAATTAGTTCAAAAAGGAAAAAATAATGTTCCCCTGATCAATGATTTTTCGCTTAAAAATTTAAATGGCGAAGATTCTACCGAAGCAATTTTATCACAGGAAGGAGCATATTATTTATTTTTTGTAAAAGATTTTAATGAAAAAAACAAATGGTCCGATGATTTTGCAGACTTACTAAAAAGATCAAGAGAGCAAAAGCGCAACTTATATATTGTTACGGCTTCGCCGGATGATGCACAGAAATATTTCAATGAAATCAATCATTTTGATGTGCCGGTTTTTACTACAGATGCAACAGCTATTAAAACAGCAGCCCGGGTAGTGCCTACTGTATATTTAATGAATGGTCCTGTTGTAAAAAATAAAAAAAGCTGGCTGGATATCAATCAATTAAACTAACGATTTGGGATATACGCTGAAAAAAATATGGTATGCTTTTGTGGTACTTTTCGGAGTAGTAACAGTAGTTTTTATCCTGTTTCAGGGTTTGGGCGATCCTGCCAAAATGATTGTTGGGCAGACGGGCGACAAAAAAACACTGGAAAATATTCGGAAGGAACTATACCTTGATCAACCAAAGTGGAAGCAGTTTTTATTGTATTTAAATGACGTTTCACCTTTGTGTGTACATAGTAAAGAAGATATTGATAAAAGGCAATTAAAAGGTTTATTTATAGGCGGTGATTATAAACTGGGTATTAAAATTCCATATCTCAGGAAAAGTTATCAAACCAAGAAAAATGTAGGAGAGGTGTTGATGGAAGCATTGCCCGGTACATTATTGTTGGCTACTGCTGCCATGTTGCTGGCTACAATAGTCGGTATATTGTTAGGTGTATTGGCCGCAGTAAAAAAAGGTACCTGGCTGGATAGTTCTTCTATCATGTTGAGCATTGCCGGTATTTCGGCGCCTTCGTTTTTTATGGCCATTATTATTGCGTTTTTTTTTGGAGTTGTATTGCATAATTACACTGGCCTAAACCTAACAGGTAGTTGGTTTGATATTGATGAAGTAACAGGAGAGAAATATCTTACACTTAAAAATTTAATCCTTCCGGCATTTACGTTGGGTGTACGGCCGTTGGCAATCATAACACAGCTTACCCGAAGTTCCATGTTAGACGTATTGAGTCAGGATTATATACGTACTGCTTATGCAAAAGGGCTGTCAAAAAGAAAAGTCATTTTTTCACACGCTTTGCGAAATGCATTAAATCCTGTTATTACGGCCATCACCGGATGGTTCGCCGAATTATTGGCGGGTGCATTTTTTGTAGAATATATTTTTGGCTGGAAAGGAATTGGAAAAATAACGGTAGATGCCTTGGAAAAGCTGGACTACCCGGTTGTAATGGGATCGGTTTTGTTAAGTGCCTGTATTTTTATTATTATTAATTTACTAGCGGATGTATTATATAAATTGGTAGACCCAAGGATAAAAGCATTGTAAAAAATGGTAAAAAATATTACTGATATAGAAAATATTTTCTTCATCGGCATTGCTGGTACCGGCATGAGCGCTATTGCTCAATATTTGGCAGGCATCGGTAAAAAAGTAAGTGGTAGTGACCGATATTTTGCTCCGGGTGTTTTTAATGATACAAAACATAAACTGGAACAAATGGGCATTGTCTGTTTTTTACAGAACGGCGAAGGTATTACTACTGAAACAGATTTGGTAGTAGCCTCTACAGCTGTAGAAGATACCGTGTATGAAATAAGAAAAGCAAAAGAATTAAATATTCCAATTATTCACAGGGCTGAGCTACTTGCCTTAATAGCAGCAGGCAAACGTACCATTGCCGTAGGGGGTACATCCGGTAAAAGCACTACTTGTGCCATGATATTCGATATTCTGCAACATGCAAACATACAACCCAGCATTATCAGTGGAGCTGGGCTGGTAAGTATTATTGAAGAAGGTAAAATAGGCAATGCAAAAGTTGGTAGTGGTGAATGGCTGATCATTGAAGCAGATGAAAGTGATGGTTCAATAGTCAATTATCATCCTGAAATAGGCGTATTGTTGAATATTGATAAAGATCACCAGGAAATAGACGAATTACTCAAAATATTCAACACATTTAAGGCTAATACACAGTCAACCTTTATCGTCAACCATTCTAATGCATTGGCGAAGGAATTGTCCGTTAATAATCAGGTTGATTTTTCCATTGATAAAAACTCGACTGCAGGCCTGGTGGCTGAGCATATAACGCAAGATGGATTTGTTATAAAATTTTCAGTTGATGGGGTAGGATTTTATTTAAATACAATCGGCAGGCACAATGTAGAAAATGCTTTGGCGGCTATAGCAGTTGCCCGGGAGTTGAATGTTGATTTAAAAACCTGTTCCAAAGCTTTGCAACATTATAAAGGTATTTACAGGCGTCACCAGATTTTAGGACGTAAGCATGGAATTTGGGTGGTAGATGATTATGCCCATAATCCAGTGAAATGTGCGGCATCCATTGCATCCTGTCAACCGATAGCGCCTAAAGTGATCGCCTGGTTTCAACCACACGGTTACGGACCGACGAATTTTTTACGTAAGGACTTTGTACAGGAGATATCCAAAATGCTGAGAGAAAATGATGAAATTTGGATGAGTGAAATTTTTTATGCCGGAGGCACTGCTACTAAAAATATTTCAGCCAATGATTTGATTGAAGACATAAAAAAGCAGGGGAAAAAAGCCTATTTTGTAGAAAACCGTAATGATTTTTTGGAAGCAGCCAGGCCGCATTTATCTGATGATTGTGTGTTACTTTTGATGGGAGCCCGAGATCCGGGCTTGGAAGCATTTACACAAAAGATTTATCAACAGCTTTAAAATGCAAAGTTACGAAAAATAATTGACAACGCTTATTACCCATATCAAACAATTGGTTGGCGCCACAGAAGGCCCATCCCTGCTACGTGGTAGCGAACTAGCTTTTTTGCCAACTATAAATAATGCTTATGTATTAGTAGAGGATGGGCTCATTACGGATTATGGATCAATGGAGCATTTAAATGCAAAAATTCCTCATCTGCCACCGCATATTGTTCGTGCAGAAGGACAATTAGTACTACCTGCCTGGTGTGATAGTCATACCCACCTGGTATTTGCTGCTTCACGTGAAGATGAGTTTGTAGATAAAATAAAAGGCTTAACATATGCTGAAATTGCCGCAAAAGGCGGTGGGATATTAAATTCTGCTAAAAAAATTGCTGCTGCAACGGAAGATGAATTATTTAATCAGGCCTGGAAGCGATTAGATGAAATTGCGAAATTGGGAACCGGAGCCGTAGAAATAAAAAGCGGGTATGGCTTATCGTTAGAAGGAGAATTAAAGATGTTGAGAGTGATCAGGCGACTCAAAGAAAAATCTTCTTTAACCATTAAATCAACTTTTTTAGGTGCACACACCTATCCTTTACAATATAAAGAAAATCATCAGGGCTATATTGAGGAGCTTATCCAAAAAATGTTGCCGGTAATTGCTGCCGAAAAGCTGGCAGATTACATCGATGTTTTTTGTGAAACCGGCTTTTTTTCTCCGGAAGAAACAGAACAAATTTGTAAGGCTGGTCTGCAATATGGATTAAAACCTAAAATCCATGCCAATCAATTGAATCTTTCCGGTGGTGTGCAGGTAGGTGTACAATTGAACGCTATTTCTGTCGATCATTTAGAAACGATGGATGAAGATACAATTAAATGCCTGACAAATTCCAATACTATTGGCACTTTACTGCCAACAGCCGCTTTCTTTTTGCGTATGCCTTTTCAGCCGGCCCGGCAGTTAATCGACAGCGGTTGTGCCATTGCACTGGCCAGCGATTTCAATCCCGGTTCATCGCCCAGCGGCAACATGAATCTTGTAGTAGCCATGAGTTGTATTCAAATGAAAATGTTACCGGAAGAGGCCATCAACGCCGCTACTATTAATGGCGCTTATGCCATGGAAGTACAAAAAGAAACAGGAAGCATTACCATTGGCAAGAAGGCCAATCTTATTTTTACCAAGCCTATCCCTTCACTGGCATACCTGCCTTATGCATTCGGCAGTAATTTGGTTGATAGGGTGATGGTTAATGGGGAATTTGTATAGTTTCTTTGGTCACCGGCATTTGAGCCCTGATTGAGCTTCAGTGGCAGCCTGTCCGCCTTGGGCGGAACGCTCCGTTCATCCACAGTAATGCTATTGGGCTTTTAGTGAAGCAAATTTTATACATTGATCAATTAAAAAGTTATTATACTTATTTTTGTAGATTGTATAAAAATTACATTTTTACGTATGCTTTTACAATTAGAAAACACCAACCAGGAAAATATTAACAAATTACTGGCTTTTGCCAGACAAAATAATTTAAAATTATCATTAATTGATGAGGTAGAAGATAATTTTTTATTGCCCGGCAAGCCCCTTACACAACAGCAATTAACACAGTTAATTGAAAACAGCCGAAAAAGTGGTTTAATTTCTATGTATGATGCTCATCAGGTAATTCGAGGCAAATACAATGCAGATTAATTATACTGTAGATGCTTTTGCTACTTTAATTCATCTTTTAATAAATTGTGATTAAGATGTATTTACTCTAATGAGTGGTTAATTGCATTTTCACGATGGAATTTCTACTTGCCTATGTTGTTTAATTATCAAATAGTCAATGACGAGTACGAGTATTTTTGGGAGTAAAAGCATTGTGAAGAATGCTAAATACGAAATTGTAACGGTTGGTGGGGGTGTTGCTAATGTGAAAATATGATTACCTGCTGCAGTGTCTGGAAAAATATAGTTTTGTGTCAGGTTCCACCCATAATGAATTGCGAGGGGTATGAGTATTGAAAATGTCCTTGCATATGAATATGCTAATAAAAGCCCCATTGCAAAAGTGAAAGTGAAAACAATAATCATCTGTGTCAAACTGCCCCAAACACCTGCGTTTATCCAATGTAAAACTGCAAAGAATATTGAAGTAATAACTATGGCTTTTGTCTGCCCTATTTTTTTAATTAAAATGAAGAGTAAGGCTCCCCTGCAAAGCAATTCTTCTGTTAGAACTGTCCTGAATTGATACCAAATTTCAAGTATAACAGACCTTGGTGTCAAAGATTGTGTTATTGTATATTCTTCTTTTGCAAAGTACATTCTCAATAAAAAAGCTGTGGCAGAAAGTAAAGCGGAAGTAATAAATAGAATTGAAAAATATTTCATCCTGTCTTTTGTAGGTGTGAAACCCAAAGCAGAAAGATTACCTTTTTCAAAAATCCAAATCAGTAACCAGGAAATAGTAAGCAGTACGATGAGCTGTAACATTTTATTTTTTTAGTTTCATCGATTTTTTGCAAAAAGATCCAGAGGGAACGTGAAAGATTTCGAGTTGCAGTTTGACTAACACCTTTGAACTTTTTGTTCAGTCATTTTGTAGAACATAAATCCCAAAGTTTGCGTTTAAGCTCGCCTGATGTAAAATTCTTATTACAGAAGTGCTTATTGCTTCTGAAGGACTTTAGTTTTCTTTTTGTTTTTAGTCCGCAAAGATCTTTGTTTACGTTTTTTCAAAAAGTCGCTAAATTCTTTTTCATCTATTAAGCTCAAAGTTTTGTTAATAAAAACAAAATCTTTGTCGTCCATTTTCTTAAAGTTTATCATAGTTTAAAATCTTTAAAATATTTTATTGTTAAAATGTGTGCTTCCCTAGTGTCTATAAACATTCGATTTCCACCAAAAAATTTTGCTCCCAATGTTTGTGCGTAATGGCCAATAAGCTGGGTCTTGGCAATGAAGGAAACAACTCCGTCATAACCCTGCTCAAATGATGTTTTGCAAGCAAATGCTATAAGATTTCCTGCAACTCCCTTGTAAAGTTTGTTTTTACCTTTATTAAATTTTGCACTTTCAATCAAGTCCATAAAAATATGGTCGCCTTTGTTAGTTATGCTGATAAGTCCTTGAATGATGTGCTGATTGTTTTTTGTAGTTAGGCAATAAACAGATTTTGTTTTGTCTTTTATTTCTTTTTGCCAATTAAATGCCCATTCAGATTTTTTAATTTTCTTTGATTCGTAAATTTGAGTTATAAGCGTATCAAAAACCTCTCCTGATATAGCATTTTCAATAGAGTTAGTAAGCTTGTCAATTTCAAAATCAAGTTGTGTTTCCTTTATCTTTTTCACTAAGTAAATTTACAAAAAATTTGTCAATTGTACAAATGTCGTTTGTGGGTTGGAGTGTGAGGGTATTTGTGTTAAGTGCAGGATTGCTACCGTAGGTTTTGTTCAGGAGTGCTTATCATTGTTTGTGCTTCGCAGAAAACTAAAGCTTAGTTATTTGGCCTTGTATTTTTATTCAGGTTTGATTTTAATAATTTTGTTATCACGCAAAACAACCAATTCGCTGTTTTTCATTTTCTTAAATTCTAAAAGTTTCTCATACACCCTTTCTAGTCCCTTTAGAATTTTATTTTTCTCTTCTATTTGAATTTCAATTGTTGTCATAATAATTTTTTAAAAGATTAAACTTATCTTGATTGACGATATTTAGCAAACCGTCAATTTGCTTATCAGCTAACAGTTCGTGCTTTCCTTCCGAATTGTCAAAAATTAAAGCTCCGTCAACGATTGGAAGATAAATGTCAAATAAATTTACAATTCCTCTGGTATATCTTCTTTCAATAACTTCTGGCCCAATGTTATGTCCGCCTTCAGAAACTCTTATTTTCACACGTTCTTTGGCCAATTCAATGCTTTGAAGCCAAAAAAATAATAATGTTACCCGATAGCCTTTTTCTTTTACTTCGATAATTTTGCTTTTGTAGCTTCTGGTTGATAAAGTCGTTTCAAATGCGAAGTTTTCGTTTTCGGAAAGTAATTCATTAATTCTGTTAAGCATTATTCGTCCTGCTTCAAACGATACTTTTTCAGGTTGAAAAGGGGAAAGCCCTTTGGCAATTTCATCTGCATTGACAAATTCTTTACAATCCAAAATTTCAGGTAAAATTGTAAACGAAGCAGTTGTTTTGCCTGCACCGTTGCAACCTGCGATTATGTAAAGTTTTTTCTCATCCATAGTCGCAAATCTACAAAATATTTTCCTTGATTTTATTTAGCAAAATTTACGAAAAATTTTTCAATTGTACAAATTTCGTTTGTGGGTTGGAGCATAACATGAGTATTTGCGTTAAGTACGAAAGTAGTTATCGTAGGATTCGTTCAACAGCGCTTTCATTGTTTGTGTTTTGCACAATGCGAAAGCTTAGTTATTAGCAGTACTTTTACTCGTTTCTAAATTCAGAAAGTACAGGTAAAGCATTATTATTAAAGTCAAATAGAGCTTGATTTTCCCAAGATGAGGCAGTTGTAGATTGATTACCTTTCCATGCAATCAATTCGGCTCCCCAATAACAAAAGCCAATTCCATTTTCATTGGCTCGAATTACGCTTTTAATATCATGAATGAATTTTTTTTGTCCCTCTTTGGTTGCTGGATAGTCGGGTAAAATAAGCTGACTGTCTTGCCCAACAATATTATTTGTCAAATCATTCCAATTAAGGGTAAATGGATATGCAGTTTCTGCAATAAGAATACTCTTATTATAAGTTTTACTTAATTCTTGGATTTTTATTTTAAGTTCTGTTAATGATTTTCCATGCCAAATAGGATAATAAGATAAGCCAATAATGTCATAGTCCACAGATGTAAACTGATTGAAGAACCAATTCGAATTTTGAATTCCGGCATAATGTAAAATGATTTTACAATTCTTTGAATTTTGTCTTACAGCTAAACATCCTGCTTTAATGAGACTTAAAAAATTATCTTGATTAGCAATATTGCCTACAGGGTGAAGAAAACCCGTATTTATCTCATTTCCAATCTGAATAAAATCCGGATTGATTTCTTTTACCACTTTTTGAGTATAACTATATACACTGTCTTTGAGTGATGTAAAATTTAATCCTTGCCATAAAACAGGAGTCTCTTGATTTGCAGGATCAGCCCATGTATCAGAATAATGAAGTGTTAACCAAGTTTTGAACCCATTAATTTTCAAGATTTGTGAAAACTGTTTCACTTCATTAAAACCAGAATGTTGACTAGTTGGATTTACCCACATTCTTAACCTAATTGTGTTTATACCGCTTTCTTTGAGTATTTCTAAAAAATCTTTTTGATTACCATTTAAGTCTTTAAAAAATGTATTGCTACTTGATATTTCAGGATATTGTGATATATCTACAGCGGATACAAAATCCTTTATTACAAGTATATCATGTTCATCCTTTTTGCAAGAAATTAAAACTAATAATATAATTACTAATATTTGACTTGTTCTTTTCATGATAATTTACCACCAATGGTCCGGTGGATAAATCGAGTTGCAAGTGTGCCTGCACGCAATTGCAACATAAAGACTTTAACCGCAATTCGTCTTATCCGCATTTTCGCTAGTAAGTGAATTTACGAAAAATTTGGCAATTGTACAAATGTCGCTTGTGGGTTGGAGTGTGAGGGTATTTTTGTTAAGAGCAGGAGCGGTTACCGTAGGTTTCATTCAACAGCGCTTTCATTGTTTGTGCTTCGCACACAACGAAAGCTTAGTTATTGGTGGAAGTCTTTTTTAGACAATTAGAGTTCCATTTTTGTGTTGAAAGAGTAAATAATCAGAAATCGTACCTTTCTTATAAGCATTTCGCTTTCGTCCAACTTTTCTTGGTAATCTAATGTCGTTCTTCACGAAATTTACTTCTATTTTTTTGCCTAACTTATTCAAATTTAAGTTACAAGTGTCTTCTGTAAATGTAATATCTTCTATTTTACTTCCTAAAATGTATGCTGTTAAATCGTCCCAAGTTTTATCTTCTCCAAAGTTCGATAACCAAGGTTTTGTCTTTTCATAAAGGTCTGGATTACATTCAACAACTCTATTGTCAATGATAACGTAATTTCCTGATCCCCAAACCGCATAAGTCAAAAATTCAGAATTGCCAAGCAAAAGTCCAAAAAATCCTGCCCCACCCATTCCATAAGTTCCTAAATGTGCTGAAACTTCTTTAATTTCAAGTCCTATAAGTTTATCAATTTGAATATTTTTTAGCAAGTTTGGTCTGTTAAATATTAGCGTTTCACCTTTCTTCATTTTTCCGTAAAGCAAAAAAGCTTGTTCATCTCCCTTTGGTAAGCCAATTTCAGTAAAAGTCAACCACCCCAAGTTTTTCCAATACTCTAATTCGGTTTTCTTT
Source organism: uncultured Ferruginibacter sp. (assembly GCA_964586215.1). Lineage (GTDB taxonomy): Bacteria > Bacteroidota > Bacteroidia > Chitinophagales > Chitinophagaceae > Ferruginibacter. The sequence goes on from CAZPHA010000045.1 coordinate 15,286, forward strand.
ACAACCATTGAGTATTGTTCAATAGCTCCAATTTTCAAGTTCAAAAAGTCGTGTTTTTTCATTAGTTATGTTCGGTCTTTAAGATTTCCACCAACGTTTTTCGGCTTAGCGATGTGGCGGATTTTTAGCACAAAAGTTCAATAGAATTACTGCTGTTGAACCTTGCACAAATGTTTCATAGAAGTACTTCAGCCGCCATATTGCCAAACCGATATTAGCGGTTGTTTTTTTGTCTCAAATATGTATAAAGACCATACGCTGATTTTTCTAAGTTGTCATAGTATTGTTTACCAAAGGTTAAGTCCATATAAAAATATTTTCCTGAATTGCCTCCTTTATAAACTTCTCCTTTTCTACCGTCTGAAAATTCAATTGAATACTCAATAAAGTTGCCCCATGCAATATCAAACTTTTCTTTTTCGCCAACTATGTCATAACCATACTTAGCGTCTTCATTAATTGTCCCTTTTTGTGTAGAGCCTAAGCCACTTGAATTTCCATTGCTTTTCAAATATTTATTCTCCAAAAACTTGAGAACATCTTCAATTGTATTGAGTTCACTATGATATTTTGTTTCATTAACAAAAAATGCATAGCTTTCAGTACTGTCAAGCTTAAGGGCAATAATGTTTTCATCAAAGAAGCTGTGTTTAAGTAAGTAGCTTTCTGCTTTCGTGTCAAGCAATAAAGACTGGTTTCCCAAATATTCCCACGAGCCTTTTTCAACTATTCCATTGTCAGAAATAAGTAATTGATTGTTGGCTCTAAAAATAAAAACTCGTTTTGTTTGATTAATGTCCCCTAATGAAACCCAATGCTGGTTTGTCAATTTAGTTAAATCGTCAAGTCTTTGGCTGAACCTTTGAATTTTTGGGATTATGTCTGCAATGAATGTTCTCATAAAATAATCGTTAACCACCAAATTTACGCAAATTGTTATAATAATATATTTTTATTGCATACAACCAACAACCATAGTAATTAAACGAGCGTATCAAAACAGCTATTCAACCGAGTATAGTATTATACGCATAAAATATTTTATACGCATACTTCAACTACAATAATTTAAGTGTAAAAAGCCCTGAATAGTCTGTTAAATGGGGGTCTTTTTTATTATTGTTCCAGTTTTATCCCACTGCTTAAAGGCTGGCGGATGCGTAGGGCCCGGCCGGAGCCGCAGGCGATGGCCGGATCCGCCTGAGGCGGAGAAGCCCGAAGCAGCCGGAATCCGCCAAAGGCGGACAGGCTACTGCTGAATAAAGTACAAATGTTGACAGCCCCAAAATGTAAACAGCAAACCCTAAACCAAAAACCCTCAACAACAAACTCCAAACCTCTAACCCAAAACTTCAAATATTTCCCTACCTTTCAGCAATGAAACATTTTAAGTTTTACGGTAAGGAGGATATTTTGTCACTTGCCAAAGTCCGTCGTTTTGAAACAAAGTTGGGAGAGCGGATTCAATATTTAAAAGCTGAAGAGAACTGGATGCAGCATCTGCAGGAATCAACGGCTACATATGTATTGCTGGGCATCCCGGAAGATATTGGCGTAAAGGCTAATTATGGGGTAGGGGGAGCGGATACAAGTTGGCTACCTTTTTTATCTTCTTTTTTGAATATTCAGAGTAATGATTTTTTAGTGGGAGATCAAATGTTGTTATTGGGTCATTTTGATTTTGGTGACATAAAATATTTGATTGAAAATAATGCCCGTAACGATGATGAGTTGGTAGATGCCTGCCGTCATGCGGTAAAAGTGATAGATGAAGCTGTAGAAGATATTGTAAAAGTGATTGCTTCTTGTAAAAAAATTCCGATTGTAATTGGGGGAGGGCACAACAACGCTTATCCCATCATTAAAGGTGTTGCTAAGGGTTTGCATAAAGCTGGGCTGTTGGCTTTGTCGCAAATCAACTGTATTAATTTAGATGCTCATGCCGATTACCGGGTAGCGGAGGGCAGGCATAGCGGTAATGCTTTTCGATATGCAGAGGAGGATGGTTATTTAGGAAAATATTGCATTGTAGCATTGCATGAAAATTATTTGCCACAAAACATTCTAATGGATATCCATCATAATCCGTTTATTGATTACATCAGTTACGAAGCCATTTTTTTGCATGAGAGAAAAAATTTCATTCAGGCGGTAGCTCATGCAACAGGCTTTACGGAAGATACTTATACCGGCATAGAACTGGATTTGGATGCTATAGAAAATACCTTGAGCAGCGCCTGCTCACCGAGTGGTATTACGCCACTACATGCCCGGCAGTATATTCATTTTGCAGCTACCGATAGCAAAGTTGCTTACCTGCACATATGTGAAGGGGCTGCCCATTTGTCTGATGGCCGCAAAAGTGAAACAACAGGAAAACTGATCAGCTATCTAGTGAGTGATTTTGTAAAGGCGAATGATGTGAGGTGATGATTTTTGCGAAGGATTTCATTGTACATATGAATTACCCTAAGGATAGTTTAGTTTTAGCCTGTTTTTTTAAGCAAATGTTTTGAAAACGTACATCATTTTTGGGATAAAATTGCCAATATATTTTCTAAATTTTTCAATGTTGCAGTAAATCCTTCTTTGAAGCCCATTTCAATCATTCTTTCCATGCGTTCAAGAGAATCATTGTAAATAGTAATGCTGACTTTTGTTATACCGTTTTGTTCACTGAAATTATAATCCCAATCAGAACCCGGCAATTGAGGGTTTTCATCTTTATCTGCAAACGCATTGAACATTTTGAAATTTGTTTTTGGGCTAATGGAAGTATATTGTTGAATGGACCATAGTTCTTGCCCTTCAGGGCTTACCATAGCATAAAATCTTTTTCCGCCAACTTCGAAGTTCATATACTTTGTTTTTGCTGTCCACGGTGCAGGGGCAACCCATTGGTCGAGAAGTTCCTGTTTGGTAAAAGCATCCCATACGAGTGGGAGTTCGGCTGCAAATTCTCTTTGTATATATACCGTTTTGGCTGCTTTGTCAACGGTAAAATCAAATAGTAAAGTAGTGTTCATTTTTTCAATTTTTTAATTGTTGATAATATATTGTCAAGTTGATTGAAACGTGCTTCCCAAATTTTTCTATATTGATTAAGCCAATTGTCAAACTCTTTCATTTTTTCAATTTCGAGGGAGTAATAAATTTCTCTCCCAAGTTGTTTTTGCCTTACAAGTTCGCATTCCGTAAGTATTTTAATATGGTTGGATACACCTTGTCTTGTCATATTAAAATGTTCCGCCAATGCATTGGGTGTCATAGCCTGAAGCGCTATGAGGCTCAGAATAGCTCGTCTTGTAGGGTCTGCTATTGCCTGAAATATATCTCTACGCATATTGATTCAATTAAAATGCAAGCGTTCGTTTGCAAATATATATGCAAATGATAACTTGCGCAAAATTTTGTGAAGTTTTTTTTTATTTTTTTATGTTTTTGAAGTTACAACTTTTGTCAAATTTTAAAACGTGCTATTTTCGGGAGAGATTACAATGTATTAGCGGTTCGACTTTCTTTGCTGTCAAGTATGTTCATAAATATATTGAGTGGTTGATATTTTCTCTGCTAATTTGATGTCTTTGTCTGCAAAATGAAAAAAGCCTGTTTCCAAATGTTTTGAATTGCCCTTAATCCACTTTATTAGTTTTTCAACTGAAGCTTCATCTATCTCTCTAAATTCAGCGTTTTTAGTAGTCAAGTCATTGTAATAATTGTACACTAAGTCAACAAAATTTGAAAAACTATTGTCTTCTAAACTAATTGTCCAACGGCTAAGAAGTTGTTCAACGTCACCTGTTAACTTGTATATTCCTATAAAAGCTTCTTTGTCAAAATAAGACTTATGTTTCGTTGTATCTGTCCACCAAGCGAATAAGAAATTAGTAATAGCTTGTTTTTCTGTGTCTGACCAATTTTGCCATTTGCCATATTCAAGTTTACCAAGTACAACAAATGTGTCAACGATAAAATCTGTTGTAGCTAAAAGCTCCAATATTCTTGGTAAATAGTGTTTGAAATCATTTGTGTCGCCCCAAGTTGTCATTGCTTTGAACGCATATCTTGAAAGGTCGTTTTCATTTAAGTCCCTTAATTGCTTCGAATGAATTTTTTCTTTATCTGAATCAGAAACACAACAAGGACAACCTTCCATTGTCGATTTAAAAGGATAAATTGAAAAAGTGTCGTAAAGGTTTTGTATTGCTATTTTAAGTTCTGCTGTCATTGTTTAGTGTTGCCTGTAAGCTGGCCACTAGCGAAAATAGGACAAGTAAAGCAGCGTAGCTGCGATTGTCCGTGCCGAAGGCATTTTCGCTAGTAAGTGAATTTACGAAAAATTTGGCAATTGTACAAATTTCAAATTTCGCTTGTGGGTTGGAGTAGAAGATGAATATTTGCGTCAAGTACGAGAGTAGTTACCGTAGCTTTCGTTCAACAGCGCTTTCATTGTTTGTGCTTCGCACACAACGAAAGCTTAGTTATTGAACGAAAATAAATCTATGAAAAACAGAAGTGTATAGCATCGCCCTTTCAAAAAACAAAAAAACAGGCCCCTGATGTCTGTAAAATATCCTTGACACAAATAGCGAGAACTCCATAAGAGCAGGAGCGGCTACCGTAGCTTTCGTTCAACAGCGCTTTCATTGTTTGTGCTTCGCACACAACGAAAGCTTAGTTATTATGTGTTCGCCCTTCGTCTTGGTAATTTGAATTGAAAGTCTGTGTCCAACGAAGTAGGGTGTGTCCCGGAAGCGTTGGAACAAGGCAGGCTCTTTTGCAAGGTTGGCTTTTGTGTGTTGGCTTTGTGTGCCTTGCAAATATGCCTGACTTGGTGCGTTGGCATTTAAGAAATCATTTTTCTCTTCCATTTTACTACCTCTTGGCTTATACTTTGTTTCCATTGAGGGGCTCTAACATTTCGGGATGCAAGGCATTTGTCTAATAGATTAAGAAAGTCGGCATTTCTAAATTTTTTATGAAGTAAAGTGTCTATTGCATTAATAAAATCAGACAGATTCATGGGTATAATATTGACAAATTCTTCAGCGTCCAATTTATACCATACACCTATCCTAAATGTTTCTGCAACATTGTTATCAACAGAAGGAGCAATAAACAAACAATAGACTTCCTTATTAGGATAGAGTTCCTTGTACTGAACAGTATGTCTCCTAACAGGTTCACTTTCCACTGCCATTTGTCTATGAGATGTTGTTAATGTAACCTCAACAACTAATACATAAGAGTCAAACTCAAAAATAAGATCGGAACCGCCACCTGGTGCTGTGTTCCTTGGCATAAAATCTTGGTCAAGAGGAAATCTTCTAGTTTCATGAATCGGAGAAACAATTTCATCAATAGCTAAAAAACTCCTCCAAACAGCCCATTCAAGAAATGCAGGTCTGTCATCAATTTCTGGACTGTTTTCTACAGGCTCATTATTTAATACTTTGAGATATGCGATAATATCATTTACAGCAGCTTCGGACTGTTGTTCATTTGCAAAATCTTCTTCTCTTTCCCAATTATTGTATTCTATGAGTTCATAACGTACTTGTTGAATTTCATTAATGGGAGATTCTGCTGTTAATGCATTGGCTCTTTGAAGCAACAAATTCTGTCTATCTCGAATACCTTCTCTAAGAAAAGCTATCTCATGTAAAGCAATCTCAGGAATGTCTGTAGGAATTATGTATGAGTTTTTATAAAACTTTTCAAAATAATTAAGAGGCTGTGTATTGAAATAAAATACAGGTTCACTCTCTAAAAGATGTGTAACGAAATCTCTTTTATTTGCTCTAATAACAATAGTTTCACTAATTCTTGTAAATAATCCAGACAAATTGAAATATCTAAAAGTTGTATCTGCATAATCTCTTACTACCGAAAGTGGATTTATTTCTGCAAATTCGCCTAAACTGTCAAGATATTGTTGTCTTAATGCTTTAACCTCTCTGGCATTGGCACACCTATTTATACCGTTTCTATATTCAGAGATTTCTGTAAAGATTTCTTGGGGTAAAGTTTCTGTGTGATTTCGGAATTTCTGAATGAATAGACCTGTCTCAAATTTATTTAGCCCATCCATTCCTGCGTCTTGCAATAATTTAAGAACTTGTAGAAATAAAATAAATGGCTTTAATCTGCCTTCAGGAAAACCAGTCTCAAGTGAGTTCGGAAGTTCATAACAAGCATACTGTCTTGTATAAATATCTTCAATTTCAGGAACAGTGTTTGCCAATATTAATTTTCTTCCTGCTTCTGTTAATTGATAAGCTGCCGTTATTGTAGGGGAGTTAATTTGTTGAAATAGTTCTTCAGTTGTTAACCTGTTACCATCGATATTGTACCTTTCAAAACTTATAAATCCCAATTGGTAAAAAGCAGCTCTCCATTTTCTGCCATCCCAATCAGAGAGCTTTCCTTCAAACTCCAGTATCGAAGAAATTATTTTGGGCGTATCCCTTCGGGTCGGGCTATTCGCTACAAGTCCTCACTCAGGCGAAGCCTTCGTTCCGGGCTTTCCGCTTCTATCCTGAGGACATAGTTTCAAAATTATGTTGCCTCCACTAATATCAGCTTCAT
>CAZPHA010000046.1:0-21848 GCA_964586215.1 uncultured Ferruginibacter sp.
TTACTATATATACGGTATTTTTATTATACAAATAAGAAACAATTAAATTATAATTCATTTATAATCAATATTATATAAATCATATTTTAAAAATGGCTAATTATCAGCCTATTAGCACATCATCACATTAGCACATTAGCATTAATTATCTTTGCCGCCATGGCACAAAAGAAATTAGCAAGATTTGCAGCGATTAAGACCTTCAGCAATGTATTGGAATATCCGACCGGTATGCAGGGACAATGGAAAACATTTTTCAAAAATGATAACCCAATAGTACTGGAGTTAGCCTGTGGCAAAGGAGAATACACATTAGGATTAGCCAGACTTTATACTCATAAAAATTTTATTGGGGTGGATATTAAAGGTAACCGACTATTTGTAGGCGCTAAAAAAGCGATGGAAGAGAATATCACCAATGCAGGCTTCCTGAGAACGCAAATTGAAAAACTAGCCGAATATTTTGATCCTGAGGAAATAACTGACATCTGGATCACATTTCCCGATCCTCATTTACGTACATCAAAAGCCAAAAAAAGATTAACGCACCCAAAATTTTTGCGGCTTTACAACCAAATATTGGAAAAGGGTGGCAGCATTCATTTAAAAACTGATTCGCCGGATCTTTTTTATTTTACCAAAAAAGTTATTAAACTTTATGATCTTTTGCTTGTTGATGAAAATGATAATATAGCTGCAAGTGAAAATGTTAGAGAAGAATTGAAAATAAAAACTTATTACGAAAGTCTGGATATTGCCCAAAGCAATACCATATTTTATTTACAGTTTCAACTGCCAGCTGTTATCAAAAATATGGATGATCAACTACAGCAAATGCTTTATGAAGAAAAAAAAGTTAGTGGAGGGTATTGATTTTTATTATTGTGAATCAGGCAATATGGTATTTACTGGAAAATATCATTTAGAAAAAGGGTATTGTTGTGGCCATGGCTGCAGGCATTGCCCTTATGAGTATAAAAATGTACCGGAACCTAAACGAAGCAAATTATTATCTTTATTAAAAAAATGAGCAAAAAGATTGTTCCTAAAAAATCCTCCGGCTCTAGTGGTGCCAATAAAAAAAATGCAAAGCAATCTCCTACAAAAAGACTGCCTGATCCTTCACCCGTAAAGCAGTATATTTTTTTTAATGATGTGTATGATGTGGTACGGCAAATCCCTAAAGGAAGGGTCACTTCGTATGGCGCTATTGCCGCTTACCTGGGCACTAAGCTATCGGCCCGTATGGTTGGCTGGGCTATGAATGCTGCTCATAATCTTACGCCTCCGGTACCTGCCCAAAGAGTTGTCAATCGAAATGGTATGCTTACCGGTAAAAATCACTTTGCCACCCCCACTTTAATGGAAGAGCTGTTACAAAAAGATGGAGTAAAAGTAAAAAATGATACCGTTGAAAACTTTACCGATCGCTTTTGGGATCCGGCGGTGGAGTTGGGATTTTAAGAAAACAAATTTTCTGGTATGATTCTTTTTCAAAAAAATTACTACAAAAAAAGCGTGGTGGTAGCCACGCTTTTTCATAAGAATCCTTAATTCATTTTAATACCATGAAAAAATTCCATCCATATAATATATTCGAGTAAACTCATTATTATTGCCTAAAACAAGTTTATCATTATCAACTCCATTAATATCACCCACACGAATGGTGCAATTATTAGAGAAATTATTATCCTTATATTGTGCAACATAGCATTTATTAGAAGTAAAATCAAAGTACGAATCGACCAAATACAGGCTCCAATTAAGGAGAAAATTATAATTGTACATGGAGGGGATCTGGTTTTGGCCATTTAAAGCAGTATAGAATGCATATCCACTTCTTCCCATATAAATTCTGTTATTGGCTTTGTTTAAAAATATTCTGCAATCGCCTGGAGCATTATTATCCAAAATTGCAATGACAGGTGTTATCATTTTATTCGTAAGTAGATCGGCACAACCTAGTACTAGCTTATCTAAGTCTGCTTTATAATATATAAAATAGATCCTTTTTGTTTCCCCATCAATAGTAAAGCCTCCAAATTGTGTTACTCCGGTAATTTTTACTTCTGTTAAGCCTGATCCATCTATTTCACTGCATTTCCAAAGTTTTCCCGTACCAAATTTAGGATAACCGGGATTGTCACCTTCCTGCCAGTAAATTGTATGAGATATTCTGTCTATACTAATGGTTTCCAGAGCCCCTTGAAATACTCTTGGGAGTATTTGTGTTTTTGTTTTACCGTCAAGCGTTACACTCCATATACCGGAGTTCTTATTTTGTATTTCATCATTACCATAATATCTGTAAGCAAAGAAAACCTTATTTACCTGGCTACCACGGCAAATGGCATCTACCCCATAATCCTGTTCGGATTTAAAAAGACTAATTTTATAAGGATTTTTATCCAATCCGCTTATACTACTAATCTCAAATTGATTAGTAAATTTATCTCGGCCGAGCAATAATAATACTTTTCTGTATTCAGGAAAAGCTACGTTGGCAGCTTGTGAGGTAGGAGAAGTTCCTTCATTAATAATAGCGTCATTCGACTGCATATCAGTTTTCTTACATGCAGTAAAGGTCCCTAATAACATTAAACCAGCAATTACAAATAGCAAGCCAGGTAATAATTTTTTCATTGTGTTAATTTTAAGGTATGTAAAGGGCAAATCTATTAATATAATGTTAAAAAAAATTAATACATAGACAGAAGTAATGTCTTAATTAATAGATCAAAGAAACAAATTAACCGGAATATTTATTACATTAAATAATATTTGAATATAAATTATCCATAATACGGACTAATCATCCAATACACCAATACGCCGCTAACCGCTACATAAAGCCATAAAGGCCATACCCAACGTACGCTTTTTTTATGTTTACCATACTCACCAATTAGAGCCCGGTAAGCTGTGAAGAGGATAAAAGGCAGAATGATTCCTGCCAGAGGAATATGTGTGAATAGTAATGCTCTATAAATAATTAATGTATTTCCTACCAGATTTGTTTCTTCTTTGTTTAAAATGCCATCATGGTTAACATCACCAAATTTTGTTTCACCGGCAAATAAATGGTGAGCAATGTAGGAAACTAAAAATAAAACCGATAACACTATCGCCGTTAGCATAATTCGTTTATGCAAAACGTATCTACGTTGCTTAACAGCCATTAATGCAACTATTAACAGTACAGCCACCATTGAATTAATGATCGCATTGGTTACAGCAAATATATGTACATCAAAGCCAAGATTTACCTGTAATGTAACCCTACTCAAAATTACCACAGCAGTAAATACTATGATAGATACTCCATAGATAATGATCTTTGCTTTTGTGTCATTTTTGGTAAACGTTGGTTGTAACATATAATTTCTTTTTACGATACTATTTTTTTCTTTTTAATAAAACTATTACAAAAATGGTAATTCCTATCGCCATAAATATGATAGGCAAAATGGGAATAAACTCCCGAAATATAGAAGGACTTTTTTTATCTTTTTCTAACATCAATAGGGGAATATCTCTTACCAGTTTGGCCTGCAAGCTGGTATCAAATCCATTGTACCATCCTCTTACAATGCGATTGGTATCCAGCAAAAAAAAGTTCTCCGTATGGATAAAAGCCGTATCTACATTTGTATCTGCCACATTGGCTTTTAATTCATGAAGGGCAAAATCATAAATTTCTTTTTTATCTCCCGTCAACAGCCACCAGGTATCATGGTTGATATTATATTTATCCGCAAATTTTCTAAGGTTGGGTACTGAATCATGTTCGGGGTCGATACTTATGGAAAGAAATTGAACGATGCTATCATTTTTTACAAATGAGTCCTGCAACCTTTTCATACTCTTCGCCAGGCCAGGGCAAATAGATGGACAGCGGGTAAAAAAGAAATCTATTACTAATATTTTCCCTCTTACATCATCCAGCGATACTTCCTTACCCAATTGATTTACCAAATGGATATTTTTTACTCTGTGCCAAACGGTATCTGTAATTTGCTTTCCATTTTTTTCTCTCACCACTATACTGTCAGGCTCAAAATATTTAGGGGGCATTTGTATAGCCTTATCGCTGTAATATTTTACAATATAATACCCCGTTAAAGGCATCAATATCGCCAACATGAGTGCAAGAAGAGCCCTTGTGTTCATATTTCTCAATTAATTTGACTTGTAAGTCTTTGTCCGGATATACAAAAACAGCAACACCAGTTGCAGGAGAACTTTTCACAAAAATACCTGACAAGAAATAAAACCCATTCGTTTAATTCGTTAAAATTCGTGTCATTACCTGATATCTTTGGCAACTTACAAAAAACCACCGCTTTTGTTCCCACGGGGTCTTTTTGCAAAAAGACCCCGTGGAGACATAATTTATATCCTTTTACAACAATTACAAAAAACCACCGCTTAAGGGCGATGGCTGTAAAAATTATTAGTTCTAATCATTTTAATGTCACTAAACTTACTCTTTTTCACCGGTTTTTTTTACACCGGGCGATACCTGTTCAGTAGCAGGCTTACTACCAGCCTCGGTATTTCTTAAGTTTCTCCAGCTACCACCATCCCACAAAAAAGCTATGATAAACCAGATAAACAACATTGCCGGCACTACAATTGTCATAATAAAATTTCTAATCTCATCGCCCAAATGCATAAATATTGAAATAATATAATATGCTTTAGCAAGGGTGAGGATACATACCATCCCTTTAAATGCCAATACCAGGGTATGGTTAGGATGCTCTCCTTTATGAATATTATAAATGATAATCCCTATTGCCAGTTCGATGATGGTAATAATAGATAAAATCCAAAATGTCTTCCAAATTCTTTTCGTTCCTGAACCCGGCGTGGGTGGAAAAGCTACTTCCGGAGAGGCTGCCATATGTTCACTCATATATTATTTTTATATCGAATTACACAAATTTTTTACGAATTATATATTATTTATATATAATTTATTTTATATTAAATAAAAGCATAAGAATACAAATACCCATACCAAATCCACAAAGTGCCAGTAAAGCCCTGCCTTTTCAATCATTTCGTAGTGTCCACGCTGATCAAAATGGCCTAACTTGGTTTTTATATACATAATAGCATTAATAACCACCCCACTAAATACGTGGAACCCGTGGAACCCTGTAATACCAAAGAAATAGCCCCCAAATGCGATAGGTCCCGGAGTGGCTACCATTTTACCGTTGTACAATACTTCCGGTCCCCAGGGATTTTTAGAAACGGTAGTTCCCCAATGTTCTATCTGACCGTTCACCAATACTTCATGATGTCCGGCAATTAAGTGTGTCCATTCCCAAGCCTGGCAACCCAAAAACGCTAATCCACCAAAAATGGTAAGCAGCATATATTTTTCTACACCTTTTCTGTTCATATGATGCCCCTCATGCACTGCCAACACCATGGTCACCGAGCTGAAAATCAAAATAAAAGTCATCAGACTCACAAAAGCCAATGGTAAATTGGCATGCCCTGCAAACGGAAATGCATTAAATACATGGTTGGGATCTGCCCAGTGATTTACACTAAAGCGAATGGTTCCATAGCTAATGAGAAATGCGCCAAAAGTAAAGGCATCACTCATTAAAAAGTACCACATCATTACTTTTCCATAACTAACATTGAAAGGGCTTTTACCTCCATTCCACCATTTAGTTCCGGCTGGTATTGTTGTTGTTGCCATAAATAAATTATAAAATCCGTTTTATTTTGTGAAAAGTAAAAATTAAAATTTACCGTTCACCTATTTAATCATTAATAAAAAAACTAATAAATAAATCCAAAGAATATCTACAAAATGCCAGTAAGTGCTCATCACTTCTACCGGCACACTACTATAATTTCTTTTTCGACTGCTAAATGATTTTAGCAACATCACCAGTAAGGCAATTACCCCTCCTGCGATGTGCAACGCATGCAAGCCTACAATCACATATAGAAAAGAGGCCGATACAGTAGATTGCAAAGTCAAACCACTATTCCAAAGCTGTAAAAAGCCTAATGTCTGCAATAAAATAAAGATCAAACCCAGCGCTAGCGTAACGCCCAGAAAAATCCTGTATTGAAGCGGATTCCGCTGCTTAAAAAATTTCAATGCCAGAAACATCGTAACGCTACTGGCAATAATAACGGCTGTGCTATACCAAAACAAGACCGGCAATTCAAATTCGATCCAGTTTGCCTGATTCTTTTTTACAATATACGCACTGGTAAGGCCGGCAAACATCATTACAATGCTGCCAATTGCCACCCATAAGGTAAACTTATGAGGATGAATTCTTTTTCTTTGTTCTAAGGCCACAACACTCATTCTTATTCGTAAAAATTAATTAGGTGTCAGACGGAAACCGTCAGACACCTATAGTACTCTCAATTTATCCGCATACAAACTCAACAATACAATCATCAAATAAAAATAAGAGCTAAACATTACTTTTCTGGCACTGGGTATATCCATTTTCTTATACAAAACAATACTACAATATACCATCCAGATATTACAAGCTGTCACAATCCACATACTCACGTCGCCACTAATATTATAAAAGTAAGGCAACACTCCAACCGGTATCATCATCACGCTATACATAATCGTTTGCATAGCTGTAAATCGGGTTGGGCCTTTATCACTCGGCAACAATTTAAACCCGGCTAACTGATAGTCCTTATGTGCCACCCATGCAATTGCCCAGAAATGTGGGAACTGCCACAAAAATTGAATACCGAATAATATCCAACCGCCGATATCAAAACTACCCGTTGCTGCCACCCAGCCAATCAAACAGGGCAAAGCTCCCGGAATAGCGCCTACTAATACCGCTACTGAGTTTACTTTTTTTAATGGTGTATAAATAAATCCATATAAAAAAAGACTTACTAATGCAATCAATGCGCTGGAAAGATTAAACCAATACCATAAAGTCAATGCCCCCGCAATACCCGTCAACAAAGCAAAAACACTGGCTTCCTGCACACTCATCCTGCCGCTTGCCACCGGTCGCTTAGCCGTTCTTTTCATCAGGGCATCAGTATCTTTTTCCAGAATCTGATTAATCGCATTAGCAGAACCGGTTATCAATAAGCCGCCTGCAAAAAGTAAAAGAACTGATATTAATTTTGGCCTAACATAATATAACTCATTAGGCGCTATTAAAAAACTCACTACCGTACTAAATACCACCATAAAGCTTAAAGTGAATTTTATTAATTGAAAATAATCTTTCACTTTACCCGCCACACTAAAAGATGTCGAGTTTATGGTAGTAGTATTTTTAGTTGATAGTTCATCCTTCATAATCAAAAATCTCCATCTTCTGGCTCACTTTCCCTATTATCGTGAATTCTCGTTTCTACCAATTACACGAATTACTGCGAATTACACGAATTATTTTCTATAAATAATAATTACATTAATCAATCAGCACATTATCCCATTATCATATCAGCACATTAATTTAATGTTTACTCTCATCTTCTCCTACCGGAGTTGTTTGCGGTATAAACTCTTTACCATCTTTTCCGTAGTCGTAAGCCCATCTGTGTACTTCAGGTATTTCACCTGGCCAGTTACCATGCCCCGGGTTGATTGGGGTCGTCCATTCCAATGTGTTACTTCCCCACGGATTTTGACTTTTAACTTTTCTTCCTTTAAAAATGCTATAGAAAAAGTTGAATACAAATAATAATTGAGCTGTGAAAACAAGTATTGAAACAAAACTGATTACCTGATTTACACCTCCAAACATTTTAAACGACTCCCAATTGCTATAATCATAATAACGGCGAGGCATACCTGCTAATCCTTCGTAGTGCATTGGCCAGAAAATGATATAAGCCCCGATAATGGTAACCCAAAAATGAATATATCCAAGTGTGTTATTCAAATAACGGCCATACATTTTGGGGAACCAATGATATACCCCTGCAAACATTCCAAAGAATGAGGCAACCCCCATTACAATGTGAAAGTGAGCAACTACAAAGTACGTATCATGTAGGTGAATATCTAAAGCCGAATTTCCTAAGAAAATACCTGTAAGTCCACCACTGATAAACAAGCTAACAAATCCAATAGCAAACATCATCGGTGGTGTAAACCGAATACTTCCTCGCCATATGGTAGTAAGCCAGTTGAATACTTTAATGGCTGATGGCACCGCTATCAGCAAAGTCAATAATACAAAGAAGGATCCCAGGAAGGGGTTTAATCCCGAAACAAACATATGGTGTGCCCATACCAGAAACGCCAAAATAGCAATGGCAAACATAGAGCCCACCATGGCCATATAACCAAAAATAGGCTTGCGGCTGTGGGTAGACAGAATTTCAGAAGCCATACCCATGGCAGGTAGTAGAATAATGTATACTTCAGGATGCCCTAAAAACCAGAATAAATGCTGGAACAAAATAGCACTACCACCTTCGTTAGGTAAAATTTTACCAGCCACAACAATATCGCTCAGATAAAAGCTTGTACCCAAATTTCTATCAAACAATAACAGAATAGCTCCTGACAATAATACCGGGAAAGATAACACCCCTAAAACGGCAGTGAAGAATAACGCCCAAACTGGTAGTGGCATCCTTGTCATGCTCATACCTTTAGTACGCATGTTTAAAATGGTAGTAATATAGTTAAGTCCTCCCAGTAGCGATGATACAATAAACAAGGCCATACTTACCAGCCACAAATCCATCCCAATTTTACTACCGCTGCTGGCATCACCCAAAGCACTTAGCGGAGGGTAGATGGTCCATCCGCCACTGGCAGGCCCCGTTTGCACAAACAAAGAAGAAAACATTACAATAGATGCTATAAAGAAGAACCAATAGCTCAGCATATTCAACAGTGGTGAAGCCATGTCCCTTGCACCAATCTGTAAGGGAATTAAAAAGTTAGCGAAAGTACCACTCAAGCCTGCCGTCAATACAAAAAACACCAATATGGTGCCATGCATCGTTACCAGTGCATAATAAAACTCAGGTTGTATTTTTCCTCCTTTAGCCCAATGCCCGAAAATATCTTCTAACCACGGAAACGTTGACTCAGGATAGCCCAGCTGTAAGCGGAATAATACTGAAAACAAACCCCCAATAATGGCCCAAATGATACCGGTAACCAGGAATTGCTTAGCAATCATTTTATGATCCTGGCTAAAAACATATTTGGTTATAAATGTTTCATGGTGATGGTGGTCATGATGCACATCATGGTGGTGATGTACTTCTGCTCCATGTAAGGATGTTGTTACGCTACTCATAAACTTCAAATTTTCTATAATAATTTTTTATTTTAATCCTGATATAGAAGCGGATGCATTTTCAACTTTTGCTGTATCGGCCGTTGATGTTTTTGGCGCTTTATCAGGATATAATGTATAGTATTCCGGTTTTTGTGAAGCCAGCCACTTATCATATTCCTGCTGTGTTTCTACAATAATTACTGCCCTCATGGAAAAATGCCCCTGACCACACATCTGGTTACAACTGATTTCATATTCAAAGTTAGGATTACCTGTTCTTACTTTCATTTCTGCAGTAGTATATTTTGGAGTAAACCACTGTGTGGTAGGTATGCCCGGCACGGCATCCATTTTCATCCTGAAGTGCACCAATCCCACATCATGAATTACATCCTGAGAATTGATAACCATTTTGCAGGGTTTCCCTACTGGAATATGCATGGTTCCACCGATATGAATATCGTCCAGACTGGAGGGATCTGCAAAGTCAACACCGAGGGTATTGCCATTTGGCTGATTGTATAATTTATAATTCTTTTTACCCAATACCTTATCGCTTCCGGGATAACGGAATTCCCAACCAAATTGATGTCCTGTTACTTCCACTACTACAGCATCTTTTGGAGCATCACTGGTTATTTTGAACCAGTATTTTAAACCAAATACTACCAAAACAGTCAAAAATATAGCTGGTACGGTTGTCCATAGCAATTCAAGTCGGTTATCATGTGGAAAGAAGAATACTTTTCTTTTATCACTTTCCTGATATTTGTAGGCAAACCAAAACAATAAAATTTGTGTAATGACAAATACGAGTCCAGTGATACCGATTGTGATGTAAAGCATTAAGTCGATTTTCTCACCCTGCACTGATGCTGATCCTTGAGCGAATAATGTTTTACCATAAAAAAGTTTGTTTGCCCACCAAGCCCCGGCTAATCCAACTATTAGAAATACAACCAATAAGAAGGCATTGATTTTATTATTTTGCCGCCGTGCTTTTTCTTCTCCTTTTAATACGCTTACATATTCACTAGCCTTTGCAATTTGGAATATGACTATGAATATCATTACAATGATCGCTATCAATAAAATCTCCTTCATCGTATATAAAATTATTTACTGTAAATAGTATTCGGTTATCTTGTTTAAATAATATTACTTTATGAGCAATCTTTTTGTCACAAAAAACACTATTAAGTATGGTGTATCATACTTTCTTTTAAGAAAGGATGATTTTTTGCCAATAAAGAATGCTTCGTAAAATATCTGCCCACACCCCACATTATCAAACCAATAAATAGTGCTGCAATACCAAATTCAAACGGCATCATCTCTGCATGGTTTTTTAATGTGCCCGGCATCACCATTAAATAAAAATCTATCCAATGTCCGAATATGATAAGCACTGCCATAAAAGTGATCATTGTCCAGCTACGCTTGGTAGCTTTTTTCATCAATATTAATAACGGACACAAAAAGTTTACAATCAGGTTAAAGAAAAACAATCCTTTATACGGCCCTGCCTTTTCTGCTGTTCCAATTCTTTCTATAAAATATTTTGTTTCCTCAGGCTGATTGCTATACCATATCAACATATATTGTGAAAACCACAAATATGTCCAAAATATAGAAAAAGCAAACATAAACTTACCGAGATCATGCAAATGCTCTTCGGTAACGTATTCCAGTTTGCCTCTGTTTTTTAAGAAAATAACGAATAGTGCGATCAATGACATGCCTGATACAAAAGAACTGGCAAAGGTGTACCAGCTAAACATGGTGCTGTACCAGTGTGCATCAATGCTCATAATCCACAACCAGGGTATGGTAGAAGCTACTGTTAATGCAAAGAATACCACAAATAATGATGCCCATACAGTATTGGTGAAAATCCACTTTTTACCTGTTTCATAATCCATCGGGCCATTTTTATCGCTTTTTAAGCTTAAAGAACGCATTTTTTTACCCAACAACCACCAAAGTCCAATAGTAACAATAGACCAGACAGTGAATACAATAGGATTTAAAAAACCTTTTTTACCTTTTAAAATATGATCATTGGCAACAGCTTGTTTATCGACCCAGTGGTAAATATCTGATCTTCCCCCCCAAACGATCGCCATTAATATTGCCAGGGTAATAAAGCCTAAAATTGGTACTACGCTGGATATGGCTTCGGGAACCCGGCGCATGGCTACCTGCCATCCACCCATCGCCAAAGTAGTAACACATATAAAAAACATGGCTGCATTCACTACCAATAGCCAAAAAACACTGTTTTGTAATAAAACTGCCCAAAAACGGGTACTATTACCCCCCCCCTCCTGTCCATGACTGGCATGAGCAAAAGGATGGTACATAATAAAGCCATACAACAAGGCGATGATACCGGCCCCTATCAGTCCGTATGTCCACTTTTTATAACCTCCCGGCAGTTCAAATGATTGATTCATTTATTATTAATTTTATATATAATAACACGAATTATTACGAATTACACGAATTATTTAAATTAAAAATATTTATATTATTATAAATTATAATATATTAAATTTCCTATTTTGCCTTACCTGTGCTATCTGTACCTGCCGCAGGGGCAACATTAGTAGCCGAAGCCTTTGGCTGCAAAGTTCGGATATATTGTACAATCATCCAGCGTTGTTTTCTGTCTAATTGTGACGCATAGCTTCCCATTACACCCTTTCCATAAGTAATAGAATGGAACATGGTGCCATCTGCCATAGATACATAATTGGGTAGTGTTAAATTAGCGACCCCACCTACCTTACCTGAAGTACTCAATGGGCCATTACCTTTTGCCTCAGCGCCGTGACATATAGCACAATTAATGTTAAATAATCTGGCAGTTTCAAGACTATCAGCTGTTGTTAACGGACCTAACGGATTTTTTACCTCAGCGCTCATTTTATAACCATTGCTATCGTTTGGCAATGTGTAAGGAAATAATTCTCCCCTTTTAATAGTTCCATTCACCGGTTGGGCATTGTAAAAGATTTTGTGCCCGATATTAGCACTATCAGTACGATCCGTTATAAAATTTGCCGAGTCAAGTACCTGATAAGTTTCATATGCCCTGCTATAAGTCATATCGGGCATATAAATTCTGCTACGGTCTCTGTTACTACCACAACCCATGAAAACTATCGCTACAAACAAGGCAATCGATATATAAATATTTTTTTTCATTTATAAATTATCAATTAAATAATTATCAATTAATACCCTTTTTCTTCTCTGTATAATTTTTGCTTTTTATCGTATCTTCCTATCCACCAGCCTGTTTCTGCCTGTTGTATATTAATTTCTACTGCACCGGCATTTTGCAAAAACGATTGTACTTCTGCTTCGTTCGTTTTCTCGGTACACTCAATAGCCATTACAAATAAATCGTCGGTAGCTCTGGGATGAAAATGATGTTTTTTTACAAAAGGCGCTAACTGGCATAAATAACAAAAGGTAAGTACCATTCCTACGGCTGCAAACAAAACGGTTACCTCAAATGTAATGGGTATCCAGGCTGGTAGTGCAAAAAATGGCTTACCACCAATATTCAACGGCCAATCTTTAGTGAAAACCCAGGTCATAAAAGATAGAGCCGTAATGGTACCGCTGATACCATAAATAAACCCTGCTGTATGCAAACTGGTTTCCCGAAGCCCCATAGCATGATCCAGCCCGTGTACAGGAAAAGGAGTGTACACATCATGTATTTTATATCCTGCACGACGAACATTTTTCACAGCAGGAAATAATACCTTTTCATCATCAAAGCACCCCACTACAAATTTTTTAATTCCTCCAGCCATTATGAATATTTATTTAATATTTAATACAAATTAACATTTTGACAAATCAACTTTTTAACTTATCTCAATGAGCATGCTCTACCTCTTCGATATAGAATTTCTCTGCATCTGCTTTTTCAATATCGGTCATTTTACGTTTATAATTTTCACCACTTGTTTTTAATACAGATTTAATTTCTGCCACAGCAATTACCGGGAAGTATTTTGCAAATAAGAAGAAACAGGTGAAGAACAATCCGAATGTTCCCAAATAGAAGCCAATTTCCCAAATGGTAGGACTGTAATAAGTACTCCAGCTGGATGGCAGGAAGTCTCTGTATATGGAAGTTACAATGATTACAAAGCGTTCAAACCACATTCCAATATTTACAATAATACTCATAAAGAAAGTAACGGTAATGTTTCTTCTTAACTTACGGCTCCAGAACAATTGTGGTGACACTACATTACAGAACATCATCAACCAATAACTCCAGCCATAAGGGCTGAACAAATTAGCCCTGTTTTGGCTGAATGCATACCACTCATAAGGATTTTGACCATACCAGGCAATAAATAACTCCGTTAAATAGGCACACCCTACAATACTTCCTGTAAGCACAATTACCTTGTTCATAGCCTCAATATGCCCTATGGTGATGTAATCTTGTAAATTCAATACTTTTCTTACCACAATCATCAGTGTTTGCACCATTGCAAAACCACTGAAAATGGCTCCCGCCACAAAGTAAGGAGGGAAAATGGTGGTGTGCCAGCCTGGTATTACCGAAGTAGCAAAGTCAAATGATACGATGGTGTGTACGGATAATACCAGCGGTGTACTCAATCCGGCCAAAACCAATGAAAGCGATTCATGTCTTTGCCAGTGTTTGGTACTACCTGTCCACCCGAAAGCGGCAACACCGTATAAAAATTTACGAAGTTTCGTTTTGGCTCTGTCACGTACGGTAGCAAAATCAGGAAGAAGACCTGAATACCAGAACAATAATGAAACGGTGAAATAAGTAGAAATCGCAAATACGTCCCATAATAGTGGAGAGTCAAAATTCACCCAAACAGGTCCACGAGTGTTAGGATAAGGTAATACAAAAAACGCCATCCATACACGGCCCATGTGGAAGATAGGGAACTGGCCTGCACACATCACCGCAAAGATTGTCATTGCTTCTGCAGCTCGGTTAACGCCCGTTCTCCAGCCCTGACGGAAAAGTAATAAGATCGCCGAAATAAGTGTACCAGCGTGACCGATACCTACCCACCATACGAAGTTGGTGATATCCCAACCCCAACCAATGGTTTTATTCAGATTCCACTCGCCGGTACCATAGGTAACTTCTCTATACACACTGTATACGCCGAATAATAATAAACATACGCTAATATAAAACCCAACATACCAGAGCTTACTGGGTTTCATCTCAATTGGACGTATGATATCTTCGGTTACCTGATGGTAATCTTTGTTACCATCTACTAAGGGCTCCCTTTGTTGTGATTCGTACTTTAATAATGACATGTCTTTTATTAATATATAAATATTTTTAAATCAGAAATTTAGTAATTTTGTACCAAGCTTTTGTACTACTATAAAGCACTGTTGCGTCGCACTCTTGTACTGTATCCCTTTGTTCAGCTTTTATCAATTTATTATTTTAATATCACCCCTTTTCGAGATTCAAATAATCCTTTTTAATTCAATTTATTTTAATTTCGGCATTTCAGACTTACTTTAAAAAATCATAATTCAAAATAATCTTAACTAATAAACCCCCTAATAAAAGTTTCAAAATCTTTTGCCAAAAAAATTATTTTATATTCCGATTCCTGATCTACATGGACCACTTCAGGCTCTCCATCTTTACCACATTTTCTATAATCCAACGCTACCATATCATGCCCGGCTGAAGGGCAATCACAAATATATACTCCAATATCAGGATAACCCCATTCTTTTATCATAAATTGGCTGCCCAAACTTCCACAAAGCGAATTATCTTTATCCCTTGCGATACCTAGAATTCCTTCAATTGCAATGTGATCTTCGGCCCAGGAATTGGCTTCCGTTGTAGGAAAGCGTCTATTAACCGGAATTCCACCATTATGCATTTTCATCAATTCAATGTAGGAAGCTGGAAGTTTGTATCCTAACTCCAATTCTACTGATTCAATTAATTTATCCGAAGGAATTTCACATACATACTCTTTTAGAGCGTATTCATCATCGTTCCAAAAATCTGAAAAATCGAAATTATTAAAATACTTTCCCATTTATTTTCAAATAACTATTTTTTTCATATCGCTCCTACGGAGCTAATTTTATTTTTATTGCGTCGCTATTGATATATCGCCCCTACGGGGCTTTGATTCATTTATCGGAAAAGTTGTATCTTTATAGGCTGTACACTTTCCTTCTCAATTCTCAATTAACTATGTTCCTTTTCTTCATGTGCCGCTTCCTCATGTTCTTCCATGCCAATATGCCTGTCTGTATTCCTTACTTTGGCTAAATAGTTCACGTTAGGCAATGTATGTAATTGATCCAGCACATAAAAATTCCTATTTACCTGTTCTTTGCTTCTAATTTTATATACTTCACTTTCTTCGTCATTTACATTTCCAAACATGATTGCATTGGTAGGGCATGCCTGAGCACAGGCTGTTTGCAAGTTTCTGACTACCGCAGGATCCTGCTGTTTTTTAGCTTCTAGTTTACCTGCTTGTAAACGTTGCACACAGAAGCTACACTTTTCCATCACACCTCTTGAGCGAACGGTTACATCAGGATTTAAAACCATTCTGGTTAAATCATCATTCATTTGGAAAACAACATCATCCAAATAACTGTCTTGTAAAGGCTTTTGATTATCAGGGAAACTGTCAGAACCGGTATAATCTAACCAATTGAATCTTCTTACTTTATAAGGGCAGTTGTTAGCACAATACCTGGTACCAATACATCTGTTGTATGCCATTTGGTTAATTCCTTCGCTACTGTGATTGGTAGCAGCTACCGGGCATACGTTTTCGCAGGGAGCGTTATCGCAATGTTGACATAACATTGGCTGGAATACCACATCAGGATTGTTTGGATCGCCTGTAAAATATCTGTCGATACGCAGCCAGTGCATATCATGGTATCTGGCAACTTCTGTTTTTCCAACTACACTTACATTGTTTTCTGCAATACAGGCTACTACGCAGGCGCTACAACCGGTACAAGAGTTTAAGTCAATACTCATACCCCATTTAACACCGGGTTTATCGTGATACGGATAGATCGTCGCATCCTTTACAAAGTCTTTGGTTCCTTCAGCCATTATAGAACTCAACTCAGCCTTTGTTTCTCCTAAAACTGAGGCAGGATTTGCATTAAATTTTGTCTGATTGGTTTCGTATATAATGGGACGATTTTCTGCATAGGCATGTACCTGCGTTTGTGCAAGCTTGTAGGTTTTATCCGTTTTTTCAATTTTTACTTCAGCAGTATATGTGAACCCGGTTCCATCAAAACCAACTAAAGGATAGACATTTTTACCGGCGCCGTTTGCAGCTTTTCCAATATATTCTGCTGTTTTAGAGGCATCGGCGCTTTGACGGCCATATCCCACAGCAGCAGCAATCACATTAGGATGATTTCCAGGAATAATCATCACCGGCAGCTCTACTGATTTACCGTTAGCGGTAAGTTTTACAACCGGCTTTTCAGGATGTACTTCATAAGCATCTGCCTCCCGTTGATTGCCCAGTACATCAATTCCCAATACTGTTTTAGCAAGAGCCGGAGACATGATAACGTAATTATCCCAAGTTACTTTAGATACAGGATCTGGCAACTCCTGTAACCAGGGGTTATTTGCATGCCTTCCATCACCTATAGATACTTTTTGATAAAACACTACTTCAAGAGCACCACTTTTTGTTGCTGCTTTAGAAGCTGCTTCTGTTAACTTGGCATTGCTAAAAGTTGCGGCTGCCATAGCTGCTACAGGCTCTACCACTCCATTTTGTAATGCATTATTATAAAGATCAGCGCTACCCAATTTAGTAGTCCAGAAATTTTTAAAATATGTTTCATAGTCGCTGATTGCGCCAATGCTCCATTTTAACAAAGAAGTTTGAAAAGCTCTGGTTTTAAACAACGGATTGATGATAGGTTGAATCATGCTAAAATAGCCAGTCTTGGGCTCTGCATCGCCCCAACTTTCCAACCAATGATGGGAAGGAATGACATATTTGCACAACTCAGTTGTTTCATCCAATTTAGCATTAAAAGATATGCTTACAACTTTGTTTAACCCTTCAATAAACTTGTTACTATCGGCATAGGTGTAAGCCGGATTGGTATCATATATTAATAATGCGCCTACATTTCCCGTGTTCATATCATCTACCAGCTTCACCATATCTGCGTCTATACCTTTACGGTAGTTAACTGGTGATGCCCAGTCAATCGTTTTACCATTAGCTCCTATAGCCTCGTTAATTGCATTTACAATAATTTGAACATTTACATCATTACTGCTACAAACTACCAGTCCGGCACCCATATTTGCTTTTAATAAGGCGGCTGTATCTTCAATACCTTTGGCCAATTTAGTATCATTAATAGCAGGTGCTGTTACATTACCTCCTAGTTTAGCCAACAATGCCAAAGCGACTGCGCCTGTTTCTGATGGTTTATGCAAGTAACGATCATCGGCATTGCTACCGGTCAAACTTAAAGCGCCCTCAAATTGAATATGGCGACTTAAATCTGCCTTATCACCTTTTACTTTTCTATTGGCCGAGTATTGCTTGTTAAATTCTACCGGACTTAACCAGGAGCCTAAAAAATCAGCGCCGAGACTCACAATTACTTTCGCATTTTCAAAGTGATAAGAAGGTATTGCTCTCTTGCCATAGCAGGCTTCATTTGCCAATAGCATTCCACTATAGCTCACCGCATCATATTGCACATGGCGGCCGCCGGGATATTTGGCCAAAAACTCACTGATTATTTGTATTGTAGATGGAGAGTTAATGGTGGAAGTTAAAAGTACAACAGGTTTAGTTCCCATTCCGGCCAACGCTGTACCTACCATTTTATCAAATGCTTCAAAGCTGGTTACTTCTTTAAATTGCTTACCATCTTTCTGCATAGGATAGCGAAGACGGCTGGTGTCATATAAATCTAATACAGAAGCTTGGACTTGGGCATTGGTAGCACCTTTTGTAATGGTTGAAAGCTCATTGCCCTCAATTTTTATGGGTCTGCCTTCTCTTTGCTTAACTAAAACAGGAACAGCGTTTCCACCGCTTACATAAGTTGATGCATAGTAATTAGCTATACCGGGAATAATGTTATC
Source organism: uncultured Ferruginibacter sp. (assembly GCA_964586215.1). Taxonomy (GTDB): domain Bacteria; phylum Bacteroidota; class Bacteroidia; order Chitinophagales; family Chitinophagaceae; genus Ferruginibacter. The sequence goes on from CAZPHA010000046.1 coordinate 18,460, forward strand.
AGGCCTTTGTAAGAAAGGAACTGATTTACGTACCTGCATTTCACAGCCGGAAGCCACCACAGCAGCAGCCGTACTAAAACCTAAATATTTTAAAAAATCTCTTCTATGGGATTTAGAATCCAAAAATCCATTATCTAAATCCTCCAAAGGAAGAAGTTCTTCTGTAAACTCATTTTTAGCAGATTGTTCAAACGCCTCTGTATTGTTCAGTTCTCCAAAACTTTTCCAATGCTTTTTTTTCATAATATAGAATAATAATGTGACAATATGCTAATATGCTGATGTGCTGATGTGATAATTCACGCCTGAAGCGGACAAATTATGCTGATGTGATAATGCGCTAACAGTTTGATTAACATATAATTATATATATATTTATGCATCTGTTAGTTTCTCATAAGCAAAATTATAAATTGTCACATCAGCCAATAAAGTACTATTAGCACATCAGCTAATTAGCCTATTAGCTAATTACTGTTAGTAATGGCATTTTTGACATTCTACCCCACCAATTTTTTGAACAGTTACGCTATCCATTTTGCCGGCTTTCATATCATTATGAAATTTTTCATAAATGCTATAAAATTTATTTCCTTCACCGGTTTTGGTATTATAGAAATCAACTTTTGTTTCTCTGTGACAGTTAACACACCAGCCCATACTCAAATCACTGAATTGATAAACTTCGCCCATGTCTTGTATGTTACCATGGCAGGTTTGGCATTGTTGTTTACCTACTTTTACGTGTTGGCTGTGGTTAAAATAAACGTGATCAGGCAGATTGTGTATTCTTATCCATTCTATGGGTTTGGCCCCATCCGGAATACCATCCCCATTATTATCAGGCTTATATGCCTTAGCAGCAGGGTCCCATCCGGCGTAGGCATATAGTTTTTGAATTTCAGCAGTACCATTTACAGATTTGCCCTCTGCAGTCATAAGAGGTTCACCTTCGTACTTATTAACTGCCATATGGCAATTCATACAAACATTTACAGATGGAATATTTGCATGTTTGCTATCCTGGGCACCACCATGACAGTATAAACAACTGATCTGGTTCACGCCGGCATGCACTTTATGAGAATAGTAAATAGGTTGTTCAGGTTGATATTTTTGATCCCTACCTAAACCAATGGCCCCTTCTATGGTAAAATAACCGCCAATGGCGAACAACGTTAAAATACCCATCATTAAATAAGATTTGTTCCGATAGAAAGGCACAGGTTCACTACGCACAATTCCTTCTTTTTCATCAGAAAGCTTACGCAGATTGCTATTAACCTGTAATAATATAAATGCAATGATGGCTAAAATAATAGTAAGTACCCCAAATAAAAGCGCATTATCGCCTGAGTCGCCGGCAGGCTGCGTAGTACCACCACCCGTTGGTGCTGCTGGGGGCTGATAATCATCCACATACTTCATAATGGCATCGACCTCTTCTTTGCTGAGTTGCGGAAAAGCGGTCATTACGGTCGGCTTCCATTTTTCAGCTAAAGTCTTTGCATACGCATCAGATGCAATCATACCTGAAGGATTGGCCACCCATTTATAAATCCAACCTTCGGAAGGTTCTCTTTCCTTCCAGCCTTTCAGGGCAGGTCCGGTATAATCTTTATCCGGCTTATGACAGTTAGCGCAGTTGGCTTTGAATAAAGCTTCTCCATCTGCAGCATGAACAGCATTTGCAACACATACTACCAGCAGGAAGCTTAAAAAAGTTTTATGAAAGATTATTCTAAAAAGACTCATACAGTTTAATCGGAGCTAATGTGGAAAAATGTCCAAATCTGGCTGCAAAAATAAGGTAGGATATTGACATAATATCAACATTTTTAAAAAAAATTTTTCCTTATTTTTCGCAGGTTTTAAAGGATTTATCTCTTTGAAGGCCAGTATTTGTCATATTTTTGTAAGCGACAAAAAAATTAAAGTCGCTCATTCAAATTTTTATTTGATTTTTGCATGTGCTAAAAAAACTGCAACAAAAATGGAAGGTCAAAGGACTGCAATTGGTATTAATCATTGCCACCTTTGCTATTGGAGGCAGTTTGTGTGGTTATGCAGGCCGAAAAATATTACTCTTTTTTAATATAAATCAAGGGGCTTTATGGATTATCTCCTATATTCTTTTAATAACACTTTTATGGCCACTGTCCGTAATATTGGTAAGCATCCCCTTTGGTCAGTTAAATTTTTTTAGAAAGTATATCACCAAAATTTTTAAAAAAATAATTGGTCGGCCTAACAAGAGTAACCTAATGGCAGAAGCCCCTACACATATTGCCATTTTTGCTTCCGGAGCCGGTAGCAATGCTCAAAATATAATTAAATATTTTAATTTAAAAGAAGGTAACATCAACATTGGATTGATTGTATGTAATAATCCGAATGCCGGCGTAATACAAATTGCCCAAAATAATGGTATTCCTGTTTTATTGATTAATAAAGAAAAATTTTTTACGAATGACGGGTATCTGGCTGAATTAAGAGAGAGAAAAATCAATTTTATTGTACTGGCAGGTTTTTTATGGAAAATTCCTTCTGTACTCATTGGAGCTTATCCCCGTAAAATTGTCAATATTCATCCGGCATTGCTGCCGGAATATGGTGGTAAAGGCATGTATGGAAATCGTGTACACGAAACGGTTATTGCTGCTAAAGAAAAAGAAACGGGCATTACCATTCACTATGTGGATGAATTGTATGATCATGGCGACATTATTTTTCAGGCAACATGCAATGTTGAAGAAAACGACACTCCGGATACCCTGGCTAAAAAAGTGCATGCGTTAGAGTATCAATATTATCCAAAAGTCATTGAACAGATCATAATGGATAATGGATTAATTGATAATATATTCATAATCAATTAGTTATTTGATTTATTTGATAGATTTTGAAAAAAATAGTATATTTATACTTAAAATGTAAAATCAACGTTAAAAACTAATTATCCGGCGCACCTGCATTTGTTTCCTCCTTATATTACGTCTCATAAAACTTATTGATTGCATTTTTACAAAACATCTTTGCTGTTATTTTTAATAATTGCCTGCGGCAAAAATTTTGCACAGCAATATTTAATGGGTAATGTATATGATTCTACTAAAATTAATTTAATACCAGGTGTAAAAGTATTAAGCACTTCGGGCTTATCTACCCTTACCGATAGCACAGGAAAATATCAGCTGCAGGTAAATGAGGGAGATTCTGTTTTTTTTATTTATAACAATAAACCTACGCAAAAATTTTCTGTCAAATCTATAAAGGCGCCGCAACAATTTGACATTTCTTTAAAAGTACATTATAAAGGGAAATACAGCACTCTAAAAGAAGTGATTGTGTACACCAAAACTTACCGACAGGATTCTTTGGAAAACAGA
>CAZPHA010000047.1:0-21712 GCA_964586215.1 uncultured Ferruginibacter sp.
GCATAATTCTATAGAAAAAATAAAAATTAGTATTTGGTTTTATCATAGAAAACGGGGCTTACAGTTGCCCACCATTGCAGAATAAAAAATAATGGTAATGCCTTAACGTATATTTAACCTAGCTGCCTGATATTTTCCGAACAGATATGAGCATACTTATCTCTTGCCTTGCTATTGACAAAAGAATTAAGCCCCTCGCCTTCCAATGCCAATCTCTTCATTTTTTCAATATACCCATCACTTAATCGGATATTGTTATAAAGATACACGGCGCCATTTTTAAACTGAATTTTAATAGAATGTTCGCCCAATTCATACGCCTCTATTCCTGAATTGCCTTTTATATTTTGATACTTTTCCATAAAGTAAATTTTAATAAAATGATACTATAAAATTACCAATTTTTGGGAAGTTTTACTAAAAAAATTAGTAAAAAGAGTGTTTTGTTGATAATTTTAGCATTTAGTTAGGTATCCGTCACCTACCAGGTGACGGATACCTACGGTTGCTCATTGCGTGAGCTGCCTGGAAGGCCACGCCGAAGGCGTGGGTACGAAGTACGGAGCGTAGCGAACCCTGGAAGGGAGCGCCCCTTGCTGCAGTAAAGCAGCAAGGGGCACGCCCAAAAAATTAAATTGATATATTTTACGATTGCTTTCATTTGGTTATTATAAATTTGTCTTAATGACCAAATCGCTGAACATTATCCGCAATTCGCTTAAGCTTACCTTTCAGGAGTTGAGGGTGAATAAACTTCGTACTGCATTGAGCTTAACAGGCGTAGCGTTTGGTATATTTTGCATTATTGGTGTATTGGCTACAGTAAATAGTTTAGAACAAAATATCCAAAACGAGGTGAAAAGTCTGGGTAGCAATACGATTTATATTGATAAATGGGATTATAGCGGCGGCCCCAACCAGCCGTTGTGGAAGTTTAGATCCAGGCCTGTGATGAAATACGAAGAGGCAGCTCTGGTGAAAGAAAGGGCAGTGCTATTAGATGACATTAGCTACCTGATGCAAATCAGGGGGAATATATCCCATAAAGATGATGTAATCGAAAATGCCAGTATTTACGGCATCATTGAAGCCCAGATGACTATTCAACCCATCAACTTTGATGCAGGCCGCTTTTTCTCTACCAGCGAATTTTATCATGGTACCAATGTATGCCTGATCGGTTTTACCAATGCTGAGAATTTCTTCGGCAACAGTGAAAGAGCTCTGGGCAAACAGATAGAAATTAAAGGTAAAAAAGCCACCGTTATTGGAGTAATTAAAAAAGAAGGTAAAAATTTTATTGGTTGGGATTATGATAACTGCATCATGCTGCCTTATAAATTTTGCAAGCAGATTTTTGTAGAAGAAAATAGCAATCCAATTTTAATTGCTAAAGGTAAAGAGGGAGTAACAACAGCTGCATTAAACGACGAGCTGAAAGGTATTATGCGACAAATTCGCCGCCTTCCTCCAACACAGGAAGATAATTTTTCGCTTAACAGTGTGGAGGCATTCAGCAAAGCTATCTCACAATCGTTTGTTACTTTAAATATTGTAGGTTCTGTAATTGGTGGAATCAGCTTAATTGTAGGCATGTTTGGCATTGCTAATATCATGTTTGTAACGGTTAGAGAACGCACCAATGTAATTGGACTAAAAAAAGCCGTTGGAGCCAAAAAACGTAGTATTTTGTTTGAATTTTTAATGGAAGCTGCCGTACTGTGCATAATTGGTGGTGCTTTCGGATTGATATTTGTATACATACTTACGCTCATTTTATCAGGGCCGCTCAACTTCCCTGTATATATTTCCATACCCATGCTGATTACAACCATTATCATTTGCCTGGTTGTTGGCATCCTGGCCGGTATTATTCCTGCATCACAAGCCGCTAAAATGGATCCTGTAGTGGCTATCAGAAGCAAATAATTAAAGAATTAGGTATTGGGAATTGGGAATTAGGGTTAATAAATAAACTCCGAATTACAAATTCCTAATTACTTTTGTAATCAATAACTTTTAATTACTTATTATTATTGTTAACTCTTCTCGCCATAGAATCTTCCTGCGATGATACCTCGGCAGCAGTATGCCGGGACGGAAAAATATTATCCAATTTGGTGGCCAACCAGGCAGTGCATGAAAAATATGGCGGTGTGGTACCGGAATTGGCCAGCAGAGCACATTTGCAAAATATTGTACCGGTAGTTGACCAGGCGCTGTCCGCTGCCGGATGCTCACTATCATGCATAGACGCAATTGCATTTACACAAGCTCCCGGATTGATTGGCTCGCTAATGGTGGGTACACAATTTGCCAAATCACTTGCCTTGGCTTTAGACAAACCTTTAATTGCGGTTCATCATATGCAGGCGCATGTGCTCGCCAATTTGATTGCGGATGATAAACCTGCATTTCCCTTTTTGTGTCTTACGGTAAGCGGCGGGCATACGCAAATAGTTTTGTGTGAATCCCCCACCCAATTGAAAATATTAGGTGAGACCATCGATGATGCTGCCGGAGAGGCTTTTGATAAAGCAGCTAAAATGTTGGGTCTTCCTTATCCTGGTGGGCCATTAATTGATAAATATGCTTCGAAGGGAAATTCCCAACGTTTTAAATTTCCTGAGCCACAAATTCCGGAGTTGAATTTTAGCTTTAGTGGATTAAAAACATCTATTTTATATTTCTTGCAAAATGCAGGCAATAGTAATGTGTACAAACCCGAGTTTACAGCCAGTGAAGCAGAGAGAAAAAAATTTATTGAGGAAAACCTGGCTGACATTTGTGCTTCTATTCAGGAAAGAATCATCAGTATCCTTTTGAATAAATTGAAAAAGGCAGCGCAGGAAACAGGTATTCAGCATATTTGTCTGGCAGGTGGTGTAAGTGCTAACAGTAGCTTGCGTAAATCATTTTTGGCAATGGGCCAGAAGTATGGCTGGCAAACCTATATCCCTGCTTTTGAGTATTGCACCGACAATGCGGCCATGATTGCCATTACCGGTTATTATAAATATTTAGAGCAGGATTTTGTCGATCTTAGTATTACACCTTCTGCCCGGGCGGAATGGTAAAATGTTTGGGGGTTGGAGTTTGGAGTTTAATCTCTTTTTCTCCTTTTCTCTTAACCTCCTAGCTATTGAGTTTGAGGTTTGGAGTTTAGAGTTTGGTGTTTATTCTCTTTTTCTCCTTTTCTCTTAACCTCCTAGCTCAACATTTTCACACATCAACATACTAACAGTGCCAAATACATACTTTGAATTTAAGCAGTTCACCATACATCAGGATAAATGCGCTATGAAGGTTTGCACGGATGCATGCCTTTTTGGTGCGTATGTGGCAAAGCAAATGGCCAGTAAAGATACTTTGGGTGGCAGATGCCTGGATATTGGTACGGGTACCGGCCTTCTGAGTTTAATGGTTGCACAGGAAACAAGTCTTTCGATTGATGCGGTAGAAATAGGTACAGATGCATTCAACCAGGCAGGAGAAAATATTGTTCATTCAGCTTTCAAAGATCGAATCAAAGTTTACCATCAAGATATAGCTGATTTTACTTCCCCTGAACCCTATGACTTTATTCTTACCAATCCTCCGTTTTACGAAAATGATTTATCCTCGTTACATGCAAACAAAAATATTGCAAAGCATAGCGCTGCTATTACATTAGTTGATTCATTGCAAAATATTAGCCGCTTGCTAAAAGAAGAAGGTACTTTTTACATACTACTCCCCTACCATCGTGTGGATTATTTTGAAGAGCAGGCGGTACAACAAGGTTTTTATTTACAAACAAAATTATTGGTAAGACAAACTCCTAAACACAGCTATTTCAGAGGCATTTTATCTTTTTCCCGAAAAAAACAATATTTACAAATACCAAAGGAAGAGTTAGTGATAAAAAATGAGGATTGCAAATATACGAAAAATTTTTCAGATTGTATGAAAGAATATTACAAAAATTTATAAATAATAATATTTTATATTTGTTAAAATAAATCTAGTATTATGCTTAACAAAAACTTTATCAAAACAACTGCAACAGGATTATTGGTATTAGCAATTCTTTCCTGCAAACGAGAATCCTGGGATACAAATAGCATTACAGCAAAAGATGCTCAAAGTAACACATACGATATTAATGCACCACAAGCTTCTGAACCTGTTTTATATTTTACAGAAGACTGGGGCAATTCATCCTGGAGGGCTAAATTTTTGAAGGCTACCAAGCTGGGAGGTGCAATTCCTCAGGTGCAAACTTTAACCAACACAGATAAGCGCTATGTACCGGGTTCAGAAGGAACCGATTGGTGTATACACGATAACTTGCAACAAATATGGTACTTTACAGCATTAATAAACAATAATAATAGTTTTACAGACTATATCGAAAGATATAATTTTACTCTCCCTTTCCCTGGCGGCACCAAATCAATCAACTCAGATGCCTACGGCCGACGTGAAATGTGTATTGATGAAAAAAATAATCTGCTTTACTATTTAGATGAGCCAAAAATGGATTTTGGAACGGAGTTTTATAGATCTGATATAAACGGAAATAATGCTATACAAATTCACTATGACTCTAAAATTGATGTATGGGCAATGGATATTGATTTTGTAGGTAAGAAAATTTATTTTACTGACAGAATTTCAAATTCCATTTGTGTTATGGATAACATCATTGGATCAAAAAAGCAAACGATTATTCCTAATGCCGGCATATCAACACAATTTATCAATAATGCTTACACACCCCGCCTTCGTGATCAAATTAAAGTAGACAATACTACCAACAGAATATATTGGGTAAAAGAAGATCCAATTAATAAATCTGTAGCTATCATGAGCGCCTTAACTTCAGGTGCTCTTATAAAAAAACTTTGGGAAACCAAATATGCAGATGAGAAAACCTATTCCATACGATTCGATATTGACAAAAAAAATCAGAAAATATTTGTTTGTTATGATGTGTATGGTCCGGCCAGCGATAAATATTTGTCATTTGTATTTAGAATGGATGTTGATGGTAAAAATATACAACCTGTATATAAGCCATCTGGAAGAATAACGCAACTGGCGGTTGCGCAGGCAGAGGGATTTAATTAAAGATATGATAGAAAGGTATTTGTGTGAGGTGCTAACTTTTAGCACCTTTATTATTTTTCAAAATAATTATTCTTACAAAATTTTCAAAAAATATTGAAAATTTGTACCTTTACCCTCTAAATCAGTGTGTATGAAACTAGTAATAATCGGTGGAGGCTTTGGAGGGTTAAGGTTGTCCAGAAAATTAATCAATAAACCAGGTTTTGAGGTGATATTGATCGATAAATTCAATTACCATCAATTCCAGCCTTTATTTTATCAGGTAGCTACTGCCGGACTGGATGCCAGCAATATCTCCTTCCCTTTGCGTAAGGTTTTTCAAAAAGCAAAAAACATACACTTTCGCATGGCGGAAGTAACACAGATTAATTCTGATACAAAAACCGTGATGACCAACATCGGTCCTTTTGAATATGATTACCTGGTTATTGCGACTGGCGCTGATACTAATTTTTTTGGTAACCCTAACTTAATTAGTAATGCTTTTCCGATGAAAAGTACGGTGGAAGCTCTGCAGCTCAGACATAGAATCATCCATAACTTTGAAGACGCTCTCATTGCAAAAGATGAGCAAGCCCTGGAATCACTAATGACAATTGTGGTAGTAGGCGGCGGCCCAACAGGAGTAGAAATGAGTGGCGCTATTGCAGATATGCGGCGCTTTGTATTACCGAAAGATTACCCGGAACTGGATTTTACTAAAATGAAAATCTACCTGCTCGAAGGAACGGATAAACTGCTGGGAGCCATGAGTGAAAAGTCGAGCGACCAGGCCTTGCAGTATTTACAAAAATTGGGTGTAACCGTACTTACCAACACTTTGCTGAAAGATTATGACGGACAAAAAGCAACCTTAAACAATGGAGAAACGATATCCACTGCGATGGTAATTTGGGCAGCCGGTATTAAAGGCAATGTTCCGGGCGGTATTGATAAAAATTTGATTGTAAGAGGCAATAGAATTAAAGTAGACAGGATGTGTCGAGTACAAGGATATGATAATATTCTGGCTATTGGCGATGTTGCCTATATGGAAGAGCCTGAATACCCTCATGGACATCCACAAGTAGCGCCTGTGGCTATGCAGCAAGCCGATATGGTAGCCCAAAATTTACGTCACATAGAAATGAAAAGCAGTCCTTCCCTCCTACTCGAATTTGTATATAATGATAAAGGCAGCATGGCTACCGTAGGTCGTAATTTAGCAGTGGTAGATATACCAAAGCCCCGGTTACATTTTGGTGGTTTTTTTGCCTGGATGATATGGATGGGACTTCACCTAATGCTTATTCTGGGTGTTAAAAACCGTTTTTTTGTTTTTTGCAATTGGCTGTATAATTACATCACTTACGACCAAAATCTGCGTTTGATATTTAAAGAGTTTTACAGGGAGAAGAAGTAAGTCATCACCTTATTTAAAAGGGGCTCAATCTTATTTGAAGTTTGGAGTTTGAGGTTTTTAGTTTGGTGTTTATAGTTGGATGGTTTATGTTTGATGCCTTAATACCCCAATACCCAATAACTAAACACTCACGTTTCACTTCTAACATCCACACTCTTTCAGCACCTTCTTTCCCCTACTCTTAAATCCTGCAGTCTGGTGAGGCATTTGTTCTTCAATCATCAATTTTAACTCCGGAATAATTGCAGGGTATTGCTTGGCTAAATGGCAGAGTACTGTCATAGAAAAAACCTTAACTGCCACTTCTTCCTCAGGTGATTGCAAATAATTAAAACAAATATTCATCACCGTACCGTGATATCGTTTTGGAATATCGATATCCTGCATCAGTCGAATTGTATTGCGTTTTACAGCGCCATGCAAATTTGGTTTTGCTAAATTTTTTAGTATTTTATTCCAATGCTTTTTTATCAATTCAGGATGGGCCATTACACAGTTGCTTAGCGGCCAGGCTGACCTTTGCACTACCCTGTATTCATCATTTAAAAATAAATACATCAGCTCATCAAAGCGATCCTGGGAATTACCTACCCATTGAACAATTTTGGTACATTGGGCTTTGCTGTGTTCTTTTAAAATTTCCTCACGGAGATGAAAAAAAGGCATTGATTATTGGTATTAATTAGCTTCTTTTTTCTTTTTAGACTTAAACATTTCCAGCATTCTGTCTGTTACCACAAAGCCACCTACCACATTCAAAGTACCCAGTACAACTGCCAGGAAGCCCAATGCCAACGCCAGGTAATTATCGCTGGCAGCCTTACCCATTACAATAATAGCCCCAATAATTACTACACCATGTATGGCATTGGCGCCGCTCATTAAAGGCGTATGTAGTACACTTGGCACCCGGCCAATAACTTCTACCCCTAAAAAAATACTCAGAATAATAATATAAATCATCTGTATATTCTGACTTAAAAAATCTAAAATTGATTGCATGCAGCTGAGAATTAAAAATTAAGAATTAAAAATTGGAAATATTAATGATAAACCCCAAACAACCAACATCAAACCATAAACACCAAACTAAAAACCTCAAACCCCCAAACATCAAACAACAAACTACAAACTATGAGCCTCCACCGGCTTCACCAAAACACCTCTTACCAGTTCATCTTCTAAATTGATATTCAAATTTCCTTCTTTATCAATAATCAATTGCAAAAAGTTAACAATATTTTTTCCGTATAATTTACTGGCATCACCCGGCATACCAGCGGCTAAATTAGAGTTGCCAACAATCGAAATGCCCCTATGCGTAACCGTTACATTATTTTGTGTCAGTTCCGTATTGCCACCGGTAGCAGCCGCCAGATCGATGATCACACTTCCATCTCTCATGCTTTCAATCATTTCTTTGGTGATTAGTATGGGTGCTTTCTTACCCGGTATTTGAGCTGTAGTAATAATAATATCGGCTTTGGCTGCACATTCTGCGATTTTTGCTTTTTGCCTTTGCATAAAGTCTTCACTTTGTTCTACGGCATATCCTCCTGCTTTGCTGGCATCAGCAGCGCCTTCCACTTCAATAAATTTGGCTCCTAAACTCATTACTTCTTCTTTTACTGAAGGTCGTGTATCAAATACTTCTACTACAGCCCCTAAACGCTTTGCCGTAGCAATGGCTTGTAAGCCGGCCACACCGGCGCCCAATATCATTAGCTTTGCCGGAGCAATACTACCGGCTGCTGTCATAAACATGGGAAAATATCTGGGATATAAATTAGCCGCTAACAGTACTGCTTTATATCCTGCAATATTGGCCTGACTGCTAAGCACATCCATGCTTTGAGCCCGGGTAGTACGGGGCAGCATGTCCATACTAAGCACCGTAAATCCTTTGGAACACCAATCTTGTACAATGTCGCCGGCAATTAAGGGCTGATACACTCCCAGCAATATTTTTTGGCCGCCAGATGCTAAAGTTATAGCCGAGGTATCAAAAGCATGAATAGCTAAAATAACATCTGCCTGCTGCAATACATCCTGCCGGGATACAATCGTAGCTCCAGCATCTCTATATTTTTCATCTGCCGCAAATGAGAGGCTTCCGGCATTGGATTCAACTATTACGTCAACCTTATTTTTCTTTAAAGTTGCTACATGCTCTGGCAATAAGGAAACCCTGTTTTCCCAAGAAGGTTCTTTTAGTACACCAATAATCATAATACGATTTATGGCAACTAAGATAATAAAAATTAATAGGATTAGGTATTTGGTTCACAAATGAATATCCATGCTCCTTTACTCTACTTACTTTTTTATCTTGATACAAAAAAGTAACAAAAAAATCAAGGCTGCAGAAAAATAGCTGCAATTTACTGCATTTCGCTATGGCGAAAAAGCTAAAGCCCAACCTTTGAATATGTATCAGCACATACTACTATCAACTTTATATCTATTATCTTCATTTTTGCCATTGAACGCTTCATTCGTAAATTTCTTAACGCTATTTTTCTGAGGCCGGTAAAAACAATACGAATTAACTACCTAATCCTAAAAATTAAAATCTTATGCTAAAGTGTTGTTTTACCTTAAAATCAGGGCTAAAAAACACCAATCCGATAAAAAACAGATCAATGCTAAGTGTTACGGCTTTATGTTCCTGAATTGTATGCCAGGCGGCCTCCATACCATGGCTCCAGTGTATATCATCTAAAATAAAGATACTACCGGCATTGGCCCGCTGTAATAATTGCTCAAAATAAAGCAGCGTAGGCTCCTCCTGATGATTGCCATCAATAAAAGCCAGATCAATTCCAGAAAATTTCGGAATAAGTGTAGGTAAGGTATGATTAAAATTTCCCTGGATTAGGTGAACATTTTTTAAACCCAATTCATCAAAATTACGTTGAGCTATGGCTGCAATAGCTGGCGCTCCTTCGCAGGTGTATACTTGCGCTTCCGGATGGGCTGAAGCCAGGTAAGCTGTGGTAATACCCAGTGATGTACCCAACTCTACAATATTTTTAGATTGATAATATCGGGCAATACGGAATAAAAGCTGTGCATACTTTCCTGGCTTCAAAGATGTGGCAGCGATATCCTGTATTTTTCTTTTATTGGTTTTCATTACGGATGATCCTGCTCCTAAATCAGTGATTTCAATAGCATCTGGATTATGCCGTAATTTTTTCCGCTGGTTTTCGATTGTTGCGTAGCACTCGTAAGTTTTTCGATCCCTCAGTACATGGGTAATAAAGTCAAATACAAAAGGCGAATGGACTCCATGGCCTTTACCATTTTCAGCATTAAAAAGATAATGCACATATTTCCGGGCCAGCTGAAATTTATTGTACAATAGTGTAAAAATTAAAAATAATTATACCATCCGATTATTTTTCTCCCAAATTTGAAAACTGTAAGGATAAGCATGCTTCTCATCTGCCGGAAAATCTTCCTTACTGATTATTTGCCATTGTTTTTCATTGATTGCAGGAAAAAATGTATCAGCATCAATACTGGTACGTACCTTCGTTAAATAAATTCTATCCGCAATTTCCAAAGCCTGACGATAAATTTCTCCTCCCCCAATGATAAAAAATTCTTTACAATGAGTTGCTGCTGCCTTTTGCAAAGCATCCTGCAAACTATTAGCCGTAATTACTCCCTGCACATTAAAATCGGGTTGATGTGTAATAACAATATTGGTTCTCCCCGGCAACGGCTTTTTTAGGGAATCAAAGGTTTTCCTGCCCATAATTACCGGCATACCCCAGGTGGTATTTTTAAAAAACTTTAAATCATTGGGCAAATGCCATAGCAACTGATTGTTTTTTCCGATGGCATTATTATCGGCTGCTGCAACAACAATAGAAATCATTTGGATGGCGATTGTTTTTTTTCTTTGGCTTTTAATTGCTGGAACAATTGCTCGTTCATCTCCCATTTAAAATGCATTCTAAAATAGGCGTAAAAAACGACAGCTATTAGTACTGCAATGATTATAATAATAAATGAACCGGAGAATGAATTGGATATTTTAGTGTACCAATCGGGTAGAAAAATTCGTATAGCTATGACCGATAGTATAATGGGCAATCCAAACATAACTGCCATGGGCAATCCACTGATCAGTTTATTACCAAAGCTGCTACGTTGTATGCGTACCTCCTCCCAATGCTGTATAAATTTTTGTTCCTGTTCCGTAATCATACTACAAAGTTACTACAAATGTGAAAGATCATAATCTTATTTCACCAGACGTTTCTAAAGAACGTTGAAAAAATGTTTTCGTTTACTTACCACTCACCATTTGTCACACGGGACAATTTAGCTCCTCAAAATATTATTTATCTATTACCTGCTAAATAGATTTACAAAAGTATGGCGGCTGCCGGATACGCAGGGGAAGCCATGTGGAGCTTGCGACACATGGCCGGAGCCCGAAGTAGCCGGATCAAATGTTGATCAGGGAACAAATGATGACAGCCCCAATGCTATAGGATCATACAGAAACCGTTAAATCGAATCATAAAACAACTGCTTTAAACAGATTTTATTAAATAATTCATGTAATTCGTTTAAATTCGTGCTATTATAATTAACAGGAGCATGCATATCATTTTTACCTAAATGTGATCCATGAAAATAGAAGAGTTGATTGTTCAGTATTTTTATACGAATAAAGAAGTCAGGTTGCCGGGCATTGGCGCTTTCAAATTAGCATCAGATGTTACACTTCCTTCAGAGCGTGAAAAGGAATTAACATTACCTGAAAATGCCATTGTATATGAGTATGATACCAGAGCAGTGGAAGATAATGGTTTGATCCATTACATTGTAGAATATACAGGCAAAATATTACCGCTGGCAACTTCTGACCTGGACAGCTACATCATTCTTGCGAAACAGTATCTCAATATCGGCAAACCACTCCAAATTGAAGGCTTAGGTACGCTTATTAAAAGTCAATCTGAGGAATATCAATTTGTACAGGCTTCTCACACCCATCACAATCACGAAACTGCCTACCAGCCACTCCGGGAAAAAACAGAAGAAAAAATATCATTTGCCTCCGGTGCTAAGAGAGGAAGAGCAAAGGAGAAAAAGAGGGGATTATGGATTGTTATTGCAGTGATATTATTGCTATGTTTGGCTGCCGCGGCTTGGTTTGTTGTTGCTAAGAGGTAACAAGAGAGAAAGGGCTAAGAGAGCTAAGAGGGAAAGAGAAAAGGAGAAAAAGGGGGGAAAGAGTAAAAAGCCGCCTTAGCAAAAACTAAGACGGTTATTTATTTTTAATTACGACCGATTGCGTTTATATCTTCCTGCATGGCATGAACACCATTCGGGCCGATATATTGAGCGTTTCCAAAACCTAAAATAGGAAAGAAAATAAAGCCCAGAAATATTAATCCTAATCCAAAACCGGTATCTTTTCCAAATGATTTTGCCAAAGCAATATATACTACAAAAAGGATATAGATATTTGCAAAAGGTATAAATACTAACCACCAGTTTTTTTGCCCTGCAATTTTAGCCAGTACATAAAAATTATAAATAGGAACAATGCATTCCCAACCCTGCCATCCTGCTTTTTTATATACTTTCCAATTTGCCGCAATGATAAAAACGATAAATGCTAAATAAACAAGTCCAATAGAAAGTGATACAATTGCATCCATAAAATGTAATTTTTAGGTTAAAGAATGCAAATATATATTATTTTATTTTTTAAAATGGTTAATGTCAGTGGCGAGTAGTACTTGATAATATACAAATAGCCCCTGCAAAAAACAGGGGCTATTTGATATTTTTTGTAAAAAGAAGACTGGATTATTAGTAACCCATTCCACCCATATCAGGGGCAGGATGGCTGTGAGCTTCTTCTTTCTTAGGTTTGTCTGCCACTACACATTCGGTAGTAAGCATCATACCTGCGATAGAAGCTGCATTTTCCAATGCTACACGGCTCACTTTGGTAGGGTCAATTACGCCGGCTTTGAACATGGGTTCGTATTTTTCTGTACGAGCATTAAAGCCATAGTCGGCATCACCTTCTTTTACTTTATTTACAATTACGCTTCCTTCGTAGCCTGCATTTTCTACAATGGTACGTAGAGGCTCTTCAACGGCTCTGCGAACGATCGCAATACCGGTAGTTTCATCTTCATTCACACCCGTTAATTTGGCTAATGATTCAGAAGCTCTCACATAAGCCACACCACCGCCAGGAACGATACCTTCTTCTACAGCAGCTCTGGTTGCATGTAAAGCATCATCTACCCTGTCTTTCTTTTCTTTCATTTCTACTTCAGTAGCTGCACCGATGTATAACACCGCCACACCACCGCTTAATTTCGCCAGGCGTTCTTGTAATTTTTCTTTATCGTAATCGCTGGTTGTTACTTCGATTTGAGCTTTTATTTGGTTTACTCTGGCTTGGATGTCAGCCTTTTTACCTTTACCACCCACGATGGTTGTATTGTCTTTATCGATGGTTACGCTTTCTGCTGTTCCCAAATAAGTAAGATCAGCATTTTCCAGTTTGAAGCCTTGTTCTTCACTTACTACAGTACCAGCCGTTAATACTGCAAGGTCTTGCAACATTTCTTTTCTTCTGTCGCCAAAGCCGGGAGCTTTCACCGCAGCCACTTTCAATGTACCGCGTAATTTGTTTACTACCAATGTTGCCAAAGCTTCTCCATCTAAATCTTCAGAAATAATTAATAGAGGGCGGCCGGTTTGAGCCACTTTTTCAAGAATATGAAGAATATCTTTCATGGTAGATATCTTCTTGTCATAAATTAATATGTAAGGATTGCTTAATTCAGCCTGCATTTTTTCACTGTTGGTAACAAAATATGGGCTGATATAACCACGATCGAACTGCATACCTTCTACCACTTCAACTGTAGTATCCGTACCTTTCGCTTCTTCAACAGTGATTACACCTTCTTTACCTACTTTAGCCATGGCTTCAGCAATCAATTTACCAATGGTACCATCGTTATTAGCTGAGATAGAGGCTACCTGTTCAATTTTTTTATTATCATTACCTACGGCTTTGCTTTGAGCTGCCAGGTTTTGAACTACTTTTTCTACGGCTTTATCGATACCACGTTTTAGATCCATGGGATTGGCGCCGGCAGCAACATTTTTCAAACCTTCGCTGATGATTGCCTGGGCTAAAACAGTAGCGGTAGTAGTACCATCACCTGCCACATCGGCAGTTTTGGAGGCTACTTCTTTCACCATTTGAGCGCCCATATTTTCAATTGGGTCTTCCAATTCAATTTCTTTTGCAACAGTTACACCATCTTTTGTTACGGCCGGAGCACCGAATTTTTTCTCAATTACCACATTTCTGCCCTTTGGGCCTAATGTTACTTTTACAGCATCAGAAAGGGTATCTACCCCTTTTTTCATTCTGTTTCTTGCTTCAATATCGAAGAAAATCATTTTTGCCATATCAAAAAATTTTTAATTTTTAAATGTTAATTTTTAATTGTTTATCAAATTTTCATTAAAATATCTGATGAACGCATAATCAGATAATCTTCTCCATCCAGGGAAACTTCTGTACCTGCGTACTTTCCGTATAATACGGTATCTCCCACTTTTTGTTTTACGGGAATGATATTACCGGTTTGTTCGGCATATTTTCCTGTTCCTACTGCTACCACGGTACCTTTTTGGGGCTTTTCTTTAGCAGTGTCAGGGATAATAATACCACCAGCTGATTTTTCTTCAGCAGGAGCTGGTTTGATCAATATTCTGTCATCGTAAAGCTCGTAATTAGCAAGTTTTTTTGCCATAAGTGTATCAATTTTAATTAATAATTGTTAAAATGATTGAGATGCCGTTAGGCACGAAATGCTACGCTAATTTTATACCAATTAGTAAAAAACAGGAATAGTTGGCAGGCTTTTCTAAATTTGGCAGTTTATCTGGCATAAAATCAGACATTTTTTCATTTTTCAATAATTTGCCTTGAAAATCAATGGTAAACTGTAGACAAAGTTGTACTTTCGCCGCCTAAAAGTTCTTTTACAATGATTAGCAGACGTAATATCAGGGTTAAAGTAATGCAAACCTTATACACTATTGACAGTGTGGATGGGGAATTGAAAAGCGGTGAACCATTGTCAATATTAAATAAAAAGATAGACCAAAGTCGTAACCTTTTTACGTATTTAATTTATTTTATTATCGAAATTGCCAGATTCGCAGAAAAAGATGCCAAAACCAGGGCCTCTAAGCACTTACCCACCGATGAGGATTTAAATATTAACACAAAAATTGCCGGTAACGAGCTGTTATGGAAAATAATGGAGTTAGCCGCTTTCAATAGCGCCGTTAGGGCTGCTAATGCTGATTCAATTATTGACGATATATTAGTAAAAAAAATATACTATGAATTGATTGCTACTGCAGAGTATAAAGAATACATCAGCATTCAATCCAGAGATAAAAAATCTGAAAAAGAAATGCTGGTGTTTATTTTTAGCACACTCATGCTTCCTAATGAAGATGTTATCAGTCACCTCGAAGAAAACTTTATCAACTGGAATGATGATGCTGAAATGATGAACATATTGGCGCTGAATTTTTTGCAAAAGCCGGATAGTAAAGCTTTCACGGAATTTATCAGTAAGGAAAAAATGGACTTTAGCGCTCAACTGCTACAAACCGCACTAGATAAAAAGGAGGTATGTATGGAGCTGATTAAGCCCAAGTTGAAAAATTGGGATGCGGAGAGAATCGCAGCTTTGGACATGATTATTATGCAAATGGGGGTATGTGAATTCCTATTTTTTGAAACTATTCCCACGAAGGTTACCATAAACGAATACATTGATTTAGCAAAAGAATATAGTACCCCACAAAGTGGACAATTTATTAATGGTATATTGGATAATATTCATAAGGAATTAACCGCTCAAAATAAAATTCATAAGAAGAATTTTAAAAACAGTACGATATAATACATTTGCAAAAATTTTTAGTACATGAAAACAATACTTTTTTCGATTACCCTTACTGGTTTGGCGCTGTTTTCCTGCAATACCAGGAAAAGTGATAAAGTAGTGGATGATATTCAAAAACTTAAAGCCGCAGCAGTAAAAGATAGTACTACTGTAGCGGTTATTGATTCCATTTACAATTTCGGTACGATTACAGAAGGGGAAAAGGTAGAATACAGCTTTAGATTTACAAACACCGGTAGCAAACCATTAGTTATTTTAAGCACTACGGCCAGTTGTGGTTGCACGATTCCTCAAAAACCTGAAAAGCCGATTATGCCGGGTGAAATGGGATTTATCAAGGTTGTTTTCGACAGCAAAGGTAAGGTAGGGCATAATACAAAAACAATCGTAGTTGCTTCTAATGCTATGCCTCCATTTAAAGATTTGTTGCTGGAGGGTGAAGTGGTACAGAAGCAGTGAGTTGGGAGTTTGTTGTTTGAAGTTTTGAGTTTATTGTTTAGGGTTGGGCGTTTGTTGTTTTGAGTTTGGAGTTTGATTCGATTTTTGAAGAATTATCAATTATCAATTGTTTCATTATCAATTAATCATATGAATTTTTTAAGCATTTTTTTAATGGCAGATCCACAAGGAAAAGGGGGTAGTACATCCACACTTATACTGATGGGTCTTATGGTGGTAGTTTTTTGGATGTTTATGATCAGGCCGCAGGCTAAAAAAGCCAAGCAGCAGAAAAATTTTATCAATAATTTGCAAAAAGGAGATAAAATAGTAACCATTTCAGGGATTCATGGCACCATCAATAAAGTAAATGATGATAGCACTATTATGCTGGAAACCAGCCCGGGTAGCTATATCAAAATTGAAAAAAGCGCCATCAGTATGGAATGGACAGCGAATTTGAATAAAGCAGCGGCTGAAGCTAAGTAGGGTTAAAATGTTAAAATGTTAAGATGTTAAGATGTTGAGATGTTAAAATGTTGAGATGTTGGTAAGTACAGTATTTGTAAGATTTCAATTATCAATTATCCCATTATCAATTATCAATTAACTTATTATCCATTGATAAAAGTTGGTATAACCGGAGGTATTGGCAGTGGCAAAAGTACCATAGCCCAGGTATTTGAAACACTGGGTGTGCCTGTATATTATGCCGATGCTGCTGCTAAACGCCTGATGAATGAGAATGAGGTCCTGAAAAAACAGCTGCAACAGGCTTTTGGCGAGGATATTTATAAAGATGGAATATTGGATCGCACTCATCTGGCTACTATTGTATTTCAAGATCCTCATAAACTTCAACTACTTAATAGCCTTGTACACCCTGCCACTATTGCAGATGCAGCAAATTGGATGCAGTTGCAAAAAACTCCTTACGCCATAAAAGAGGCAGCGCTTATTTTTGAAAGTGGTGCACAAAAACATTTAGATTACGTTATTGGCGTATATGCTCCGGTTGCCTTACGCATACAGCGAGTGATGGAAAGAGACCACACCACCCGGCAAGCTGTACAGACCCGTATGGCCCGCCAAATGGATGAAAATATCAAAATGAAACTTTGCGAATTTGTGATTACCAATGATGAGCAGGAATTGGTGATACCGCAGGTGCTGGCTGTTCACAAGTTGTTGTCAGGCACCTAAAAGGTGTCAGACAACAACCCATTATTCTCCTCCAACCACTTATTCCTTCCCCACCCTGGGATAACATGCTTTTCGCTGTGATAAGATGAACGAACCAATGGGCCGCTTTCTACATAATCAAAGCCGATCTGGTAACCAAACGCTCTCAATGCTGCAAATTCATCAGGGTGAACAAATCGAGCTACTTTGAGGTGCTTTTGAGTGGGTTGTAAATATTGTCCGAGTGTAATGACATCAACCTGGCTGTTGCGGAGGTCTTGCATGGTTTGCTTTACTTCGTCAAGCGTTTCGCCAAGTCCCAGCATAATACCACTTTTGGTACGCATGCCACCTTCCTTAAGAATTTTTAAGGTTTCCATACTTTGCCAATATTTGGCTTGTATTCTCACCTGGCGTGTGAGCCTTTCAACCGTTTCAATATTATGGCTGACTACTTCAGGAGCGGCATCAATTATGCGTTGGATATTTTCTTTTTGTGCTTTAAAATCGGGGATCAGTGTTTCCAACGTAGTTTCCGGATTCAAAGCTTTTACTGCCTTGATAGTGTTATGCCAGATAATACTTCCTCCATCTTTCAATTCATCTCTGTCTACAGAAGTGATAACGGCATGTTTGACCTTCATAAGGTGAATGGCTTCTGCCACACGCTGGGGCTCATCCCAATCAACCGGCTCGGGCCGGCCGGTAGCTACCGCACAAAAACCGCAGCTGCGGGTACAAATATTGCCCAAAATCATAAATGTAGCGGTTCCGGCACCCCAACACTCCCCCATGTTCGGACAGTTGCCACTTTCGCAAATGGTGTGCAGCTTATAAGTATCTACCAGGTTGCGAACATGCTTATATTCTTCGCCAATAGGCAGCTTTACCCTCAGCCAGTTGGGCTTTTTAGGTTTTTGTTCTACTATGCCATTGATTATCGGAAGTTCTGTCATAAAGATTTAAACTTTGCCCTGATGTTCGACACCTTTAAGGTGTCGAACATCAGTTTGAGATAGCAAAATTACATTATTTTCTCCTCCCAAAAAGCAGGGCAACATAAGCGGAAAAAAAGAACTGTTCCTGCTTATTGTTGATCATTTGAGGTATTTTTTTGGAGTAAAATTCTCCTACCAGCCCTACTTCGATTGCAGAAACCATTTCATTGTAGCGGCCATAATCAAAGCGGAAAGCAGGTTTTAGGTAAAGCCCCGGCGTAACGGTAATATTTTTCCAGCCGGTACCGAAGTTTGGACCTCCTCGAATAAGTGATATGTCTAAAAAAGTTTCACTATTCTCTGGAGTATAACTTATATATTCATTACCATTGCCTTTTTCCACCAAAACTTGATAAGGTCGTAATAAGCCGACTGTAACTCCACCTCCAATATTAGCCGTTACGCTTACTCCATTTTTATTACTTTTATTACCCATTAGGAATTGTTGTTGCACACCGACTTTTACCGGATAGAAGAAATTTTGTTTTCCGTAAATAAAAGGGGTTGCAAATGGAGCAAACTCACTTACACCTTTCTCTTCTTTAGGATGCTTACGCTCTGTAACTTCTAACTGAAACAAAAGACTTTTTCGCACAGACTGGCCCCGGCCAATTTCTAAAAAAGCTCCATAGCCATCGCTTGTTAGTTTAGCGCCAAAAATGGTATGTTTTCTGTACGCAATAACGCCTTCCTCTTCCTGCTTTACCAAGGCATTGATCCGCTCTTTGCGTTCTTCCCGCCGGCTGCGTCTTTCTGATGTTTTTTCCTGGCTAAAAGCTGTGGTGGATATCCCCACAACTAGCATTGCTATCAATAATTTATTCATGAATCGTATTTACTTTCGTAAATTTATGTAAAAAATAATTTCTTTTGTACTTTGTATTGAATTGGGCTAAATAATATTTTCAGGTATATTATTAATTATTCAAGCTGTATAGGTATGTATTAAGCTCCGTCAGGAGCAATATATCAATAGCGATAGCCAGTGTTAAATATCCCTGAGCTCCAGTGGAGCGATATTTGGGAAAATATTAAGTTATAAGTGGCGCTGTTAGACTAATGAAGAATAATTATTGCATATACTAAACATGTCGCTCCTCCGGAGCTCTTAAAAAATTATCATATGCAAGGCTATTAATATGTCGCTCCTAACGGAGCTGGATTAAGCAAAATATAAAAAACAAGGCAGTATGTTAAAAATATGATTTTGTTTTAATTGGATTTGCAGGAGCTTTTAAAAATCACTGTTGAGGAAAGATAATACAGCTGAACGGCTGCCGGATACGGAAGGTGAGCCCTGCGAATGCAGGGCGAAGCCCGAAGGGCCGAAGCCTGAAGTAGCCGGTACAACTGCTGAATAGCGAACTCATGTTGAAAGCCCCGAATCATCTTTATGATCAGACGGAGATCGTCAGATCATAAAGGAATGCTGAAAGCCCCTGATCATCTTTATGATCAGACGGAGACCGTCAGATCATAAAGGAATGCTGAAAGCCCCTGATCATCTTTATGATCTGACTGAGACCGTCAGATCATAAAGGAACGCTAAAAGCCCCTGATCATCTTTATGATCTGACTGAGACCGTCAGATCATAAAGGAGTGCTGAAAGCCCCTATTGTTAATAATAAAATAAATAACGATGACAGCCAATATTTTATACAAAGGTGATTTGCGTTGTGAATGTACGCATGTACGTAGCGGCACAGTTATTGAAACGGATGCTCCGATTGATAATAAGGGCAAAGGAGAAAGGTTTAGTCCGACTGATACCGTATGTGTAGCGCTGGCTACCTGTATGGTTACTACCATGGCCATTAAGACGGAAGATATGGGTATAGACCTGACCGGTACCCGGATGGAGGTTACCAAACATATGATTAGCGAACCCAGAAGGATCGGCACCATCGATATTACATTAAACTTTCCTTCTACCTTGCAATTGGATCAAAAACAAAAAACAATTCTAAAAAGAATCGGAGATAATTGTCCGGTAGCCAAAAGTTTAAGTAAAGATGTGGTAGTGAATGTGGTGTATAACTGGTAGTGTATAGAGTTTAGTGTTTAATGTTTAGTGTTTATGGTTCATAGTTCATGTATAATAGACTATTAGCCATTTTTCAAGATTTTATTTCCAACTGCACACTCCAAACACTTTTTTTGATTGCAGTAATGATTTTTTAATTGGATCAATGCTTGTGAATCGAATGCATGTTGGCTTTTCAGGTCAATTTTTTGAAACATTCGAATAATATTATTCTGTTCAGTCGGAATTTGCTCCAGCCATTTTAGCGCTTTGTCTTTATAGGAATCAATTTGGTGAAAGTGGCCATAGGCAAACAAAACGGGCAGAATGGTATTGATTAAAATATTGTCAACCATTTGTGTGCCCAGGTTTTTCTTTTTGTAAGCAGTGCTTTCATCAAAATGATAATGGTAGTGCCAATAATCGTTGGCGGTAACATCCAATGATGCTTTGACATCTTGCAAAGATCCAGCATCCCTGATCGTAGCAAATAAGTGTACACTTTGATGAATGAGCATTGCCAATTGTGCCAAACGAATGGTGGGAAAATTAGCAGGACGCATTCGCAAAAAATGCAGTTGTATGGCAGGTTGTATTAATTGATATTTTTTTTGGTAAAAAGCATATTCTTTTTGCAACATGGTCGGATAAGCCTCCGTAAAATCTGCCCCAAGCAAACCAGCCTGCCCGAAAAGCAAGGCTTCTAAATGATGAATTTGATTTTTATGTTTTGCCAAAATATTGATCGGAATGGATTGAGCTATAGCTAAAAACGCATCAGCGTTTACTGTTATACCAAAATTTTTAGCTATCAGCCACCACAACACCTCCTCCCAGTGTTGATGGCAGTTTTGGAGATATGTTAAAATTGTTGTATATTTGTACTGAAATCTTTCTACCAGCAGCCTTTCTTTCCACGCAATCCAGGTTATTTCATTAATTGATTTGATGCTATTTTGACAGGGAATGAATAATGTGTTATTCATCAACTCCTTGTACCTATGCAGCAATAATTTAGAAACCCTGGGTTGCAAAACCAGCGTGGGAAAGTGTAAATGTTCCTCTGTATCGTGTTGCCATACAACATGCAAGATGATATTGTGATAGTTTTTGTCGTTACTGTGAGCATGCTTATGCCAGTGGCTGGATAATACGTGCAATTCTATATGGCCAGCCCAGGTAGTATTACTGATTTTTATTTTGGCATTTAAAAAATCCGGTCCCTGATTGGTATTGAGTGTACCCGGAAAAATTATTTCTAATGCCTGCTCATCGGTAGTAAATAAATGCTGTTGATTATACATCTGGCAACGCCAAATGTATTGGAGTAACTTTTCCGTCATAGGTTGTTTTTAGGTTAGCTGTAATTTGTTGGGCAAATTTATGTGGAATTGTTAATATGTGAAAATGTGAAAATGTTAAGATGTTAAGATGTAGTATCTTAGTAAGTTGCTTACCTTCATCTCAACATCTCAACATCTCAACATCTCAACATCTCAACATCTCAACATCTCAACATCTCAACATCTCAACATCTCAACATCTCAACATCTCAACATCTCA
>CAZPHA010000048.1:0-21709 GCA_964586215.1 uncultured Ferruginibacter sp.
GAAAAAATAACAGAAAGCAGGTGCAAAAATACTTTCATGTAAGCCACGTCAGATACGCAGCTTAAAAAATTTATACGAACTAAATGACTAAACGATTAATATATCACTGGTAGTTGCTTTGTAGATGGTTAAAGTAACGATGGTAGTTGTTTTGTTGCTACCATAAACCGATATTGGCATTGGCTTTGCGTAAATTCTAGAAAATTTTACAAACTTTTTAACTAAACATTATGAAAAAAGAAAAAATGATTGAAACACTTACAGAGAAAAAAGAAACGTTTCAAAAAATGACAGAATTGTTTAAAATAGAAGAATTAGAAGAAAGAATGGAGTTTGATGGCTGGAGTTATAAAATCTATGCCGATAACGATTATCAGGCAGTACGAGCAGAATACACTTGGAGTTGGTAATTCGGTCTGAGTGATATTAACCAATATTAGTCGTGTTAATTAAATTTAATTGGCACGGCTTCTTTTCTAAGTGGGGGTATCTCTTGATCTAAATTAAAAACTAGAAATGAGAAAATACATCAAAGTCAAGAAAACATCAGAGAAGGCGCTGACAGCATATCAAAACTACATTGAGAAGCTCATGCTTCCGCAAAAGATTAAGGAACAAATCTCCTATAATAGGAGGGAGCATTCTGTTTATTATTTGTTCTACCCTTATTTGTTTAAAGACGCTTTTAAAGAAGGTTGTTCCGAAAAAATTGAGGCCTTGAGTATTGCCGGTTTCCTATATTTTCAATCTGTTTTATATACGGACAAAGTATTGGATTCGCAAGTAACTGGAGAAAAAACAAGCCAATACAATCTTTTAAGTATGATGTGCCTTGAAGAGGCTATCAAAATCCTTGCATCGGTATTCCCGTTAAACTCTAGTTTTTGGACATTTTGGAACAAAAGAAGAAGTGAATATCTAAGTGCTTATAAAAATGACAAAATCGATTTTGGCAATAATTTTTCTGATATAGAAATTAGTTTTTTTTATGATTTGGCGGATCATAAATCCGCTTTTGGAAAAGTTGCGATAGATTGCTTATTAATTCTTTCTGAGGGTGGTATGAGCCCGGAAAACGTAGCAATACATGAAAAACTTACACAATCGCACCGGCATTTTTCGATTGGGCGCCAGTTGTATGATGACATATGCGATTTGAAAGAAGATTTTATAAATAAGCAAACCAATTTTGCGCTTTACAAGTTACAAAAAGCCTGCTTGCAGGAAGGAATAAACTTTGAAAATTTAAATGATATTGAACTTGAAAAATATATGTATGTATTGGGTGTTGCGGATGAATTGCTAGGCTTAGCTATTACACATTTTGAAATCGCTATTGAACTTTCAAAAACCAAGCCGAGTGATTTGCAAATCTGGATAGATATTAATAATATTTATATTGAGATGTTAAAAGAATTTGAAATCAAGCAGGCAAATTACCTTCAAAAAATCAGATATCAGTTAGGGATTATTTCTGATGATTAAATTTGACCAACTATGCAAAACTTAAATTTTAATAATATCAAACCCTTTCTTAACAAGAAAGCTGAAATTCATAGAGTAAATGATGATGAATACATTTTATATCACTCACATTTAAAGCATCAACTTAGAATCAATTCTATATCCAAAAGTGTTTTGGAAAAGATAAATGGCAATAACAGTATAGATGCTATTGCCAAAGAAGTTTCAGAGTCGTTGAGTATAGTTGTCGACAGCAACTATATTTATGATTTCTTGTACAATAAGCTGTATGCTTATGGATTTATTGACAACAATTCTGAAGCCCCGAAAAGAAAAACCGCAAACTACCTTTCGATTAAGTTAACTTTAATTCCTGCCAAAATAGTTATGTTTTTCGGTAAATTATTTTCTTTTTTATTCAATAACTTTCTTGCTTTTACTTTAATATTTTCTATCTTATTTACTTTTAGCATCATAAATGTTGCTTATTTTTTCAGTACACATGCGTATCAGGATATTGCTATTAGTGATCAAAATTTTTTGCTGTATATTTTATTAAGTTTTATCATTTGCATTTTTCATGAAATTGGCCATGCAAGCAGCTTGGTTTGTTTTGAAAAGAAACCGGGCGATATCGGATTAGGTTTTTATATATTTTATCCGGTATTTTACTGTGATGTTTCAGAGGCATGGTTTTTGAAAAAAAAGCAGCGGGTTATAGTAAGTTTAGCCGGAATTTATTTTGAATTAATTTGGGGATTGGTATTCAGTATTTTAAGTTTTTTTACAGAAAATATTTTATTTATTTTACTTTCTTCGTCCGTTTTGGTAAGAATGATAGTCAATTTAAATCCATTTTCAAGGTTTGATGGCTATTGGATACTTTCGGATATAATGAACAAGCCCAATTTACAAGCAGATTCCAGAAAACATATAGGTGAGGTAGTAAATGCTATTTTTAGAAAACAAATCAAATCTGTTAAGTTTAATCCATTATTATTTTTCTTTGGTTTACTGTCATACGCTTTTATTGCATCTTTTTTTCTTTATGCAACTCTTTTTAATACTTCCTCATTAATTTACTTTCCGTTAAATGTCTACAATGTTAGTATTGATATTGCAAAAAAGGGGATTATATTAAAAGATTTACCAACTATTGCCAGTCAGCTGCTAATTCCTATCGTTTTTTATTACCTGGTTTTTAAAATCTTAATTAAAAAAATAAAATCAAATAAAATATTTGTATAAACTATTATGCGACAACCCCTGTTTATGTTGCTTCTATTATTTTCTACATTTGCATATACTCACGGGCAGAGTACATCTGCCCAAAAAATTAAAAATGGCATTTGGTTTCATCCAAATAATGTTTCTAAAATTAATGGCGTAGCTATTGGACCATTTAACATTCAAAAATGGAACAAGTATGATCGCTTGGTCATAAACGGACTAAATCTTGAACTTATTGGTGGCAGTCTTTTTTTGTTTCTACCTCTCCCACAATATCCCGAAAGGACATATATTACAGTTAATGGACTTTGTTTGTCGCCATTTTTCTGGGGTGGTACAAATAACGGCGTAACTATTTCTGTATTTCCGGCAATGTCGAATATGAAAGGAGTTAATTTAGGGATTTTATCTGGTGTAAATGAAAATAGCAGGGGATTTAATTTTGGCCTTGTCGCAGTAGGAAGTAATACCATGAAAGGTGTTCAAATTGGTGGTTTTAATCGCACAACAGTTGGCAGTGGTGTTTTAATCGGAGGAGTTGAATGTACAACTGACACTATGCAGGGCATTAGTATTTCTGCAATAAACACTACTAAAAAGCTACATAGAGGAGTACAAATAGGCCTTATAAATTACACAAAAAATCTAAGAGGAATACAAATCGGCTTGTTTAATTATGCAAGAAATTCAAAGCACCCTTTTACAATATTGTTTAATATGGTCCGCAAAAAGAGAGTCAAATCTAAATAATCAGATTTTCACTTTGTTCCAGGGATATAGGAAATAAAACCTTGTGTTGAAAAGAGGTTACATTAACTGAATTGTTAAGTATAGGAAACTACAGAGCTGAGAATATAAAATATTGGTCATAAAAAATAAACCCAACCCCTGTAAATGAATACAGATATTGACAAAGTATATTGTTGAGCAAAAGGATTTAATTGTTTTAAAAATTGCAGGGTAGAATTCTGTATTATATGAAAAAATAAATTATATTTTTAATAAATATATTATAAAATTACGAATTATTATGCTGCTAAATTATTTCATTAAATGCATTTTATCTTTTACTAATATATTGAAAATCAGCCAAGGAATAAACGTCTAAAAAGCGACTATACGGAGAATAATAGCGGTATCAGGCATTTTTTTTGTAGATGATTGCAACTACAATAGTTTATATTGTTACAAATCATTTTTGACTTTTGCTTAACAAAATCCGGAATAAAATTAGCTACTGTCGTTTTATGAGAAACTATTTACCACTGCTATTTGCTTTTTTTTTAAGCTCCAACCTTTTTGCACAAGATTGGGCTATGATTGATTCTTTGCAAAACGAATTAAAAAAAGATATTGCCGATACTGCCAAAGTATATATTCTTACCCAACTGGATTGGGAGTATCGTGTTACCGATAAGCAAAAAGCATTGGAGTATGCCAACAAAGCGCTAACCCTTGCAGATAAAATAGATTTTACGGAGGGCATTGGATTTTCTTATATGGCTATTGGTAATGTATATTGTTATTACAGAGAGTTTCCGCAGGCATTGGAGAGTTACCAAAAATCACTGCTATATTTTGAAAGAATTAAGAAGAGTTATCGACTAGCACAAGTATATAACAACATGGGGTTGATGTATTATGAATTCGATACTGAAAAAGCCATATTTTATTTACAAAAAGCACTGGATATTTATATTGAAAGCAAAGAGTTGGGAGCTGGAGGTGAAATATATACTATGTTTGGGAAAATTTACAACGATACCCGACAATTCGACAAAGCTATTGAGGTGCTGACAAAATCGTTACAAATAGCAGTAGATGCAGGGGACTATGAAAGTGCAGCAATTGCTTGTACTAATATATATGTATCTTATAAAGAGCTATATGATACTTATAAAAAGCGTTTTTATCTCGATTCAGGTTTGAGTATTTTAAATCAAGGTTATCAATTTGTAAATAAGAGCAATATAGCATCCTATCCACTGATTTTAACTGCTATTTTGTATAACTTAGGAGAGGTATGTTTTCTACAAGGTAACTATGAAAAAGCAATTAACTATTCCCAAAAAAGTATTGAACTAGCTATCCCAACTCATTATGATGACATACTTTCTGAAAGCAATGGTATTTTGGGTGAAATTTTTGTTCAACAGAAAAAAATGGATAGCGCAGAACACTATTTAATAAAAGCTCTTGAAATTGCAAAAAAAGCAAATGTAGAGATATTGGTTAATACTTATGAGCGCTTGTATAAGTTTTCCATTGCCAAAGGCGATTATAAGCAGGCATTCGATTATCAAACACTGTATATTGGCGCCAAAGACAGCTTATATAATATTCAAAAAACGGAGGCTGTCAATAATTTGCAAATGCGGTATGAAACCGAAAAAAAAGAGCAACGGATCAATAGTCTGCAGAAAGAAAATACGTTTAGACGTAGAACCAATGTAGCGCTTATTTTGCTCTCGGTATTTCTTATAGTAATATTATCCCTAATTTATAGAAATTTTAAGCTGAACAAAAAAATATTTTCCCAAAAAGAGAAATTATTAGAAGAAGAAAAGGAAAAAACTTTGTTACAGAGCAAAATAGAAGAAAAAGCCAAGGAAGATGCGCTGTTGAAATTACAATTTCAGGAACAGGAACAAAAAAGATTGCAACAGGAAATAGATTTTAAACATAGGGAGCTAACGGCGAATATGCTGCAAATAGAGCAAAAAAATGAACTTCTGACTGATCTTAAATCGCAATTAAAAAATATCGAAAACAATAATAAAGATTTGAACTTAAACTTGAAAAATACCTACCAGCTTATTGAAAATAGCATTGAAATAGATGAAGATATTGAAAAATTTATTAAGCACTTTGAGCAGGTTCATCCTGATTTTTTTGCAAAACTTCAGCAGGCATCCCCTGCCAGGCTTTCCCAGCTGGACATGAAATATTGTGCCTACATGCGTATGCAGCTCAATACTAAAGAAATAGCGCAGATGCTTAATATTGAACCCAAGAGCATCAGAATGGCACGTTACCGCCTTAAAAAGAAATTAAATTTATCTGAAGAAACAGACCTGATAGGCTTTATTTCACAACTGTAAAATCGCATATATATCACTGGTAGTTGCTTTGTAGATGGTTAATGCGGTAGGTAGCTGTTTTGTAGCTGCCCATAACTCTGCATCGGCATTGAGTTTGCAGGGATAACTGCGATCCGCAATACAAATCTATTTGAACCGATGAAAAACTATATTCTGTAGCTACAAATTGCGAGGTAAATATGCCTTGATTTACCCCAAAGAAAACCAAAGGCAGTGCCATCCTAAGCACTTTAATCCCGGGACGCCGAACATCCGACCCATGGCGACAGACAGGTGAGGAAAATAATAAATTCATACTAAAATGAAACAAAAAAAGGAATTAAGCAAATTAAGCAAAATGGAGCTTGCTCCTATGTCGCAAAATGAATTGAATAAATTTAATGGGGGCGCCTGGCCTCTTGTTGTCGGTGCTGCTGCTGCAGGTTATGCGGCTGGTACTGTTTATAGTGCATACAGTAGATACGGAGTAGTTGCGGGTACCTTAGTTGGAGCTGGAATGTTTTTTGGAGGAGTAGGATTTGCAATTAGTTTTGCGTATGGAGGAGGAAGAGTCAACCAACCTAATCTTTTTTAATGAAGATACCCTCTTATTTTCATTTTGGTAGGGTAATGTAGTTTTTGTGGCTATTTACAATTGTTGTGAAAGATTTTGTGAAGAATATTACTAAATAGCCTAGTGTTGTCGTTTTACTATCGGGCATGCTCATTGCCCGATATTTTTTTATAAAAATCAATGTGGTAGGCTGAATATAGTCGCTTTGTAGTTGCTACAATAAGCCTTTGTAGACATTGAACAGTAGCGCTTGTATTTTTTTAACAGAAAATGGCCCGTCTTTTGTCCTGCTACCCCCAAATATTATCTCACTATTTAAAACAAACAATGATGAAAAAATTAATTATTCCGGCATTTGCTTTTTTGAGTTTTATGGCAAGCTGCAGCAAAAGTGACAGCTCCGGTACCACAACACAGCAGGTTATTTATAAAAGCCTGCCCGAGGTAGCTATTGCCACCTATAAAGGCGATTTGGGTTATACCGGAAACGTAATAGTAGCTGAAGCCGCCACAGCAACTGCCTCTATCACAAAAGCAGGCGATAGCTATACTATTACATTTAGTAATGCGCAGCTTCCGGCAGATAAGCGTACGATTACCGGTATTAAATTTTCAGAAGATGCTCCCGGACATTTTATGAGTGCAGTGATAAACGGTTCAGGAAGCACCTGGGGCAATAGCACTATATCCGGTATATCTTGGACAAATAACGAACTGGATATAAGTTTCGTTTCCACAAATCCCACTTTTACACTTAGCTTCAGTGGAATAAGACAATAGTTTTTTAGGTAATAGTAAAATGTAAAACAATCGCAATGCCGGATCACAAGTCTAAACCCCGCGTTTTGTTAAAAATGTTCAAATCCTCCCGGTTCGGTATTGCCTTGTTTTTAGGTAAAAAAATTAACTCAATATTTAAAATTCAATAATTATGAAATTCTGGATAGCATTTATAATAGGTATTTTTTCACTATCAGCGCAAGCACAAATAATCGTTGATGGAAGTAATAATACTAAAACATTTTCGGTAAAAAGTGGCCAAAGTGTAGAAATAGGCGGTGGCAACAATGAAGTTGTGATATACGGAAACCCCTATAGCGTAACTGTTACAGGGGCTAATAATAGCATTTGTATCCCCGGACGTGTAGAAGTTTTAAACATCAAGGGTTCTAATGCTGAGGTATCGGTTGGCACTTTAAATAAAGTAACTTTTAGCAGTGGTAGCGCTAATTGTGAAGTAGGTTGGGTAAAAGCTGCCAATGGCCGCAGAGCCCCCTTGCTTAATGATGCAGGCTCTAATAACGAGTTTGAAAAAGCCAGTAGTATTAGTTGCTCAGGCGATGAAAGCAATGGTTGCGCCAATACAAATGATGAAGTGGATGAAGATGACGGAAGGCCTGTAGTGATTAATATTCCATCAATACCCGTGCCAAAAATTGATATAAAAAAATGGAAAATTAAAAAGAGAAAACCATCTCCAAGGCCTGCTCCACGACCTATTCCCAAACCTGAAACGCCCCAAAGGGATCCGGCGACACCCCAGTCAACCGAGCCGCCAACAAGGCATCCGCGTTAGCAATGAGGATGTTGATACAAAAATACTTATTACACCGGCTAAATAATAATTTGAGTAAAAACATAATAGCTTTAACTTTGGTTGCAAAATTCTATAACTAAATAACAGCAAATGAAATCTAACAAAATTTTCCCCATAGCCGTATGCGCTATAATATTTTCTGCCTGTGGTGGCAACAAAAATAATCCGCCGTCTTCCTCCAATGTAAACGTTAAAGTAAATAAGTCTGATGTGTCAGTTGAAACCTGGGAAACTGTTAATCTTCCCGATAACCTTGTTACAACGTACAAAGGAGATTTGAGCTATACAGGTGATGTTATAATTGCCGAAGAAGCAACTACAACTGCCACCATAACAAAAACAGGCGACAGCTATACTATTACATTCAATAATGCGAAATTACCTGCAGATAAGCGTACGGTTATCGGGGTTAAATTTATGGAAGAATCTCCCGGAAGTTTTGCAAGTGTTGCGTTTAACGCAAAAGGCAGTACCTGGGGAGATAGTAACATGTCTGGCATAACACTGGAAAATGGCGAGTTAAATGTAAGTTTGGTTTCTACCAATCCTCTTTTTACACTTGGTTTTGTTGGAACGAAACAATAATGAAATGGAAATTTTCTGTAAACAATTTTACATCGGCCTGACGAAATAAGTAATACTTCTGAAACAGTATAGGTATTTTTATACCATATTTCCTATTTAAAGGCTAACAAGGAGTATAATGTGTTCAAATAAAACTTTCTTACTTTAAATCTTCTACTCCAAATGAATTAGGCCGATGTAAAATTAATTATCCCTATAAAGTGATACGAAAATATTAAAAAATAGACACTTTAAAAGAGTTGTAATTGTGACATTCTATAACCCAATTCAAAATTATTGCTACCGATTTCGAATCTTTTTATAAATCTTGCATGATAAAATAGGGTGAAATACTCCATGCTTCCGATCACAAATAACCCTTAAAAATTTTAAAACTTCAAAATAGAGGTTTTTTAAAAAATAAAATTATACTTTTTTATTTTTTTATGAATACCCTGTACTCCGGCCAGGGTATTCATGATTATGCGGATAGCTGATAAGGCTTAATAAAACAAAAAAACACTTTCATTAACTAAAATAACTAATTGGTTAATTGTCGTATCTTTTTTCAAGTAAAAAAATGAAAATTTGCATGCTGTATCAAAACTAACTGCTGGTTGAGAAAATATTCCACCAAAACCTTATCTGGAGCCGTTGTTGATACAGTTTTCCTTATAGTGAAAATTTTTCCCCTAACAAATATTTATTAAAAATATTTAATGTATAAATAATTATATAATAATATTTTATATATAAAAATATTGTTCTATTAAAAACCAAAGAGCGGGTTAGAGTGATCTGATTCGCTTTTTTTTATTTACCTCACCTTACTCCAATTTTCGCCACTTTTAATACGGTAAAGTGTCATCTCACTTACGTTGTATTTTTCGGCTAGTTGTCGGTAGGTGAGTTTTCTTTTAGGATTATTGAGTGTTTCCTTAATGGATTTAACCTGTGTAATATTTAATTTCAGGCCTTCTGTACGGTTAGCCTGCCTTTTTTTATAAGCAATTTTTAAAGGACTTTTTTGCTGATGTTCAATTACTTCCTGCAAAGTTGCCCATTTTAGATTTTTATAGCTGTTGTCCGTCTTTTTATGGTTAAGATGAATCACGTACTTGTGTTTAGGAGAAGGTTTGTTGTTGAATAATTTGGCTACCTCACGATGTAAATAAATAGTGCCGTTGCCATCTTCAATGTGTAAATTCAGTGTTTTATAACCCGAAGTAATAGAGCCTGTCAACAGCTTACCATCTTCTTCAATACTTTGTGAATAGCTGGCAGCCCTGCCATTGTTAGATAAAGCATATTTTTTTCTCAATTGCTTATGGCCAGGAAACTGAATTTGTTTCCAAATTTCGCCAGAGTTTTTCTTAATCATGTTAGTATTGTTTAGTTTTTCTCTAATAAGCTGTTCGTATAATAACACGAATGATGTGGGATTACACGAATTTTTTATGAAAATGATTGATTTTGTTATGGCTGTTGAACATTCGTATTATACTTAACTGTAACACCTGACTATAAATATATAAAAAAATATTGCTAAGTAGGTAGTAATTTGATAAAATCTTCTTCATTTATTATGTGTATGGATGATATTTTCTTCGCTTTTTCTAATTTACTGCCGGCATCTTCTCCTACTACCAGGTAGTTAAGCTTACTGCTGACACTACCAACAATAGTTCCGCCATTTTTTTCTACCAGCTCCTCCGCCTCCGACCTTTTCAAACGAGTTAATGTTCCCGTAAAAAGAAAGCTCATACCATGTAAACTGCCACTGGCATTGGCCTGTTTTTTATCATTTTCCAGATGAACTCCTAACCCTTCAAGCCGTTGCAGTAAGGAAATATTTTCCTGATCACTGAAAAACTGGTGTATACTTTTGGCAACCTTTACGCCTACGTCTTCCAGTTCCTGCAATTGCTCCTCAGAAAACCTCGTAAAATCCAGCAAATGGTTAACCGTTTTTGCCAGCGTTTTGGCTGTAGTAACACCTACATACCTTATGCCCAAAGCATAAATTAACCGGTGTAATGGCTGAAGTTTGGAACTTTCTACAGCTGCTTTTAAATTTTGAATCGATTTACTGCCAAACCCTTCTAATTGTGCAATTTGTTCATATGGAAGGGTATAAATGCTGGTGATATCCTGTAAAAAACCTAATTCATAAAACTTTCTTACATTGGCTTCGCCAAAACTGCGGATGTCCATGGCATCTTTGCTTACAAAGTGAATCATTCTTTCTACTACCTGTGCCTTACAGTTGAGGTTGATGCATCGCCATACCGCTTCCTCTTCGGGTTTGAATAGCTCATGGCTACATTCCGGGCAATGAGACGGGAATTGAATGGTCGTTTCTGTGCCATCTCTTAATTCAGGAAAGGATTTTACAATTTGTGGGATTACATCGCCGCTGCGTTCTATTAAAACAGTATCGCCGAGCATTAAATTTTTTTCCTGAATAAAATCTTTGTTATGAATAGAAATACTGCTTACTGTAACACCGGCAATATGTACCGGAGCAATTTTGGCTACCGGTGTTACAGCTCCGGTTCGCCCTACCTGAAAAGTGACACTCAGTAGTTTGCTGGTAGCCTGCTGGGCTTTAAATTTATAAGCAATTGCCCAGCGGGGATGGTGGCTGGTCATGCCCATTTTTTCCTGTAAGGGCAAATGATTCACCTTAATCACCATACCATCAATTTCGTAAGGCAGCTTATCCCTTTTTTCTTCAAATTCGTTAACATAATTAATAACTGCATTGATATTTTTTACTACCGATAATTCTTTTTGGGGGCTTCTAAAACCTAAGTCCCATAGCATCTTTAACATGCCTGCATGCGTATCAGGCAATGTTTCGGTCGTCGGTCGTCGGTCGTCGGTCGTCGAATTAGTTGATAGAGGATAGTTGATAGATGATAGTTTGTTTTCGGTTGTCAGTCGTCGGTTGTCGGTCGTCGTAATGACATAACTTACATTATACAAAAAGGCCTCCAGACATCTTTTTGCCACAATTTCCGGGTCTTTTATTCGCAGGGTACCTGCAGCAGCATTTCTTGGATTAGCCAGTGGTGGAATACCTTCTTCAATGAGTTTATCATTAAATGCTTTAAAATTTTTTTTACTCATTAAAACTTCTCCTCGTATTTCAATTAATTGTATGCCGTAACTGCTAAATTTTGCCGACAGAGGAACAGATTTGATGCGTTTGATATTAGTGGTAATTTCATCTCCAACAGTACCATCACCACGTGTGGCGGCTCTTACTACAAAATCATTTTCATATACCAATGAAATGCTGGCGCCATCAAATTTTGGCTCAATACAATATTCTACTTCCTGCAGTTGTGTGAGTTCTTTTACCCTTCTGTCCCAATTCAAAATATCATCAGCATTGTACGAATTTTCTAGGGAAAGCATAGGCACCAGGTGTTCCACTTTAGGAAAATCTTTGATGAGTCCTTTCCCCACTCTTTGCGTAGGTGAATCAGGGGTAATGACATCCGGATGCTCTTTTTCAAATTTTTCCAATGCTTTATACAAAGTGTCATACTCATAATCACTTATCAATGGATCATTTTCAATATAATAGCGATATTCATGAAAGCGCAGTATGTCTCTCAAATCTTCTATATTATCTTTTATTATGTCTTCAGCATTGGCCAACTTGAGCGAAGAAAGCCATTCGGTAGTTTTATGCTGTAACTCTTTTGTTTGATGTTGATTGTACATAATATGGTCTGTTGCTTTTGTAAAAGATCAGCCGGGGACCGTCAGATCTTTTACAATATTCAAAGATAAAAATTATGACTGCAGCTTTTGTAGTATTTTCGAAAAAATACTTGAATATGCGATTAATAAAAATATATACTAATTTTTTAACAAACATTCTTTGTACTACACTTTTTATGCAAGTAATCTGGGGGCAAACCAGGCAGGAAGCATCATTAATTGTTCATCATGCTACTATTTATACAGTTGATAAACAATTTTCTACAGCACAGGCCATGGCAATAAAAAATGACAAAATTGTGGCTATTGGGAATAATAAAAATATTTTAAAAAAATATAAGGCTGATAAAGTGATTGATGCAAAAGGTAATACAGTACTTCCCGGATTAATAGATGCTCATTGTCATTTTACAGGATATGCTACGGATCAATGGAAATGTGATCTTACAGGAACAAGCTCATTTGACGAGGTAATACAAAAAATTTTGGCATATAGTAAAGATGCTCCTACACAATGGATTTATGGCCGTGGCTGGGATCAGACTGATTGGGAAATAAAAGAGTTCCCCAATAAAGCAAAGTTGGATGAGCTTTTTCCCGATAGACCGGTATTTCTAAAAAGAGTTGACGGGCATGCTGTACTAGTCAATCAGGTAGCATTGGATATTGCCGGTGTAACGGTAAATACAGTGGTTTCAGGTGGAAGTATTGAACAGAAAAGTGGCCAATTAACAGGTATTTTGTTAGATAATGCCATGGATTTGGTAGAAAATAAAATACCTCAGATTTCAGATTCGCTGGCAAAAAGATACATGGCTCAAATACAGCAAACCTGCTTTGCGGCCGGGCTTACCGGAGTGCATGATTGTGGTATTAGCGAACATACGGTACAACTGTTGAAAGAGTTGCAGCAGGAAGGGGTACTTAAAATGAAAGTATATGCCTTCTTATCAGACAGCGCTCGATACTACGATCAATGGATCAAAAGCGGCCCTTATCTTTCAGAACGATTAAAGGTAGGAGGCTTTAAATTATACGCTGATGGGGCCTTGGGTAGTCGGGGCGCCTGTTTATTAGAAGATTATACTGATAAAAAAAATTGGAAAGGATTTTTATTAAAAGATATACCATACTATAAAAGTATTGTTGACAGGCTGGCTAAATCAAACTTGCAGTTATGTACACACGCTATCGGCGATAGTGCTATAAGAACCATGCTAAAACTATATGCTGATGCGCTAAAGAAAAAAAATGACCGACGATGGAGAATGGAGCATGCACAGGTTGTCAATGAAAAAGATTTTCATTTCTTTGGTGATTATAATATTATTCCTTCCGTACAACCTACGCATGCTACCAGCGATATGTACTGGGCAGAGCAACGTCTGGGGGCTATACGTATAAAGAATGCTTATGCGTATAAAAAATTATTACAGCAAAATGGCTGGCTTCCACTGGGAACTGATTTTCCGGTAGAAGACATTAATCCTTTTAAAACATTTTTTGCGGCAGTAGCCAGGAAAGACAGTAAAAATTATCCCGCCGGAGGTTTTCAAATGGCTAACGCTTTAAGCCGTCGTCAAGCCTTGCAAGGGATGACCATTTGGGCTGCTAAAGCTTCTTTTGAAGAGAAAGAGAAAGGTAGCCTGGAAGTAGGGAAAAAAGCAGATTTTATAATTATTGATAAAGATATAATGCAACGCCCCATCCCACAAGCCCACGGTTTAAACAGTGGGCTTGCTCATGTGCTTGCAACTTTTATCAATGGAGAAATGGTATGGAGCCAATAATAATTTATCTCAATAGCCCACGGTTTAAATCGTGGGCTATTGAGAACATCTCGGGCTAAAATTTATAAAATATTATTTCAGATTATTACAATCCACCAAATGATCTTCAAATCTTCTCTCAAATCTAATTTTACTATATTTGCCGCCACCTAAATAATCACAGTACGCATTATCATAGCTAATCCAACATTCACCTTTCTCTTTCCAGGCATAGGTAACAGACATTTTTTTTAGGGTAGGAATTCCGGTATTAGGATGGGTGTATACTAACCAGTCATTATATTGTAAAACCACATGTGTAGCATTAATTCCCAAATTAGATTTTAAGGCAGCTCTTACTTCATTTAATATTCTTGGATCTTTTGTTTGCGGCTCCGGTAATATCCATATTTTCTTATCATGCTGACGAACCAATTCCTTCATATCTTTCTTATTATTACGTATCCTTTCTGCAATACGCAAAAGCCTGTCTTTATCTTTGGCAATATTGGTAGCATCTAAAGTAAAAGTAATTTCATCATCCGTTTTAGCGTAAGAGCCTTTTACCTTTACGGTAATTATTCCCGGTTCCAGCTCGGCAATGTTTTCCAATAATTTTATATATTTCGAGTTATATTGCAAAGTATTCTCACCGGGAATAATTTCAAGAGACACGACCTTTTCTTTGGCAAGAAGTGCATTATATTCAGCTACTGTAAAAAAAGTTACAGCTTCACCCAATTTTTTCCCTCCAACATATAACTCTGTAGTAATATTAAAGCCGTCATCTTTTAATCTGTAGTTCCATTCATCTACCGGTTTTTCATATTTGATAGCTGCATAAACAGGCTCGGCGGTGGTGAACCTGGTTTTGGGGTTTTTGGGTAACTTTCCGGCTTCAAAAGGTGAAGATGTAAATACATAATCTGCTTTTACCTTACCTTTAAATAACGACTTTATCGCTTTTACTTCAGCTAATTGCGTTATAGATAAAGGTTCCTTTCGCTGAGCCTGCAAGAATATCGGCATCATTGCCAACATTAGAATAAGAGTAAAAATTTTACGTTGCATGTTTGTTTTTGATTAATCGATAATAAAAAAATAACCAAAGATAGTTATGGCAGGACCTGATAAACAATATCAGAAATATTAGGTTGCAAAATTACAAAATCTTATTAAATTTTTTTTATTAAAAATAAATTTAATATTTATTTAATTGATTATTAATTAATATCAAACCGCTAACAAGATAAGTAATATATTTAAGCAAAATATGGGTCTCCACGGGGTCTTTTTTGCAAAAAAGACCCCGTGGGAACAAAAAAATGTCAAATTCATCAAAATAGGTACAATATACTTGTAAAATTCGTGTAATTCGCCTGAAATTCGTGTAATAAAAGACATTTAGATATTTCAGGAACACCCTAAGTATAAGCATAAAAAAAGAGAACTGCAATTATACAGTTCTCTTTCCAAAAAAATAAAAAAATATTGTTCTTACTTAACCAACTTCAATTCGTCAATAATATTCTTAGCGCCGCCTAATTTATCAATACACCATAATACATAGCGTACATCTACACAAATTGTTCTATTTAAATCTTTATCAAAAGCAATTTTATGGCTCAAGGCTTCATAGTTACCATCGAAAGCAAGGCCAATCAAATTACCATTACCATCAATTACCGGACTACCACTATTACCGCCAGTGATATCGTTAGTCGTAATGAACGTTACTACCAAATCATTTGCCTTTTTATCAATATACTGACCAAAATCCCTTTTTTTCAATAATTCAATTTGCTTATTAGGTAAGTCAAATTCATAATCACCCGGTTTGTATTTTTCTAAAATACCCTTTCCTGTACAGATATAGTCGTAATGAACTGCATCACGAGGATTGTAGCTTTTTACATTACCATAACTTACTCTCATGCTAAAATTAGCATCGGGGTACATTTTTTTAACGGCGGTAGGGTTCATTTCCATAATTCCCTTCATATACGCTCTTCCCAGTTCATTGTTTTTATCAACAAAGGCTGTATACAAAGGAGCATAGTTGCTGTTGTAATTTTTTACAAAAGTGCTGGCGCACATAAATGCAGGGTCTGATTGTAATGTGCTTAATTCGGGCTTAGCTGCAAAGGCATTCCATTTAGCATCATCCAAAATGATGGTATTGGCAAATACCTCTTTTGCCCACTTTTTATAAGTAGCTTCATCATTTAAATCACCATAGGTGTTGCTTAAATTTCCATAAAATGTAGCCGGATGTTGTGATGGAGTAATATCAGTATAGAACTTCATGCACACATTAGCTAAAATTTTCTCATCGCTTGGCTTATCTTCGTCTTCCAGGAAAGATTTGCGTTTAGCATCCGCTGCTGTCCAGGCCTTTTTAAATTCTTCGCTATTAGCACCTTTGGTTAATAATACATTTTCCAGAGAAATAAGTGTAGCAGCGAAAGCCATAAGTGGCGAGCCTGTAATGCCTTCATTGATATATTGGCGATGCCTGCTGTAGGGGGTCCATTTTTCATAATTTTTGGCATATTCTGCAAAAATATTCTCATATTCAGGCTTGCCTTTAGCCCATTTCGCAAATGCTTCTTCAAACTGGTGTTTTTGCTCATAAGTTCTAAATTTTAGAAGCTGCTTGGTTTCGCCATCAAAAAATTTCCAATAATTGGCTATGTAAGCATAATTTCCTGCCAGTTTTAATTTTACCGCAGGGTCCTTAATCATTTGCTCGTACATGTACTTCAGGCGAATATCTCTCAAATCTACCAAAGAGGGGTTTTCAATATCTGTTTTCAACTTTACGCCATAGCTGGTTTCATAACGGTTGGTACCGCCGGGATAACCATAAATCATAGCATAATCACCATCTTTTATACCTTTTAAGCTTACGGGCAAAAAGTATTTAGGGCTTAAAGGAGTATTTTCTTTACTATAGTCAGCAGGTTGTCCATCTTTAGTAGCATACACTCTGAAAACGCTAAAATCGCCAGTGTGGCGTGGCCACTCCCAGTTGTCGGTGTCCCCGCCAAATTTTCCTACACTTTCCGGAGGAGTGCCTACCAGTCTGATATCACGGTACACCTTGTACACATACATAATATACTGGTTGTCTTTAAACATGCTGTATATTTTGCCGGTTATACCGGTGGCAGGATCTGTTACTTTATCTGTAATAGCTTTAAAAACATCCGGAAGTTTTTTTGTTCTATCTGCCCAACTGAGGCCTTTTACACCCTCCTCTACTTCTTGGGTAACATCCACAATTTTGTCTAAAAACTGTACGGTAAGCTCTGTTTTTATTTCCTGATCTTTCGACAGAGCATAAAACCCATCTCTTAAATAGTTATGTTCTACCGTGCTGGCATTGGCAATAGCATTGTAGCCGCAGTGGTGGTTGGTAAATATCAATCCCTGATTGCTCACAATTTCACCGGTACATCCGCCACCAAAAATGATAATGGCATTTTTTAGGGATGACTTATTGATTGAGTACAACTGCTCCTTGGTAAGTTTTAAGCCTTTTTTTACCATGTCGTTATACACCTGTTCACCCAGGAGCATGGGCAGCCACATGCCTTCATCGGCGCTGGCTTTTAATAAAGTGATGGATAATACAATTGATACCAGTATTTTCTTCATATATAAAAATTTATAAAGCGCAAACCTACTTAATTTTTGGGGGAATAACTTTAGATAATAAGGTTTGAAATAATAAATTTTCATCTTTAAGTTAGATTTTATTACGATTTTCCATATAAATAAGCCTTTCAAATTCATTTCATTATAAATTCATTGTATTATTAATCTTTTTAAATCTATAGTTGCTTATACTTATATTTATTTCATTAAGAGGATTAAAAAATTATTGTTTATTTTATACAATAATTTTTGCTATTACGCAACAAAATGTTTCATAATTTTAATTTATTTAATATTTTTTCTAATTTTACTTAATAATATGAAATAAACTCTTGCAATGCGTATTAAAAAAATTGTTATTGGAGGCTTTGCAAATATTGAGAGTGTTAACTTAGATATCGATAAATTCAATGGCTTAGTTGCTCTGAATAATTATGGGAAGTCAAATATAATATCTGCAATTGGATTTGGGCTGGATTTTATAAGGCAACAGGCAATTGTAAAAAACGATATGATGGCGTATAAACCTGTTATACCAATTAACAAACATATTGATAGTAAACCATTTCATTTTGAAATAACATTTACAACTAATTTTTTAAATGAGGAACATACTATAATATATGCATTTAAATTTGATTGGATAAAAAATGATAAGCATAAGGGTCAAAGAATTAAAGAAGAATTATTAAAGATAAAAGTAAATAAGGTGGATTCTAAGTTTAAAACTATTATCCGTAGAAATTTAAAAGAAGCATTTTATCTCCCATCATTAACAGGGAGGTGTGATAAAAAATTGCTAATTCAGAAAGATGAACTTGTCGTAAATAAGTTGAAAAATTTTGACGATCTTTTTTATTTGAATATTCTTAATTTAATTAATGCTTTAGACATTATTAATATTGATACATTACAAAATCCCGATAAATTATTTAGAAGAATTCCAGAAAAAAAAGTAGTAGAAACGAGCTACTCACTTAGCATACCTAAGAGTACGAATGTGGCATTTTTCATATATAGCTTAAAAGAACTACGCCCTGATTTGTTTGAGTTATTTAAAGACTCCTTGATATCATTGCTAACAAAAGTTGAAGATTTTGAGCCGGTTGAAATTGATCTTAAAAAAAGTGTACATTTCAAAGGGGAAAGTGTTAGATTGCCTTTGAACTTTCCAGAGAAAATATATGATATAAGGGTCAAAGAAGTAAATAATAATCAGCAGACAAGCATAGCAAGTCTATCTTCAGGTTCTCAAAAATTATTCTATGTTCTTGCTTTGGCAATAGCAGCTGAGATTAATAAGATTCCATTGATTACATTTGAAGAGTTAGAGAATTCAATTCATCCTGGACTTTTGCAAAAATTATTAATAATTCTGGATGGCATAGTCGAA
This sequence comes from uncultured Ferruginibacter sp., assembly GCA_964586215.1. Classification (GTDB taxonomy): domain Bacteria; phylum Bacteroidota; class Bacteroidia; order Chitinophagales; family Chitinophagaceae; genus Ferruginibacter. Next base: position 19,067 of record CAZPHA010000048.1, read on the forward strand.
AATGCTAAAATCATATTTACTAGCCATTCGCCACACTTAATCCAATACTTAGAGATCGATAAAATTAAGATTGGCATTCCTAATGAGAAAGGATTAGCTATGTTCAGTGAATTTAAAAAGTCAAAATTCAAAAAAGCAATTAATATTGCTAGCGAAGAAGGGGTTGCAGTAGGTGATTTGATCTTTGATAAGATGATTGAGTATTCAAAAGGAGAATCTGAATTTTTCAACGAAATGTGTAACTAATGTTAAATAAGAAATCATTTGTTATTTTTTTTGTTGAGGGAGAAACAGAGAAGGAATTTTATGAGGCACTGATAAAATTCTATAGAGACAATTCTAAAGGTAAAATTGGGGAATGTAAAGTTTATAATATAAAAGGTATATCTAGGTTTGAGAACAAGGTAACATCAAAACTTAAATTTGAAATTTTGCCAAAGCACTTTCATAAGAGAATTATCGTAATATGTTGTTATGATTCAGATGTTTTTGATTTAGCCCAAAAACCACCAATTAATTGGAAAATAGTTAAGAATAAAGCTAAAGATCTGGGGGCTTTTGATTTTATAGAAGTTAAAGCTATTAAGATGATTGAAGATTGGTTTTTGAAAGACATTAAAGGGTTGTGTAAGTATTTAAATATTGAGAATGGAGTAAAACTTGAAGGTAAGAATGGTTATGAAAAAATAAAAACTCTATTTAAAAAGGGTAACAAAATCTACCAAAAAGGTAATGGAGTTCATAAATTTATTCAATATTTAAATATACATATAATTAGGAACGAGTTAAAAAAAGAGCTTTTGCCCATTGAAAAAGCTCTTGGTGTTATAATGGAAGTTTATAAGTACTGAGGTTGGCTTCAAACGGTTTCTTAAGTATTTTATAGTAAAATGGTAACTTGTAAGTGTGTTGATATCTATAGCTCATGCTATTCTTTCATTAATGTTTTGTCTGCTCTTTAACAACAATTATCTATGTTATTAATGTTAAGCTATTCCGATGCTGTACGATAGAAAAAATTTATCCAAAGAAGATTTATTACACATTTATAAAAAACTGCTTCTGCCCCGTATGATCGAGGAGAAAATGCTTGTACTGTTACGCCAGGGAAAAATATCCAAATGGTTTAGTGGCATTGGACAGGAGGCAATTGCTGTAGGTACTACATTAGCCCTACAGCAGGATGAATGGATGATGCCTCTACACAGAAATTTAGGTGTATTTACCAGCCGTAATATGCCGTTGAGTAAGTTATTTATGCAGTGGCAGGGTAACAAAGAAGGTTATAGTAAAGGCAGAGAACGGAGCTTTCATTTTGGAAGCAAAGAGCATTACATCTGCGGAATGATATCCCATTTGGGCCCTCAGCTGGCTATTGCCGACGGAGTGGCATTGGCTTATAAACTAAAAAAAGAAAATAAAGTTGCTGTTGCATTTAGTGGTGATGGAGGTACCAGCGAAGGCGATTTCCACGAGGCATTAAATGTAGCTGCTGTATGGGACCTCCCTGTCATTTTTATTATTGAAAACAATGGCTATGGTTTAAGTACGCCGGTAAATGAACAATTCAGATGCGAAAGCCTGGTAGAAAAGGCTAAGGGGTATGGCATGGAAGGGGTAAAAATTGATGGAAATAATATCTTAACGGTAATGGATACCCTAAAAGGTGTAAGGGAGTATTGTATTGCTCATCAAAAGCCTTATTTAGTTGAGTGCATGACTTTCCGTATGCGAGGGCACGAAGAGGCCAGCGGTACTAAGTATGTACCTAAAGAATTGTTTGAACTATGGGAAAAGAAAGACCCTGTTAAAAATTTTGAAGCTTATATCAGAGCGATTGGTGTAATAAATGACAATGATATTGAGCATATAAAGAATGATACCAAAGATTATATTGAAGCTGAACTGAATATAGCCTATACAGCAAAACCAATGATCATCAATACGGAGGAGGAGTTGAGTGATGTGTATGCCGTGCAGACGACCGACCACCGACGACCGACCACCGAAAAAAATCTTTCATCTATCAACTATCATCTGTCAACTGAAAAAAGATTTATTGATGGAATAAAAGATGGGTTATACCAATCTATGCAGCAGCATCCTAACCTTATACTGATGGGCCAGGATATTGCCGAATATGGTGGAGCTTTTAAAATAACAGAAGGTTTTGTACAGGAGTTCGGCAAAACAAGAGTTCGCAACACACCACTATGTGAAAGCGCTATCGTAGGAGCAGCTCTTGGACTTAGCCTGGAAGGGTATAAAAGCGTAATGGAAATGCAGTTTGCTGATTTTGTTACGGTTGGATTCAATCAAATTATCAACAATCTGGCAAAAATTCATTATCGCTGGGGACAAAATGCTGATGTAGTCATTCGTATGCCCACCGGTGGCGGTGTGGGTGCAGGGCCTTTTCACAGCCAGAGTAACGAGGCATGGTTTGTACATACTCCCGGCTTAAAAGTAGTGTATCCCTCCACTCCGTTTGATGCAAAAGGGTTGCTAATTGCAGCTATCAATGATCCTAATCCTGTCATGTATTTTGAGCACAAAGCATTATATAGAAGCGTAAGTGGGCCAGTGCCAACTGAATACTATGAAATTGAAATTGGTAAAGCCAACGTAGTGCAGCAAGGCGAT
>CAZPHA010000049.1:0-20849 GCA_964586215.1 uncultured Ferruginibacter sp.
ATTGTTCACGGTGTTAAGGTACCCTGCCGCTGAGGCCTGAGCCCAGGTAGCGGTGGTGTGCTGTAGGGTAGCCTCAAACTGGTAGGAGGGTGGCAGCAGCTCCAGGGAAGCCCTGAGTTTGCAGAACTCGGGGTGGTAGGGTAGCAGTTGTTCAGCCCAGGAGGTTTTAAACTGGCTGACAAAGTCTGTTGTGCTGAGCTTGCCGGGGCCTGGATTTTCGGCTACTCCCCACTCGTTGAGGTATTCTGCCGGCAGGGGGTTGTTGCCTACCGTATAACTCAAAGGGTTGCGGTAGCGTTCATCACCGGCAGGCCCCAAAATATTAAAATAGTTGGTATTAGCCTGCCCGGGCCGGGCATATTGTCCATAGGGAGGTGTCATATCCAGCAGCATGAGCTGGCGGATACTGCCCACCACATCCATACCCTTGTCGGTACCCTGCTGGCAGAGTTGGTTACAGTTCTCCAGTGCCTCCTGGTAGGCAGCTTCCAGCTGGGTGCTGATGTCCACAGGCAGGGGTTCGGTCATACCGGATTGTGCTATAAATTTTTGTACAAAGGCTTTAAAGTCAGCTCCGATGGAGGCTTTGCAACTTTCGCAACTGATGGCACAGTTACTTTTTTGTAACAATAGCTGATATTCGGTATTATAAAAGTCCAAAAAAGTTTTACAGGTGTTTTGCGCCATAAAGAGCTGTTGATAGGCCTTTTTAGCGCTGTCGCTCAAAGAAAGCGTTTTGGTGATGGTATAATCACCTTCCGGCAACTGCACTTCAAAGTTTTTATCAAAGAAGCCCTTGGTCTTGCCATTGGCATTGCATATTGGATTATTCCATTGTCCGTTGAGTGTAAAGTTGCTATCGGTTACTACATACGGTTTATCAAAGCCGGGAAGATTTTTACATCCGGCCGTAATGGTGATGGTGAGGTTGTAGAGGCAGTCGTAGCATATTTTTTGCTGGTTGCAGTTCATCAGGCTGAGCTGCTCAGGGTTGAGGGTATAGTGAAATGTATAAAGGCCTGTTTTTGGAACTACGAGCGCCCTGGTAGTAATAATGTTATTACCCACTACCTGATTTCCGGCTTCATCAATGAGTTGTTTGGTAAAATTTTTAGTATTGAAAGAGGGCAGCGATTGCAGATTGAGGGGAACAGGGCCGGCTAAAGCGGTAGCGATGGTTCTGCCCTTCATATCGGTGTAGCTGACACTATATTGCCCGTTGGGATCTTTGACGAGGTTTTTGGTATAGTGAGCTGCATAGCCGGCATCGGTACCCAGGAGGGCATCGAGTTCCTGCTGTGCCGGAGCTTCCTGGAAGTAGTGGGTCTCGTGGCTGCTGCCCAGTCGGTGATCGGGTCCTACGCCACTTTGAGCTATCAACGTACCATCGGGGCCATAGCGTGTTTCACTGAAGGGGATACCTTGGGCATCGGGTAAAAAGCGTTCGGGGCTGGTGGGATCGGCAGCTTTTTCATTTTTTGGGGAATAGTATTTAGCCGTACCGGATTGATTATCCAGAGCAGGCGCCGGGTTGCTGCAGTTGTCCTGGTTGATTTTAAGTCCATCATAGAGTTCTTTGGGATAGCCGTTATAGTTGATGGCTCTGTTGAAGTTTTTGGCATAGCCGATCATATTGTTCAGTGTGGGCGAGGGCAGCACCTGGATAACCGGGCGTCCCTGGTAGTCGTAAAAGGACTCTGCCACTACGGTAGTCTGGGTGCTGTTGTCTTTGGTGAGGCTCTGCCGGTTGCGCAAGGTACCGTCGAAGTACTGAACGACGGACTTGCGTTTACCTTCTTCAGCAAAGGAGGTGGAGGCCTGCCAGTTGAGGTTGTTCTCATGTCCGTTGAAGCTGTAGAAGACGGTGTTGCCATTGTTTTGCCAGCTCCACTCACCTTCGATGAGCTGCCCACTGCAGGTGAGCTGTACGGGCCGTACCCGTACAAATAACAATCCGGGTCCGTCGTAGAGCAGGGGTATGGGGTAGCTGAGGGTATGGAGGGTGACCCTGCTGGCATTGTTGTCAAATATTTTTTCAGGGAGGTACAGTTCATTGCCTTTTTTATAGTCATCGATGGCGCTCTGGTCGATCCATGCCCACTCCAGGTCGTAAGCTGTGAGTCCGGTGTGGGGATCCTGCCAGGCGGCGATGAGCTCTCCACTGCCGTTATCGGGGGTGAGGGAGAGTCCCTGGATGGGTTTTTTACAGTCGAAGACATAGTCCCGGGTGGCGGTGAGGCTGTTGTCCAGTCGTAGTACTTTGGTAACATCCCAGTCAACATTTTTATTGATGGCGATGATTTTGGCTTCCAGCTTGAATACGTCTTTGAAAAACAGCCGGGTGTTGGAGGTGGGGAGCAGGCCCTGATTCAGCGAGTAGTCGATGGTGAAGATTTGATCTTGCTGGGTAGCTTCCATTTTCTGGTTGTACAAGGTAAGGTGGACGGTAATCGTGGCTTTAAAGTCAGAAAGGATCATATAGGGCGTTTCCTGCTCCATGCCTACTGAAACGATATTATGGACGACATGAGTTTCCTGAACGGTGAGGAAAGGGTTGGGTTGATCAGCAACGGCGCTGACAGCCCCTACCTTGAATTCCTGCTTACTGCCCAGCAGCGGTTGTGTGAGGGTGGGGTCGGTGACAGCCAGAGCTGCCCGATATCCTGCCAGTAACAGCATCAGCAAAGCCAGTGTTTTAGTAACCTTTTTCGTCATATACTAAATATTTTAATATTATTATATATTAATATAAAAAATGTATTATCCAATAGATAAAGCCGGTTGCTAACTGCTAACAACAATATAATCGGCTGTTACAAAGATGTTTAAATATTTCTGGCTGGCAAGGGGAAAAACACCATAAAATGATGGGATTTTTCTTCTACTATTTGTGTGTGTTAGATATTTCCACAGGTTGTATGTGGTAAAATTTGCGTGAGCTGCCTGGAAGGTGCCTCACCGCCGACGGCGGTGAGGCAGTACGAAGTACGGAGCAAAGCGAACCCTGCAAGGCAGCGACCCGAGCCGCCGCAGGCGGGGAGGGGCACGCCCAAAAAATTACGTAATTGTTGGGTATACGTCAGTACGTAATTGTTGGGTATACGTCAGACGGAGACCGTCAGACGTATACCATCAGGTGTGTGCTAAAAACTTATAATTCCATTTTTTACGGCATATATAGCCAGGCCGACACGGCTTTTGACGCCTAATTTTTCGAAAAGCGTATCCCGGTAGTTGTCAATGGCTCTGGGACTCATTTTCATGGCAGTAGCGATTTCTTTATAGGTCATATCGGTACTGGCTAGTTTTAAAAATTCAATTTCAATTTCGGAAAGCATTGCTTTTTCGATGGATGTTTGTATGGAGGGATGGCGCTGAAAGAAAGTTGTCAGTTTTCCGGTGGTTTCGTGGGAATAATAATAACCATCATTAGCTACGGAAAGAATAGCTGATTGTAGTACATCGGGGTGTATATCTTTTTTCAGGAATCCACGTACGCCTACTTGCAATAGGCGTAGCAAAGCAATTTCTGAATCGTACATGGTTAGCACTATTACCTTGATTTCGGGATAGTCCTGTTGTAGCCAGCGGGCTGTTTCGTAACCATCCATTTTTGGCATGTTCAGGTCGAGAATAGCAACCTGGGGTATTTCGCCTGTTTTAATGAGTTCTTTTACTTCCTCGCCATTACTTGCCTGATATATTACGGTACATTCTGCAAAGTTGTCGATAAGTGAGGCCAGTGCATTTCGTAAAAGTGTGTGATCGTCTGCCAATAAAACTTTATAGGTTTGCATCATTTTGGTTTTAATTGAAGCTTTGTATGATATGGTATTTCTATATTAATGGTGGTACCTCTCCTGGGAACGGAATTGATAGAGAATGTGCCATTTAGCAGTTCTGTTCTGTTAGACATATTCTGTAATCCGTTTCCGGTGGCCATTTTTTGAACTTTATCAAACCCCATCCCATTGTCGGTGATTTGTAGTGCCAGTGTTTTAGGAGTGTAGTCCAGATGAACTTTAATTTCGGTGGCGTTAGCATGTTTTAGAATATTATTTAATGCTTCCTGCATGATGCGGAAGATAATAAGCTCTTTACCAGCGTCCAAAAATAGTGTATTACCTGAAACTGACAAATCAATCTCATAAGATTTTAGTTTTTTTATCTGGGCAATTTCTCTTTCCAGGGCTTTGATGAGTCCATTGCTTAAAATGATATTAGAGCTGATGCTTCGGCTAACATCGCTGAGATCACTAATTACCTCAGAGATCATATTAACTAAATCGGTGGTATTGATTTTATATTTTTCGTGATCGATATTTATTGTATTTAAAATCAGTTTTACCAGTGTAAGCTTTTGGCCAATATTGTCATGTATTTCCTGTGCCATATACTGGAAAGTCTGTTCCTGTATTTCTATTTGGGACTGAAGTAACAGATTCTGGTACTTTTGCTTCAAAATCTCGAGGTTTTTTCGATAATTGATTTGCTTTTTCTGGTACTTGTAAACAATAGAGGATACGAATGCGGTCATCAACAGTATTAATATTACCGAGCCGAGAATAAAAAATATGATGCCTTTTGGGGTTGTAAACATAATAATTGTTTTGTAACACAATACTAAACTTAATTAATAAACCGGTTAGAAGAAAAACACCCTTAAATTCTGTTTTTTTTCCCACGCTTAGAAGGTGGTTTACAATTATAATTCATATATATCGGCGATGGTGTTTCAGTAGGGTGTTCAAATACAGTATATTGTATATAATATATTAATAATATTTATAAAAAATTAATTTTCATAGTATTATATTTTTTAAGTTGTAATCTATTTCGCCTGGTTTCATTTAATCATTATCATTTTTTTAAGAATATGGGTAGACTAAAGCCGTAGAAGTGTACGTTATATTGTATCTGCACCCACCTAAAAGTAAAGATTTATGCTTTTTGAGTGCTAAAATGGGGGTAAATCTAAAATAAGTTTAAAAATTGCTGTTTTCTTTTTTGCTATTTTAATTTATCCCCTTACCTTTGCACTCCGAAAAATCCCTGCTTTGATAAAGGGAAAAAAATAAAAGTAATAAAGTTCTTTACAATATGTCACAAAGAATCAGAATAAAATTACAGTCTTACGATCACAATTTAGTAGATAAATCAGCTGAAAAGATTGTAAAAACAGTACGTAGTACAGGTGCAGTAGTTACAGGGCCTATTCCTTTACCTACTCGTAAAAAAATCTTTACTGTATTGCGTTCGCCTCACGTTAACAAAAAAGCCCGTGAGCAGTTTCAACTTTGTACACACAAACGTTTATTAGACATTTACACCAGCAGCAGCCGTACGGTGGATGCGTTGAGCAAACTGGATTTGCCAAGTGGTGTGGATGTTGAGATCAAAGCCTGATGAACCTTCCGTTTATCGGAAAAGGCACCGGCTAAGCTCTTATAAAAGAAAAATGAACGCCTATCTCCATAAAAGGGAGCGCTGGGTATAAAAATAAATACAATGAAAGGTATTATTGGAAAGAAAATTGGTATGACTAGTATTTTTGATGCTACCGGCAAGCAAACAGCCGTAACCATCATTGAAGCTGGCCCTTGTGTTGTTACACAAAAGAAAACCGTAGAAGCTGACGGTTATACCGCACTTCAAATTGCATACGGCGACAAGAAAGAAAAACACACTATTAAATCTGAGGCTAATCATTTCGCCAAAGCTCAAACTGCTCCTAAAAAAATCGTTAAAGAAATACGCGATAGCGAACTGGATAAGAATGTTGGAGAAACCATCACGGTCGACATTTTCGCCGAAGGCGATAAAGTAGATGTGGTTGGTACCTCTAAGGGTAAAGGCTTTCAGGGTGTTGTAAAAAGACATGGATTTAGCGGGGTTGGTGAACAATCTCACGGTCAACATGATCGTCAGAGAGCTCCCGGATCTATTGGTAACTCTTCTGATGCAAGCCGTGTATTTAAGGGTATGCGTATGGCTGGTCGTATGGGAGGCAGCAGGGTAAAGGCCAAAGGCTTGAAAGTTGTAAAAATTTTCCCTGAAAAAAATTATTTATTGATCAGTGGTTCTGTACCGGGTCATAACGGATCAATCGTATTAATACAAAAATAATGGTATCGCTGCGATAGCAGCATATAAAAAACATAACAATCATGCAAGTAGATGTTTTAAATATACAAGGACAAAAGACCGGAAGAACCGTGGAGCTGCCGGATGATATTTTTGGTATTGAGCCGAATGATCATGTTATTTACCTTGCTGTAAAACAATATCGTGGCGCTCAACGCCAGGGTACGCACAAGGTAAAAACACGTATGGAAGTGCATGGGTCATCTAAAAAGCTTCATAAGCAAAAGGGAACCGGCGGATCTCGTAAGGGTAATTTGCGTAACCCTTTGTATAAAGGTGGTGGTACTATTTTTGGGCCTAAGCCTCATACTTATGATATCAAATTAAACCGTAGAGTGAAAGACCTGGCTAAAATGGGCGCTCTAGCTTATAAGGCAAAAGAAAATGCGATCGTTGTTGTAGAAGATGTGAAAATGGATGCTCCCAAAACCAAGGATTTTACTTCTATCCTGAAAAATTTAAATATAGCTGGAAAGAAAGCTTTATTTGTACTACCTGAATATAACGATAATGTGTATTTAAGCTTGCGCAATGTGCCAACAGTATGCGGTACTTTACTGAGTGATATGAATACCTATGATATTGTTAATTCAAATGTACTTGTAATTACGGAAAGCGCTGCCAAAGTGTTTACCGGTGAAGCAGTGGAAACAGAAGCATAATTTTTAACAAAGTAAATTTTTTAGACAATGAAACTGTCTGATGTATTAATAAAACCTATTTTATCAGAAAAAGCTAACAGGCAGGCTGAGAAGCAAAATCAGTATGTATTTGTAGTAGATAAAAAGGCTAATAAACTGGAAATTAAGAAAGCGATAGAAACATTTTACGGTGTACAGGTTGATGTGGTGAATACTGCTATCATGCCTTCTAAAGCAAAATCAAGATATACCAAAGCCGGATTTATTGTGGGTCGCAAGCCTGCAAAAAAGAAAGCGATTGTTACCGTGGCAGAAGGGGAAGTGATTGATATTTACGGAACAGGGATATAATTGAATATTATAAAAGTAATATTTAGAATTAGCAATATAAAATATTAAATAAAAAATGGCACTTAGAAAGTTTAAACCGGTTACAGCAGGTACCAGATGGAGAATTGGTAATGCCTATGCTGAAATTACCACCAGTACTCCGGAAAAGTCATTACTTGAGAAAAAGTCAAGCACTGCCGGACGTAATGCCCAGGGTAGAAGGACTATGCGCTATAGAGGGGCTGGAAATAAAAATATGTATCGTTTGGTTGATTTTAAAAGAGATAAAAAAGATATTCCGGCTACTGTTAAAACAATCGAGTACGATCCTAACCGCACAGCGTTTATTGCCCTAGTAATTTACGCCGATGGAGAAAAGAGATATATTTTGGCGCCTCAGGGATTGCAGGTGGGGCAGGTAATTGTAAGTGGTGATACTGTAGCGCCTGAACTTGGTAATGCATTGATGTTGAAAAACATGCCTTTAGGTACCAATGTACACAATGTTGAAATGCAGCCGGGACAGGGTGGTATCCTTGTTAGAAGTGCTGGTACCTCTGCTCAGCTTAGCAATAAGGAGGAAAAGTTTGCTATTTTAAAAATGCCAAGTGGAGAATTGAGAAAAGTACTGGTTAATTGCTATGCTACAGTTGGAGTAGTAAGCAATAGCGATCATAACCTGGAAAGTATGGGTAAGGCCGGCCGTAACAGGTGGAAAGGTATCCGTCCCAGAAATAGAGCTGTAGCCATGAACCCGGTAGATCACCCGATGGGTGGTGGTGAAGGTAAAGCTTCCGGTGGGCACCCTCGCAGCAGAACAGGTAAGTATGCTAAAGGAGAAATTACCCGTACACGAGGCAAAGGATCTGATAAAATGATCATTCAAAGGAGAAACGGAAAAAAATTAAGTAAATAATATAAATGTTAAAATATTTTCGGCGATGAGTCGAAAAAAATAAACAAGTAAAAATTATGAGTCGTTCGTTAAAAAAAGGCCCTTATGTTGATGCCAAATTAGATGGAAAGGTAATGGGGATGAATGAAGGGAAAGCAAAAAAAGGAGTTATTAAAACATGGAGTCGCAGAAGTACCATTACTCCGGATTTTGTAGGTCATACTTTTGCAGTGCATAACGGAAATAAATTTATTCCGGTATATATTACTGAATTTATGGTAGGCCATAAGTTAGGTGAATTTGCACCTACCAGGAACTTTAGAGGTCACTCAAGCAAAAAAATTGGATAACTATCTTAATTGAAGGATTAATTATACGTATTATTCAATCTTCAATTTAAAATATTAAATAAAAAATGGAAGCGATAGCAAAACTAAACAATTATCCCACTTCACCACGTAAAATGCGTTTGCTGGCTGATTTGGTACGTGGAATGGATGTAGAAAAGGCTTTAGCGATTTTGGAACATAACCCAAAGCATCCGGCGGTTCCTTTGCGTAAGCTTATTTTATCTGCTATCAATAATTGGAAGCAGCATAATGAGGGTGGAGATGAGAGTGGACTGGTAGTAAAAACTATTTTCGTTGATGGTGCAAGGGTAATCAAGCGTATGCGCCCTGCTCCGCAAGGTCGTGGTTACAGAGTACGTAAACGCAGCAACCACGTAACAGTAATAGTGGATACATTAAGCGCTAATTAATTTAGTAGTTATTCGCTAGGTGCTAATTTTTTGAGTATATATTAAAAATATTTATTATAAATTAATTTAATAAACTGTGTTTTAAAAGTACACAATCAAATTAAAAAAATGGGTCAAAAAACAAATCCGATAGGTGCCAGATTAGGAATCATTCGTGGGTGGGACAGCAATTGGTATGGCAACAAAAAAGATTTCTCCAAGAAATTGGTAGAGGATAATAAAATCAGAAATTATCTGAATGCCCGTATCAATAAAGGTGGCATCGCTAAAATTGTTATTGAGCGTACACTTAATAAGTTAATTGTTACCATTCATACGTCTAAGCCAGGTATCATTATCGGTAAAGGTGGTGGTGAGGTAGACAGAATTAAAGAAGAGTTGAAAAAATTGACCGGAAACGAGGATGTTCAAATCAATATCCTTGAAATTCGCAGGCCTGAACTGGATGCTAATATTGTTGCAGACACGATTGCACGTCAAATTGAAAATCGTATCAACTACAAACGTGCCATTAAAATGGCGATAGCATCTGCCCTAAGAATGGGAGCGGAAGGAATAAAAGTAAAAGTAGGCGGTCGTTTAGGTGGGGCTGAAATTGCACGTAGCGAAGAAATCAAGCAGGGACGTACACCTTTACATACTTTAAGAATGGATATCGATTATGCAAACGTATTCGCATTAACGGTATATGGAAAGATAGGAATTAAAGTATGGATTTGTAAAGGTGAAGTACTAGGTAAAAGAGATTTGAATCCCAATTTAATAGGTGGTGAGAAAGGCTCAGGCGGTGGAGACAGACAAGAACGCTTTGATAGAGGTGGCGAACGCAGAGGAGGAGGGGGTGATAGACGAGGTGGCGGTGGAAGAGGAGCAGGTGGACGTAAAAATTAATATTTACCAGATTGATTTGTGTTAGATATTGGTTTAGGTAAAATTCAGCGGGTTTCTTTAAAATTTTAATAGATCATATTTGCGATATAGCAGATATCGAATTAGCAAATTGAATAAAGATGTTACAACCAAAAAGAACAAAACATAGGAAAACTCAAAAAGGCAAAATGAAAGGCAACACCAAAAGAGGTGCAACCTTGGCCTTTGGCACGTTTGGATTAAAAGCATTGGGAAGTGTATGGTTAACCAATCGTCAAATTGAGAGTGCTCGTCAGGCAATGACACGTCATATGAAACGTGAAGGTAATGTGTGGATTAGGATATTTCCTGATAAACCCATTACTGCGAAGCCTGCGGAGGTAAGGATGGGTAAAGGTAAAGGTAATCCGGAAGGGTGGGCAGCTATTGTTCAACCAGGAAGAATTTTATTTGAAGCGGATGGTGTGCCAGAACAAGTGGCAAAAGAAGCCTTTGCACTGGCTGCTCAAAAGCTTCCAATTCTGACGAAATTTATTGTTCGTCATGATTACCAGGCGTAAAAAGTAATTAGCTAATATGCTGATCCACGCCAGAGGCGGGACAGGTTGTGCTGATTAGCTAATGAGTGAAATTTAAGATTAATTTTTTTGAATTTATAATTAGCACAACTTGTCCCGTCAAAGGCGGGATCAGCAAATCATCAAATTATCAAATTATAAAAAGATGTCTAAAAAAGTTGATTTTTTAAAAAGTATAAAGGATCTGAGTGAAGAGGATTTGAAAGCAAAAATTACAGAAGATCAATTGCGTTTGAAAAAGTTGTCTTTTGCTCATGCAGTATCTCCCTTGGAAAATCCCCAAAGCATTCGTTTGCTTAGAAGAGATATTGCCCGGCTGGAAACTATTTTAAAACAAAAACAAATGGGTGTTTAATCAATACCATAAATTAAAGTAAAATGGCTGAAAGAAATTTGCGTAAAACAAAATTGGGTGTGGTATCCAGCAATAAAATGGATAAAACAGTTACGGTAACTGTAGAAAGAAAAGTTAAGCATCCACTGTATGGTAAATTCGTAAAAAAATCTACCAGGTTTCATGCTCATGATGAAAAGAATGAATGTAGTATTGGAGACGTAGTAAAGATTATGGAATGTCGTCCTTTGAGCAAAACAAAACGTTGGAGATTGGTAGAGGTAGTAGAAAAAGTGAAGTAATTTTTGAATAATTATTAATTAGTTAGCATTGGTTTTTTATTTAAGAAATATTAAATCTTAAATACTAAATCTTAAATATAAAAAGTATGATTCAGCAAGAAAGCAGATTAAATGTTGCAGATAATAGCGGTGCTAAAGAAGTATTGTGTATTCGTGTATTAGGTAATAGTGGACAGGATTACGCAAAGATCGGCGATAAAATTGTAGTAACGGTGAAAGATGCAATGCCTGCCGGCGGTATCAAAAAGGGAACAGTAAGCAAAGCTGTAATAGTAAGAACAAAAAATAAACTGCGTCGCAAAGACGGATCTTACATTCGTTTTGATGACAATGCTGTAGTATTGCTTAATAATGCTGACGAGCCCAGAGGTACACGTATCTTCGGACCCGTGGCAAGAGAATTGAGAGATAAAGGATATATGAAAATTATTTCATTAGCTCCGGAAGTATTGTAAATTATTTTCGACTGCTATTACTAAAACTATTTTAATAGAAAATGCCTGAATGAAAAGTTGAGAATGCAACTGTAAGTTTGGGTAAAAAGTAAATAAAAATGAGTACAAGATTTAAACCAAAATTCAATATTAAAAAAGGAGATTTGGTTGTTGTTATTTCCGGCGAGTCACGTTCGAGAAAAAACGACAAAGGTGTTATAGAATATAAACCACGTAAGGTATTGGAAGTGATTCCGGAAAAAGCCCGTGTGTTGGTAGAAGGTGTTAATATTGTAACCAAGCATACCAAGCCTTCTGCTCAAAATACCAAAGGTGGTATCGTTAAAGTAGAAGCTCCCATTGCTATCAGCAATGTAATGCTTTGGGATGCAAAATCTGGGGCTCCTTCAAAAATTAAACGTACCAGAGAAAACGGAAAATTAGTTAGAATCGCTAAAAAATCAGGGGAGGTAATCAAATAATGAGCACAAAAACATATACTCCGAGATTGTCAGACAAGTACAAAAAAGACGTTGTACCTGCGTTGATGAAAAGATTTAGTTACAAAACTGTCATGCAAGTGCCCAGGCTTACTAAGATATGCCTTAACCGTGGTGTAAATGGCGCTGTGAATGACAAAAAACTGATTGACATTGCAGTTGATGAGCTTTCCAATATCACGGGTCAAAAAGCGATGTCGACTAAATCAAAAAAAGATATCTCGAATTTTAAATTGCGTAAAGACATGCCTATTGGTGCAAAAGTTACCTTGCGTGGTGTTAAAATGTATGAGTTCTTAGACAGGCTGATATCAGTTTCTCTGCCTCGTGTACGTGATTTCAAAGGAATTAATGATAAATCATTCGATGGCCGTGGTAACTATACTTTAGGCGTAACCGAACAAATCATTTTCCCGGAGATCGATATTGATAAGGTAAACAAAATCACCGGTATGGATATCACTTTTGTAACTACAGCCGACACTAATGAAGAGGCTTATGAGTTGCTAAAAGAATTAGGCATGCCGTTTAAAAATATAAAAAAATAAATATAAAATTTTTTATTAATATTTTGAGAAAATAGTCTGAATATTAATCAAAAAAAAATAAATATCAATATTAATAAATATGGCTAAAAAGTCAGTAGAAGCTAGGCAAAAAAAGCGTGCAATATTAGCCGCAAAATATGCCGAAAAAAGAGCAGCTTTAAAAGCAGCAGGTGATTATGCAGCGCTGGATTTACTACCCAGAAATGCATCTCCGGTACGTTTACGTAACCGTTGTCAGTTAACAGGTCGCCCAAGAGGGTATATGAGGCATTTTGGCTTGTCCAGAAATATGTTCCGCGATATGGCCCTGCAGGGAAAAATACCGGGTGTTAAAAAAGCAAGCTGGTAAAAAATGTAAGAATGAAGAATTAAGATTTAATATTTATAATCTTAATCTTTGTTTATAAAATAAATCAATATTAAATCTACAATATTAAATTAATATGGTCACTGATCCGATAGCAGATTACTTAACAAGAATACGTAATGCTCAAATGGCTAATCATCGTATCGTGGAGATACCTGCCAGTAACCTGAAAAAGCGTATTACTGAAATTCTATATGATAAAGGCTATATACTAAAATATAAGTTTGAAGACGATAGCAAGCAGGGTGTTATTAAAATAGCGCTTAAGTATGATCCTTCTACCAAACTTCCGGCTATACAAAGCTTAGAGAGAGTGAGCAGACCGGGATTGCGTACGTATGCTAAGCCCGAAGAGTTCAGACGTGTGAAAAATGGTTTGGGTATTGCTATTATCTCTACTTCTAAGGGAGTAATGACTGATAAGGAAGCAAAAGCTCAGAACGTGGGTGGAGAAGTATTGTGTAATATTTATTAAAATAATTTTTGGTTTGCTTATTAAGCCTGAGTCGTGGCTGAACGCAGATCGTTCATAAATAAAAAAATTAAAACCGACTATGTCTAGAATTGGCAAAAAACCGATACAAGTTCCCAGTGGTGTAACAGTTACCGTAAATCCGGATAATGTAGTAGTGGTAAAAGGCTCAAAAGGAGAACTAAAACAGACTGTTGACAGAGATATAAAAATATCTGTGAACGATGGAGTAGTAGAAATATCAAGGCCTACTAATCAAATTCGTCACAGAGCCATGCATGGCTTATATCGTTCCTTACTAACCAATATGGTAAAAGGAGTTACAGATGGATACAAAAAGCAATTAGAACTGGTAGGGGTAGGTTACAAAGCCTCTAACCAGGGTAATATATTGGATTTAGCATTAGGGTATTCACATAATATTTTATTTGAAATTCCTAAAGAGTTAAAAGTGAGTACTGCACAGGAAAAAGGACAAAATCCAATTATTACTTTAGAAAGTATTGACAAACAGTTATTAGGACAGGTTTGTGCTAAAATACGCAGCCTCCGTAAGCCAGAGCCTTATAAAGGTAAAGGTGTTAAATTTGTGGGTGAAGTATTGAGAAGAAAAGCAGGTAAATCTGCTGGTAAGTAATCGGTTGATTAGTTGAGATGTTGAAATGTTAATATGTATTAAGTTATTTCTCAGTTCAACATGTCAACATTTTAACATTCTAACATATTAACAATCTCTCCGGCAGTATCGGAGAATAAAATAGAAATAATATGAACGCAAAAGAAAATGCCAGAATAAAAATCAAATACCGCATTCGTAAAAAAATCAGCGGTACGGCAAATAAACCAAGGTTAAGCGTATTTAGAAGTAACCGTGATATTTATGCACAATTGATTAATGATGATGACGGAACTACTATTGCGGCAGCTTCTTCTAAGGAAAAGGATATTTTGGCCCAAAAACTACCAAAATCTGAAAAAAGTAAGCTGGTAGGGATGTCTATTGCAAGGAAAGCCAAAGAACTTGGTGTAGGCACAGTAATTTTTGATAGAAACGGATACCTTTATCATGGTAGAGTGAAAGCAGTGGCAGAAGGTGCAAGGGAAGGGGGATTAGAATTTTAATGTATAAACTTTATTAATTAAGATAAATGTCAAACTTAGTATCAAACAAAGTAAAAGCAGGAGAACTCGAATTAAAGGAAAAAGTCGTAGCTATCAATCGTGTAGTAAAAACTACCAAAGGCGGTCGTGCTTTTAGTTTCTCTGCCCTTGTTGTAGTGGGTAATGAAGCAGGAGTAGTAGGTCATGGATTAGGTAAAGCTAAAGAAGTACAGGAAGCTATTTCTAAAGGAATTGAAGATGCTAAAAAGAACCTGATAAAAGTTCCGGTAATGCATGGTACCATTCCTCATGATCAATTGGCTAAAGCCGGAGCAGCGAAAGTGCTTATTAAGCCTGCAGCTCACGGTACCGGTGTAATTGCCGGAGGTAGCATGCGTGCCGTATTGGAAAGCGCTGGTGTTACCGACGTATTAGCTAAAAGCCTGGGCTCAGCTAATCCTCACAACGTGGTAAAAGCTACCTTCAAGGCATTGGCTACTTTGAGAGAGCCCATAGCCGTGGCAAAAACACGTAATATTAATTTGAAAAAAGTATTTAATGGATAATTAAATAAGTGATAATGTATTAATTGATAATGGATAATACTTAATAATTTATTATCAATTATCCATTAACCAATTATCAATTAATAATAGTTTTTATGAAAAAGATAAAAGTAACGCAGGTTAAGAGTGTCATTGACCGTCCTGAACGTCAAAAAAGAACAATGAAAGCTTTAGGACTACAAAAAATGAATGCTTCGGTGGAAGTGGAAGCCACTCCCCAAATTTTGGGAATGGTTAATAAAGTAAATCATTTAGTAAAAGTAGAAGAAATCGTATAGAATTGATAATTGAATAATTGATAATTTATAATAATATGAATATCAATTGGCCATAATTATCAACTATCCATTAACCAATTATAAATTAGCAACAGCGAGCTCTGAGGCTTTCAGGGCGTAAGTTAAAAATTAAAGCAATGAAATTACACACACTCAAACCAGCAAAAGGCGCTGTACACAAGGAAAAAAGATTAGGCCGCGGTGAAGCCAGCGGTAAAGGTGGAACTTCTACCAAAGGTAACAAAGGAGGCCAAAGCCGTGCAGGTTATAAAAGTAAGATGGCACACGAAGGGGGCCAGATGCCTATTCAGCGTCGTATTCCAAAACGAGGCTTTAAAAACTTTAACCGGGTAACCTATAAAGTATTCAATTTAGGTCAATTCGATCATCTTTCTGAAAAATATGGTATCCAGGAGTTTTCATTACAAAATTTATATATCAACGGTTTAATTAGTCAGTTTGATAGTGTAAAAGTATTGGGTAATGGAGAGTTGAAAGGTAAATTTAGCTTTAAAGTGAATGCAGTTAGTGAAAAAGCTAAAGCTGCTATTGAGGCCGCAGGCGGTACTGTGGAGATTGTAAAATAAATTTACTAAGTTTGCCCAACGTATTTCAACAATACGTCTCGGTTAATGAAAACATTTAAATCGTATTAACTCAGTGAAGAAGTTCATCCAAACACTCAAAAATATCTGGAGTATAGAGGAATTACGTAATAAAATCTCTTTCACTTTATTACTGATTTTTATCTATTCTTTTGGTGCACACATCGTATTGCCAGGTATTGACCCGAATGAGTTAAATAGTCTGACCAAGGCTAATCCCAAAACTGGTATTCTTGGCTTATTAGATTCATTTGTAGGAGGTTCTATGTCCAGAGCTTCCATATTTGCGTTAGGTATTATGCCCTACATTTCGGCATCTATCTTTATGCAACTGGTAACAATATTGGTGCCTCAAATGGCAAAAATCCAAAAGGAAGGAGAAAGCGGTAGAAAGAAAATCAATCAATGGACCCGTTATTTGGCAGTTATTGTAACAGCTTTTCAGGCAGCAGCCTATATCGGATATCTAAAATCCAACTTTGGTGCAGCAATCGTGCCTGCATTTAGCGGATATTTTTGGCTTTCTACGATTGTATTGCTTACTGTAGGTACATTATTCGTAATGTGGTTGGGTGAAAAGATTACAGATAAAGGTCTTGGTAATGGTACCTCTATCATTATTATGGTCGGAATATTATCTCGCTTGCCACAGGCATTTATTCAGGAATGGGGTACAAGGTCTGCAAGAGGCGCCGGCGGTTTATTGATCATGTTGGTTGAAATCGTATTCCTGGTTGCCGTAATAATGGGATTAATACTATTAGTGCAAGGTACAAGAAGAGTACCCATCAGCTATGCTAAACAAATTATTGGTAATCGTCAAATAGGAGGAGCAAGAAACTTTTTACCATTGAAGGTAAATGCTGCAGGTGTGATGCCCATCATTTTTGCACAAGCTATTTTATTTTTGCCAACAGTATTCTCAGGTTTCAAAAGCGAGGGTTGGGCTAGATATTTTGTAGATCATACAAGCGTAGTGTATATGGCTATTTACTCTACTTGTGTAATTGCTTTTACCTTTCTATATACAGCATTGATTTTTAATCCAAAGCAGATGGCTGATGATCTGAAGCGTAATAATGGCTTCATACCCGGTGTTAAACCAGGTCAGCCTACGGCTGATTATATCGGTACCATTATGGATCGCATTACTTTACCGGGTGCCGTATTACTTGCATTGGTAGGTATTTTACCTGGTTTTGCTCAGTTAATGGGTATTACACAAGGATTCTCTACCTTTTTTGGAGGCACATCACTGTTGATTATGGTAGGCGTAATATTAGATACTTTGCAACAAATTGAAACTCAACTTTTAATGCGCCAATATGACGGATTGATGAGTGGCGGTAGAATTCAGGGAAGACAAACCGTTGCTTCCGGAATGTGATATTGATAATAAATTATATATAAAATATTCATATATTAAGCCCTGACGAAAAAGCGTCGGGGTTTATTGTTAAGTATTCAGAGCATGATACATTATAAGTCAAAGGAAGAAATTGAATTAATAAGACACAGTGCATTACTGGTTGGAAAAACGTTGGCAGTTCTGGCAGCAGAAATAAAACCAGGGATAACAACGCTTTTTTTGGATAATCTGGCAGAACAGTTTATTAAAGATAATGGCGCAACCCCTTCTTTTAAAGGCTATGGCAGCCCTGCGTTTCCATACACCTGCTGTATTTCTGTAAACGATGCAGTGGTACATGGCTTTCCTACTAAAAAAGAGTTAAAAGAAAGCGATGTCATTTCAATTGATGTGGGTGCGTATAAAAATGGGTTCCATGGCGATAGCGCTTATACCTTTGCAATCAATCCTATTGATGATGAAGTGAAAAAACTGATGAGCGTAACTAAGGAATCTTTGTATAAGGGAATTGAAAAAGCTACTCATGGTAATCGTGTAGGTGATATTGCTTTTGCCATTCAATATTATACAGAAAAAGAACACGGTTATGGCGTAGTAAGAGAACTTGTAGGCCATGGTGTAGGCCGTCATTTGCATGAAGACCCTCAGGTGCCTAATTATGGCAAACGAGGAAGTGGCGCTAAGTTGAAGGAAAACATGGTAATTGCCATTGAACCTATGATTAATATGGGCAAAAAAGAGGTATACCATGATGAAGATGGCTGGACAATCAGAACGGTTGATGGCAAGCCTTCTGCCCATTACGAGCATACTGTTTGTATAAAAAGAGGTAAGGCTGATATTTTATCTTCATTTACCGAAATTGAGGCGGCAGAAAAGGCAAACCCAAATCTGTGCAGTGATTATTAAACTTTACAATTGCTACAATATTATTTGTTGAAACCTGTTGTGCATAAATGATGCGTAAAAAAAGACTGATTGTAATCGGAGGAGGCGCTGCAGGTTTTTTTTGCGCCGTAAATGCAGCAAGGCTTCATGATAATCTGGAAGTAACTATTCTCGAAAAAAGTAATAAAATTTTAAGTAAAGTCCGTATCAGTGGCGGCGGCAGGTGCAATGTAACCCATGCCTGCTTTAACATATCCGAACTAACAAAAAAATATCCAAGAGGAAATAATTTTCTAAAAAAAGCCTTTCACTTTTTTTCTACACAAAATACGATTGAGTGGTTCCAGGAAAGAGGTGTAATGTTAAAAACGGAAGCAGATGGAAGGATGTTTCCTGTTTCCAATACTTCGGAAACCATTATCAACTGCCTGATGAATGAAGCAAATAAGTATGCCGTAAAAATATGTATGAATGCCGGAGTAAAAGCATTAAAATATAAAAATGATGTTTGGGAGATTAATGTAGAAAACGGCAAAACACTTACTGCAGAATTTGTATGTGTTGCCTGCGGCGGCTTTCCAAAAGCATCACAATTTGAATGGTTGCAAGAAATGGGTCATACTATTGAAACACCCGTTCCCTCTTTATTTACATTTAATATACCCGATAACAGCATAACTTCATTAATGGGCATATCCGTACCACAAGCTCAGATAAAAATTATTGGCACAAAAATGAAGGAGCAAGGCCCCTTGCTAATTACACATTGGGGTTTAAGTGGGCCTGCTATATTAAAATTATCGGCTTGGGATGCCAGATATTTGCATTCGGTAAATTATCATTTTAGCATACAGCTTAACTGGATACCTAACTATAATGCACAAACGCTGAAAAATTATTTGCAACAATTGAGATTTGATATTGCATCTCAAAAAATTATAAACAGAAATCCTTTTAATCTGCCTCAAAGATTGTGGGAGTACTTTTTATTGCAATGCGGCATTGATTCCAATGCACGATGGGCAGACCTGCCTGCAAAAGCGCAAAACAAACTGATTGACATTTTATGCACCCAGGTGTTGGAAGTAAAAGGGAAAACAACGTTTAAGGATGAATTTGTAACTGCAGGAGGCATAAGCTTATCAGAGATTGACGTTAATACAATGCAGAGTAAAATAGCAGGAAATTTATTTTTTGCAGGCGAAATTTTAGATGTGGATGGAATAACCGGAGGCTTTAATTTCCAAAACGCCTGGACAACAGGTTATATTGCTGCAACGGCAATAGCTGTAATGTGCTAATATGATAATGTGCTGATGTAAATAGTGTTAACTAAAATATAAGATGACGAACACAATTATTGGCCCAACATTCGTGTAATTTGTAATAATTTGTGTAATAAAAGTAATACAAAATAAAGTTAATACAGCAATAGAATAACTGTAATTCAATTATTTTTGTTGCACAATAGGAATGAAAAAAATTGACTGGTACATACTGAGAAAATATCTGGGAACCTTCTTTTTTTGCCTGATTCTATTCACTACCATTGTAGTAGTGGTGGATTTGAGTGAGCATACAGAAGATTTTGTAAAGTCTAA
The DNA here is from genome assembly GCA_964586215.1 of uncultured Ferruginibacter sp. Taxonomy (GTDB): domain Bacteria; phylum Bacteroidota; class Bacteroidia; order Chitinophagales; family Chitinophagaceae; genus Ferruginibacter. The sequence goes on from CAZPHA010000049.1 coordinate 19,584, forward strand.
ACTACCCGCCAGCCGTATCATTACTGATTTTTATTTTGGGCTGATACCCCGAATTGATGCTATGCTTTTTCCATTATTTGTGTTCCTGTCAGTTGTATTTTTTACTTCAAAAATGGCCGGTAGATCTGAAATTATTGCCATCTTAAGCAGCGGTATCAGTTTTCGTAGAATGCTTATCCCTTATATGGTAGGAGGTATACTCTTATCTGCCCTCTTGTGGATGGGCTATCGATATATTGTACCCAATGCGAATAGAAAATGGGCAACTTTCGAGGCTAAATATATTGACATCAACATGGGTGCTAATGCCAACTCCGGTACCTATAAACGAAACCTTTATTTTAAGATTGATAGCAATACATACGCCGGTATCAGAGGATATGATACTACTTATAAAAGCGGAAATAATTTTTCCGTACAGCGATTTGCTAATAATAAGTTGGCCTATAATCTAAGAGCAACAAGCTTTGCATGGGATACCCTACAAAAAAAATGGCGTTTGGAAAATGTAGTTGAACGAACATTTAAGAGAGTTACGGAACAAGTTAGCAGCTATGACACTTTATTAAAAGATTACAATTTTAAGCCCATCGATTTACGGCGAGATGACTACTTAAAAGATCAAATGTCTACACCCGATTTGGATAGATTTATACAGTTGGAAAAAAACCGTGGCTCAGAAATGTTAGGTGCATTACTGGTAGAGCGATACAACCGGGATGCCATTCCTGTCTCTGTGCTTATTTTAACTTTTATTGGTGCAATTGTTGCCTCCAGGAAGGTGAGAGGAGGAAGTGGTTTGCACCTGGCTGTAGGCGTTGTAATTAGTGTGTTCTATGTACTTTTTAGCAGGTTCTCGCTGGTATTTGCTACCAAAAGTAATTTTACTCCCTTGTTAGCCGCCTGGACACCCAACATTTTATTTGGATTATTAGCCATTTATTTATATCGAAAAGCGCCAAAATAATACCCATTTTTTTGATGGATGGGGCTGTCACCATAAGATACTTTATTCAACAGTAGCCTGTCCGCCTTTGGCGGATTCCGGCTATCCATTCCAAGCCTCATTTCGCTACGCTTCATTCGGCTTTCCATTGCTATCCGGCAGCCCGTCATCTTCAAATCTTTATTCAACAGTAATTGCGATATTAATATTTTCGCATATTCATTAACGTTTAGGCATACACGAAATAATAGAAACAATTAAAAGTCCTGTCATGTCCTAAAAAAAGTTGACACTATTACTATTATTATTTTTTCTTTTTT
>CAZPHA010000050.1:0-20679 GCA_964586215.1 uncultured Ferruginibacter sp.
GGTACATTTATCTGCCATACGAATTATGTTGAATCGTTTTTAAACAGCTTCTAATAAACTAACAGGCTTGGAGTAGTCAAAAACTTTTAAATCAAAAAGCTTAGACAAGTCTTTTCTTGAATTATCATTGGAATACTTGTTGTCTAAAAATTCCAATGTTGAAGTTGCTTTCTTTCTTTCAAAACTTTCAACAAAATATCCCTTTGCATTTTTGCTAATTGTAGCGTTTAGGTATGTTTTTGTATAAATCCGTTTACCGTTTTTACCTTCTTTGACAACTACAAAACCATTCTCATTACCAAAGTCGAATAAATCTCTTGACCATCGCCAACAAGAATCACTTTTCGGGTTTCTTTTTTGCCGTTCGAGCATTTGCTCTTTAGTAACATTACCTGGACGAAAAATCTCTCCATTCAATTCAATTTCATAATCAAGGGAAGCGGAATACTGTATCGAATCGTAATCAAGTGTCTGACTTAATTTGTGAGGACCTCGTTCTTCGACAAATTCATCTTCGAGAACATAACCTTGGCCTTCTAATGAATTTTTATTTAACTCGACATCATCTGTTCTTCGATAGCACAAAAGGTAATCATTATTATCAGCAATAAGTTCTGTAGTTTTCCCAGCTTTTTTTGTAATTCTTGCAAACTCTGCAACAAAATTCTCTTCTCCAAACACATCATCACAAAGCAGTTTCAGGTTTGCTTGCTCATTGTCGTCAATGGAAATAAAAATTACACCATCATCTTTCAATAAATCTTTGGCCAGCAGCAGGCGGCTGTACATGAACATCAGCCATGCACTATGAGAGGCAGAGCCTCTTTTGGTAAGGTCTAAAATGCGGTCAGCTTCTTCTTCACTAACGCTTAACTTTTCCTGCAAGTTTTCTTTGGTATAATTAAAATTATCAGCATACACAAAGCCATCACTGCCTGTATTATAGGGTGGGTCAATGTAGATGCATTTAATAGCACCGCTATATGATTTAAGTAAGTGTTTTAAACCATCAAGGTTATCGCCACTGATGTAGATGTTATTGCTGTTGGCATTTTCCGGCAGCTTGTTATGTGCCTCATTGGGCTGAATAACGGTGGTGGTTTCGGTACTGGCGAGCAGCTTGGCATAATTCTTTCCTAAAAACTTCAATTCATAACCTTCATTGATCAAATTAGCGGTTGCAGCAATTTCGGCTTTAAACCGTTCTATATCAAATGAACCATCCGCTTTAAAGCAGGCAGGGAAATGTTCTTTCAACACTTCCAGTTGCTTGCTGTTGGGTGTGGTGTTTTCGTTTTGTTGTAAGCTGTCCTTTATCATTTGCTTCGGTATTTCTGTTTGTTGTTAATTTTTTATTGCTTCGGTTTAAAGCCATCCATTTTCTCCAGCAACTCCGTTCGAACTAAATCAAAAGCCGTTTCCTGATCGTATTTTTCTGTTGGTCGTATCAGGGCCGCTATATCGCCTGTAAATTCATCGTCCTTCAATTTCGCCTCCATATTTTGCAGATATACTTTTTGTGCAGGAGGTTCATCCACTACAAAATCCATGTAGGCATGATAGCATCGTAACAAGGCTTCTTTGTTGATGTCGGGTACTTGTGCCAGCGCCTTGTACATATCGTATAGATCACGGCCTTTGCTGCGTTGGTATAATGCCCTCAGCTTTGTACCCAGCAGTTCTTCCAGGCGGTAAGTGGTGATGTTACAAGATCCGGTGAACCAGGATGAGGTAACCTGAAAGGGGAACTGCTGATAGCCTAATACCGTGAAATGCTCCCGGCAATTGGTTTCTACTTTCAGGCGGAGGTTTTGCACGGGTGGAAACTCAGATTCAAAACGATAATGCAGGGTAAAATTGTTTTCCTTCTGCTTACGGGTAGGGGCACCCAAAAAAGCCAGCTTTTCTCTTAACCTATCCACTACAGGGCCAAATGGCTCTGCAGTGATCTGCACTAAATCAATATCCTCAGAATAGCGGGGTTGGGGACTTAAATACAATTTATGTAAAGCAGTGCCGCCCCTGAATGCAAGGCTTTTAGCCAGAAACTCATCGGAAAAAATCTCTACCAAGGCACGGCAAATCACCAGGTCTTGTTCTACCTGTTCGTTGGTTTGCCAGGGCACCTGATTAGCCCATTCTGTTATATATGCCTGTGGTATCAATCGTCAATCTCAACTTTTGTGTTTAGGATTACTTTCCATTTTTCGTCTGCTGCAAAACCCTTTGCCAGAGCTGAGGCTTTCAGCGGAATCCGAAACAAAGGGGATTCATTTTTTTGTAAAGCCTGGTATAGGGCATTGGCCAGCGGTTGGTTGTCAAATACTTTATCCAGCATATAGCCCAAACGTTGCAAGGCAGTTACAGGAACATGCTGCAACAGGTTATTGTCAAAAGAATCGGGTTGAATACTCTCGGCTAATTCTGCCAAAACAGTAGCTACCCTGTTAATGCCGCCTACCCGTTTGGCGTATTGTATCAGGTCAGTTGCCGTAAGAGCCGGATTTGATATTTTCAAAAAGCCTGCTTCTGTTTTCCGGGTGTCTAACAGCGATGTCGGTATTTCCTTTTTGCTGATGTAGTTTATTTTCAGCCCCTTCTTTTTCATAGGCCGCAGCACCGGAAAGCCGGTTACCACAAAAAACTCCTGGGGCTGCTGATGCGATGCCCCATGATAGGCGGCTGCGTTTAATAAAGCAAGGTAATATGGCCGGTCCAATTCCTTCATAAAGGCATCTAAAAACAAAGTAGGGGGTAGAATGCCTTTTGACCTGTATTGGGGTGGAATAATGAGGTAATAACCTTTGTGAATGGAAATAATCTGCTCTTTATCTACCAGTCTTTTCAAGGCAAACTTATTGGCGGTGTCTGACTGCTCCGGGAAATCGGCACGGAACTGGCTAAGGGCAAATGCATATTTCCCCTTAGCCAGCAGGTGGTTTGCCCAATCTTCTGCATTTCTATATTGCCTTGAATCTTCCAAGAGAGTAATTTTTTGCGAAAGGTAGTGAATAATGCTACTTTTTGCAAATGTTTTCTCTTTTTTTCCTTTGTTTGATTCTGGCGGGATTTTGGGTTTTCCGGATTTACTCACGGAGGCTTTTATTTGTTTTCAAAGGTGTTCGTGATTCCTTTCAGGAATTTAAGGAAACGGAGGAAACTAAGGGCGGTTAGCCCTTAAATTGGGCAGGAATCTGTTCATTTATAGGGGGCTGCCCGAATCTGCGAAAGGGCAAGCATTCGCTTACCCTTTCTTGATTTCCCTTAAATCCTGAGTTTCCTTAGCGTTGGGATTCAGGTAATGGTCTTGCTTTTCCCTATGTAACAGCCCTCTTTTGCAGAAGTCGGTTATGTAACCTTCGGCTGTTTTATCGGGTATGGACATAGAGGCGGCAATTTTCAGGTACTCCTGCCTGTTGAAACTTGCAGGTAGGGCATCCAGAAACCGTTCTTTTTGGTTTTTACGCTTGGGCATGGGTGCATCTTGGGGTAGTTCTGAAAATACCTTACTGGCATGTTTCACCAATACACGGACCATCTCCAACGTGGTTTGAAAGTCTCTTTCCTCACAAATGATGCGTTCCGGCAAATCTCCATGTTCCATAACCCGCAAAGCGGATAGGATCATGGCAATACGGAAAGCTATCAACCCCAAACGCCTGATTGTTGCCATGTAGTCAAGCCCCTGTAAGCTGAGGTAGGTGTTTTGGATTTGCTCAAAAAAGGCGTTGAACTGTTCCTGCTGCTCTGCCGTAAGGCAGAACTGTATTTCGGGGTTTGCCATCAGGGTTTGGTACAAACCAAAGAAGTCATTGCCTAACTGGTCAAAATAATCGTCTAAGCCATTATCGGATGAATTGGCGAATACATTTTTCCATACCGGCTGAATATTCATGAAATAGAAAATGAAACGGCTGAATAAGCCGTTTTCAGCATTCGGGATAAGTGCAGATACTTGCTTGGGTGTTCCGGTGAACATGCCTGAAAGGCATGGGCTTTCAATATCAACATACTCTCTGTCTGTTCTGCGGTAGTATGATATTGTTTCATGGTGAAATGCCTTGCGGAAACCATCGCTGTAATTGCCGTAATCGGTTTTGAATGCTTGTGCCAGGGTGTCGCCTTCTGTTTCAAACATTAAGCCTCTGCCTTCGTTGTCGAACAACAATTGAAATACTCCTGTTGTGCTGTTGTTGGCAGGGATGAACAACATTTTTTCAGGTGGCTTATTGGGTTTCTCTGCACTGGCATCTTTGCCTTTCTTTTCGTTGTACTCCATCATTTCCAATTCATGCTGCTGTTTCATCAATTTGGCTTGCTCCCTCAAATGTTTATGAATGGGCTTTACCAGTTGTTTGCAGTGTACCAACCTGCCTTTACCTGCTGATGCCTGAGCCGTGATGAAAATGTACAGGTTTGAGAATACCTTCTTACCATCGTAGATGCCGTATATCTTCTGAAAACAGGCACTGAGTGAAACGATAGTGCCTAACAAAAGAATGTCTCGTTCTTCGTTGAACGATGCAATCTTGACAACCTTTTGCAGAAACTCAGGAAGCTGAGGATAGATAGATTCAGGAAAGGTTGGCAATTGTACTTTTTCCTGCTCGGTGTATTGCGGTGAAACCGCAATGTTTACACCTGCTTGCTTTGCATGAAAGAAGAATGTTTTCAACGTAACACCGTGACCATTTGCCTTTAGACAATTGGTGTATTGTGTATCACATTCGGTTGCTGAGTAATCAGCATAAAACTTACTGATGCGGTGAAAATATTCTCTGCCTGATTCTCCGAAAGCATCTGCAAACGCAAAACCAATATTACGCCAATCGCTGTAAGCGGTTGCAATATCAATTTGTTTTGATTCGATTTGCTGAATGACTTTTTCAATTTCCGCTGCTGCATTTTTATTTGGTATGCACCCAATACTGCTTTTCTTTTTCATTCAATGCACCGGCAATGATATGCTGAAAGTTGTTGAGGTAGCTTGTTGCTTCATTCTCAATTATTGAAAAGTAGTACTTCCGCTTTGCAGTCAATGGTTTTGGAAAATCAACTTCATAAAGGGGCTGAAAAGAAAAATGCTCTTTGCTGATGCCTTACATCAGTTCTTTGTATTTGGTTTCTGCAACTTCTCTGTTAATCCAAGGGCGAAGCTCCAAGAACAAAATTTTGTGATATAGATTTAGTTCATTGTTCATAAGTCGAGTACAATTTTATTAGCAGCTACCTTCTTCTTGTCGTCAATAATCTTTGCATATATCTGCGTTGTTTTTAAATCTTTGTGACCTAATAATTTTGAAACGGTGTAAATGTCCGTTCCTAAAGTTAATTGTAATGTGGCGTAGGTGTGCCTTGCACAATGGAAGGTGATTGTTTTTGTAACTCCTCCATGCATTACCCACTGTTGTAATTTGAGGTTATGCCATGCACTGTATTTTAAGCCAATGAAAACACGGTCCTCCGGGTTTCCTCTTTCACCTAACAAGCCGAAGGCTTGCTCTGATATTGGCAATGTTTCTGCTCCCTTGGTTTTCTTTTGGCGGAAGCGTATGTAATAGCCAACTTCTTTGCTTTTCTGTACTTCTGACCAAACCAATTTCTGAACGTCTGACCAGCGGAGGCCAGTCATTGCACTGAACAGGAAAGCGGTTTTCAACAATGGTATTTCATACTCAGCTTTTGCAACTGCTTGCAGTTCTTCATAGGTAAGAAATTCTCTTTCGGGTTCACCGGGCTTGATGCCGTCCACAAGGTCGGCAGGGTTCTGCTTGATGATGCCTTCTTTGTATGCTTGCTTTAATGCTGCCCTGATTTTGTTGAAGTAGCTGCTTTGTGAATTTTGTGAAAGGGGCTGCTTGCTTGGTGTCTTTGCTTCCTTCATCAAGTATTCCCTGAAACCTTCCAACCAGTTCTTATCTACCTGCCCAAATGAAACGTCAAACTTCACATACTTTTTGAGGTGTTTCAAAGCACTATCCCAATTATCATAATTACCCTGGCTGCTTTTCCTTTTCTCGGCTAAGTACTCCACGTAACGCAGGAAGCTGCCTTTTAACTTGCTCTGATCCTGAAAGCCATAAATGCCGTTCTGTATTTCTATCTGCCGCTTTGAACGGATGCTTTCAGCCAGTGCAAGAGTTTCCTTGTTGGATTCTTTTTGCTCCTTAGTGAGTTTGCCTTTCTCCGGCTCTGGAAACAGGTACAGTTCTAAATATTCATACTCCCTTTTTCCCTTGTGGTAGTAATCAAGATAAAGGCTGACCTTATCGCCTTTGGTGCGTTGTCTGAGTGTTACTTTCATACGGCTTGTGTATTAAAGAGATTATCAATTGCCTTTCGTGTGATGATTGTACGGCTGCCAACCTTGCCCACCTTGCCCACTTGGAGCTTGTTGCCGGATATAAGGCGGTGTATAGTTCTGCGGCTTGCACCAATAAGTTTTGCAGCTTCATCAATGCTGAGAAACTCCTTTTGTTGTAATGCAATGTCAAATGATTGCTGCGGCTGCTGCTCGAGCTTTGCCTGAGCTTCTTTGAAGGTGTTCAACTTTTCTTCCCGCTTCAGTTGCTTATAGTGGCGACTGTTGCAGGTGTGGCCGCAATACCTTGTGGTTAGCGTTTTGGCCGTGTACTCCTTACCGCAGTAAAGGCATTTTTTGGTTATTTCTATCTTGCTTGCCATGTGCCTGTATTTGTCCGTTAGTGCCTTGGAGTGTCAGAGTGTGCCTATGTGTGACATTTTCTCTCCAACTTGTTGCCCAACAACAAGGGCAACTTTTCAGGGCAACAATCTGGCAACAAATATAAGCAAAAAAGAGTAGTTTGGCAACAAATAAAGGAAAGAAAAAATGGCTAAAACCTAAAAAAACAAGCACTTAGAAGAAATCGGAAAACAAATTACTTTCCAATACAAAACTTACTAAATATAGTTCCCAGAATATCAATATCCATATCAACCTGGCCGGTAATTTCGCCAATCTGGTGCAATACTTCTCTGATATCCATGGTTAAAAGATCACCGGTTAGGTTGGTAGTTAAACCATGTTCCACATGTTCCACGGCCGTTAAAGCCTTTTGTAATGCTTCATAATGTCGTGTATTGGTAACCACAATGGAAGAGTTGACCTTTATATTTTTTTCTACATTATGTATTATTTCTTTTTTTAATAAATTGATATTGATTTTATCTTTTGCTGAAATGCTTAAATGGATAATTTGAGGAAATTTTTCTTGTATTTGGATCAGTAATTCGTTATTGGGTTCTTTATTCAAATCCAACTTATTGGCAACAGCTATAATAATTTTATTTTCGTAAGGTAACTTTATTAAATCCTCATACAATTCTTCGGTTTTTATGGTGGTATAATCATATAAATAAATAATCACCGTAGCCAGTGATATTTTTTCAAATGTTTTTTCGATACCTATTTTTTCAATTTGATCGCCACCTTCTCTTATTCCGGCAGTATCTATGAACCGAAATGATATTCCATCAATTACCATCGCTTCTTCAATCGTATCCCGGGTAGTACCTGCAATGGGAGATACAATGGCTCTTTCTTCATTTAACAACGCATTGAGTAGCGTTGATTTTCCGGCATTAGGGCGGCCTGCAATAACGGTCGGAATACCGTTTTTAACTACATTGCCATATTGAAAAGAGCTACTTAATTGAACGATCTTATCTTTAATTTCTTCAATTAATTTTTTAAACTCAGAACGATTTGCAAATTCTACATCTTCTTCTGCAAAATCCAATTCAAGTTCGATTAACGAGGCAAAATGAATAAGATTTTCTCTAAGCACTTGTAGCTCGTGGCTAAAACCTCCTTTCATTTGCTGTAAGGCTATATCATGTTGCGCCTGGTTCTCTGAAGCAATCAAATCAGCCACCGCTTCTGCCTGTGATAAATCAAACCTGCCATTTAAAAACGCTCTTTGTGTAAATTCGCCAGCTTTAGCTAACCTTGCGCCATGATGAATACATGCTTGTATTATTTGTTGTTGTATGTAAGGACTTCCATGGCAGCTAATTTCTACTACATCTTCTTTTGTATAACTACGGGGAGACTTGTACAAAGAAACGACTACTTCATCGATAATAGTATCCTGATCTTTTATTACACCTACATGGAGTGTATGCGAAGGCTGTTTATCTAAATCTTTTGATGGAAATAATGTGTTAATAATAGATATGGCTTTATTACCGCTTAGTCTGATTACGCCAATAGCGCCAACACCTGGCGCTGTTGCGATGGCAACAATCGTGTCATCCCATCCTGAAAATTTGCTTAACATGTCGCAAAGATACCATTCATTCAACGTTTATGTATGCATCGGCAATTTTTGAAAAGAGTAGCCTTTTTCAGAAAAATAAGACAACACTTTGGGGAGTGCATAGCGTAAGTGTTGTTCAGCTTTTTCACTATCGTGAAATACCACAATAGAGCCGGATCGGGTATATCGGAGTACATTTTGCAAACATTTTTCCGGAGATAATGTAGAGTCAAAATCAGCGCTTAATACCGTCCACATAATAATTGATAGTTTTTTGTCCCGCCGCAGGCGGGAATCATTGCTGTTTGTCCCGCCACAGGCGGGAATAGTGGATAATTTTCTTAATTGTGAACGCTTTATTCTGCCGTAAGGCGGACGAAATAGATTGGAAGAAATATATTTTTGGGCAGTTAAAATATTATCCAGATAAGTCTTATCATCTGTTTTCCAACCGTTTAAATGGTTGTGTGTATGATTACCTATACTGTGGCCTTCCGTAATAATTTGATTAAAAATAGCCGGAAACTTCGTTACATTTTCTCCAATACAGAAAAAAGTAGCCTTTGCATTGTACTTTTTTAATTCAGCTAATACAAACGGCGTAATGGTAGGATGAGGGCCATCATCAAATGTTAAATAAATGTTATCCCCGTTATCCGGGATCTCCCATATACATTTATTATACAATTTCTTTAGCCAAACCGGCGTTTTCACCATATAAAACATGCTCTAAATTAATTTTTTTCTCTGATTAAACCTTGATTACAGAAATCAGTCTTATAAATACTGTTAAAAAAAATATTTATAACAAATTAAAAAGTATGAAAACAAAAAATCTTCTTTTAGCTACTGCAATAACTGCATTCACCATTATAGGATTTACATCCTGTAAAAAAACTGATGCAGGCTCAACCACTCCAACCGAACTGGAAACAACTTTTGAACTAAGTACTGATCAGGCAATTGCTGACAATCTTACTGAGGATGCTAACGATGTATTCATGGAAGCCGCTACCGATAAAAATTTAATGGGTGGAAAAGTGAATGGTGTATTTCAGTCCATGGGTTTGTTGAGCTGCGCCACTGTAAATGTAACACCATTAGTAGGCTTTCCTAAAACAATTTCAATAGATTTTGGTGCAGGATGTACTTCACAGAATGGAATCTCCCGTAAAGGAAAAATAACAATTGTGTTATCTGACTCGGTTAGAAAAACGGGAAGCACTGCTGTATTAACATTTGATAATTATTATGTAAATTTATTTAAAAAAGAAGGAACGATTACCTGGACAAATACCAGTACCGATAATGTAAAAAGCTGGCAACGTAAAGTGGAAAATGGTAAAATTACTTCTCCAAACGGAAAATATTGGTTGCACAATGGAGTGAAAAATGTAGTACAAACTGCTGGTTATAATACACCACTAAATTTATTAGATGATGTTTTTTCAATAACCGGTAGTCACACTGTTACCAATTCAGCAGGTAAAACACGTAATTCAACCATAACAGAGGCTTTGCAAAAGAAAACTGCCTGCGAAAATATTGACAAAGGAAAAATATCTGTGCAAGGACCAAACCATGTTGCTGTAATTGATTTTGGAAATGGCGAATGCGATAAGGTAGCTACAATTTCGATCGATGGTGGCACACCTCAGGCCTTCTTACTTCGATAATTTCTTTTTCATTGGCTATACTTTAAGCCGTTTCACGTAAAGTGGAGCGGTTTTTTTATGTCTGACGTTTACGTCTGACATATTTTCTCGTGTAAAGATTACTCCATCCGGCTTATCTTTGCGGCATGTTCAACAAAGTAAGAGTAAGATTTGCACCCAGTCCTACCGGAGGGCTACATTTAGGAGGTGTCCGTACGGTACTGTTTAATTATTTATTTGCAAAGAAATATAGTGGCGATTTTATTGTTCGTATTGAAGATACCGATCAAAACAGGTTTGTTCCCGGCGCTGAAGAATATATTTTCAAATGCTTAGAATGGTGTGGTTTAATACCTGATGAAAGCGTGTTGCACGGAGGCGAATATGGGCCTTACCGACAAAGTGAGCGCAAAGAAATATATAAGCAATATGCCGAGCAATTGGTAAAGGACGGATATGCTTATTATGCTTTTGACACACCGGAAGAATTGGTGGCCATGAGGGAACGATTGAAAGCTTCAGGAAGCAGTAGTTTACAATACGACCATCGCACACGTATGGAGATGAAAAATTCCTTGCGATTACTGCCACATGAAACGCAGCAATTATTAGATGCAGGTACGCCTTATGTCATTCGTATTAAAATCAACCCTAATGAATTTGTTTCTTTTACAGATTTAATTAGAGGAGAAGTAGAATTTGATACCAATTTTGTAGATGATAAAGTTTTACTTAAGGCTGATGGGATGCCTACTTATCATCTGGCAGTAGTGGTAGACGATTATTTAATGAAAATTTCCCATGCTTTTCGAGGTGAAGAATGGCTGCCCAGCGCTCCTGTGCATATACTGCTTTGGAAATATTTATTTGGATTGGATAAAATGCCGGAATGGGCACACCTGCCATTGATTTTAAAGCCAGATGGTAATGGAAAATTAAGTAAAAGAGATGGAGACCGTTTGGGCTTTCCGGTGTATGCTATGGATTGGGTAGATCCGGTTTCGAAAGAACTTACTAAAGGGTTTAAAGAATTAGGTTTTTTGCCAGAAGCATTTGTCAATTTATTGGCACTGCTTGGTTGGAATGATGGCTCCGAACAGGAAATATTTACTTTGGAAGAACTGATTGAAAAATTTTCGATCGAAAGAGTGCATAAAGGTGGCGCCAAATTCGATTTTGAAAAAGCAAAGTGGTTTAATCATGAATGGATAAAAAAACTGCCTGTTGAAAAATATAAATCGACAGTGAAAAAAATATTTGAAAATAAAGGAGTAAAGGAAATAGACGAAACAAAATTGCTTACAGTAATGGAACTCATAAAAGATCGTTGTACATTACTTACAGATTTTTGGGAGCAGGGATACTTCTTTTTTATTGCACCAACAACATTAGATGAAGCTTCTGTTAAACCTAAATGGGATGAAACAAAAAAGGAATTTTTTAGTACGCTGATCAATCAAATATCTGATCTGCAAACATGGGATGCTCAAGCTGTTGAAAATATTTTTAAACAGTTGGCTACAGAGAAAAATATTAAGGTAGGTGAGTTGCAAATGATTTTTAGAATTATGCTGGTAGGCAGCAAAATGGGGCCTCAAATATTTGCTATTGCCACCATCATTGGTAAAGAAGCTACCATTGGCCGTATACAATCTGCATTACAAATTTTTGGTTAATTTTATTAAAGATGAACAACAGACCCATACGAGTTTTAGTGGCCAAAGTGGGATTGGATGGTCACGACCGTGGCGCCAAAGTAATAGCTACCGCTCTTCGTGATGCAGGTATGGAAGTAATATATACCGGCTTGCGGCAAACGCCTGAAATGATTGTAAACGCTGCTTTGCAGGAAGATGTGGATGCCATTGGCATCAGTATTTTAAGCGGCGCTCATCATACGGTTTTCCCAAAAGTAATAATGCTGATGAAAGAAAAAGGCATGGATGATGTATTACTTACCGGAGGTGGCATCATTCCGGAGGATGATATTAAAATCCTCAATCAGCAGGGTGTTGGTAAGTTGTTTCCGCCCGGAACAAGTACGCTGGAAATTGCTGAGTACATCAGAAATTGGGTAAAAGAACACAGAAGTTTTTAACTTTGCATATGGCCAGGTCTATTAAAATATTTAAATCACTGGATGAGCAGGCAGCGTATCACTTAAACCTGATGAAGCAGTCTTCTGTGTTGGAGCGTTTTCGCAGACTCTATGCTATGCAACAAATGAGTAGACTATTGCGTCCACCTAAAAATATTGCAAGGAAAATAATTATCAAAAGATTGGAATTAAATTAAAAAATAATGAACTACGCAACCTTATTAACTTCTCTTGAAAATAATATTTTAATCATTACCATCAATCGGCCTGATAAATTGAATGCATTAAATAAAGATGTATTTACCGATTTGAATAATGTGGTTGATGAAATAAATAGTAATCCGGAAATTAAATCAGCCATTATCACAGGCGCCGGCTCTAAAGCATTTGTGGCCGGTGCCGATATTACCGAGTTCGCAGGATTAGATAAGGAAGGAGCGATGGCATTGGCGAAGAGAGGACAGGATATTTTTTTAAAAATTGAAAATTGCTCTAAACCAATTGTTGCTGCAGTAAATGGTTTTGCATTAGGGGGTGGTTGTGAACTGGCGATGGCTTGTCATTTCAGGTTGTGCAGTGATAATGCTAAATTCGGCCAGCCGGAAGTTAATTTAGGATTAATTCCCGGATATGGTGGTACCCAGCGCTTAACCCAGCTCGTGGGTAAGGGTAGAAGCATGGAGTTGCAAATGACGGCTAATATGGTTGATGCTGCTAAAGCATTAGAAATTGGCTTAGTTAATCACGTTACTAACTTAGAAAATTTACTGCCTAAGACAAAAGAAATTTTAACTCTCATACAGTCCAAGGCGCCCATTGCTATTGGCAAAATAATATCCTGTATCAATACGGGTGTAGTCAATAATGCCGATAAAAGTGGATATGATGCCGAAGTAGAAGCTTTTGGTGAATGTTTTGTTACTGAAGATATGAAAGAAGGAACGGCTGCTTTTTTGGAAAAGCGTAAAGCGAATTTTAAGGGAAGGTAGGGGCTTTTACAAATTAAATATTACCATCTCCGCCCTTGCTCCAAATCTTGCAGGAAAAACTCTGGTGCCAATACCTTCTTCATTGTCCGAAGGTTTAACCTTCGGATAGAATCGTGAGGTTATAAAATACAAAGTTACAAAATATTGATATTTCAAATTAATTAATAAAATTCATAATTTAAATTACATTTTTAATCAATTATTTGTATCATATTTTATATAATACCATATAGCCCATGGTTTTAAACCATGGGCTATATGGTGCAAATGCAACCCATTGAATTATTTGTAATTGGATGATGAATTCCCGTAGCCCATGGTTTAAAACCATGGGCTATATGGTGGGCTATATGGTGCAAATGCAACCGGTTGAATCAATTGGGAATTGTATGATGAATTCCCGTAGCCCATGGTTTTAAACCGTGGGCTATATAATAAAATTTGCAACCTATTTCCGTAGCCCATGGTTTAAAACCATGGGCTATGAGGAAGATTAATCATTTATAATTATGGTTGCCAATACCATAAATTTTTAAAATTTCATCGTATTCCTCTTGAAATGATTTCTTTTGATGATGCGTCTTTTGATTTTTTATGTAAAGAAAAACTTTATTAACGATCGATTCTGATACAGAGTAAGCAGCATAACCTGTTTGCCAGGCAAATTTTTCTGATGTAAGATTATTTTGATTAATGAAATGAGAGCTGCTTCCTTTTACTTGCTTAATAACTTCTGCAATGGATTTTTTGGGATTTAGTAAAAACAGACTATGGATATGGTCGGGCATTCCATTGATTATTCGTACAGGACAACCCAGGTCACGAAATTGTAGGTTGATAAATTGATATACATTACGCTCTATATTTGAACCAATGTATTGCATTCTATGTTTGGTTGCCCAAATGGCGTGAATCCATATTTTGTTGAATGAATGTGGCATTTCAATAAATTAGCTATTTCCCATAACCCACGGTTTTAAACCGTGGGTTATGGAGATGGTTGTCAATTTGTTTGTGTAAATATAAACCATAAAATTTGTTGTAATGATATAGCCCATGGTTTAAAACCCTGGGCTATAATAAAAACCCTGGGCTAATTTTCGTACCTTTGCAACGCCAAAAATTGCACATATGAATTATAGAATTGAAAAAGATACCATGGGAGAAGTTCAGGTGCCCGCCAATGCTTATTATGGTGCACAAACCCAACGTAGTATTGATAATTTTAAAATTGCACAGGATATTAATAGAATGCCTAAGGAAATCATCCGGGCATTTGCATATTTGAAAAAAGCAGCGGCTATCACCAATTTTGAAGCTGGTGTTTTATCCAAAGAAAAATGCGAATTAATTGGTAAAGTATGTGATGAAATTCTGGAGGGAAAATTGGATGATTATTTCCCACTGGTAGTATGGCAAACGGGTAGTGGTACACAAAGTAACATGAATGTAAATGAAGTGATTGCTTATCGTGGGCATGTGCTGAACGGTGGTAAGCTGGAGGATAAAGAAAAATTTTTACACCCTAACGATGACGTAAATAAATCTCAATCCAGCAATGATACTTTTCCTACGGCCATGCACATAGCAGCTTATAAGATTTTAGTGGAAACAACTATTCCCGGCATTGAGAAATTAAAAAATACTTTAGCTGCCAAGAGTAAGGAATTTATGAATGTAGTGAAGATTGGCCGTACGCATTTTATGGATGCTACTCCTTTGACACTGGGGCAGGAATTCAGCGGGTACGTATCACAGTTAGATCATGGATTAAAAGCAATCAAAAACACATTGCCTCACTTAAGTGAGCTGGCTTTGGGCGGAACGGCTGTAGGTACAGGAATTAATACACCTCCCAACTATTCTGAAAATGTGGCTAAACATATTGCAGCATTGACAGGGTTGCCATTTGTAACGGCAGAGAATAAATTTGAAGCTTTGGCAGCGCATGATGCCATTGTAGAAGCACATGGAGCTTTGAAAATGGTGGCCGTCAGCCTGATGAAGATTGCCAATGATATCCGCATACTTTCTTCAGGACCACGGTCAGGCATAGGCGAAATTTTTATTCCTGATAATGAGCCGGGCTCATCGATTATGCCGGGTAAGGTTAACCCAACTCAATGTGAGGCTCTAACCATGATTGCAGCACAGGTAATGGGCAATGATGTGGCTATCAGTGTAGGAGGTAGTAATGGGCACTTTGAGTTGAATGTTTTTAAGCCTGTGATGATCTATAACTTTATACATTCCGCCAGATTGATTGGAGATGGATGTGTATCTTTCAATGATAAATGTGCAGTGGGTATTGAGCCTATTGAAGCCAATATTAAAAAGCATCTGGATAATTCCTTAATGCTGGTAACAGCCTTGAATACGAAAATTGGCTACTATAAAGCTGCTGAAATAGCTCAAAAAGCACACAAAGAGGGTACTACATTAAAAGAAATGGCTGTAAAACTGGGCTACGTTACCCCTGAGCAATTTGATGAATGGGTAGTACCTGCACAAATGGTAGGAAAACTGAATTAAGGAGTTCTCATTTCCCCCTTCTCCACAAGTGCAGAAGCCTGCCTGTTTGACCAGTCAGACAGGGGGCTAGGGGATGAGGTTACACAAACAATGCTCTCAATTCATCCGCATCTTCTGCTTTCATTTTACCACCCAGTACCAAACGAAGTTGCCTTCTCCGAAGAGCGCCATCGTATAATTTTTTCTCTTCGTCGGTTTCAGGAATAACAGCGGGTACAGGTCGAGGCTTGCGGTTGGGATCCAATGCTACAAAAGTGAAATAAGCTTCGTTGCTTTCATATTTGTATTGGTGAAGTGTATCTTCTCCCCACACTTTAAGGTGTATTTCCATAGAAGTATTGAAGGCCCTGCTAACTTTTGCTTCAATATGCACAATATTACCTAATTTAATGGGGTTTTTAAAAGACAGGTTGTCAACGCTGGCAGTCATGCAGGGAGCATTACAATGCTTGCCGGCAGCCATTCCGGCGGCAATATCCATCCAGTACATCAAGCGGCCTCCCATCAGGTTTCCAAAAGTATTGGTATCATTGGGTAGCACCAATTCATTCATAATTGTAAAACTCTCACTTGCTTTTTTCGGTTCCAATTGCATTTGTGTTTTTTTATTTTTTACAAAGATAATTGGAAGCATTCAGTATTGTAGAATGTATTAACTGTTTTATGGTTAGTTGTAGATTGTTGATTAATTTTATACGCTGAATAGTTTTTTAATTTTTAGACCATCGTTCATGAACTATGAATTAAAAAGCAAACTTTTAATGACTTTTGCAATCAATACAATGAGTAATCAAATAGCTACTAATTCTATTTCTTTTGATAATACAGCCTATGCTTTTGCAGCTAAATCGAATAAGGAACTCAAAAAGGCACATTTTCTTTTTTCCAGCATGGGTAAGCCGTGGTTGGTAAAGTTTGGGCTTCGGTTGACACCGGTTGCCATTAAGTGGCATTTGCCGTTTACCAAATCAATCATTCGATCTACAATATTTCAGCAGTTTGTAGGCGGAGAAACATTGACAGAAACAGCTAAAGTGGCGGAAAAATTATCACAATATAACGTTCAGGTAATTTTGGATTATGGTGTGGAAGGTGGAGATGACGGTGAGGTCGGCTTTGAACATGCGACAGAAGAATTTTTAAGGGTCATTCGTTATGCGGCTACGCAGTCGAATGTCCCATTTATGAGTATTAAAGTAACGGGATTGGCCCGATTTGCTTTACTAGAAAAGATAGACCGATTGATGAGTGAGGCTGCCGGATCATTAATGAAGCGATATTTATCCGTTATAGAAAATTTACCTGCTGATGAAAAAGAAGAATGGCACCGGGTAAGGCTTCGGATGATGAAGCTTTGTGAGGCCGCCGCTGCCAGTAATGTAGGGATGTTGGTAGATGCCGAAGAAACCTGGATACAAGATCCGGTAGATGCACTGACAATGTTGGCAATGGATATGTATAACAAGAACAAAGCAATTGTATACAATACCCTACAGCTTTACCGGCATGACAGGCTACAGTTTTTGAAAGATTCATTTACTGCTTCGCAGGAACGTGGTTTTGTGCTGGGCGCCAAACTGGTTCGGGGTGCTTATATGGAAAAAGAACGAAAAAGGGCACAAGAAATGGGCTATACTTCGCCCATACAACCCGACAAAGCAACCTGTGATAAAGATTTTAATGCAGCGGTAGAGTTCTGCATTGCAAATTTACAAAAAATTTCGGTAATCATTGCTTCGCATAACGAATACAGCAACTTGTTGGCTACGGAATTACTCACCCAAAAAGGCCTGCCGCTCAATCACCCGAATGTACATTTTTCGCAATTGTATGGCATGAGTGATAATATTACGTTTAACCTGGCTAAGGCAGGATGCCAGGTGAGCAAATATTTGCCTTTTGGCCCTATTGCAGATGTGATCCCCTATTTAATGCGGAGAGCACAGGAAAATAGCTCAGTTGCCGGCCAGACAGGTCGTGAACTGGGTCTTATCAAAAAGGAGATTAAAAGAAGAGGATTGTAATGGATAAAGGGTTAATTGATAATTAATAATGTTGCTAATTAATTACATATATTTTATTTACATTATTTATTATCAATTATCAATTAATTAATTATCAACTATTTATTCATTTTTCTTATTGAAAAAAAATTAATATATTGCAGGACGTACCTTAAAATCAATTGTTTGTGATCCGTTCGTAAGTAAGCTGTACCTATACAATGATTAACTTGAGATTTTGCTTAGTGATATTTACCTGTTTTATGGCAGTTGCTACAAGTGCACAGGTAAAATCTTTGCAGGCGGTTAAAATCAATCATTCCATAAAACTAGATGGTAATTTAGATGAATCTGTATGGCAAATGCTCCCTGCTGCGGTTGACTTTATTAGCCTGTATCCTGATATAGGCAAGCCTTCAGCCCGTAAATCAGTTGTAAAAATTGGATACGATGATGCCGCAGTATACATTGGAGCATATTTGTATGATAGCGTTAAAAATGTTCGCAAGCAATTAACAGCAAGGGATGTAATAGACAAGCAGGATGCAGATGTTTTCACCATTGGCTTAGATACTTATCATGATCGGCAAAATGCTTTTATTTTTCAGGTAACGCCTGCCGGAGTACAGGGAGATGCCCGTGAATCACAATCTGCTTCTGCAAATGGTACATCTGCGGTAGTTTTTGACAGAGCCTGGGATGCCGTATGGCAAAGTAAAACCAGTATTAAAAAGGATGGCTGGGTGGTAGAAGTCAGAATACCTTTTAGCGCTATTCGCTTTGCCAAAAAAGATGTGCAGGACTGGGGAATAAACTTTGGCAGGATAAGCAGAGCCATTAATGAAAATAGTACCTGGAATCCGGTTAACCCAAATCTTAATGGGGATGTGAATCAATGGGGAGACTGGGTAGGTATTAAAGACATTACGCCACCCACACGTTTATCATTCCTACCCTATTTATCAAGTGGTATAAGGGTATCACCAGTTGGAAATGGTACTATAACAGAGTACCTCAAAAGCGGCGGTATGGATGTTAAATATGGAATTAATGAGAGCTTTACTTTGGATGTAACCCTAATTCCTGACTTTGCACAGGTACAGAGTGATAATATTTTTCTTAACCTTTCTCCCTTCGAAGTAAAATTTGATGAATACAGATCATTTTTTACAGAAGGCACCGAGCTTTTTAATAAAGCAGGCCTATTTTACTCCAGAAGAATTGGTGATCAGCCCGGCAGGGCTGAGGAAGTATTAAAAAAATATGGTACGGATACTTCCAGCTATCGTATTCAAAAAAATCCTGGTATTACAAGGCTTTATAATGCTACCAAATTAAGTGGTAGAACAAGAAAAAATTTAGGAATTGGTGTTTTAAATGCTCTTTCAGTACCTATGTATGCTAAATTGTATAATAGTACTGAAAAAAGGGATTCCACCATTTTGACAGAACCCTTAACTAATTATAATATACTGGTGCTGGATCAGGTTCTTAAAAATCGCTCTTCCATTACTTTTACCAATACCAATGTACTTAGAAGATACAATAGCCGAAATGCCAATGTGAGTGGCCTTGATCTTACTATATTTGGTAAGAAAAACAGATATTGTTATACTTTCTCCGGAAAATACAGTTATCTCTGGGGCAACAATTTGAATACCGGTGGATATAAAGCCGAAACATCCTATGGTAAAGTAAGTGGAAAAATACGTTTTTTGGCAGGAGGATATGTTACCAGCAATACTTATGATCCCAACGACCTGGGTTTTTTGCTTAACAATAACTTTTTGGGCTACTATGGCACGGTGAGCTATAATATGCTTACACCCACTCAAGCCTTTCTAAATTATACTTATAAAATATCTCTTTACAATAACTATCTGTACCAGCCATTTGTATGGACAGATGTTGAGCTTCAGTCAAGCGCTCATTATTTATTTAAAAACTTTTGGGATGCAACAGTACAATTTGAAACCAAGCCACGCTGGTATAATGATTATTTTGAACCACGGGTGCCAGGTAAACTCCTTAAAAGAGCGCCTTATTATTTTTTAAATATTAATGGAAGTACAGATAGTCGAAAAAAATTATTTATCAATTATTCACTCGGAGTCGCTCAATCTCCTTTACCAAACGATCCGTATTGGGGCGCTACCTTAGGGTTGCGTTATAGGTTTAGCGATAAATTACAAATTAGCAGCAGCCTTACACTTGAAAAAGACAGGGGCAATTGGGGGTTTTCTCATGCAGATGAACAGGCAGAGCCAATTATTGCCAGAAGAAATGTTAGTAGAAACAATTTGCTCTTAACTGCACAATATAATTTTACGGCAAGGATGAATGCAAATATTCGTCTACGCCATAATTGGGCCCATTTATTGAATACTAATTTTTACTATTTAAAAGATGATGGCTATTGGAATGAAATACCATTTATAGATGGGAAAAACAGAAATTTTAACTCGTTTAATATTGATATGTTTTATACATGGGATTTTTTATGGGGTAGCCGTATCACTTTAGCCTGGAAAAATGCCATAGGCCCCAACGTTAGTATAGATCCTACTCAGGCAACTAAATATATTGATAATTTAGGTGAGATGTTCACCAATCCTCACAGTAATGAGGTAACCCTTAAAGTGGTTTATTTTTTAGATTATTTAAAGTTGAAGAAAAGAAAAGCTACTTAGTATTCTGCTGCAAAAATGGTTACAATATTTGATATTCATATCCCATCACATCATCACATCAGCACATTAGCACATTATCACATCAGCATATCATCACATCAGCACATCAGCTCATTTATCTTTAGAAGGCTTGCTTTTTCAGCTTTTTTATGATTAGCAGGTAATATGGCATAAACAGATGTATCTTTTTTCGGGGTAATAGTAAAACCGCCGGTAAACTTCCCAAAGGCCGGTAGAATAGCATATTGTTTAGAGAAATAAAAGCAGGGAAAGCGTAAAATTTGTTTTCCTAACCCTTTCATGTTAACGCAGGGATGTACATGGCCGGTGATGTAATAATATTGTTTTTCAAGTTTATCCAACAGCTGTATGTCATGTGTAATACCATTTATAAATAATAAATAGTCTAATTTGGTGAGTAATTTTTTTTTGT